>NZ_CAKRGI010000023.1 GCF_934330165.1 uncultured Mediterraneibacter sp.
TTCTTTCCGATTTTTTACATATGATAGAGCGAGGGCATCACTCTATCATCTAATCTGATGATTTTGCGACACCCTCTATTCATAATGCAATTTCAGAAAATAAGAAAATAAAGTTCCAATACTATCAGTGGAATGTAAAAAAAGAAATAGAACTTCGCCATAATGGAGCATGGTATCATATCAGTCCGTGGGGACTTTCCTGGGATGATGAAAAGTATTATCTGGTAGGTTATGATTCGGATGCTGAGAAGATTAAACATTACCGGGTAGATAAAATGCTTCATATCCGCTCGTCAAACGAGAACCGGGAAGGAAAAGAGTTTTTTAATAAGCTTGACATGGCTGATTATGCGAAGAAAAGCTTTGGAATGTTCGGAGGAAAAGAACAGACTGTAAAACTACTGGTAAAAAATAGCCTGGCAGGAGTTATCATTGACCGTTTCGGAAAGAATATGATTTTGTTCCCTGCAGATGATGAACACTTTACTGTGAATGTAGATGTTCATGTCAGCAGACAGTTCCTTGGATGGGTGTTTTCATTGGGAGACGGTATAAAGATTGTTGGACCAGCTGATGTAGTGGAGCAGATGCGAATTGAAATTAAAAGATTGACAGATCAATATTCATAGAAAAATGGAGGATAATCCAAGATGGCGGAAATAGAAAATAGCAGGGATTTGATTAGTGTATTATGGAGTGGGGCAGATATTTTGCGTTCAAAAATGGATGCAAATGAGTATAAAGATTATCTGTTAGGAATCGTATTTTATAAATATCTATCAGATTCCTTTTTGATTAAAGTATATGATTTGCTTTATGACGAGAAACCAGCTACATTGAAAGAAGCATTAGCGGACGAGAGTGCAGAAGAACTGAAAGAGCAGCTTTCAGAAGAATAGGCAATGGTTAGGCATATTTAAATGCAGGAAGGAAATTTTTTAATGAGTGAGCAGAAAAGAAAAATTGGTTTTACTGTTGCGTGTGTAAATGAATTTGCCAATAGGCATAAGCTGAGCAATAAAGAGGCATTTCAGTATCTTTTTCAATTTAAAGGAATAGCTTTTATTAAAGAAAATTATGATGTGGAACATACGCTGGACTTTGATACTATATTAGATGATTTGGGAATTTTATGTAAAAAAAATGGGGGTACATTATGAGATAATATCATGGGAGCAATATAGTGCTTGATAATATAAATCTGGTAATGTGCAGACCATATAAGGATTTCGGGATACGGACAACGGAAGAATGGGCAAAATATGCATAGTGGGCTTTTTGAACATATTTGTATTGACCCGGATGGACCTGAATGTTACTGTGGTCATCGTGGATGTCTTGAGACTTACTGTTCAGCTAACGCTTTGAAAGAAGCTGCAGGAATGCCAATTAAAGACTTTTTCAATATCCTGCACACTACGCAGACTCCTACGCTTCTTCGGATTTGGAGAGACTATTTGGATCACCTTGCTTTTGCAATTCGTAATCTGAACCTCGTGATAGACAGTCCGGTAATTATAAGCGGATACCTTGCACCTTATTTTCGTAATACCGATATGCAATATCTGTTAGAAAAAATTAATGAACAATCTCTTTTCCACATGGAAGAGGATCAGCTTCTGGTTGGTAATCACGGGCAATATACTCCGGCAATCGGAGCTGCTCTCTATTATGTGAAAGAATTTTTATCACCTGTAGTTTCATAAAAGAAAAAGCAAATTATTTTAAAAATTAATATATCCCTGCAGCCAGATCACGCCCTTAAATCTTCTTCCGATCTCCGGCTGTCCCATGACCTCGTCAGTCGGCACACAAACGTCAAATTGCAGTTCATTCACACTCAGCTTCATCTGATACAGCCGAACGCCTGTAGCACCGTTTATACGCTCTCTGACGGCAAGTATCTCACCCATAATGGAATAAATATCGCACTCAGCCCCATAAGGCATAAAATAAGTATCTACGATCGTAAAGACATCTTCATTTTTCAGCCTTTTCGACATTTTTGAGTACACGTCAATATCATCCAAAGTCAGCGTCTCAATTGCCGTCTGATCCCCGTTCCGTGCTGCATTCATCAATTCCCGGCGATTATCAGATGCTGCCTTTTCCCATTGTATCTGCTGTTCGTTTTTTACGACCGGAAGTAAAATCATCCCCGATAATGCCAGCCCTGAAAATGTAACAGAAGTTTGCACACCTTCCGCAAATCCGGCTTTTCTTTCCCTCATGTATTCAATTCCGTTTTGAATTGTGAAGATCAGGCTGATACCTACTTTTGCATCTTCACATAAGCCAACGTACTGTTCTTTTTCAATCTTACGTTCTACTGTAATATCAGCATAGGTGGTAATACCACTGCCTGTGAAATATGGAAAATAGTATGCTCTTTCAAACTTCTCATCTTCCGTCAGTTCCCCGCAGACTGAAATACCGATTCCCTGTCCGTATTCTTTTTGAAATTCGCAGAAATCTTCTCCCTGCCTGTAAGATACTACTGTCTGATGCGTAAAATTTTCTTCTGTTTCAGATAATATTTTTTTTAAATCTTTTCTTGTATGAATATTATTGAATCCTATCGCTTTTAAATATTGATGCATTGTCTATTTCTTTCTTTTCTGGATTATCCACACGGTTTCATTTATAAACGTGAATAATTCACAGCAAATCCTGGTTTACTGTGAATTATTCTTCTATTGTAATTTTTATTCTTTTATAAAAGTTCTCTGATTATTTTATCGTATCTCATGCTTCAATACTCTAATAATCGTAATTATTTCTTTGGTGTAATTTCTTTATTTCCACCCATATATGGCTGAAGAACCTCAGGAATCTTTACAGATCCATCTGCCTGAAGGTTATTCTCAAGGAATGCGATCAACATTCTCGGTGGAGCAACAACTGTATTATTCAATGTATGTGCAAAGTAGCTGCCTTTTTCACCTTTAATACGGATACCAAGTCTTCTTGCCTGAGCGTCTCCAAGGTTGGAGCAACTTCCTACCTCGAAATATTTTTTCTGTCTTGGTGACCATGCCTCTACATCTACTGATTTTACTTTCAGATCAGCCAGGTCTCCTGAACAACATTCCAGAGTACGAACCGGAATATCCATGGAACGGAAAAGATCTACTGTATTTTTCCACAGCTTGTCATACCACTCTTTGCTGTCTTCCGGCTCACAGACAACAATCATTTCCTGCTTCTCAAACTGATGGATTCTGTATACTCCACGTTCCTCAATTCCATGAGCACCTTTTTCTTTTCTAAAGCATGGAGAATAGCTTGTCAGAGTCTGTGGCAGCTCTGCCTTATCTAAGGTTGTACCAATAAATTTACCGATCATAGAATGCTCACTTGTACCGATAAGATAAAGGTCTTCACCTTCGATCTTATACATCATTGCATCCATTTCAGCAAAACTCATAACACCTGTTACAACATTGCTTCTGATCATAAATGGCGGAACACAATAAGTAAATCCTCTGTTGATCATGAAATCTCTTGCATAAGCGATTACTGCTGAATGAAGTCTCGCAATATCTCCCATCAGATAATAGAATCCATTTCCTGCTACTCTTCTTGCAGCATCAAGGTCAATTCCGTTAAAAGATTCCATGATATCTGTATGATACGGGATTTCAAAATCAGGAACAACCGGCTCTCCAAATCTCTCCACCTCAACATTTTCACTGTCATCTTTTCCAATCGGTACAGAAGGATCAATAATATTTGGAATGATCATCATATTCTTTTTGATCTTTTCTTCTACTTCTTTTTCTTCTTCAGAAAGTTCATTGATTCTTCCGTTACTCTCTGCTACTTTCTTTTTCAGTGCTTCTGCTTCTTCAAACTTCTTCTGAGCCATCATTGCACCAATCTCTTTGGATGCCTTATTTTTCTCTGCACGAAGTACCTCTACTTCCTGCTTGATTTCTCTATTTCTTTTATCCAGTTCGATCACTTCATCTACCAGAGGAAGTTTTTCATCCTGAAACTTATTCTTAATATTCTGCTTTACAACATCCGGATTACTTCTTAAAAATTTAATATCTAACATGATTTTTTCCTTTCATTCCCTTTACTTAATTTTTAGAACTTTTTATATCATATTCTTCCTGATAGATTGCTTTTTCCAGACAATCTCTTTCTTCCTCAGAAAGCTCAATATAACTCTCACCTTTTATCACTTCTTTGATATAAGTATAACATCCTTCTCTGCTATGCATTGCATTAAGAATCCATCCTGTATTATTTTCATCCAACATAGTCAATGCAAAACTGAGATCTCCTCCCATCTCATGAAATGCGTCATACTTTACAATACCAACTTTCTGATAATGTCCTTCCATCTTTTTATAGATTTTATCAATTTCATCTCGATTTTCTTCTGCAATCTTTTCAATTTTTTTCAGCTTTTCAAACCGGCGAAAGATTGATTTTTCCAGACTTTTTCCATTTTTCCCCTTCATAAATACATTATAACTGTTCTGTAAGCGATTATATTTATCATAAACCAGACATAGTAATACGATAATTACCACTTGCAGCACAAATAGAATAACAAACAGGTAGAACGGATCTATCCCGAGACTTCCTAGTATTCCGCCCATTATTTATACATCTCCTTTTACTTATTCTCCCCTTGGTATTGTCATGAGCAGATCATAAATACGCTCAAGTTCTTCCTCTGAATAATATTCTATCTCTATTTTCCCTTTTCCATTCGCTTTTTGATTCACACTGACTTTTGTTCCCATAATATTTTTTATCTGCTCTTCTATATTTTCATATATGAACATTTGTTCTTGCTTTTCTTTTTTAACTTCCTTTTTAGGATTCTTAAGTGCTTTTACCAACTTTTCAGTCTCTCTTACACTTAATTTTTCATCAAAAATCTTATTTGCCAGTATGAACTGCTGTTCTTCATCATCTATTGCAAGTAACGCTCTTGCATGTCCTGTACTGATCATATCATCTATGATCATTTGCTGGACTCTGGGACTTAGTTTCAGCAAACGCATTGAGTTAGTGACTGCTGTTCTGCTCTTTGATACCCGTTCTGCAACTTCATCCTGCTTTAGCTGAAATTCCTGAAGAAGTCTTTTAAACGCCATAGCTTCTTCGATAGGGTTCAGGTTCTCTCTTTGAATATTTTCTATCAGAGAAATTTCAACAATTTCCTGGTCTGTATAGTCTTTTACAATAATCGGAACTTCTTTGATTCCTGCAAGCTTTGCAGCACGCCATCTTCTTTCCCCGGCAATAATTTCATAATAATTTTTCTTTTTTTGCACAAGAAGGGGCTGTAAAATACCAAATTGCCTGATAGAATCTGCAAGTTCCATAAGTGCATCTTCATCAAAATCTTTTCTGGGCTGATCCCGGTTCGGTTCAACCTCATTGATCCTTACCATAATTTCTCCCGATTTTGGTGAATCATTCTCCTTTTCCTGCTTCTTTTCAACTTTTGAAGCAGAAATGTCATTTTTCTTGTTAGGTATAAGACTATCAAGTCCCTTACCTAATCCACTTTTCTTCCCCGGCATATTTATTCTTCTCCTTTATTGATCACTTCTTCTGCTAATAACAGATAGCTCTCTGTTCCCTTTGATTTTGGGTCATAGAGATTAATTGGCATTCCATAACTTGGTGCCTCGGCTAATCTTACATTTCGCGGAATGATCGTCTTATAGATATTCTGATTTAAATTATCTTTTACATTTTCAACAACCTGCAAAGATAAATTTGTTCTTGCATCATACATAGTAAATACAACGCCCTCAATCTCCAGTGCTGGGTTCAGGCGTTCCTGTACAAGTTCAATGGTATGAATAAGCTGGCTTAATCCCTCCAATGCGTAATACTCACATTGAATTGGAACAAGAACTGAATCAGATGTTGTCATTGCATTAATGGTCAACATACTAAGTGCCGGAGGACAATCAATAATGATAAAGTCATATTTTTCTTTTACTTTATTGACTTCATCCCTGAGAATGTATTCTTTATTGTCCACACCTATCAATTCAATCTCTGCGGCCGAAAGATCTATATTAGATGGAAGAACATCAAGATTTTCAATTACTTCTTCACATATACACTCTTCTATTCCTATATTTTCAATTATCAGATCGTATACTGTCTTCTCGACTTCATTTTTATCTATTCCAAGTCCACTGGACATATTTCCCTGTGGATCCATATCGATTGCCAATACTTTTTTCCCAAGACTAGCTAATGATGCCGATAAGTTAATTGCTGTTGTTGTCTTCCCTACACCGCCTTTTTGATTAGCGATTGCTATAATTCTTCCCATCTTTGTACTCCTTTCTTTCGGACACTTCATTATTATATCATCTTTCTTTTCATTATTCCACAACATCATCTATTAAAAATCAAAAAATGTTTCACGTGAAACATTTTTTTGATTTTCTACGATTTACAACTAACGTTTCACGTGAAACATTCTTTATGTCTTTATTTGTTTTATAAAATGTAGTATAATTATATCAGATGATGCTTACTATTTTACAGGAGAATTGTCATATTTTGCATTATCAAATTTATAAAGGCAGGTGACTATTTTGAGTTTAAAGAAAAATCTTACATTTTTTACTGCACTGACCGGGACAGTAATTGGTACGATGCATGTAGTGAACAGAATCTTTCAATATATTTCTACCGCAGATAATATTCTTTCAGATGATAAATACGATTACTATAATTGGAGATTTGGAAAGATTGCTTATAAGAAGACCGGATCAGGATCGCCCGTTCTCTTGATTCATGATCTAAATGTATGTTCTTCTTCCTACGAATTTGAAAAAGTCTGTTCCAAATTATCAAAGACAAATACCGTATATTCGATAGATCTGCTGGGATGTGGTCGTTCTGATCATCCCGCATTTACTTATACTAATTTTCTTTATGTAGAACTGATTACTAACTTTATCAAGCATATTATCGGAGAAAAAACAGATGTAATTGTATCCGGTGAATCGTGTCCATTTGTATTGATGGCATGTGCTAATGATGATTCTATTATTAACAAAGTAGTGATGATTAATCCTCCGAATCTTGTAAAAATGGCTAAAATACCAACTAAAGCAAGTAAACTATTTAAAAAGCTTATTTTTACACCGGTTATTGGTACATTTATCTACAACTTAAATGTAAATAAGAAGACAATCCTTCAGAAATTTATATTTTCTTATTATTATGCTCAAAATGATATTAAAGAAAAAGATATTCTGACTTACTTTGAATCATCCCATAAAGACCATACGCATTCCAAATATCTTTACGCTTGTCAAAAGTCACGATATTTAAATGCAAATATTGTTCACTGTCTTTCCAGACTGACGAACAGTATTTATATTATAGTTGGAAATTCTAATCCGGAGAATATTCTTGCAGCTAATGAATATCAGAATTATCTTCCTTCTATTGAAATTAAGGGAATCGCAAAGACAAAACAAATGCCACATATGGAAAAACCTGAAGAATTCTTTAGCGATGTAAAGATTTTTTTATCTGATGCTCAATAATTAAATTTTATGTCTCATTAATTATTGAAATATAAAATTTAAAGCAATTTTTAGATGAGTTTTTCACAAAAAGTAAAAAGTTATCCACATTATCCACATAAGATATCAACATCATGTGAATATCTTATGTGGATAATGTGGATAACTTTCTTGTTTTTTTACTTTTTTATGGGTTCTTTTGATGGCAAACCTGCTTTTCTTGGATATTTTCCGGCTGTATTCTTAATTTTTTTGATTTTCACAAGCGATCTTCCCATATCTGTACCGGGTAACTGAAATTTATCTACATCTGTTATCTTTCCTCCCAGTACTTTTACTGCAAATTCAGCATCTCTTATCTCCTCAGCAGAATCCCCACTTTTATAGGAAATAAATTCTCCTTCTACTTTTACAAACGGAAGACAATATTCACTCAATGTTGCAAGATTTGCCACTGCTCTCGATACACACAGATCAAAACCTTCTCTGTATTCCTTTTTCTTTGCAAAATCTTCCGCTCTTCCATGAATTGTACGGATTTTTTCCAATCCCAGCGTACGAATCACTTCATCAAGAAATTTAATTCTTTTATTTAACGAATCCAATAATACAACTTCCAGCTCCGGATACACTATCTTAAGTGGGATTCCCGGAAATCCAGCTCCTGTTCCTATATCGATCACTGACCGAACCTGATGCATATCCTTCACTCTGGCAATTGAGAGACTGTCTGTAAAATGCTTTAAGTTAACTTCTTCATACTCTGTAATTCCTGTAAGATTCATTACTTTATTCCATTCTACAAGAAGTTCATAATATTGATTGAACTGTTCTTTCTGATGTTCATTTAACTCTATTCCAAGATTTGCAAGTTCTTCCGTAAATTTTTCACTGCTTCTGCTCTCTCTCTGTTCTTTTTCCACTGTCACCCTCCTATAATAAATACGGATATTGAAAATTATTTGCGGGATATAATATATCGTGTATAATACATTGCATACTATGTATTATGATATAAATCTATTTTTATTTACTCCCAAGATATACAAGAAGGACTGAGATATCTGCAGGTGATACTCCGGAAATCCTCGATGCCTGACCAATAGAAGCCGGGCGGATCTGATTCAGTTTCTGCTTAGCCTCCAGCCTGAGACTCTGAATCGAATCATAATCAATATTTTCCGGTATCCGCTTATTCTCAAGTTTCTTAAATTGCTCTACCTGACGCATCTGACGCTTAATATAGCCGTCATATTTTATATTGATATCAACCTGTTCCTTCACATCGTATGGAAGCTCCGGCCGTGCATTATCCACAGGAGCCAGTTTTTCATAGGATAATTCCGGTCTGCGGATCAGCTCTGCCAATGTGGTTCCTGATGTAAGCGGAGTACTTCCGTATACCTCCAATAACTTCTGAACTGCCTCTGAAGTACCTAAATTCACATGATCAACACGCTCAATTTCCTTTGCGATCAGTTCTTCCTTTTTCAGCAGGCGTGCATATCTTTCATCATCAATCAATCCAACCTCATGCCCAATTGCCGAGAGTCTGATATCTGCATTATCCTGCCTTAAAAGCAGCCTGTATTCCGCTCTTGAGGTCATCATACGATACGGTTCGTGGCTCTCTTTTGTAACCAGATCATCAATCAGGACACCGATATATCCCTGAGAACGGTCAATCACGATTCCTTCTTTTCCCTGCAATTTTCTTGCAGCATTAATTCCTGCGATCAGTCCCTGTGCAGCTGCCTCTTCATAACCGGAACTTCCATTAAACTGTCCACCGCTGAAGAGTCCTTCGATTGCTTTAAATTCCAGAGTACTCTTTAACTGCCGTGCATCAATGCAGTCGTATTCGATTGCATATGCATTTCT
Organism: uncultured Mediterraneibacter sp.; assembly: GCF_934330165.1. Lineage (GTDB taxonomy): Bacteria > Bacillota > Clostridia > Lachnospirales > Lachnospiraceae > Mediterraneibacter. The sequence goes on from NZ_CAKRGI010000023.1 coordinate 9,411, forward strand.
TACAATCTTTGCATGTTCCAGACCCGGAACACTCCGATACATCTCATACTGAACATCCTCAGGCAGTGAGCTGGACATTCCCCCCACATACATCTCTGTTGTCTCATTTCCCTCCGGTTCAATGAACACCTGATGTCTGTTCTTATCCGGGAACTTAACGACTTTGTCTTCAATAGATGGACAGTATCTCGGACCTGTTCCCTCAATCGCCCCCGAAAAGAGAGGTGAACGGTTCAGATTACTTCTGATGATCTCATGCGTCCTTTCATTTGTATAGGTCAGCCAGCAGGAAGCCTGGTCGATCTGAACACTCTCCGGGTCTGTCGTAAATGAAAACGGCACAACCCGTTCATCCCCCTTCTGCTCTTCCATTTTTGTAAAATCAATGGAATTTTTATCAATCCGGGCAGGTGTGCCGGTCTTAAACCGATACATCCTGATTCCAAGTGCTTTCAGACTGTCTGTCAGGTAATTTGCACTTTGCAGCCCGTTAGGTCCTGTATGCGTGCTTATTTCACCATAAATGCAGCGAGCCTTTAAATATGTGCCTGTGCATAATACAACTGCTCTACAGCGGTATATCGCCCCTGAATAGGTCTGTACACCGGTAATCTTTCCATCTTCTGTCAGAAGCTCTGTTACTTCCATCTGCCGGATATCCAGATTCTCCTGATCCTGCAGTACCTGACGCATGGTTCTGCTGTAATTTGCTTTATCGGCCTGAGCTCTGAGCGAATGAACTGCCGGTCCTTTGGAGCTGTTCAGCATCTTTGACTGGATAAAAGTACGGTCAATGACCTTTCCCATTTCCCCGCCAAGTGCATCCAGTTCTCTTACAAGATGACCTTTGGAACTTCCACCGATATTTGGATTACATGGCATCAATGCAATACTGTCTACACTCACCGTAAACATCACTGTCTTAAAGCCAAGCCTTGCCGTTGCCAGTGCCGCCTCACAGCCTGCATGCCCTGCACCGACTACAGCCACATCATATTCATCTTTATTTTCCCATACAGAATTTGCTGAATATTTCATTTACTAAATCTTCTCCCATTGATTCTCCCGTAATATTTCCAAGTTCTTCATAAGCATCCATCAGATCGATCGAATAAAAATCCTCCGGCATACCCTTCTCGATACTTTCTATTACTTTTTTCATACTTTCCATTGCATTCACCAATGCACTTTTCTGTCTCGCATTGGTAATATAAATTTCCTCATTAAAAGAAATATTTCCACGCAGGAACATTTCCTTTACCGTATCCTGAAATGTCTGGATTCCCTGCTCTTCTTTTGCAGAAATCTGGATCACCGGAATATTTTCTGATACTGTATACGTCTGACCTTCTGATTTTTCTGTCTGTTCTGCTTCTTTTTTCAGATCAGAAATTTTTTTGCGGATGAGGTTTTCATCAACCACCATCTTCAGGTCTGATTTATTCAAAAGTATAATTGCTTTCTTATCATAAATCAATTCCATGATTTTTTCATCATTTTCATCCAGTTTTTTTGATGCATCCACCACATAAATAATCAGATCGGCTTTCTGAGCATATTCTTTTGCTTTATCTACACCCATTTTTTCTACTAAATCCTCTGTCTGACGGATTCCCGCAGTATCGATCACATTCAGATTCAGTCCCTGCAGTCTGATCTGTTCCTCAAGGACATCCCTGGTCGTTCCTGCAATATCCGTTACGATCGCCCGGTCATGCCCTGCAAGCAGATTTAAAAGAGAAGACTTCCCGGCATTCGGCTTACCCACAATTACAGTCTGAATGCCCTCTTTCATGATTCTTCCATCATCCGCAGAGTCAATCAGTTTCTGTAATTTTTCAATGATCTCTTCTGACACGACTTTCAATATTTCTCCATATCCATCCACACTGATATGTTCCGGGTCATCCAGTGCAGTTTCGATAAATGCAGTATGATACAAAATCTTACTCCTCAGTTCATTAATGGCAGATTTCACACTGCCCTTCAACTGACTAACGGAACTTTGCAGGGCATATTCATTTTCAGAATTAATCAGGTCGATCACCGCCTCTGCCTGTGACAGATCCATTTTCCCGTTCAGGAAAGCTCGTTTGGTAAATTCTCCCGGTTCTGCCGCTCTTGCACCGTATTTCAAAACCGTTTCCAGCACCCGGCTCACTACATACGTTCCACCGTGACAATTAATCTCTACTGTATCCTCTCCGGTAAATGTCCCTGGACCATGCATGACCATCATGAGGACTTCATCTATTGTCTCTTCTCCGTCTGTAATATGTCCATAATGAATTGTATGGTCTGTCACTTCTGTAATATTTTCTTTTCCCCTGTATACTTTATCTGCTATTTCCAGAGCCTCGCTTCCGCTCAGTCTGACGATTCCAATTCCCGAATTGGTCATCCCTGTGGAAATAGCTGCGATCGTGTCCTTTTTCATATTCACACTGCCTTTCTAAAGCTGAAAAAAGGACGTTTCACAACCTCACGAAAGTATCCGTGAAGCGTAAACGTCCTTTCGCTTCAAATGATTATCTCTTTAATGTTATAACAACTTTTCTGTAAGGCTCTTCTCCTTCACTGTGCGTCGTTACATAAGGATCTGACTGAAGTGCTGAGTGAATGATCCTTCTTTCATACGGATTCATCGGCTCAAGTGCAACCGGTCTTCTGTTCCTTTTTACTTTATGTGCAATGTTCTTCGCAAGATGCTTCAGCGTCTCTTCTCTTCTTGCCCGATAATTTTCTGTATCAAGCTTTACTCTTACATAACCATCCTGATGCTTGTTCGCAACACGGTTTGCAAGATACTGAAGAGAATCCAACGTCTGACCTCTCTTACCGATCAAGATTCCCATATGCTCACCACGCAGGTCTGCACAAAGTGCTCCATCTTCATCAATAGAAGTTTCAATCTCAACTTCCATATTCATTGCCTTCATTGTATCTGCAAGGAAAGTCTTTACTGCTTCAACTGTCTGCGGCTGAACCTCTGCAAGTTCTCTTGCTTTCTTCTGCTCTTCTGCAGGCTTCTCTTCCTTCTTTTCAACCACAGGAGCTTCTTCTTTTACTTTTTCTTTTACCGGCTCTGCAGGTTCTTTTTCTTCCCTGACTTCTTCAACCGGTGCAACCGGTTCTTCCTCAACAACTTCCAGTTCTGGTTCAGGCTTTCTTCTTGCCTCGATCACTGCCTGCTTCATACCAATTCCAAGGAATCCGGAACTTCCCTTTTCAATTACTTCATATTCCAGTCTGTCGCTTGTTACGCCTAACTGAATCATTGCCTCTGTAATAGCGTCATCTACTGTCTTAGCTGATACTCTGATACTACCATTCATCTCGATTCCTTCCTTTCTCATACTCAGATACTTTTACCGATCTGATCAGGACAGACAACTCTTTATCTTTATTTTCTCTTTTTCTTTTTAGAATCCTTTTCCGCACTTTCCGTCTTCGGTTCTGCGGTCTCAAGTCCCTGATTATATCTGCTTACAAGATTTGCCTTTGAAGTAAGACTGCCCGGCTTTGCCTTCTGAGCCTTTGCCTGAGCCTCCTGAATCTTTGAATCTCTTTCAGATTCACTGATCCCGGACTGTCCTTTCGTCACTTTACCGGCATTTCTTGTGCTTGTTGTAGCCATCTTATTGATCTCTTTTGCCGGAGCACCATGCTTCTCTCTCTTTTTCTGAGCTTTCTTCTGATTCTCTGCGATCATTTCATCCAGAGACTTTGTGCTAAGGTACTTATTAATCGCAAGCTGCTGTATGCATCTTACAAGTGCACTTGCTGCCCAGTAAAGACCAAGACCTGCCGGAAGTGTGAATCCCATTACGACTGAGATCAGCGGCATCGTGTATGTCATGGCATTCATGGAACCTGCCATCGGACTATCCTTATCTGCTGAAGCTGCATTTGGCTGAAGCTTCACACTGATAAACTGAGTCAGACCTGCAAGAACAGGAATCAGTACTGCAAGGATCACTCCGACGATAGAACCGTTATGAAGTGCTGTTGTCAACTGAGTGAGTGGCTGCTCACCGATATTGATTCCAAGGAAACTGTTCAAGTGAGTTACCTGGTTCATCGTCTGATGAGCAAGATCCGAAATACTCGGGATCTTATCTAACAGCTTATCCCATGTGGAATCCTGAAATTTATAAAGTACATTTACGATTGTATCTGCCTGAGAATAATCATTTGTTTTTGCACTCATGAGAACCGGGCTTGCTTCTCCGATCTTCTCCATGATCTTCTGGAATCCATCTGTATTCATGATGGCTTCTGTTACAGGCATATAGACATTCTTCACACCCTTAACGTAGGTCGGAATGTCTCTGATTACAGGATACAAAGCAAAAAGGATCGGCATCTGGATCAACATCGGAAGACATCCACCGCTCATGGAAGTTCCATACTTCTCATAAACCATATTGATCTCTTCCTGCTGCTTCATCATTGAAGCCTGATCTTTCTTTCCTTCGTATTTCTTCTGGATCTTTCTGATCTCAGGCTGCATTACAGCCGACATCTTTGAAAATTTCTGTTGTTTAATTGTAAGTGGGATCATCAGAGTATAAACGATGATCGTGAAAATGATAATACATACACCGATGTTCTCAATACCGATTGCACTCAGAATATTAAAGATCCCATTCATTACCTGACCCAGCAGCCAGGCAATCTGCTTGATAATAGGCCAGTCTCCGTAGCCTGAAGCTAAAAGTCCATAAACTTCCATTACTTATCCTCCTTAAGGTACCGGATCATATCCGCCTTTTGAAAAAGGATTGCAGCGCAGGACTCTCCATATTGCCAACACACCGCCCTTTAAAGCACCGTATTTTTCGATTGCTTCAACTGCGTACTGCGAACAAGTTGGATAATATTTACACGTATTGTATCTTTTCATTTTAGATAAATACTTTCTGTAAAAGCGAATCATCCATAAAAGGATGCGTTTCATATGCGCCACTTCCCTTTCAATGATCGTTTCAGATATAGATGTGATGAAGCTTTCCAAGATGGATCAGTGCATTCTCAATCTCATGGTAAGACTTTTCCTTCGCACTCGTTCTCGCAATTACTACAATGTCATATCCACACTGGAAATGGTCTTCCGATAACCGGTAGCTTTCTCTGATCAGCCGCGTAAGATGATGCCTGACCACACTGTTCCCTACCTTTTTACTGACTGATATACCGACTCGGTTCTTATTTTGTTCATTGGGGATAATATACATTACAAGACATTTATTTGCATAGGAATTTCCATTTTTATAGACATACTGAAAATCCCTGGTTTTCTTTAAAGATTCGGAAAATTTCATCAATACCCTCTTCACTGCTTTTCATGCATTTAAGCTTTTTTAAATAGAAGAAAAGGCCACATATATGCGGCCTATGCTGATAACTGCTTTCTTCCTTTTGCTCTTCTAGCTGCCAGAACTTTTCTTCCGCCTGCTGTACTCATTCTTGCTCTGAATCCGTGAACTTTAGATCTTGATCTCTTTTTTGGCTGAAATGTCATTTTCATTTTCTTACACCTCCCTTTACCTGATATACCTTATATAATAAAGTATTCACAATATTAACTCTTCTACTGTCTCCAATTCGAGAAGACATCGTTCTAGATTATAATTGGAAAATGCCCTAAAGTCAAGCATTCTGTTACAATTTTCACCTGTAAACTTTTATATTTTTTTGATTTTTAATTTTCCCACATAAACGTGGATAAAATTAAAAATCCCGAAAAGCCTTATTTTATCGGCATTACAATAGTTTCTCCACACATTTATCCCACCCTTATCCATGAGTTATCCACAAAGTTATCAACATATGTGGATAACTTGTGGAAAAGCTGTGTATAACAACTAAATATTGTGTAGAAAACTATAAAATAATATCGAAAAACCTTGTATTTCCTCGATTCTTGCGATGTGGAAACTGTTTATAAAGTTATACACATTGATTTTTCATTGCTTATGAAGCTTTTTTGATGTAAAATGTAGTGGAGAGAGTCTACCCAAATTTCTCTCTATTATATTGATTAGGAGTTACTTTCGATGAACATTGTAGAAAAAAATTGGAATCAGATATTAAATAAGATGAAGCAGGAATACTGTTCATCAAATATTGCCTATAATACCTGGGTTGCACCTTTGACTGTTTATGAAGTCAAAGATAATACTGTATACATTCTTGTTAAATTAAAGGCAAGTCTTGAGCATATTGAAGAAAAATATCTGCTTCCTTTTAAAGTCTGCATCGCTGAGATTACCGGTGTAGAATATGAAGTTGCCTTTGTTACGGAAAATACCGCTGTAATTCAGGAAAAAAAGGACATTGCAGTTAAAAATACCCGTGTTAATGCAATTTATGAAAAAGCAAATCTGAATCCGAAATATACATTTGATACCTTTGTTGTCGGAAGCAACAACCGTTTTGCACATGCTGCTTCTGTTGCGGTTGCTGAATCTCCGGGCGAAAGCTACAATCCTCTTTTCTTATATGGAGGTGTAGGACTTGGAAAAACTCATCTGATGCACTCGGTTGCCCATTATATTTTAAAGCACGATCCGTCTAAAAAGGTACTTTATGTAACCAGTGAGACCTTTACAAATGAACTGATCGAAGCTCTGAAAGTCGGTAAAAACGGAAATGAAATGGCTATGACCAGCTTTCGCGAAAAATACCGGAACAATGATGTCCTTCTCATCGACGATATCCAGTTTATTATCGGTAAGGAAAGTACCCAGGAAGAGTTTTTCCATACCTTTAATAATCTGCACCTTGCCGGAAAGCAGATTATCATCTCCAGTGATAAACCTCCAAAAGATATGGAAACACTGGAGGCCAGACTTCGTACTCGTTTTGAATGGGGGATGATCGCAGATATTTCCTCACCTGATTATGAGACAAGAATGGCGATCCTGCGTAAAAAAGAAGAACTGGACGGACTGGAAAAATACCATATTCCAGATGAAGTTATGCAGTATATCGCCAATAATATCAAGTCCAATATCCGTGAGCTGGAGGGATCTCTGAATAAACTGATCGCACTTTCTAACCTTGAAAATAAACCGATCGATATTCCTCTTGCTGCAGAAGCATTGAAAGATATGATTTCACCGGATGATAACCGTGCAGTTTCACCGGAATTGATCATTGAAGTCGTTTCCGAACACTTTAATGTACCTGTTGCTGAACTAAAAGGTAAAAAAAGAAACGCTGAAATCGTACTTCCACGCCAGATTGTCATGTATCTTTGCAGAAATATGACTGATACACCATTAAAATCCATTGGTGCATTACTTGGCGGTAAGGATCATGCATCCATCAGCCATGGAGTTAAAAAGATCGAACAGGATATACAGACAGATGAAGCTTTAAATAATACTATTAATATTATAAGGAAAAAGATCAATCCTATTTAATAGAAATTGTATCTGCCTTTTATTCCCTTAACAGTAAACTATTATGTTGATAACTATGTAGATAAACTGTGGATTCTTATGTGGAAAAGATATGGATAAGTTTACTGTTAATTTTCAACAGATTTTTATCCCCACAGTTTCCACAAGAAATTATTTTGATATCTACAGAGTTATCCATATACAAAAAGCCTTAATTTATAAGGGCTGGAAGTAGTTTTTCACTTATCCACAGCCCCTATTACTGATAAGACGGAATTTTTTTCATTTATATATCTATAAAAGCCGCCCCGGAACTTTATCCACAAACCCGGTACAGACCCGAAAGGAGTTATCATCATATGAAAATTATTTGTACGAAATCGAATCTTGCAAAAGGAGTCAGCATTGTTGCGAAAGCTGTTCCATCTAAGACGACCATGCCAATCCTTGATTGTATTCTTATTGATGCTACTACAGATGTCGTAAAGCTGACGGCAAATGATATGGAACTTGGCATTGAGACATCAATTGATGGCGACATTATTGAACGTGGTATTATTGCCCTGAATGCAAAAATCTTTTCTGAAATCGTAAGAAAACTTCCGGACAGTGAAATTACGATCGAGACAGAATCCGATACGCAGGCTCTGATTACTTGTGAAAAAGCTAAATTCAGCATTGCAGCTCAGTCCGGAGATGACTTTTCCTATTTACCTGCAATCGAAAGTAATGATTTTATCACGGTATCTGAATTTACACTGAAAGAAGCAATCCGTCAGACCATTTTCTCTATCGCTGATAATGATACGAATAAAATGATGACAGGAGAACTGTTCGAGATTACTGAGAATGTTCTGAAAGTAGTCTCTCTTGATGGTCACAGAATCTCGATCAGAAAGATCGAACTGAAAGATTTTTATGAACCAAGAAAAGTCATTGTTCCAGGAAAAACTCTTCAGGAGATCAGTAAGATCATTGGAGGAGAAGCTGAAGCAGAGGTTCAGATTTCATTTACAAAGAACCATATTGTATTCGAATTTGACAGAACAGTTGTTGTATCAAGACTGATCGAAGGAGAATATTTCAGAATCGATCAGATGCTTTCCAGCGACTACGAGACAAAAGTCCGGGTAAATAAAAGAGAATTACTGGATTGTATCGACCGTGCAACACTTCTTATCAAAGAAGGAGACAAGAAGCCGATTATCATTGATATCAAGGATGATGCAATGCAGATGATGATCAAATCACAGATTGGTTCCATGGATGAAGTGATTCTCTGTACAAAAGATGGAAAAGATCTGATGATCGGATTTAACCCGAAATTCCTGATCGACGCACTGCGAGTCATTGATGATGAAGAAGTAGATCTTTACTTCATGAATGCAAAAGCTCCTTGCTTTATCAAGGATGAGGAACAAAGTTATATTTATCTGATTTTGCCGGTTAATTTTAATGCGGCAGTTTAGGAGAGAAAAATGGAACAATTTAAACTTCGTGAAAGTGATGAATTTATCAAGCTTGGACAGGTACTGAAAGCTGCCGGACTGGTAGAAAATGGTGTGGAAGCAAAAGAAGTCATACAGAACGGACTGGTAGCTGTCAATGGTGAGATTGATACAAGACGTGGCAGAAAGCTGTATCCGGGCGATACAGCAACTTTTGATGGAAATGAAATAAAAATTGAAAAATAGTTGGAAAACGTGTAAAATAGCATATGAGAGTCTGTCTCAGGGATGCTATTTTACGGTAGTGGGACAGATATGGTTATCAGATCTTTAAGATTAAAAAATTATAGAAATTATGATCTGCTGGATATGTCCTTTGATCCTAAGACGAATATCCTGTATGGCGATAATGCACAGGGAAAGACTAATATTTTAGAGGCTTTGTATTTGTCGGGAACGACAAAATCCCATAGAGGAACAAAAGACCGGGATATGATCCAGTTTGGGCATGATGAAGCACATCTTGAGATGGTCGTTGAAAAAAAGAGGCTTACTTTTCAGATCGATATGCATTTGAAAAAGAATAGTCCAAAAGGAATTGCAATCGACCGTATTCCGATCCGCAAGGCAAGTGAATTATTCGGAATTGTACATTTTGTATTTTTTTCGCCGGAAGATCTGAACATCATCAAAGAAGGACCGGCGGGAAGACGAAGATTTATAGATCTTGAGCTTTCACAGCTTGACAGGATTTATCTGAGTAATCTGGCGAATTATAACCGGATCATCAATCAACGTAATGCATTACTGAAAGATATTTATAATCAACAAAATCTTGCGGAGACACTGGATATATGGGATATGCAGCTTGCGGAATACGGTACAAGAGTACTGGAAAGACGCCAGCAGTTTATCGAACAGGTAAACGAGATTATTTCAGATATTCATTATCGTCTGACCGGTGGAAAGGAACGGATCTGTCTGTCGTATGAATCAGGAACAGGCGGACGTTCACTGGAAGAAGCTTTGAAGAGGAACCGCGACAGGGATCTTCGGATGAAGAGTACTTCTGTCGGACCGCACAGAGATGATATCTGTTTCCTGAGTGGAGATCTGGATATTCGGAAGTTCGGATCGCAGGGACAGCAGAGAACAACTGCATTATCGTTAAAGCTGGCAGAAATCGAGCTGGTAAAGCAGATGATAAAAGATACGCCTGTACTTTTATTGGATGATGTGTTGTCTGAACTGGATAAAAGCAGGCAAAACTATTTATTGGACAGTATTCATGATATTCAGACTGTGGTAACGTGTACGGGACTGGATGAATTTGTGAATCATAGATTTTCAATTAATAAGGTGTTCCATATCCAGGATGGAACGGTAGCAAAAGAAAACTAGGAGGTTGGAGAATGGGTGCATCAGGTACAGAATTTGACGCTGAATATGGAGCGGATCAGATTCAGATATTGGAAGGCTTGGAAGCCGTAAGGAAAAGACCCGGAATGTATATAGGCAGCACCTCTGTCAGAGGACTCCATCATCTTGTCTATGAGATCGTGGACAATGCGGTGGATGAGGCTTTGGCAGGATATTGCGATAAGATCGTTGTGGATATCAACAAGGATAATTCGATCACAGTTACAGATAATGGACGTGGTATCCCTGTAGGTATCAACCATAAGGCGGGTCTTCCAGCGGTGGAAGTTGTATTTACCATCCTTCATGCCGGCGGTAAATTCGGCGGTGGAGGCTATAAGGTATCCGGTGGACTTCATGGAGTTGGTGCGTCTGTTGTAAATGCCCTCTCAGAATGGCTGGAAGTAGAAATCTGCCATGAAGGAAAAATTTATAAGCAGCGTTATGAACGGGGAAAGGTATGTTATAAGCTGCGAATCGAGGGAGACTGTGATCCTGAGCAGACAGGGACAAAAGTAACATTCCTTCCTGATAAAGAGATTTTTGAGGAAACGGTTTTTGATTATAATACGTTAAAGCAGCGTTTTCGTGAAATGGCATTTCTGACCAGGGGACTGAAGATTCAGTTGCGGGATCTTCGGGAAGAGGAAGTTCATGAGCATACATTCCACTATGAAGGTGGTATTAAAGAGTTTGTTACTTACCTGAATAAAAGCAAGACTCCTCTTTATGACCAGATTATTTACTGCGAGGGAATGAAAGATAACGTTTATGTTGAGGTTGCAATGCAGCATAACGATTCTTACAATGAAACGACATATGGTTTTGTAAATAATATTACAACACCGGAAGGCGGAACACATATTGCAGGATTCAGAAGTGCATTAACGAAGACCTTTAATGATTATGCGAAGAAAAATAAACTGCTCAAAGAAAGCGAACAGCTTTCGGGCGATGATATCCGTGAAGGATTGACGGCGATCATCAGTGTCAAGATTGAAGATCCTCAGTTTGAAGGACAGACCAAGCAGAAACTCGGTAACAGTGAAGCCAGAGGTGCTGTTGATAATATCGTACGTACACAGCTTGAAATCTTTTTAGAACAGAACCCAAGTGTTGCAAAGCTGACGATTGATAAATCCATGATGGCACAGCGTGCAAGGGAAGCAGCAAGAAAGGCAAGAGATCTTACGAGAAGAAAATCTGCCCTGGAGGGAATGTCCCTTCCGGGAAAACTGGCAGACTGTTCAGATAAAGATCCTTTCAAATGTGAGATTTATATCGTCGAGGGAGATTCTGCCGGTGGTTCAGCGAAGACGGCCAGAGACCGTGCAACGCAGGCAATTCTTCCGCTGAGAGGAAAAATTCTGAACGTGGAAAAAGCACGTCTGGATAAAATTTACGGAAATGCAGAGATCAAGGCAATGATCACTGCATTCGGAACAGGTATCCATGATGATTTTGATATTTCAAAACTGAGATATCATAAAATCATTATCATGACAGATGCCGATGTAGACGGTGCCCATATCAGTACGTTATTATTGACATTTATGTATCGTTTTATGCCTGATCTTATCAAAGAAGGATATGTATATCTTGCACAGCCTCCGCTGTATAAGCTGGAGAAAAATAAAAAAGTATGGTATGCATACAGTGATGAAGAACTGAATCAGATCCTGACAGAAGTTGGAAGAGATAATAATAATAAAATTCAGCGATACAAAGGTCTTGGTGAGATGGATGCCGAACAGCTTTGGGATACGACCATGGATCCTGAGCATAGAATCCTTCTCAGAGTTACGATGGATGATGAAACTTCCTCAGAACTCGACCTTACTTTCACCACACTGATGGGAGATAAAGTAGAACCACGAAGAGAATTTATCGAAGAAAACGCAAAATACGTACAAAATTTGGATATATAGTATTTAACAGCGACGAGCCATACAGTTTGTTCAGGAGCAATGGCGAGTTTACTCGGCAAGTGCTTTTGAACGAACTGTGTGGGTTGGCATTGGAAATGCCAACCCAGCGAGAAAATCGTAGATTTTCGAGATGGCGAGGAGGGAGAGTTCCCGAGCCGGAAAAATTCTCACCAATATCGACAGAATTAAGGAGATAAGAGATGGAAGATAATATTTTTGATAAAGTCCATGAAGTCGATCTGAAGAAGACGATGGAAACTTCCTACATCGATTATGCCATGAGTGTAATTGCATCCCGTGCCCTTCCTGATGTAAGAGACGGATTGAAGCCGGTACAGCGAAGAATCCTGTATTCAATGATCGAATTAAATAATGGTCCGGATAAGCCACACCGTAAATGCGCCCGTATCGTTGGTGATACAATGGGTAAATATCATCCTCACGGAGACAGCTCAATTTACGGAGCTTTGGTTAATCTGGCACAGGAATGGTCTACTCGTTACCCACTGGTAGATGGACATGGAAACTTCGGTTCCGTAGACGGAGACGGAGCAGCGGCCATGCGATATACAGAGGCACGTCTGAGTAAAATTTCCATGGAAATGACTGCCGACATCAATAAAGACACAGTAGATTTCACACCAAACTTTGATGAGACGGAGAAAGAACCCTCAGTTCTTCCATCAAGATTTCCGAATCTTCTTGTAAATGGTACATCAGGAATTGCTGTAGGAATGGCAACCAATATTCCACCACACAATCTGAGAGAAGTGATCGCAGCAGTAGTAAAGATCATTGACGATCAGATCGAAGATAAAGAAGAGACAACGATTGAAGAAATTTTGCAGATCATTAAAGGACCTGATTTTCCGACGGGTGCAGAGATCCTTGGTACAAGAGGCATTGAAGAAGCATACAGAACAGGTCGTGGAAAGATCCGTGTGCGTGCAATTACCAATATTGAGCCGATGCAGAATGGAAAAAACCGGATTATTGTAACAGAACTTCCATTCATGGTAAATAAAGCAAGACTGATCGAGAAGATTGCAGAGCTTGTAAGAGATAAAAAAATTGATGGAATCACAGATCTGAGCGACCAGTCGAGCCGTGAAGGTATGCGGATCTGCATTGAATTACGCCGTGATGTGAACCCGAATGTAATTCTGAATCAGCTTTATAAGCATACGCAGCTGCAGGATACATTTGGCGTTATTATGCTGGCACTGGTTGGCAATCAGCCAAAAGTAATGAATCTTCTGGAGATGCTGAATTATTACCTGAAGCATCAGGAAGATGTAGTTACGAGAAGAACCAAATATGATCTGAATAAAGCTCAGGAAAGAGCCCACATTTTAGAAGGATTGCTGATTGCACTGGATAATATTGATGAAGTGATCAAAATCATCCGTGGTTCTCAGAATGTTCAGATCGCAAAGCAGGAATTGATTAAAAGGTTTGGTCTGTCAGAAGCTCAGGCTCAGGCAATCGTAGATATGCGTCTGCGTGCATTGACCGGTTTGGAAAGAGAAAAGATTGAAGCAGAGTATGCTGAACTGATGAAGAAGATTGAAGAGTTTAAGGCGATTCTTGCAGACAAAAAGCTTCTGTTAGGTGTAATTAAAAAAGAAATTCTTGTGATTTCTGAAAAATACGGAGATGACAGAAGAACCCGCATCGGATATGATGAGTTTGATATTTCCATGGAAGACCTGATTCCACGAGAAAATGTCGTGATTACCATGACAAAACTTGGCTACATCAAGAGAATGACAATGGATACGTTCAAGAGTCAGAACCGTGGCGGAAAGGGAATCAAGGGAATGCAGACGCTGGAAGATGATTATATCCGTGAGTTGTTCGTGACAACGAGCCACCATTATATCATGTTCTTTACAAATACAGGGCGTGTTTACAGAATGAAAGCATATGAGATTCCTGAGGCAGGAAGAACTGCAAGAGGAACTGCGATCATTAATCTGCTTCAGCTGATGCCGGAAGAAAAAATTACAGCGATCATTCCGATCCGCGAATACGAAGAAGGAAAATATCTGTTCATGGCAACAGAAAAGGGACTTGTCAAAAAGACACCGATCCAGGATTACGCAAATGTAAGAAAAACCGGTCTGGCAGCAATCGCACTCAGAGAAGATGATCGTCTGATCGAAGTAAAAGTAACGGACAATACAGAGGATATTCTGCTTGTTACGAGAGATGGTATGTGTATTCGCTTCAATGAGACGGACGTACGTTCTACAGGACGTGTATCTATGGGAGTACGCGGAATGAATCTGACGGATAACGATGTAGTGATCGGAATGCAGACTGCAAGTCAGGGAACAGATCTGCTTATTGTATCTGAAAAAGGTATGGGTAAGCGTACCAATATGGATGAATTTACACGTCAGAACCGTGGCGGTAAAGGTGTGAAATGCTATAAGATCACAGAGAAGACCGGAAATGTAGTTGGTATGAAAGCAGTGGATGAAGACAGCGAGATCATGATCATCAACACAGAGGGAATCATCATTCGTATGAAGTGTTCTGATATTTCTGTATACGGAAGAATTACTTCGGGTGTGAAGCTGATTAATCTGAAAGAAAAAGATAAAGTTGCAAGTGTTGCAAAAGTAAGAAAAGCTTCCGCAGAAATTGACGGAGAACAGGTAGAAATCTCTGATGGGGAAGAGCCTGAAAGCGAAGCATCAGACAATTCAGAAGAATCCTAGATTCAGGAAGAAGAAGTAATTCTACTTTAGAAGCAGAATAAGAAAAGTTGATCGCACGACAGAAAAAACTGCCGTGCGATTTTTCTTTTAAAAAGAAAAAGAGTGGTGTATGATAGTATCAAAGACAAATATAAAAATAAAGTCAAATAAAAAGATCAGAGTCGGGATAAGAAAGGCAATGCAGGAAGTAATTTAGGGGGTGAAAAGATGAAGAAGAAAGAGTTGAAAAAAGTTCTGATCAAAAAAGGACTGGCAGTCGGAATGATATTTCTTCTTTTACTGGCGGCAGAAGGATGCCAGAAAAAAGATAGCTCAGTGGCAGATCAGTCGGATTCTAATATACAGCAGGAAGAAAATAAAAAAAATACAGATAAGAAAAATGAGAATCCAGATACTGAAAAATTGGATCAGAATAAAAAGGATGAGTCTTCATCTGCAGAGAATAATGCAGACAATGAAGAGAAGATTGACGATCAGAAGCAGGAGAAGGTTGCATTTTTAACTTATGAGGAAATGGTGGCAGATGAAACTTCCATTTATGATGAAGCACAGTTAAAAAAAGCAAAAGAAATACTGGAAAATGGAACTTATGAAAATGCAGCAAATACAGTTATAAAGGATGGTTCTTTTATCTGGGTGATGCTTCCGCAGGATTCAGGTATGCAGAAGACCTATTATCTTGTATGCAGATCGGAAGATGCAGGAAAAGCATGGGAATATATGCAGGAAGAGTATGCGGTGACAGCCGGAATTGACGATATCTGTTCAAAAGATGGATATGTTCTTCTGACATCGGGTTCAGGAATGAACTGGTCGAAAATTGAAATTTTTGCTGAGAATGGAAATAAAAAATATGCAGGTTCTGACAGTGAAGAGATCCTTCCTGAAAAGTATCAGCTGATGGCAGAAAGAGCGTGTGCAAAAATAAAAAAAGTTGATACTAAAAAGAAGCAGATAGAACTGGAATGGTATGGAGTTGAGAACCAGAAAGAAGCATTCTTAACAGAGAAGTTATCCTTTAGTGGTCAAAATGTAGAATTTGATTCAAAAGTGGAAGATTACCTTGCATATCGTGACCAGGAAGAAAAGACAGGATATACT
The DNA here is from genome assembly GCF_934330165.1 of uncultured Mediterraneibacter sp. Classification (GTDB taxonomy): domain Bacteria; phylum Bacillota; class Clostridia; order Lachnospirales; family Lachnospiraceae; genus Mediterraneibacter. Next base: position 25,442 of record NZ_CAKRGI010000023.1, read on the forward strand.
TTTGCAAAGGCAGATTCAGAAATACTGAAAGAAGAGGATCTCAGAAAAATTTACGATCAGGAAAAACTGATCGGTGAGATTTCTTCTGCATACTCGATCCGAATTGCGATTAATGAAATTTATGCCAGAAAAGGATATGATTTTACAGGTACGGCTTATGAAAATTATTTCAGTCAGAAAAGCTGGTATGCTCCGGTAAAGGGAAAAATCGTGCAGGAGTCGGAAATTAATCAGTACGAAAAAGAAAATATTGATTTACTTGTAAAACTGGAAAAGACTTATAAATAAAATAGTAGGAGAATGGTTGGAGAAAAGACTGACTGTTGAAAAAATGGACGGCATCCGCAGTAAAATGTGGATGTCGTTTTTTCACTTATTCAATCTGCTTAAAAGCAGGAAAAATGTTTAGAGTGTGGATAAGCCGGGCAGAGGTTGAAGATAACTGTTCCGAAAAAATCAAAGGATGTGGAAAACGTATGAAAAAATTGTGGAAAATAAAAAAGTAGAGTTCTGTAGTATTTCAAAGCATAGGGAAAAGTCCGGAGGAATAAAATAGAGCAAGGAGTAGTCATGGAGTATGAGGAAAAAAATGAAAAAGAAGATGACAGGACTGATCCTGCATTTTTTCGCAAGAGCAGTAGTTGGAATGATGTTGATATTTATAATAAATCAGTGGGTTCTTCCGGCTGATTCTTCAATTAATGTGGGATTAAATCCCGTATCCTTTTTGACATCCGGAACTCTTGGTATTCCTGGGGTCTGCCTGCTTTATGGGATTACTTTCTATCAAATTTTGTGAGATTTTAACAAAAAGTATTTTTTTGAAATCAGGGACTGGACAAACCAAAAAAGGCTGTATATAATGCGTCTTACACGACAGGCATCACCTGTTGTCGCACCGGTTGAAGAGGAAAGATCGGTGTATCTAAGTGCCGGAAGTGGACATCCGGTGGCTTTTATCTTTATTCGATGCTGCAGGTTCGCAGCAGTAATTCAAGTTATGATACGTGAAAAAGCAGAGGAAAGGAGTGGTCAGGCTCAATTTGTGATCTGCGATGTTCAGAGAGAATATGCAGAAAATCTGATGAATATTATTTCGGAAAAATTAAAAGATGAGTATCAGTTTCACCTGTTTTGGAATCTTCAACAACTGAAAGAGTTTTCAGAGAAGATGCCGGTCAGCAGACTTCTTATAGCGGAGGAATATTCAGCAGAAAAGAGAAAAGAGATTTTCGCAGAAAACCGTTATCTTTTGACGGGAAAAAGGAGTCAGGAAAAAGAGCGGGAAGGAGAGGATGACTGGTTTCAGGAAGAAGTTCCGGTCTACAGATATCAGAGTGCAGCGGTCATTTTGCAGAAAGTAACCGGGAGGATGGAACTGAAAGAAAAAGTAGTAGCGGATACATCGGTACGCGGGTTGATCGGAGTTTATTCCCCGATTCACCGGATCGGAAAGACCAAATTTGCTATTCGTACTGCGAGGCAACTGGGAAGAAGTGTCCCGGTATTATATCTGAACCTGGAAGGTAACTCAGGAGATAATTACTATTTTCAGAACAGGGAAGGAAACGACCTTGGAGATCTTTTGTATTATATGCGGCAGGACAATATGAATCTTGGATTGAAGCTTGTCGGTATGATCAGGCAAAAAGGAGGAGTAGATTATATCCCGGCGATCAGAAATGAACAGGACTTCAGGAATGTGGATCGTGAAGAATGGCTGCGGTTGTTTGAAGCAATTCTGGAAAAAAGTATTTATGAGATTCTTCTTCTGGATCTTGGGGACAGTATCAACGGACTTTATCAGATACTGGAAAATTGCGGAAGAATTTATACACCGTATATTGATGAGGGAATCGCCAAGGCAAAGCTGGAGCAATATGAAAAGAGTCTGCGGATCTCAGGTCATGGAGAAATTCTTTCCCGGACAGTGAAAAAAAGGATTGGACGGTCCAAAATGCAGGAACGATATCTTCTGGAAAAAAGAGGGGAGGCTCAAAAAGATGAATGAAAGAAGGGCTGAACTGATTTATGGACAGGTGTTGCAGCGGATGGATATGACCAGAGAGACCGGGGATGAAGAACTGCAGGAACTGATCCGTATGACACTGGAAGAAGCTTCAGAAAAAGAATATCTGCCATTGAATGAAAAGATCGAATTGAGCAGGGAACTATTTCATGCATTCAGAAAGCTGGATATCCTTCAGGAATTACTGGAAGATCCGAAAATTACAGAAATAATGGTGAATGGAACGGATCATATTTTTTATGAAAAAGGCGGGCGGTTGTTTCGGTCAGAAAGAAAATTCATGTCAGAAGAAAGGCTGGTTGATGTGATCCAGCAGATTGTAGGTGAGGCAAACCGGTATGTTAATGAGGCTTCTCCTATCGTGGATGCAAGACTGAAAGATGGATCCCGTGTCAATGTAGTCATGAAACCGGTGGCAGTAAACGGACCGATCCTTACGATACGAAAATTCCCGGAAGAACCATTGACGATGAAGAAGCTGATCGACTGTGGAAGTATGACAGAAGAAGCGGCACAGTTCATCAGAAAACTGGTTGTTGCAAAATACAATATTTTTGTGAGTGGAGGAACAGGTGCCGGGAAAACTACATTTCTGAATGCAATGTCGGATTTTATACCGAAAGATGAGCGAATCATAACGATTGAAGATAATGCGGAAATGCAGATAAGAGGAGTGACGAATCTTGTGAAGCTGGAAGCGAGGGGAGCAAATCCGGAAGGAGAAGGAGCTGTGACGATCAGAGATCTGATCCGCTCTGCCCTGAGAATGAGACCTGACAGGATCATTGTAGGAGAAGTTCGTGGAGATGAAACGGTTGATATGATCTCATCTGCCATGCTGAATGGACATAGTGGATCAATGTCTACAGGACATGCAAATAATCCTACTGATATGCTTCACAGACTGGAGACGATGATGCTGATGGGGATTGATCTTCCTTTAACGGCAGTTCAGAGACAGATTGCTTCGGCACTGGATATTATTATCCATCTCGGAAGGTTAAGAGATAAAAGCAGAAAAGTACTACAGATTACAGAAATTGGGAGATATGAGTCTGGCAAGATTCATACAAAGACTTTATATGAGTTCAGGGAGGAGGGAATGGAGCATGGAAAAATTAAAGGAACACTTATGAAAGTGGCTGAGCTGTCGAATCAGGAAAAACTCATGGCTGCAGGATATAAAGAAGCATGAATATCTGATCGGTATTGCAAAGAGTACAGTTATTTTCGGGCTGATCTTGTATTTATTTTATGAGTCATTTCTGCCTGGGATCGTTCTTTTCCCGGTCTGGGGATTTTACATGAAAGAGTGGATGGAAGAAATGACAGACAAAAAAGAAGAAGAATTCCGGGTTCAGTTTAAAGACAGTATTCAGATTATGGCGGGAGCTTTAAAAGCCGGATATTCAGCAGAAAATGCGATCAGAGAAACCTGTCATGACTTAAAGCCAATGTACAAAAGTGAGTCAAGGATCATCAAAGAATATGAGATTATGATACGAAAAATAAAAATCCATATACCGGTAGGACAAGTACTGAGTGAATTTGCAGAAAATGTAGATCAGGAAGATGTAGATAACTTTGTGACGGTTTTTACTACTGCCCAAAAGAGTGGTGGGGACAGTATTGTGATTATCAAAGATGCGGTAAAAGTTATCAGCGAAAAGATGGAGACAGAGAAAGAGATTCAGACAATGATCGCATCAAAAAAACTGGAGTTTGAGATTATGAGCATGATTCCCTTTGGAATGATCGGGTATATGAAGCTGACCTTTGGTGATTTTCTGAAGGTACTGTATGGGAATCCTGCAGGGATCATTGTGATGAGTATCTGCCTTGCTTTATATTTTACAGCGTATATATGGGGAAGGAAGATGATACGAATTGAAGTTTGAAAAGAAGACAGTCTACAGATCAGGAAGTATAGTTATTGTCTCTGTAGTCATTAGTATTGTTGTATTTCTGAGTGACAGGGGAGCAGGATTAGAAAAAAATCAAAATGGACAGGTGATACTTTCGCGTGAAGAACACGGAAAGGGAAATAAGACAGAAGAATTGGAGGCAAAAATAGGAAATGACAGTGAAAAGATACAGATCGATCTATCAGAACGGGAATATAGTGAGACTGAGATTGCAGATGTATTTCGGAATGCGGAACAGAAACTGGAACAGACAATCCTTGGGGAAAATAAAAGTCTTGATGAAGTGAGATCAAATCTGAATCTGTTCAGTTCTTTTCCTGACACGGGAATTTCGGTTGAATGGGATTCTGATCATCATCAAGTAATAGACAGTCAGGGAACTATCTTTCAGGATGATCTGACAGAGGGCGGGACATTAGTGAAGCTGACTGCAAAGTTAAAATATAAAGAACAGAGTGAAAAATATGAATTTTATGTTCGGATATTTCCGGTAAGGGAAAGTAAAAAAGAAAAAATAGCACGAGAACTTAAAGAAGCTGTTCAGAAAGAGGAAGAAGATACCAGGACAGAAAAATATTTAATCTTACCGGATGAAATCAATGGAATAAAAATCGCCTGGAGTTATGAGAAAAATTCAAAAGCCGTCGGAATCCTTATAGTCGGGGGAGGAGCGGCAGTGATGGTCTTTGTATCAGAGGATCAGAAAAAGAAAGAAAAAAAGAAAAAAGAACGTGAAGAGATGAAAAGGGACTATCCACAGATCATAAACCGATTCAGCTTGTATATCGGAGCGGGAATGTCTGTAAGAAATGCGTGGCAGCGTATCGCGGAAGATTATAGAAAAAATAAGGAGCGTACGGGAATAAGAAAAGCTTATGAAGAGATGATCTATACAGAAAATCAGATGAAAAATAAAGCGGCAGAGTCAGAGTGTTATGAAGAATATGGAATCCGGTGTGGATTGTCTGTGTATCGCCGATTTGGTACACTGCTGTCCCAAAATCTGCGTAAAGGATCAAAGGGATTAAGCGAATTATTGAAAAGAGAAACCGGGGATATGTTTGAGGAAAGAAAAAAGCAGGCAAGAAAGCTTGGAGAAGAGGCGGGAACAAAGCTGATGATCCCATTATTTATGATGCTGGCAGTTGTATTTATTATTGTGATAGTTCCGGCTTTTTTTACAATCCAGATTTAAAACCTATGTGAAATTCAGATGAACGGAGGAAAATGCAGATGAGAAATGTTGTTGGTAAAATGAAGCAGAGAATGCAACCGAAAATAGAACGGTTTACTACAGGTTGTAAAGCATTGTGTGACTCTAAAAAAAGACAACGGGTGGGAATGCTTGCCGGTAAGAAGTATGTATCAGGAATTACGGTAATAGAACTGGTATTGATCCTGGTGATCATTATTGCTTTGCTTGTTATTTTTAAGGAGCAGTTGGTTGATCTGCTGAATACTATTTTTGAAAAGATCACATCAGAGAGTTCCGGTATCTGAGATGAAGAAAGGAGAAATCACGGTCTTTCTGAGTCTGACGGTTGTGTTGCTGGCGTCTTTTATTTTAGGAATGATGAATGTAGCGAATATCCAACTGATGAAAAATCAGGCAAGAATTGATGTAGACAGTGCGTTGTATTCTTTGTTTGGAGAATATCAGACAGATTTGCTGGAAGAGTATCATATTTTCGGTATAGAGGAAACTTATGGCACGGGAAATCTGCAGGAAGAAAATCTGCTTAGACGAATGCATTATTTTGGAACGGAAGGAATCGTACATGAGATAAAAGGAATCCAGTATTTGACAGATCTTGATGGCATGGGATTACGGGAGCAGATCATTACATATATGGAACAGAAATACGGGATTGAGTATGCACGTAATCTGGCAGGTATGACCGGAGAATGGGAAGAAGTTGAAATTCAGGAAAAGGAAGCGGAAGAAAATCAGAATCAGTCAATAGAAGAGATGAAGCAGATGTCTGAAGAGATGGAAAAAGATCATCAGGAGAAGATAGAAAATCCTTTTGACTGCATGGAGAAGATAGAAGCAAATGGAATCCTTTCTTATGTGCTGCCGAAAGATAAAAAGTTATCAGGCAAAGAGATAAATCGGGACAGGCAGGTATCCCTAAGAACGAGAGTCGCAGGAAGAGGAAATTTTCCAGCAAGAAAAAATCTTAGTGGGACAGAGGAACGACTTTTATTTAATGAGTATGTCCTGAAAAATTTAGAGAATGCAGCGGGAAGAGAAACGGAAAAAGAGGAGTTGGAAGATCGGGCGGCTGTGAGTGATGGAAATAAAATCTATCAGGAAGAAAAGAAAAAAAGTCTGGATTATGAAGTGGAATATCTTCTTGCAGGAAAAAAATCAGATAAAGAAAATCTTGAATCGGTTTTAATGAAACTCTTTCTGATCCGAATGGGAATGAATTATATCTGCCTGCAAAAAGACAGTGGAAGAAAAGCTGAAGCGGAAGTGCTGGCTGGAACAATCTGTACTTTACTGCTTATGCCGGAAGGAACAGAAGTTGCAAAGCAATTAATTTTAGCTGCCTGGGCAGGCAGTGAAAGTGTTGCGGATCTGAGAACGCTTCTCGCAGGTCAGAAAGTACCGGCAATTAAGACTTCGGAGAATTGGAGCGTGTCCCTCGCAGAACTTCCAGTGATTTTGAGCAGTGACAAGAGAGCAGAGGTCAAAGAAATGGAAAGAGGATTATCCTACAATGATTATCTGCGGATACTGCTGTACTTGAAAGATACAAAAGAAGTGACCATGAGGCTGGCAGATCGAATTGAAGAAACTATCAGAAACCTGCCGGAGAAAGAATATTTTCGCATAGATCAGTGTGTCACGAAGCTTGAAATAGAAAATAAAGTGACTGTATATGGAGATATATCCTATACATTTCCTGCTTACTTTGGATATCAATAGATCGGATCAATTTACTATAAACAGCCATACAGATTTATATAGGTTCATAGAGATTATCCCCGGTGCAGATGTCCTTTCCGACACCCATTTTTAAAGTACTGACGATGAGTCGGTACAGTCTTATCCCGTACCCCTCATACGGGAAACCTCACAAATTTATAGAAAGGAAAAACTGCGATGATAAAGCTGAATAAAGATAGCAACAGTCCACAAATGGAAAGGGCATCTGCACCGGGGATAAAAGTAAAAAAATATAATACAAAAGGAATCATAACGATAGAAGCAGCACTTGCAATACCACTCTTTCTTTTTACAGTCATCTGTCTGATCTATCTGATAGAAGTGCAGAATATCAGATTGGTACTTCATAATGCATCACAGAGTGCAGCAAAAGAAACGGTAGAAGACCTGGCTGTTTTGCCTGTATTTAATTCTGTGAAGATGCAGCAGAAGATAATAAAAAATATCGGGGAAGAACGACTGGAAAGAAGCCTTCTTGATGGTGGAGTTTCTGCAATAAGCTGTTGGAAATCTTATTATGATATGGTGCATGGCGAGGTAAATATTTGTGTGGAATATAAAGTGAAACTTCCAATCCCTCTACCGGGAAATTATTCTGCAAAATATGCAGAGAATATAAAAATGAGTGCGTGGAATGGATATCAGGATGGAGAAGATGCAGAAGGAGAGGATGAACTGGTCTATGTAACAGAACTTGGTACAGTATGGCACAGGAGCACTAGGTGTCCTTATCTGCAATTATCAATCCAGTATGTGCCATACACGGGACTTGGAACTATGAGAAATGAAAGCGGAGGCAGATATCATGCGTGTGAACGGTGCGTGATTGGAACCACTATGACCGGAATCTATATTACACAATACGGTGACAGATATCACAATTCGTTGAATTGCAGTGGATTAAAAAGAACGATAAGGACAATAAAAAAATCTCAGACAGCGGGAAAAAGAGGGTGTTCCAAATGTGCGTCAGAATAGAGCGGAAATGATTAAAAGTGAATGTAAGGTGATGGAAATAGAGGCAGAGTGAAAGCATTTAAAAATTGGGGAAAGGAGTCAGAAAAGTATATGAAATATGGAAATCTGGCAGGAAATGTGATGATGGGAGTGTACTTGATATTACTTTCTTATTCGGATATGAAAAGAAGAAAACTAAGTGTTGGAGTGATTGTATTGGGATTTCTTTCGGCACTGGTTTTTCAGGTAATTACCGGTATCGAATCATGGAGAGCTGTGGCAGGAGGAATTTTAACCGGGATTCTTTTTATGGGAATCAGCAGACTTACAGAAGAGAAGATCGGATATGGAGACAGTCTTTTGATTATTGTACTTGGTACTTTCCTTGGAATGTGGAAGTTACTGATATTACTTTTGGGAGCATTTGGACTGGCGGCAGTGGTATCAATTCTGTTGATGATAAAAAGGAAGTTTACGAGAAAGAGTATGATCCCATTTGTCCCATTTCTTACAGTTGCATATATAGGGGAGATGCTGGGAGGAATGTTGAGTGGAGGAGTCTGAATCAATGGGATATGTATCAGGAAGTACGGTTGTTGAAATGTCTTATATTATGCCGCTGATTTTGTTGATGTTTGTTCTGATCATCCATACAGTTTTTTACTTTTATGACAGGGCAGTCTTGAATGGAGCAGCCGCAGAAACTGCAGTTCTGGGAGCTGAACTGGAGAGGAGACATGGAGCAGAGGAGAAAAATCTGAAAGAATTTTTTGAAGAGAGAACTTCAGGAAAACTGATTCTTATGACAGATCCATCGGTGGCAATCACCCGGACAGATAACAAGATTCAGGTGACTGCAATGGTACAGAAGGGAAGATTTGAACTGGAAGTCAGGCAACGGGCAATAATTGTAAACCCGGAGGAGAAGATCAGATGGATAAAATAAAGTCACAGAGGCAATTGAATATACAGACTGAGGATCGGTGGGATGCATCCTGTATTCATGTGGATGTTCCCATTTTACAGAAAGAAGATTACCAGCTTCAGATGCTTCAGAATAATCGGATCAGAGGACTGCTGGAACTGTCGGTGACAGGGCGTGAAGAGAGTAGTCGGTATACTTATAAGACTTTGAATGGCACATCCTTGGAAGAACGATATCGGATGGAGGCAATGGGAAAAAAGGAAATCCTGGAATTAACGGAGCAGTTACTTTCACTAGGAGAAAAAGTGAAAGAGTATCTGCTTGATCCCAACAGGATCTTGCTGATGCCACAATGCATTTTTAAGATCAGAGGAGAATACAATTTTTGTTATTTGCCGGTTGAATATCAGGGCTTTTGTGAGGCATATCATGGACTGACAGAATTTTTTGTGAAAAAAATCGATTACAAAGATATAGAAGCTGTATTTTTGACCTGTATGCTCCATAAAGAGACGATGAAGGATACCTATGATCTGAAAGAGATTCTGAAAAAATACAGAGAAGAAGCAGGAGAAATATCTCTGCCGGAAAAAAGAGCAGAACAGAAACTGGATATTTTCGTGAATGAGGAAGGTGAAGAAGAATTATTTCCGTTGGAACATCCTCAAGAGCAGGATCTGGTATGTGAAGAAAAGAAGTATGGATTTTTTAAAAAATTTGGAAAGAAGATAAAAAGTGGATACTGGGGGGATTGGGAGGATCTGCTCACGGAGGCAGAAAATAAAACTAAAATGTGAATTTCTCGAAGAAAATGTGGACAACTTTTCAAAAATCAGCCTATAATGTAAAAAAGTCAGGCGAAAAGAGGCACAAATATGAGAAAAAAACCGAAAGCAGTCTGTACTGTCGGACTGATTATTGTGAATATCGCAATCTTTATGGTATTAAGTTTACTGGGTGATACTGAGAATGGATATTTTATGCTCCATCATGGAGCAATGTATGAACCGATGATATTGGAAAATCAGGAATATTACCGCTTTTTTACCTGTATGTTCCTGCATTTTGGAATCCAGCATCTGCTGAATAATATGGTCATGTTGGGAGCTTTGGGATGGCAGTTAGAACCAGAGGTTGGGAAGGTAAAATATCTGTTGATTTATTTTATCAGTGGACTTGGAGGCAGTGGTCTGTCTTTTGCATGGAACGTCATGCATGAAGAGCAGAGTGTATCGGCGGGAGCATCCGGTGCGATTTTTGGATTGATGGGAGCATTGCTGTATGTTGTCATTGCCAACAGAGGAAGGCTGGGTGATCTTTCGGGAAAAGGTATGATGCTGATGGTTCTTCTTGGTCTCTATTGCGGAATGACCAGTACCGGTGTTGATAATCTTGCTCATGTAGGTGGTCTGATCTGTGGGTTTATCCTGGCACTGATTCTGTATCGTAAAAAGAAAAAGCCTGCTTATACAGCCGAGTGGATTCGGCAGTCAGCAGGCGATGATTTATAGAAAACTCATATAGGGAGGGAGAAAGTAAAGGTTGTTCCATGACCTTTTTGGGACTCAAAAGAGAGCGTTCCTTTATGAGCTTCGATAATTCTTTTTGAAACGGCAAGTCCCAGTCCCGTTCCACCGGGTTTGTGAGTGATGAAAGGTTCAAAGATCGTTTCATGAAGATCTTCTGAAATACCGCACCCGTTATCTTTACAGCAGATCACAATCCGGTCATCTATGCGGTCGGCAGTAAGCCGGATCTTTCGGCAGGACTGTTCCATAACCGCATCTTTGGCATTGCGGAGAAGATTTAAAATAACTTCTTCCAGTTTAATCTTGTCACCGGTGAAACTTCCCATATCAGGCATGATGCGGGAGGTAAATTCAATGGGATGAGCAGATTGTTCTGATTCAAGTGAGATTGCAAAGGAGATTGCGATATTTTTTAATAACTGTTCGATGGAAAAGACAGAAAGATGAAGTGTATTTCCATTGTTGTAATCAGAAAGTTCATTTAGTAAACTGCACATAAAATCAACATCATCCATGGTCTGCTTCCAGTTGGAAAATTCTTTTACTTCAGGATGTTCCAGTTCCATTATCTGTAGGGAGGAGGAAATTAAAGTAAGCGGATTTCGTATTTCGTGAGAGATCAAAGAGACAGCTTCCTGATGATTTTTCAGAAGCCGGGTAATAATTTGACGGGCATCTTCATTCGTTTCCAGTAAGTGGTTCATCTTATTGATATCTATATTGGTAAGCATGAGTAAGTCCCTCACTTTCTAAAAATAATCAGAAATAAAGATTTCTGACGGACTATTCTAACATCGGATACTTGAAAATGCAAGAAAAATCGTTCGACCTTTTTCGACCGAAAAAACAGGTCTGTGTGTGTGTGAAAAAATCACTTCTCTTTTGGTAAAAAATAGTCTATACTACTTGTGAATACTGACGAGAAAGAGGATGAAATAAATGAAAGATGAGAATTGTATTTTTTGTAAAATAGCAGCAGGTGAGATTCCTTCCGCTACACTTTATGAAGATGATGATTTCAGAGTAATACTGGATTTAGGACCGGCATCAAAAGGACATGCCCTGATCCTGCCAAAGAATCACTATCGTAATTTATATGATATTGATGATAAGGTAGCATCAAAGGCAATTCTTCTGGCTAAAAAAATGATTACGAAGCTGACCGATGTACTGAATTGTGATGGATATAATATTGTCCAGAATAATGAAGAAGCAGCAGGTCAGACGGTGTTCCATTTTCATATGCATATGATCCCGAGATATAAGAATGATAATGTGGGACTCGGATGGCATATGGGTGAACTGTCAGAAGCAGATAAAAATGAAATCTTAGAAAAATTAAAATGATACCGGAGAAGATATGTTAACAGGAAATCGTGAATTTAACGAGAGTTATGAGAATTATAAAAATCTCATCCTGAGAACGGCATATACTTATTCAGGCAATCGAGAGGCAGCAGAGGACATTACGCAAGAGACTTTTCTGAAATTGTATATAGGATACGACAGCATGAAGAAAGAGAATATCCCTTCATGGCTGTATACCACTGCGAAAAATATGGCATTGAACTATAAGAAAAAGGCAAAGTGGGAAGTATTGGCGATGGATGATGATGAGAGTGCTGTGCCAGAACCAGGTACAAAAAGCACAGAGGATGAATATCTGGGAGATGAACTGAAAAGGGAACAGAACGTACTTTATAAGAAGATCAGTGAGGAAATGAATAAAAAGAATCCCCGATGGTATGAAGCAATGGTTCTTGTTTACTATATGGATATGCCTCAGATGAAAGCGGCAGAACTGATGGGCATCAATCTGAGAACACTGCACAGTCTGCTACATAGAGCAAAGAACTGGATAAAGAAAAATTATAAAGCCGAATATGAAGAAATGAACCGGGAAGACTGATAAAAATACGTAAGACTTCCCGGTGGATTGGAGCAGGGGTAAAAACTAAGAAACTTCTTCGATCAGACTGATGATCGTACCGATGGAATCCTGCTGACCGGAGTTCTTCATAGAATTTATGAAAGTAGTACGGTTTTCATACAGAGTTTTTACAGCATTCAGAAGAGTTTCTTTTGTAAGCTGTTCTTCTTCAAGAACCAGACTGAATCCCTGACGTTCAAAAGAACGTGCATTGAGGATCTGATCACCGCGGCTTGCATTGGCAGACAGCGGGATAAGAAGGTTTGGCTTATGAAGTGCAAGCAGTTCACAGATTGCATTTGCTCCGGCTCGTGATATAACGATATCAGCGAGTGCGAACAGATTGCGGAGTTCATTTTTGATGTATTCAAATTGGCAGTAGCCTTCGACATCCTTTAAGGATTCATCCATTTTGCCTTTACCACACAGATGAATGATCTGGAAGTCTTTTAAAAGCTCAGGCAGTGCTTCACGTACAGCATTATTTACTGCTACAGCTCCAAGGCTTCCACCGATAACAAGGATAACCGGTTTGTCGGATGTGAAGTGGCACATATCCATTGCTGCAATCTTATTTCCGGACAGAAGTTCCTGACGAATCGGAGAACCTGTAAGGACTGCTTTACCTTCTGGAAGAGATTTGAGCGTCTCAGGAAAATTACAGCAGACTTTGGCTGCTGAAGGAATAGCAATTTTATTGGCAAGGCCCGGTGTCATATCAGACTCATGAATGATAACCGGTACTTTGCAGCGTTTCCCGGCAAGTACAACGGGAACAGATACAAATCCTCCTTTGGAGAAGATGACATCAGGCTTTAACTGTCTGATCAGTTTATGGGCTTCACGAAAGCCTTTCAGTACACGGAACGGATCAGTAAAATTCTGTACGCTGAAATAGCGTCGTAATTTTCCGGAAGAGATTCCGTGATAAGGGATACCGAAAGGTTCAATAAGTTCCTTTTCGATTCCCGTATAAGAACCAATATATTGGATATCGTATCCGAGTTCCTTAAGACGAGGAAGAAGGGCGATATTTGGAGTGACATGTCCGGCTGTACCACCACCGGTCAGAATGATTCGCTTCATTATGGATAACCTCCTATTATTGAATTTAGACTATTTTCATATTAATCTTATTTGAAAAAATGTCAAGATAAAAAGAAAGTGTGATGGTGGACGAGAAGAAGGAAGTTTGCACGTCTACAAAGAGACGGAAAAGGTGTAAAGAATGAAGAATCTGAAAAAATTGTCATTGGAAGATGAAATTAACAGAGAAGCGGAAGAAATAGAGAAAAAGGTAAAGGAGAATAAAGAAATTGAGGGAATGACTGTATCCGAGGATATGGAGACTGCCCTGTTCAATAAGATACAAGAATATGAATACGATAAGAGATTGAAGAAAGTAGTCTATCGTAAGAAGAAGCGGACATATGTGATCGGGGCGATTGCTGCAATTATCATTTTGATTTGTGGCAGTGT
>NZ_CAKRGI010000024.1 GCF_934330165.1 uncultured Mediterraneibacter sp.
CTTCGCTTTGATCACATCTTCCAGATGGAAAAGCTGGTTGATATACATCATGCCCTGAACAGACGGCTGTGTATAATCCAGCTGCTTCCCTTTTGGAATTGCATCTGTCAGATATCTGCGGATGTGAGCCCAGCAGGCTGTCCGTTTGGCATCAGGCACTTTGTTATAACCACTGTAACCATCGCACATTAGATATCCGTTGAATCCCGCAAGGAATTCTACTGCGTTATTCCCGGCACGGGTTTCTGAATATTTATAAAGGATGATTGGTAATCCTCCGTCCTCCCCACTGCGGAATAACCCCATGTAAGATTTCGTCTGTGCACGTCTGCCGGGTTCATGTAATACCTGAAGTGGAGTTTCATCTGCCATTGCGAATTCACGTTTTAAAAGTTGCCGGTGGAAGTAATTATACATCGGAGTAAAATAATCCAATGTATTGCGGATTACCCAGTTTGCCATCGTTGCTCTTGTGATAGCAACACCGTACTGTGCCAAGTCTTTTTCCTGCCGGGTATAAGGAAGACTGTTACAAAACTTCTGATACATGACCCAGGCGATAGTATCTGCCGCAGCCATACCGTGAAGCATATGTGCATGGCCGTCTTTTCCTTTTTTGATAACAGTAACGTCATCGTTATTACATTCTGGGCAAATATAATTTAACTCCTAAATAAAGTTGGGGGGCTTCTACATGCTTAATGATGCTGTCGGATTTGAAAAAATTTTTATTGCCACAGGGTATACTGACTTGCGGCGTGGAATTGACGGTTTGGCATCTACCATTATTCAGTTTGATTTGGATCCTTTTAAAAAGCATGTCTTGTTCTTGTTCTGTGGAAAACGCACCGATCGAATTAAAGGGCTCGTTTGGGAAGGTGATGGATTCTTGCTTCTTTATAAAAGATTGAATATCGGCGGTTTTAGCTGGCCGCGTACAACGGAAGAAGCCATGGAGATTACACCAGAGCAGTTTCAAATGTTGATGCAGGGATTGTCTATTGTTGCAAAACACCCAACTATAGCATTAAAACATAGTAAAGTGAGATGAATTATGGTAACATAATAATATCATCTCTCTTTTTATTTGTAAGACAAATTTAACAAAGAGAGAATATAAGTGTTGAGAAAATTTGTTTACGAAAGATGGAGGAAAAAAGAGTATGTTGATGAGAGCAAAAAGTATAACAAATTATTATTGTCAATCATGTAAATTTCCAAATACGGAATATGCCAATGTAGTTGAGTCATATATACAGTATTATGCTAAAAAGTCTAAGGAATATAAAATTATATATTCTTTAGGAAATGTCGTGTGCTTTTTGGCTGTAGCATCAATTGCGATTTTATCGGCATTCTCAATTACAGAACCGTATAGATGGATAATTACTGTAATAGCAGTAGGTTTTCTAGTTATCAGATTTTTATTGGAACTAGGAAATTTTTATCCTAAAAGTATTGTATATGTCCAAAAAAGGGATGAATTGATGAGAATACAAAGAGAGTGTCCTGTAATGAAGTACTCAGAAAATGTGTATGTTCAAAAGATAGAAGCGGTGATTCGGGATGAATAAAAGTGTTTATTTGTATGAATTAGATTCTGTTCGAAATTCGGAAAAAGAGATAGAGTATGGACAGCAACGATTATATGATGAAATTGTTTTAAAAGGCAATCAGGTAGTACTTACGTTTAATCAATTAGCGGATTCGAAGGCACTTTTATCAGCTTTAGAAAGCGAAGAATATCGAGAAGCATTTTCGAAATTATTTGAGTTGGGAATAATCAGGGTATCTGGACATAGCGGAATTAGAACACCTGTTCAATATATTTTGGAAAATATAAAAGAAGATCCTCAAAGTGACAATTTTATATTTTCAGGCATTCCTATTAAACGTGCTGATAAGATAACGGTAGATGCCTTTAGAACAGCGTTGACCAATAATGATCCTCAATTTTTGCGAATTAGTGAAACGACTTTAGGCAAAGGAGAAATTGATTATCTTATAGAATACACAAAATGTGTATTGAAAATAAGTTTAGATCATGATTATTTAAATACGCCGAAGAATGAAAAATCGAAAAAATTAAGTTATTATTTACACAATGTAGCATACAAGGCAATAAAGAAACAAAAATATAATAAAAAGGTAAAGAAACTTCTTCGTAAAATTGAAAAAAAGCTTAAGAAGAAAGAGCTAAACGTAGAGAAAAGAAGTGAATGGTATAAGGCACTACGTTTGAAAAAGGGAAAATCGGAAGAAATTTTGATTTTAGCAGAAGCAATTATTGATATATGTTACAATTTTGCAACAGAAGACAGCGTTTATGGGATATCAAAAAGATATTATGGAGAAAGAAAAGAAGATTGTATCAGGGAATTTAAAGAGTGCTTGGAACAATATCTTGAGACAAAAGAAACTTTAGATCATAAATTCCGAGCAGTTGAGAGTGGAAAATGGGAAAAATATTCAGGAAAATTTCCGGATTGGAATGCTGCTTTGCGAATATGCGAAAATTCTATAGTGAAAGAACAAATTCAAATTAATCCCCAAATGAAGGAAAAGGGGAATGAAGAAGGAGAAAATTATTTTATTAAAGATGGAGAAGAGGAAAAATATTGGAATAACTTATTAATAAGGGGAAAGTGGTGCAACATTAGCAAGGCGGCGGGATCTATAGTCACGATAATTCTAGGTGAAAGATTGATTGAAAAATTTTTGGATTTTGTTACAAATGTTTCTGAAAAAGTTATAAAGATGAGAGAGATTTCTTTTGTGAAGTTGACTCAGGTTATAACAGTGGAATTACATAAAATTATTCCCGAATCATTTGGCAATTTCATGGAGAATAGTCTATATCTTTTGGACAGTACTATAATATTGTCAATTATAATTGCAGCCATTTCAAAAAAGCAAACTGCTTTGAAATGGGATTTATCAGAGCAATTTGAGAGAGTTTTGCATTCATGGAAAGATGTTCGAAATGTCAAAAAAAGAAGACGGGAAGGAAAAAAGATCTGATCCCCTATTGTGGCGGGATCAGATCATTGACTTTAATAGATTTTGTCTTTCTGTACCATGGAAGGATAAGAATCATAGCAAGAAGAAGTATTTCGATAGAAGAAAAAATTGAAGCTCAAAAAGAAGTGGTTTCAAAAGCAAAAGACCGGCATGAAGCAGAATTGGAAAAGCTTGAGAAACTGATGAGGAAAAGAGGTGGATGATGAATAAGCAGTATTCGATGAAGATATATCCAGCTGGCCGAGGACGTGATGTCTATAGAAATATTGAGATTTGCGGTAATAGTACATTGAATCAGTTATGCGAGGTTATCCTGGAAGCCTTCGATTTTATGGATGAGCATTTGTATGAGTTTTGTATGGATAACCGCAAGTATAGTAGAGGTGGAACTGAAACAAGGAACTAAAATAAGGAACTAAAAAATTTGAGTTTCTTTTAAGTTCCTTGCAAAAATTTAAGTTCCTTGTATAAACTAAAAAAATGCTAGGATAAAATATATTGAATTATGAGAGTTGACCAAATAGGAAAAGTACAACCAGATACTAGAAATCCAGTATTGGCATAGGTGTTAGAGGTATTGGGGATTACAGAAAATGAATGTACTCTTCAGACTGATCCCGTCGGTGAAAGCTGCAAATATGAACCCGATCGATACATCGAAGAAAAATTAAATTTGCATGAGAAACAAAAGGTGGAACTGAAATGAATAAGAGTGTCTATTTATATGAACTGGATTCTGTAAGAAATTCAAAAGAAGAGATTCAATATGCACAGGAACGGATGTTCCAGGAAATTATACTGAATGGAAACCAGGTGATCCTGACCATGAATCAGTTAGCGGATTCTCGTGCATTTCTTGCTGCGATTGAAAATGAGGATACGTTTGAACCATTTTTTGAGTTATGTCAGAAGGGTGTGATCCGAATTTCGCAGTATGGGATGTTGCGTACTCCGTCGCAGTATTTTCAGGAAAAAATAGAAGAATTTCTGAAGAAGGCAGAGAATGGTGAGGCTCAACAGAGTGCATTTATTTATTCAGGAGTTCCGGTTGCATATGATGATGCCCTATTGCTGAGACAGTTGTTGAAAGCATTGCGTTATAGCGACCCGGAGTGTTTGAGGGAGTTATCTGGTGATAATGAAGAAAATTATAGTGAAGAAAAGATGGAATATCTGATCCGCTATGTGAAGACGCTGCTGGCCTTGAGTGTCAATGCATTTTCATTGAATCCACCTAAAAGGGTAAAGCAAAAGAAACTGACCGAATATCTTCATGAAATTGCATATCCGCTTACCGATCAGGATACAGTAGAAATCCTGAAAAGAGTTGAGAAAAATTTGAGTCTGCAGAATCGTCAGGAATATCGGAGTGCCTGGCATATTTATCTTCATGAAAATGAGAGTGGAGAAAAGGCAAAATATGCAGAAGCGGTGATCGATCTATGTTATAATCTTACAATGGAAGACAGTATTTATGGAATTTCCAGACATTATGATCTAAATGATATAGAATCTTGCCGTCAGTGGTTTAAAAGCAAATTGAAGGATTACTGGCAGAAGGATGTAGCTCCGGTTCATGTGTTTCCTGCAAAGGACAGTACGACATGGGAAATTTATCAGGGGGAACTTCCAGACTGGAGTTGTGCTGTTCGGGTTTTGCAGATGAAAAATGTGCAGGAAGTGATGAAACTGAAACCGGCTCTTGAAAATGAAGATTTTCAGACGGGAAGCCGTTATGAAGTTGGTATGGAGAAAGAGCTGAAAGAGTGGGATAAGAGTATACATAAAGGAATAAAAAGAAATATCATAGATGCACTGATTGGTGTGGTGATCTTTGTGGGAATTGAACTGGGAATGAACTATCTACAGGATATTGTGTCCGTAGAAGGGGAACTTTCATTAGCTGCGACCATAGGATGGGCGGTCTTGCAGGTGATCGCTTTTGGTATTCTGAGTTTGTGGATTTCGGGTATGATATCCCGTTGGTGGACAAGCTGCGATATTTTAGACAGTATCGAGGAATTGACAAGAACGTGGGCAGATCTGAAGATTGTCAGAAAATGCCGGGAACGTCTGAAAGTTGAAAAAAGATTGAAATAAAAGGAAGAAAAATGGACTCGATTGAAAAATATCTGGAATTAAGCCGGAAGTGTCCGGAGCTTTTTGCCCAGTCGGAAGAACTTCCGTTAGTACTTGAACCAAAAGAATTGTATGCATTTGCACAAAAAAGTGGCAAAAGAATCGGGATTGTATACGAGAGCCATTACCATTTCATGGTTGTGGATGTTGTGCGTGCAAAGGATGGAAGTACGTTTGCATATGAAAGGCTGATGAACCGTGTTATGGGAGGGGCGGTTGTTATTGTTCCATACTATAGGGGAAAGTATATTTTACTGTGCCAATACCGTCATGCACTCAGAGAGTATCAGTACGGTTTTCCGAGAGGATTTGGAGAAGAAGGAATTTCTGCAAAAGAGAATGCAGGGAAAGAATTATTGGAAGAACTTGGCGTGAAAGCGGAAAAATGGAAAGGTCTCGGGAAAATTGTGCCGGACAGTGGTGCACTTAGCACGAGTGCAGAGGTATTTCTGGCAGAGCTGAGTGAAGCTCCACAGATGACACGGGAAGAAGAAATAGTTGGACATATTGCATTGGACTGGGAGAAGTTAGGCGAGTGGATACGGGATGGAAAAATTACGGACGGTTTCACTCTGGCAGCATATGCAAAGCTGAGTTTACAGAAATAATGAGGAGGGGCGGCTGTTAGAGTAGGGGGAAGAGAGCATGCTCCTTATTATAAAGCCGCACACGATGAACAGGGATTGACGAAAGGAAAAGAAAATGACCCTGCCGAATGTCTACGCATGGAATTACAGCAAAATTATCTTTTGTATGATTTCCCTGAAGATTTTATGGGGGATTCTGAAAAAATATATCCGGGAGGATATCTGGAGAAAACTGAATATAGCAGGCGTTGGTATAGCTTTAGTTTTAATTTTAAAATATACAGTCCTGGGGCGTGCTGTGACCAGTGAGCATCGCTTTGTGTTAGCGGCAGCCGGTTCAAATGAATTTTTCAGGGAAATGCTGATGAATTGCTTTCTGTATTTCCCATTCGGTCTGACTTTGGGGGAGGTGCAGAGAAGAAAGGTATGGTCAGGTGCCTTTTTTGTGTCATTGCTTATCGAAATATGGCAGTTTATGGCAGGAACAGGTGTGGCACAGGGAACGGATCTGCTTTGTAATACGATTGGTGCGGTTTTGGGAAGTGGATATTCATTGGAAAATTTCGGATTATCCAGTATATTAAAGAAAAAAAGGAAAGATTTCGAAATAAGTAAAAGTAATGTGGAAAAGAATGGAAAGAACAGCGTGGAGAAAGACCGGAAGAAGGAAGTGAGAAGATGGTAGACCTGCATATGCATATTTTGCCTGGACTTGATGATGGCTCAGATTCAATGGAAGAATCTATCAGAATGGCACGTCTGGCAGCGGAAAGCGGAGTAAATTATATTGCAGCCTCGTCGCATGGAAATTGCTATGATTATACGCTTGCAGACTATGAGAAGCAGTTTGCTGGCTTACAGAGAGAACTGGACAGGCAGAAAATTCCGGTGAAGCTGTATCATGCAATGGAAATATTGATGAACCGAAATGCACAGCAGTTACTGGAAGAAGGAAAATTACTGTCGGTTAACCATACAGGATATCTTCTGATAGAGTTCGATTTTGACGAAAATCCAGAAAGAGTTTACAGGATGGTTGCTTATTTGCAACGTATGAAGTATAATATCATATTGGCACATCCTGAAAGATACAGTTTTGTTCAGGAGGATCCGGAGATCGCGTATTATCTTGCGGAGCGTGGATGTGTATTGCAGGTAAATAAGGGAAGTATTCTTGGTGAAATGGGCAGTGGATGTCAGAGGATGGCAGAGATGATGCTGGAGGATGGAATTGTACAGGTGATTGCGTCGGATGCACATGACAGTCAGTACAGAACCCCGCAGATGGATGAGCTGATCCGTTATTTAAAGAAAAGATATACTTCAATGGAGATTAAGATGTGGCTGTCGGAGAATCCAAGCAGAATTTTAAAAGGATATCCGACGATATAGCCAGAGGAGGATAAAGGAGTAAAAGGATGAAGGAAAGTAAGGTCGTTGCAGCAATTCTTTGTGCAGCGTCTCTGACCGGTGTAGGTGCATATTATCTGGTTACCCAGAGCCAGAGGGATACAGAGCCGCCGGTATTGAGTGCAGAGACAGAAGAGCTGGATGTCGGGATCAGTGCGACAGATGAGGAGTTGAAAGCCGGTGTTGCAGCACTGGATAACAGGGATGGAAATGTATCCGGAAGTATTATGATCGATAATATCCAGAAGAAAAGTGATGGCAGCGGTGATTTTCAGATTACTTATGTAGCATTTGACCATTCCAGTAATCAGGGAAAGCTGACAAGAACGTTACATTATACAGATTATAGGGCACCACGTTTTGGTCTGACAACAGCACTGCGTTTTCCGGCAGGAAAGCAGATCAATCTTTTGTCCTGCTTTTCAGCAAATGATTGTATTGACGGGAACCTGACTCCATTTATTACGCTGGGAGGGGATACGGAAGTTTTGGACAAGAAGCCGAAGCAGGGACATTATGACTGTACTGTCAGTGTGACGAACAGTGTGGGGGATACAGTGACGCTTCCGATCCGAATCGAAGTCTATGATGGAAATACAGCAGCACCTCAGATTCAACTGAGCAATTATCTGGTTTATATCGCAAAGGGAGCAGCATTTGATCCGAACGCATATTTACAGCAGGTCGAAGAATATGAAAAGGTAAAACCGATCGTTGATGCAGATGCATGGACAGATGCGGAGAGTCAGATTTCAATTGCACAGATCGTTGTAGAGTCGAATGTGGATGTAAATACACCGGGAACTTATACCGTGAGTTATATTTACAGATCGGCAACCAGTGGTCTGGATTGTACAGTACAGCTGATCGTGGTTGTTGAATAGAGGGAGGAAATATGAGTCAGGAAAATTATCAGAATCAGAGCGTGGCAGCACAGATCGATTTGAAGTATATCTGGCGTTCATTAAAAAGAAATGCACTGTATATTTTGATGTGTATGAGCTTGGTCGGATTGTTCTCCTTTGTGATTCTGGATCACAGTATGTCAGATACATATTCAGTCAGTGTGAATTTGTGCGTGATTCCGAGGGATAATGCGAGCGAAAAGATGGCGGCAAGGAATGTGAGTGCTGCGGTGACACGTAGTGTGAATGTCCTCAATAGTGATACATTGAGAGATCAGATAGAGAAATCGCTGGGGGCGGACAGTCTGGAAGGAACGTTGACTGCGGCAGCAGTTACTGACACGAATATGATTACGATGAGTGCATCAAGTACAACTGCGGAGAATGCATACAAATTACTGAAGGGTGCGGTAATGAATTACCCGGAATTGTCAGATTACTTTGAGTCGGGATATCTTCTGCAGCCGTTGAGCGGTATTTCAGCAAATAAGGTACAGAAGACGGTTAAGACACCGTTTAATTATACGGTGATACTGATGCTGATCGTTCTTGCGGGCGGAGTGGGAGCAACGATTCTTTTATGCCTGGTTACTGACAGGCTGCATAATACGGAGCAGGCAAGACATCTTCTTGACATCCGTATGATGGGATCATTGCGTTATGTAAAGAAAAAGAAGGGGCAGAAAGCACTGCTTATTACAGGTGGTGGTACGGATTATGAATACGAAGAAGCTGTGGATCGTCTGGTAACTTCGCTGCGCAGGGAGATGGCAGCAGAGGGGTATAAGACATTGATGGTTGGCAGTATCAAAGAGAATGATGGTAAGACAACTGTAACGGCTAACCTTGCATTGAATCTGGCACGCAGAGGGAAAAAAGTAGTTCTGGTTGACTGTGATATGAGGCATCCTTCTCTGGTGAAATTATTTCAGGCACAGACAGAAGAAAAGACGCAGTTCTCAGAATATCTGTCAGGGAACTGTGAGTTGGAGGATGTCATTAAGACATTAGAGATACAGTCTTCTCCATTGTCATTTATCTGGCAGAAAAAGCCGGTTCCGAATGCGAACCGGATGTTGGGTTCAGATCGTTTCAAAGAGGGAATAGAGAAGCTGAAAGAAGAGTATGATTATGTTATCATGGATACACCGCCGTTGGAACTGCTTCGTGATACGGAAATTATTTCGGAGACAGCCGAAGCAATGCTGATGGTAATGCGTCAGGATGAAGTGCGTGCAGTCGTGGTGAATGATACCGTGGATCTGTTGGAGGAAAATGGTGTCACAGTGCTTGGTGGTGTCCTGAATATGACAAGAGGGGACTACGTTCTGGGAAAAGATAAGAGCGGTTATTACAAGTATTACCATAAGGGCAAGAACGCAAAGAAGAGTTCGGGAGAGTAAGCAGATGCAGACTGAAGTACAAAAGAACAGAACGGAAACGGAAGAGATGGAAAAAATAGACCTCATAGGCTGGATGCAGGATTATCTGAGCTGCCTGAAGCAGTTCTGGCTGCAGTTTCTGCTGGTTGTGGTGATTGTAGTAGGACTTGTTGTATCTTATTATGAGTTTCTCTATGAGCCGGTGTATTCGGCAAAGATTACTTATGCGGCTTCCGGCACGGAATATATGACAGTGAATTCGGATGTTGCGAAGCGCCTGAGCATGAGTATAAGGGTTCTGGGAGCAAATGAGGAATTTAAAGAGGATCTTCTGGCAGCTGTAGATGGCGATATAAAAGGAGTGACGACAGGAGATTTTTCTGTTACTTCAACGAATACAGAAGAGTCGAATTTCTTTTCAGTTACCTTGAAGACCGGATATGCCAGCCTGGCAAACCCTCTTTTGGAGGCTTTTGAGGAAGTATATCCGAAATGGGTGTCAAAGAGTAACGGAACAGTAGAACTGCAGATTGTCGATAAGGCAATGTCTACGGGAAGTCCGATTAATCCAAGTGGTATATCAACAGCTATATTCAGGGGACTGCTGGCAGGTGTTGTTGTCTGCGTGATCATTGCGACAATTTATTTGCTTGGAGTGCAGACGGTTAGAAGAGAGAGCGATATGAAGAAGCTGACTTCGGCCAGATGTATGAGTTGTATTCCGGAAGTGATCACAAAGAAGCGGTCAAAGAATAAAAAGCCTAAGATCCTTATTACAAATAAGAGAACGGACTGGGGATTTAAGCAGACAATCCTGATGATACAGTCACGACTCCAGCAGCAGATGCTGCGTGCGGGAGATAAGGTGCTCCTTGTTACGAGTACGATTCCGGAAGAGGGAAAGACGATGACTTCTGTGAATCTTGCACTTGCATTTGCATTAGATGGTAAGAAGGTTGCTCTGCTGGATGGAGATCTGAGAAAGCCATCCATAGGAGAAATGCTTGGCGTACCGGAAGGCCCGGGACTGACAGAGTATTTTGCAGGAAAAAAGAAAGCAGAAGAAATCTGCATCATGAAGAATCGGATTGCATTTTATCAGGGCGGAATGAAAAAAGGAAAGGTTTCAAGTCTGATTAATGAAGAAAAGATGCGGGCACTGATAGAAGAATTGAAGGCTCAGTATGATATTGTTCTGATTGATGCAGCACCTGCTTATGCATTTTCTGATGCATCCATTCTTTCTTCTTATGCAGAAAGGGTGCTCTATGTTGTAAGGGCAGATAAGGCACAGCTCAGAGAGATTCAGAACGGAATCAGTTCTTTTGATGAATCCGGAAAACTGATCGGTTATGTGATCAATCGTGATACGGGAGATTTTGCAGCACGAAGTGATCACAGTTATGGATATGGACGTTACGGAAAGTACAGCAGATACAGCAGATATGGAAAATACGGAAGATATGGAAAATATCAGAAATACAGAAAGTATGCTGAGCTGGATGAGGAATCGATGAATACAGAGGATACATTATAACAGCAGATGTCAGAGGGGGATTTGCTGTATGCAATAACGGGAGAAAATACGGATGAACAGATTAGGCAGTATAGGAGAGTTTCTTGAAAAGTTATCGGAAGATTATGAACGCATACCACTGGCAGGGTATGCAGTTGCTGGATGTCTGATCATAGTATTGCTTATATTTTCAGGACTGATTATACCGAGACTTAAGATTAAAGAAAAAAGAAAGATACAGGTGTATCGGGTATGTGCCTGGTGCATGATCGGGTTATATGGGGGGACAGTTCTGGTTGCGAATTCTTTTTATGGGTTGCTGTTTCTTCCTGTGGGGATCATTTTTGCACGGCAGTGTACCGGAAAGTATGTGATATTCAAGGCTGTGGGAGCAGGCGTGCTTCTTAGTCTCTGTGCTCAGACGGTGCAGATGGTTCTTGTAGACGGGATATTTGATATCAGAGGATTTTTGCTGAATATTCTATGGGTTCTGTTGGGAACTGGAATGGTACTGCTTTGGCAAATGCTTGCGAAAAAGAATCGTTTTGTGCGGTATCTGATCAGAATGATTCTGATCTTATCTGGACTGGTGCTTCTGACAGTCGTTTGTGCATTTGGAATTTATCATGTGATGCGTGTAAATGGAAAGCTGAATCTGCAGAACAATATCAGTCAGACAGAAAACCGGATGGAGAATGAAGATTCGGATCTGATCTGGTATAATGGAAAGGCATATCAGTATAATAAAGATCTGATTACGATTCTTGTGATGGGAATTGACCAGAATAGTAAGGAAATTGAACAGATAGAGGGTGTTTCCGGTGAAAGTGGACAGGCAGATTCTATTTTTCTTCTTGTTATAGATGAGGATAAGAAGAAAGTCCGCGTGATTGGTATGTCAAGAGATACGATGACGGCAATTAAGACATTTGATTATAAGGGGAATTATGTAGGTGATTCAGAGAACCATCTGGGACTGGCATATGCTTTTGGAGATGGAAAAGAGACCAGCTGTCAGTATATGGTAGATGCAGTATCGAATCTGTTTTATGGAATTCCTGTTAATTCCTATATTGCCTTGAACATGGAAGCAGTAGAGGAGTTGAACGATTCGGTTGGTGGAGTAACGGTAACGATTCCTGATGAACTTGCAAAAATTAATCCGTCTTTTAAGGCGGGGAGTACGGTAACTCTGCAGGGAGAGCAGGCATTGAGTTTCATTCGATCAAGGGATACAAAGACAGATTTCAGTAATAATCTTCGTATGGCACGTCAGAAGACATATCTTGTAAAGTTTGTGCAGACGGCAATTAAGCAGATAAAAATGGATCCGGGATTGCCGGCAAGGCTCTATAAAGAATTGTCAGGAAAAATGGTGACGGATATTGACCTGAATGATGCGGTTTACCTGGCAACGAAAGGGGTATCAGTATCCTTTGGAGAAGAGGACATCCTTACTGTACCGGGAGAGGCAAGGAAAGGAACTGTCTATGATGAGATGTATGTGGATGAGAAGGCACTGTATGAACTGATCCTGAATACATTCTATAATGATGTATCAGCAGGGGAAGGAGCCAGATGAAATTGGAATCTGAAGAGGAACAAAATAAAAAGGGAAGAATAAAAAAATGGAAGCTGGTGGCTGTGTTTTCTTTTTTAATGGCTGTGTTACTGGCGGGATTTGTGATCGGAACCTGGTGGATGGAAAAGAAGACAGAAGAAGAGTATAAGTCCATGCAGGAAGAAAATGCAAAGCAAAGGCAGAAGGTTCCTGAGAAAGAGAAAGAAAAAGAAAAGCCGGATATACCGGTGGATTTTCCTGCCCTTCAGAAGATGAATCCGGATATTTATGCATGGATTACGATTCCGGATACGGTGATTGATTATCCTGTTGTGCAGGATCAGAGTGACAATAGTTATTATCTGGATCATTCTGCAGAAAAGACGGAAAGTGTAAGCGGAGCAATTTATTCGGAAAATTATAATAATACAGATTTCTCGGATCATATCATTTTACTGTATGGTCATAATATGCGGGACGGTTCTATGTTCGCAGGACTGCATAAGTATGAAAATGATACTTATTTTGAAGCACATAGAGATTTAATAATATATACACCGGATTCAATTTTGAAGTATAGAATTTTTGCTGCATACAGAACAGATAACCGTCATATGCTTCTCTATTATGATCAGGGAAAAGAAGATTATAACAGGAAGGCGTATATTGCCGATATTATGAACCAGAGAACGATGGGGGCTGTTTTAGATCAGACAGCACCGGTGAATGAGGAAAGTCATATCCTTACATTATCCACCTGTGACAGGGCTGGGGATAATTACCGGTATCTGGTGCAGGCTTATCTGGTAGAAACGATTCAGTAGCTGCTTTGACAAAAATCGGCGAGAAATTACAGAGATATGATTGAAGTTTATTGGTGTGCATGATATAATTCATGTATATGTATTGCAGGGGAAATTTATTTATTGGATAAATAGGAGGGAAAAATATGAAAAAAAGGTTTATGGCAGGGGTTGTGGCAGCGGTTACAGCACTGGCGATGAGTATCAGTGTATTGGCAGCCGGCAGTATTGTTGGATCGATTGATATGCCGAATGCAGGTGTGGACAGAGGAAGTGTGACCCTTTCACCTGTTACACCGGGAATATATGCTGATAATCTGCAGAAGGTTGTAGATGATCTGAATGCAGCGGATGCAGATACCACTGTTACAGGAGCATTTGGAAATAGTCTTCCGTCTTCTTTTGATTATTATACGCAGGAGGGGCTGAAGATCAAAGGCTACAGTCTGGATGGTTATAAGTTCCTTTCACCGGTTATGGATCTGAAAGTTACAGGCACTCAGGCGTCATTAGATAATTTGATGAAGATTACATTTGTTGCAAATAATATGACAGATGGTATGGTTGTTGATATTCTTTACTACTGTTCCGAGCATGGATGGGAAGTACTGAAAGGGGTAAGAGTCAGCGGCAACCAGATCATGGCATATTTCCATTCTGTATCTGAAGGTTCACCGGTAGCACTGATCTACAAGATGGGTACAGTCAGTGGTGGAAATAATGATAAGGGAAGTACGTCCGCTGTGTCTCCGAAGACAGGGCAGAGTTCTATGGTTCCGGTTGCAGGGGCAGCAGTGGTATTTCTTGGGATAGGAGCATTTGCAGTGTTCAGAAGCAAAAAGGAAAATTAGAGTCTGGGTGAAAGAGATAAGAAAGGCTGTCATTGACAGCTTTTCTGTTATCATTTTTTATTATTAATTTAATAGTTAGTTCTATGGATTGAGACAGGGAGTCAGGGGGGAATCTTTAATCTTAATTTATTTTAGAGGAGGATTCTCGAGATGTGTGGAATAGTTGGATATGTGGGAACAGAACAGGCGGCACCGGTTTTGCTTGCAGGATTGTCGAAGTTGGAATACCGTGGATATGACTCTGCGGGAATTGCCATTCGCAATGAGGATACAGGAGATATAGCTGTAGTCAAAGCAAAGGGCCGCCTGAAAATTTTATCTGAGAAGACGAATGGTGGTCATGCAGTAGCGGGAACGTGTGGTATCGGTCATACGCGCTGGGCAACCCATGGTGAGCCGTCGGAAAATAATGCACATCCGCATTGCACAGATGACAAGTCAGTGGTGCTTGTTCATAACGGTATTATTGAAAATTATCAGGAATTAAAAGATAAGCTGATCAAGTCGGGATATGCATTTTATTCCCAGACTGATACGGAGATTGCAGTGAAGCTGGTTGATTATTATTATAGGAAGACAGGCACTCCGCTGGAGGCAATTTCCAGAGCAATGCTGCGTATCAGGGGTTCTTATGCATTTGGGATCATGTTCCACGATTATCCGGGCAAGATGTACGCTGCAAGAAAGGACAGTCCGCTGATTATTGGAAAGAGTCAGACCGGATGTTTGATCGCGTCCGACGTGCCTGCGATTCTTGATAAGACCAGAAATGTATATTATATCGGAAACCATGAAATTGCTGAGCTTTCACAGGATGAGATCCATTTTTATAATATTGACAGAGAAGAGATCCAGAAGGAGCAGGTTGAGATCAAGTGGGATGCTGAGTCTGCTGAGAAGGGCGGATATGAGCATTTCATGCTGAAAGAGATCCATGAACAGCCGCGGGCAGTACGTGATACGATCGGTGCTTATGTTAAGGACGGAAAGATCGATCTTTCCGAGACGGGACTTACAGATGAAAAGCTGCAGGAGATAGAACGGATCTATATTGTTGCATGTGGTTCTGCCTATCATGTTGGAATGGTAGGAAAGTATGTGATCGAGGAACTGGCAGATATTCCGGTGGAAGTTGATCTTGCATCCGAGTTCCGTTACCGGAATCCGAAGCTTGTGAAAAATTCGCTGGTTGTGATCGTTTCTCAGTCCGGTGAGACAGCAGATAGTCTTGCTGCACTTCGTCTTGCAAAAGAACGCAAGATTCCTGTGCTTGGTATCGTGAACGTAGTTGGATCCAGTATTGCGAGGGAGAGCGATTATATTCTTTATACTTATGCAGGACCGGAGATTTCGGTTGCCACGACAAAGGCATACAGTACCCAGCTGATCGCAATGTATCTGCTGGCCATTCAGGCAGCAAAGGTGAATTGTGTGATTCCGGATGAGTGCTATGAAGCACTGATCGAGGAGATGGGGACACTTCCGGAAAAGATCCAGAAGACGCTGGATGATAAGGAGCGTATCCAGTGGTTTGCGAGCAAGTATGCAAATGCAAAGGATGTCTTCTTTATTGGAAGAGGGATCGATTATGCGATCAGTATGGAAGGCAGCCTGAAGATGAAGGAGATCAGCTATATTCATTCGGAGGCTTATGCGGCAGGAGAACTGAAGCATGGAACCATCAGTCTGATCGAAGATGGTATCCTGGTCGTTGGTGTTGCAACGCAGGCAGATCTTTTTGAAAAGACGATCAGTAATATGGTAGAGGTGAAGAGCCGTGGAGCTTACCTGATGGGACTGACGACTTATGGCAATTATAATATTGAGGATACGGCAGATTTTGCAGTCTATGTACCGCAGACGGAGTCTTTCTTTGCAACCAGTCTTGCGATCGTACCGCTGCAGTTGATGGGATATTATGTCAGTGTAGCAAAGGGACTGGATGTGGATAAGCCGAGGAATCTTGCAAAGTCTGTTACGGTTGAATAAAAGCTTTTAGAGAGAACCGGGGGAAATAGAGACCGCAGTTGTGAAAATTACACAACTGCGGTTTTTTGCTGTCATGCTTTACGCAGATTTAACAATCGCCCGATTTTACATTTAACAATAGTCTTTTATCATAAATATCGTGGTCAGGGGGGAAATGAAAAAGTCCTCAAAGACCAGAAAAGAGATTGGGACAAAAAGAGTCCGATATGAAAAAGGAGATTTTAAAAATGAAAATGAAAAAATTTGCCGCAGCGGTAATGATGGTAAGTATGGTAGCAGTAACAGCAGTTGGATGTGGAAGCAACAGCGGTACAGATACAACGGGTGCAGATGAAAAGCAGTCAGATGCAGGTTCCGACTGGGATGAGACAAGCGATGTTACGATCGTTTCCCGTGAGGATGGTTCAGGTACAAGAGGAGCCTTCATTGAGCTGTTCGGAATTGAAGAGAAGCAGGATGACGGAACAAAGGTTGACATGACAACAACAGATGCACAGATCACAAATAATACTTCGGTTATGCTGACCACTGTTGCAGACAATGAATATGCGATCGGGTATGTGTCACTTGGTTCTCTGAGTGACAGTGTAAAAGCACTGAAGATTGACGGAGCAGAAGCAACTGCAGAGAATATCGAGAACGGTTCTTACAAAGTATCCAGACCGTTTAACATTGCAGTAAAGAAAGATCTTAATAACGAGGTCGCAAAAGACTTTATAAGCTTTATCATGAGTACTGAAGGACAGAAAGTTGTAGCAGATGAGAAGTATATTGCTGTTGCAGATGTAAAGGATTATGCAGGAACAAAGCCTTCAGGAAGCTGTGTAGTAGGTGGTTCTTCTTCTGTATCCCCGCTGATGGAAAAACTGATCGAGGCTTACAAAGCGGTTAACCCGAATGCAAGTATCGAGCTTCAGACCTCAGATTCTACAACAGGAATGACATCCACGATCGAGGGAAGCTATGATATTGGTATGGCATCCAGAGAGTTGAAAGATGATGAGGCAGCAAAACTTGAGCCTACTGTAATTGCTACAGACGGAATTGCAGTGATCGTAAATAATGCAAACCCGACAGATGAGCTGTCAGCCGATCAGGTAAAAGATATTTATGTCGGAAATGTATCTACATGGGATGAACTCACAAAATAGTTGACAACGAAAGTAATTTGACATGATCTTGACAGATTAAGAGGAAAAAAGAATGAAATCAAAAGCAGTGACTGAGAAGGTCATGCAGGGAGTCTTCTTTATTGCCGCCTGTACTTCGGTGCTGGCGGTAGCTCTTATTTGCATCTTTCTTTTTGCAAATGGAATCCCTGCGATCAGAGAAATTGGATTTGTAAAATTTATCACCGGAGATATCTGGCGTCCGGGAAATGAGCTGTTCGGAATTTTTCCAATGATCATCGGAAGTATTTACGTGACAGCCGGAGCGATTCTTTTTGGAGTTCCGATCGGAATCCTCACTTCAGTATTTATGGCTATGTATTGCCCTGAGAAAATTTATAAACCGCTGAAAACGGCAACAGAACTGCTGGCAGGAATCCCATCTGTTGTCTACGGTTTCTTTGGACTTGTTGTGGTTGTTCCGATCATCCGTGATCTGGGAAAATGGATGAAAATGATGGGGATGGTTCAGAAGTCAGGAGATGGAAAAGGCGTACTGACGACTTCGATCATTCTTGGAATGATGATCCTTCCGACGATCATCGGAACGACAGAAAGTGCATTGAGAGCTGTACCGGGACAGTATTATGAAGGGGCACTGGCTCTTGGTGCAACGCATGAGAGAAGTATTTTTACCGTGATCATCCCGGCTGCAAAATCGGGTGTGATCGCAGGGATTGTGCTGGGGATCGGGCGTGCGATCGGAGAGACGATGGCAGTGATTATGATCGTCGGAAACCAGCCAAGGCTTGTATCCAATATGCTTTTGGGAATGCGTACGCTGACTGGAAATATTGTCATTGAAATGGGATATGCAACCGGATTGCACAGAGAGGCACTGATCGCTACCGGGGTTGTCTTATTTGTATTTATCCTGATCATTAACTTTAGTGTGGCATTGTTGAAGAGGAGGGGTGAAAATGAATGAGAATGCTGTGAATCATCTGTCGGCACGCGACAAGATGCACTCATACCTGAAGCATCCGGGATCGCTGGTCTTAATGCTTCTGGTCATGCTGGCAGCCCTGATCACATTTGCAGTACTGATCTTTCTGCTTATATATATTTTGGTTAATGGCCTGCCATATATTAAGCCGTCCCTGTTTTCGTTACATTATACATCGGAGAACGCTTCGGTGATTCCGGCTCTGGTCAATACGGTTGTGATGACGTTGCTTTCCCTGCTCATTGCGGTTCCTTTCGGAATCTTTTCGGCAATTTTTCTGGTGGAATATGCGGGCAGAGGAAATAAATTTATTGACGTGATCCGTCTGACAACGGAAACTCTGTCAGGAATCCCGTCGATCGTATATGGTCTGTTCGGCATGCTGTTCTTTGTAAATGCACTGCACTGGGGATTTTCCCTTCTGGCAGGAGCCTTTACCTTATCCATTATGATCCTTCCATTGATCATGAGGACAACGGAAGAAGCTTTAAAATCGGTTCCTGACTCATACAGGGAAGGGAGCTTTGGACTGGGAGCAGGGAAGCTGCGGACGGTATTTAAGATTGTGCTTCCAAGTGCGATCCCGGGAATCCTTGCAGGTGTTATTCTTGCGATCGGAAGAATTGTAGGAGAAACGGCAGCCCTGATCTATACGGCAGGAACGGTGGCACAGATTCCGAAGAATGCATTTGGATCAGGACGTACTCTGGCGGTGCATATGTATATGCTTTCCAGTGAAGGTCTTTATATGAACCAGGCATATGCAACAGCAGTGATCCTGCTGATCCTTGTTGTAGTGATCAACACATTGTCAGGGATGATCGCAAAGCGGCTGACGAAGAAATAGAGAGGAAAAAAGAATGTCGAAGTTAAGTATCAAAAATTTAGATTTATATTATGGTGATTTTAAAGCTCTCAAGAATATTAATCTTGAAATTGAAGCGAATAAGATCACTGCTTTTATCGGACCTAGCGGATGTGGTAAATCTACATTGTTAAAGTCGATCAACCGTATGAATGATCTGGTTGAAGGATGCCGGATCGATGGTGAGATCCTTCTGGATGGAAAAAATATCTTCAAAGGTATGGATGTCAATCTGCTCAGAAAAAGAGTCGGAATGGTTTTTCAGAAGCCGAATCCATTTCCGATGAGTATTTATGATAATATTGCCTATGGTCCAAGGACGCATGGAATCCGTTCGAAAGCGAAGCTGGATGATATTGTAGAAAAGTCATTGAGAAATGCAGCAATCTGGGAAGAATGTAAGGATCGTCTGAAAAAGAGTGCATTGGGAATGTCGGGAGGACAGCAGCAGAGACTGTGTATCGCCCGTGCATTGGCGGTGGAACCGGAAGTGCTGCTGATGGATGAACCGACATCAGCACTGGATCCGATTTCTACATCCAAGATCGAAGACCTTGCGATGGAGCTGAAAAAAGATTATACTATTGTCATGGTTACGCACAATATGCAGCAGGCAGTACGTATCTCTGACAATACCGCCTTTTTCCTTTTAGGAGAGGTGATCGAATATAATAATACGGAGACTTTATTCTCCGTTCCGGCGAATAAAAAGACAGAGGATTATATTACAGGGAGGTTCGGTTAAATTATGCGTAACAGATTTGATCAGCAGCTGCATCATCTGGATGAACAGCTTACCCATATGGGGGAATTATGCGAGATTGCAATTTCAAAGGTAACCCGGGCACTGAAAGAAGGAAGTGTCGATCAGGCAAAGGTCGTGGTTGCAGAAGATGAAGAAATAGATCAGATGGAGAAGGAGATTGAACGTCTCTGTCTGAAGCTTCTGCTTCAGCAGCAGCCGGTAGCAAAAGACTTAAGAAGAATTTCAGCAGCACTTAAGATGATCACCGACATGGAACGTATCGGAGACCAGACTTCAGATATTGCGGAGATCATTATCTCTGCAAAGTATGAGAATGTATCGCAGGATATTGAACTGATCGGTGCAATGGCAACCGGAGTCAGTACGATGGTACGGGACAGTGTGGTGGCATATGTTGAAAAGGATCTGGAGCTTGCACGGAAGGTAATGGCTTCTGATGATAAGATTGATGAGTATTTTGACGAGATCCGGGATAAGATGATTGATTATATCAAGGCAGAGCATGGGGAACAGGGAAGCAGGATCTTTGATCTGATCATGGTAACAAAATATCTTGAGAGGATTGGAGATCATGCTACGAATATTGCAGAGTGGGTAGAGTTTTCTATTACGGGAGTTCATAAGGACAGTGCTGCAATGCATGAAAGCTAAAGGAGAGTACGGAGAATGATTTATTGCGTGGAAGACGATGATAACATCAGAGAACTGGTGATCTATACTTTAGAGACAACCGGACTGAAGGCAAAGGGATTTGCTGATGGAAGTGCTTTTATGAAGGCTCTTGCGTTTGATACACCAGAGCTGATCCTGCTGGATATTATGCTGCCCGGAGATGACGGAATGGTACTTCTGAAGAAGCTGAAGTCTTCTTCAAAGACGAAGGAGATTCCTGTGATCATGGTGACGGCAAAAGGCTCAGAGTATGATAAGGTGATCGGACTGGATTCGGGAGCAGATGACTATGTGACGAAGCCTTTCGGGATGATGGAGCTTGTATCCAGAATTAAGGCGGTCTTAAGAAGAAGCAGAAAGACAGAGGAAAAGTCGGAGATTGAGCTTTCGGGAGTCTGCATGAATATCAAAAAGCATGAAGTTACAGTGGATGGGAAAGCAGTGGCGTTGACTTTGAAGGAGTTTGAACTGCTCGAAAAGCTGATGGTGAACAAAGGGATCGTACTGACGCGCGATCAGCTCCTTATGGAGATCTGGGGATATGACTTTGACGGTGAGACAAGAACAGTAGATGTGCATGTGCGTACGCTCCGGCAGAAGCTGGGCGAAAAGGGAGATATGATCCAGACAGTACGTGGAGTAGGATACCGTGTGGGAGGAGAATAATGAAGCAGAAGATCCAGAAAAGTATGATGCTGATCCTGCTGGCGACATTATTTCCTTTCTATGTGATCATGACAGTGATCCTGTACAACCAGAACCTTGAGATTTTGGAAAAGGAAGTGCAGCAGGAGGCAGCGTATCTCAGCAGCGGTGTAGATGTAGCCGGCGAAGACTATCTGAAAAAATTAGAACCAATGGTAAAGGCGGATGAAGACACCCGCCTTACCTTCATTTCCCATAATGGAGAGGTTCTGTATGATTCGGACAGCAGTAAAAAGCTGGAGAACCATAAGTCACGGGCAGAAGTGAAGCAGGCTCTGGCAAATGGACAGGGAGAGGATATCCGTATGTCGGATACGGTAGGGAAAGAGTTATACTACTGTGCGATCCGCCTGGATGACGGAAGTGTGCTGCGGCTTGCCAGACCGATGGACAGTCTGATCAGAACTGCATGGAATATTCTTCCGGTTATGCTGATCTTATCTGTGATCGGTATCGCACTGGCATTGTTCCTTGCAAACTGGCAGACGAAGCGTCTGATGGAACCGGTGATGCATCTGGATCTGGAGCATCCGATGGAGAATGCAATCTACCCTGAGATGATACCGCTCCTTGAAGCGATCGACAGGCAGAATAAGGAGAAAGAAGCGGTCGCAAATATGCGAAAGGAATTTTCAGCGAATGTCTCCCATGAGCTGAAGACACCTCTGACTTCCATTTCCGGCTATGCAGAGATCATGATGAACGGGCTGGTACGTGCAGAGGATATCCCGGGATTTTCAAAGAGGATCTATAAGGAAGCACGCCGGCTGATCACATTGGTAGAAGATATCATTAAGTTATCCAAGCTGGATGAGGAGTCGGTGGAACTGGAAAAAGAAGATGTAGAGCTTTATGAGCTGACCCGTGAGATCGTCAGCCGTCTTTCCCCACAGTCATCAGAGAAAAGAATTTCAGTGGCTTTGAGTGGAGAACCGGTATTCTGTCATGGGATCCGGCAGATCCTGGATGAGATGATCTATAATATTATAGAAAATGCGATCAAGTATAACCGGGACGGGGGAAGCGTTTCAGTCTGGGTTGGAAATACGCTGGATGGTCCAAAGGTCAGTGTGAGCGATACAGGCATCGGGATACCGGAGGAGCATCAGGAGCGTATCTTTGAACGCTTCTACCGGGTAGATAAGAGTCATTCCAAAGAGCGTGGCGGTACGGGACTTGGATTGTCTATCGTAAAGCACGGAGCGATCCTGCATGGAGCGAAGGTTACCGTGAAGAGTCAACCGGGAAAGGGAACAAGGGTTGAGATCCAATTCCCGAAAGATGGGCAAAAGGAATAAAATTTTCTCACGGTCAAAAGGAAAAGTGATAAGACTTTCTTGCGGAAAAAAGAAAATTGTAAAAGTGTAATGCGTGAAAATGGCAGAAGGCAGAAGTTCTTTTAACGGGCTTCTGCTTTTTATGTATCCTGTTCTGCCGGGTCAAGTGCGGTAAAGTCTTTCTTTAGACTTGATGGAAATATGAGATTGTGCTAGTATAGATATAACACAACAGAGGAAGGGGAAGCGGCATGATTTTAGAAATAGATTTTAACAGTGATGAAGCGATCTATATTCAGCTTTGTAACCAGATTATCATGGGGATTGCTGCCTCGGTGATACATGAAGGAGATTCACTGCCGTCAGTCAGGCAGCTTGCGGATACAGTAGGCGTGAATATGCATACGGTGAATAAAGCCTATAATGTCCTGAAGCGGGAAGGTTATATCAGTCTGGACAAGAGAAGAGGAGCGGTGATCGCACTGGATGTGGATAAACTGGAGCAGCTGGAGGAGATGCGGAGGCAGCTTCGGATCGTACTTGCCCGTGGCTGCTGCAAGAATATCTCAAGAAGAGAGGTACATGAGCTGGTAGATGAGATATTTGATGATTATGAGTGATCAAGAGTAATTAAGAATATTAAGAGTAAGTTGAGTAAGTTGAGGAGGTAAAGATGCGGATAGCTTATACAAAACCTGCGGAGAATGTGATCAGGCAGGCAGGGAAAATAGCAAGAGAGAGAAAGCATCCTTATATAGGAACGGAGCATCTTCTGCTGGCCCTGCGAAAAGAATATTCGGGAGTGGCCGGACAGGTGCTTGCGAAGAATGGTGTGGATGTGGAAAAGATTTCACGGCTGATCAATGAGCTGGTGGCACCGGATGAAGATGTGACGGTTGCGACGAGGCCGGAGCAGAGTCCGAGATTCCAGTTCCTTTTGAGGAGCAGTGAGCAGGAGTGCGGAAGACTACATACAGAGTATGTGGGAACGGAGCATCTGCTGCTGGCGATGATCCGGGATGTTGACTGCGTTGCAACACGGATCTTGATCACGTTGAACGTAAACCTTCAGAAGCTGTTCCAGGATATTATGTTTGCGGTTGGGCTGGATCCCAAGGAGTATCAGGACAGTCTTCAGGATGAGAGCCATGGAAGCGGGGCAATGATGGAGCAGTTCTGTACGGATCTGACAGCCCGTGCAGAAGAGGGCAGGATGGATCCGGTCATTGGACGGGCACAGGAGATGTACCGTCTGATGGAGATCCTGAGCAGAAGAACAAAAAATAATCCATGTCTGGTGGGAGAGCCGGGAGTTGGAAAGACAGCCATCATTGAAGGGCTGGCACAGCAGATCGTGTCCGGGCTGGTACCTGAGAAGATGAAAGGGAAGAGAATTTATACGCTGGATCTTCCCGGACTGATCGCAGGATCAAAGTATCGTGGAGAGTTTGAGGAGAGGATGAAAGGCCTGATCGCAGAAGTGAAGGCGGCAGGCAATATTATTTTGTTCCTTGATGAGATCCATACGATGATCGGTGCGGGAGGAGCTGAAGGTGCGATTGATGCGTCCAGTATCCTGAAGCCGTCACTGGCAAGAGGGGAGCTGCAGCTCATCGGTGCGACAACGATCGTGGAATATCGGAAATACATCGAGAAAGATGCAGCACTGGAGCGTCGTTTCCAGCCTGTTTCTGTGGAAGAGCCGACCCCGGAGCAGTGCCGGAAGATTCTTGAAGGACTGAAAGATAAGTATGAAGCACATCATAAAGTAGTGATCGAGGAGAAGGCACTTGAGGCAGCAGTACTTATGTCTGAACGTTATATCACGGATCGTCATCTGCCAGATAAGGCGATTGACGTACTGGATGAGGCATGCTCAAAGGTGAGTCTGAAAGGCTATAAAGTTCCGGAAAATTTCCGAAACCTGGAAGATCTGATCAAAGATCAGGAGAAGCAGAAAGAGGAAAGTATCGTGGCAGGAGATTTCGCAGAAGCATCCCTGATCCAGAAAGAGCAGGAAGAAGCAAAAAAGAAACTGGCTGCCCTGAAAAAGCGGTTTAATAAAAAGCAGGAGGGACTTCACCCATCTGTTACGGAAAATGAAGTTGCAGAGGTAGTATCAGTCTGGACAAAAGTTCCGGTAAGCAAATTGACGGAAAGCGATACTGAGAGATTAAAGAATCTGGAAAAGATCCTTCAGAAGAGGGTCATCGGACAGGATGAAGCGGTCAGTGCCGTGGCAAGAGCTGTGAAGCGAGGAAGAGTCGGTCTGAAAGATCCGAAGCGGCCGATTGGTTCTTTCTTATTCTTAGGTCCGACCGGAGTTGGAAAGACAGAACTTTCCAAGGCACTTGCCGAAGCTTTATTTGGAAAAGAAGAGGCAATGATCCGTGTCGATATGTCGGAGTATATGGAAAAGCATTCTGTATCAAAGATGATCGGTTCCCCACCGGGATATGTAGGACACGAGGAAGGCGGACAGCTCAGTGACCAGGTCAGGACGAATCCCTATTCAGTACTTCTTTTTGATGAAATTGAAAAGGCACATCCAGATGTATTTAATGTGCTGCTTCAGGTGCTGGATGACGGACATATTACGGATTCGCAGGGAAGAAAAGTAGATTTCTCCAATACGGTAATCATCATGACGTCGAATGCAGGTGCAAAAGCCATCATTGATCCGAAAAAGCTGGGTTTTGCTGCAAAAGACGATAAAGCCGGGGATTATAAGAAAATGAAGCAGGGAGTTATGGAGGAAGTGAAGCAGATCTTCCGACCGGAATTTCTGAACCGAATTGATGAGATGATCGTATTCCATACGTTGGACAAAGAAAATATAAAGAAAATTGTTTCTTTGTTGTGCAATGAGTTTACCAGACGGCTTGAAAAGCAGATGAATATCCATCTGAAACTGCGGAGTTCTGCGAAAGAGCTGATCGTTGAAAAGGGAACTGATACGAAATATGGTGCAAGACCACTTCGTCGTGCATTGCAGACGGAACTGGAAGATAAACTGGCAGATGCGATCCTGAACGGAGAGATCCAGCAAGGAGATCATGTGGAGGCAGGAGCATCCAAAAAGGAGATCCGTTTTTTCATAAAAAGTTCATAGGATGAAAGCGGAATTAGTATAGAAAAAGGGATTAATTTATTATATAATGATACAAAGATATCATAGTTGGACAGTTTTATCCCAACATCTTATATAAGAGATATTCTGAAATACCCAGGAGGAAAAAGAAATGGCAACAGTAAAAGAATTATTACGTGCAGAAAATGACGGAACACTCAGCTTTGGAGATTATACACTTCCGGCAAAGACGAAAAAGGACAACTTTGAGTTCGAGGGAGATATTTATAAAGTAAAGACTTTTGCAGAGATTACAAAACTTGAGAAGAACGGTATGTTTGTTTACGAGTCTGTACCGGGAAGTACCGTTGAGAACTTTAAAGAGACAGATGCTGAGGTTGTGTTTACAGTATCTGCACCGGAAGATGTTCAGTTTACTCTGGAGCTGGAGCCGGAGAGTGAGTATGAAGTGCTGATCGACGGAGAGTCTGCAGGAAAGATGAATACGAATTTAAGCGGAAAGCTCAGTGTAAGTGTAGAACTTTCAGCAGATCAGAGTGCAGCGATCAAAGTAGTGAAGTGCTGATCTGTTGATCCGCAGAGTCTTGAGGGAAACTAGATGGCAAAAGGAAAGAAAAGTATATTTTTCTGTCAGAATTGTGGGCATGAGGAAGCCAAATGGCTTGGTCAGTGCCCCGCATGTAAAGAGTGGAATACGTTTGTAGAAGAGCGGATAGACAGTGGGATCACAAAGGGAACGACCGTTGCAGCGAGAGCAGTTTACGAGGCAAAGGTCGTTCCTTTGACTGAAGTGACGGCAGATGATGATACACGGAGTGAGACCGGGATCAAAGAGCTGGATCGGGTTCTCGGGGGCGGGATCGTACCGGGATCACTGGTACTGGTCGGAGGTGATCCGGGAATCGGAAAGTCTACGCTTTTGCTGCAGGTGTGTCAGAGAATGGCACAGATGAAAAAGATCCTGTATATTTCAGGAGAGGAGTCGCAGGCACAGATCAAGCTGCGTGCGAACCGGATGGGGAATTTTACGTCTGATCTTCTGCTGCTTTGTGAGACAAACCTGGGGATTATCCGCAGTGTCATAGAAAAAGAGCGGCCGGAACTGGTCATTATTGACTCGATTCAGACGATGTACAGTGAGGAAGTAACTTCAGCACCGGGGAGTGTTTCTCAGGTGAGGGAGTCTACCAATGTATTTATGCAGCTGGCAAAGGGACTTTGTATTCCGATTTTTATTGTCGGACATGTGACAAAGGAAGGAACGGTAGCAGGCCCCCGGGTGTTGGAACATATGGTAGATACCGTGCTTTATTTTGAAGGAGACCGGCATGCGTCTTACCGGATCCTCAGAGCTGTGAAGAACCGTTTCGGTTCGACGAATGAGATCGGTGTGTTTGAAATGCGGCAGAGTGGGCTGGTAGAAGTGGAGAATCCATCGGAATATATGCTCAGTGGAAAGCCGGAAAATGCTTCAGGGTCTGTCGTTGCCTGTTCAATGGAAGGAACGAGACCGATCCTTCTTGAAATACAGGCACTGGTCTGCAGGACGAATTTTGGAATGCCGAGAAGAACGGCAGCCGGAACAGATTATAACCGGGTCAATCTTCTGATGGCGGTGCTTGAAAAGCGGCTGGGAATGTCACTTGGAAACTGCGATGCATATGTGAATATAGCAGGTGGCATCAAGATGAACGAGCCGGCGATCGATCTTGGGATTGTGATGGCACTGGTATCCAGTTATCGTAACCGTCCGATTGATGAGAAGACGATCGTCTTTGGAGAAGTTGGATTAAGCGGGGAAGTACGTGCTGTGAATATGCCGGAGCAGAGGGTAGCAGAGGCGAAGAAGCTGGGATTTGAGACGTGCATCTTACCGGAAGTTTCACTGAAAATGGTGAAAGGGATAAAAGGAATCCGGCTCGTTGGTGTAAAGACGGTGAATGAAGCGGTTGGCATCATATAAGAACAGCGGAATTATATAAGAAAAGTTTTTCCGCTCCTGACGGAATGGGAAATGTTGAGAAAATATTGAGAAATAATGAAAGTGCAGAAATTGTAAAAAGACAGTTTCTGCACTTTTTCTACCTTTGAAAAATTTTACATATGGAAAAAATTTTTGGTATAACAGTATATAACAGTTGACAACAGTTAAACACTGTTATACACTGTTTGTATAAAGGAGGCAGGTCATGAAGATTATAATCAATCATTCATCTATGGTGCCAATCTATGAGCAGATCCTGGAGCAGATCAAAGCACAGATTATTTCCGGTGAATTAAAGGAAAATGATCTTCTCCCATCTGTAAGGGCAATGGCAAAAGAGTTGAAGATCAGTGCGTTGACGGTGAAAAAGGCGTATGACAACTTGGAAGAAGAAGGAATGACGAGAACGGTGCATGGCAAAGGCACGTACGTAACAGCTTCAAATCAAGAACTTCTGCAGGAAGAACGTCGCAGAGAAGTAGAAGCAGATATGGAAGCTGTGGTCATGAAAGGCAGAAGAAGAGGGATGACAGATGAGGAACTAAGAGAAGTATTTGAACTGATTCTGGAGGAGTAGTTATGTTATCAATTAAAAATTTTAAGAAGAAGTATGATGAGTTTGAACTGGATTGTACTATGAAAGTTGAAGAGGGACAGATCACCGGGATCGTCGGGGAGAATGGTGCGGGAAAGAGTACGACTTTTAAGGCAATTCTGGGTCTTGTGAAAGGTGATTCCGGATGTATTACCCTTTTTGGAAAAGATCCACAGCAATTGACGAGAGAAGATAAAGAGAAGATCGGAGTTGCATTTACAAATGCAGGATTTAGTGCTTATTTAAGAATTAAGGATATTGTTCCAGTTTTGAGCAATGTATACCCGTCTTTTGAAAAAGAAAAGTTTCTTAAATACTGCGAAAATCTAAAATTACCTTTAGATAAGAAGCTGAAAGAATTTTCAACCGGGATGAAAGCGAAGCTGAATGTGCTGATCGCAGTGTCACACCGGGCTCCGTTTTTGATACTGGATGAACCGACAGCAGGACTTGATGTGACAGCACGGGAGCAGGTGCTGAATCTGTTGAGGGGGTATATGTCAGAAAATGAAGAAAGAAGTATTCTGGTAAGTTCCCATATTTCTTCAGATCTGGAAGGATTATGTGATGATATATATATGATCCACGAGGGAAAGATCATTCTGCATGAAACGATGGATGAGATTCTGAATAGTTACGGAGTGCTCAAAGTGACAGAGGAACAGTGGCAGCGGTTGGATAAATCTTATTTATTGAGGAAGAAAAAAGAAAGTTATGGCTATGCCTGTCTGACAGGGCAGAAAAGATATTATGTGGAAAATAATCCGGATGTTACAGTAGAAAATGGAAATCTTGACGAAGTGATCATTATGATGATTCGGGGGGAAGCAGTATGAGAACAGAAATGGGATTGTTATTAAAAGATTGGGGACTTTTAAAAAGTCAGGGAAAAGGGATTATTTATGTGCTGATCGGAGGAGCAGCATTAATGGTAGGAGCATTGGATAATCCAAAGATAGACCGGGAAGAAAGTGCAGCTTTTCTCGGAGTATATATTATTGTAACGATGGCAGTCTATTTTTCCAATATGCTTGCATATGATGAAATGGATCATGGGTTCCTGTATCTTTTTTCATTGCCGGTAACGAAAAAGGATTATGTCAGAGAAAAATATATTTTTTGCATTTCTCTGGATGCAGCAGTGTGGTTACTTGGGCTGGTAATAACAACAGTAGTTTCACTTACAGGAAGTTATGGGAATGATCTGAAAAAAATGCTATTTATAATAACCTGGGGGATGATAGCAGGAGTTGTTCTTATTGCATTGATCACACCAGTAAGATTAAAATTTGACGGTGAAAAAGGAAGACTTATGATACCTGTAATTGCATTGCTTCTTGGTGGAGCAGGAATGTTGGCAGGAAAGGTTTGTGGAAGTCTCGGTGTAAATCCAACAGAAATATTTCAAAAACTTGATGCTCTGAGTGCGGGACAACTGCTTGGGGGAGGAATTTTGTTCGTTGTTATCTGCCTGGGAGTTTCCTATGTATGTAGTCTCAGAGTACTGGAGAAAAAAGAGTACTGAAAATAATAAAGAGATCAAAGAAACCGTTGTATGAAAGAAAATTTTATACAACGGTATTTTGTTAGTCGTTTAACTGGAAATTATGCAAAAAGAATTAAAAAAGTGTGAAATAAGAAGCTTAAAGGTTGACTTATAGGTGAAATTGTACTATATTTTCGATTAGTTAATTAACTAACTAATGAAAGGAAGGTTTTTATGTCGTGTAAGAGAGAAGAGATGCCGACACTGGGAATTCTTGGGATGACGGCCCATAGGATCGGA
The DNA here is from genome assembly GCF_934330165.1 of uncultured Mediterraneibacter sp. Taxonomy (GTDB): domain Bacteria; phylum Bacillota; class Clostridia; order Lachnospirales; family Lachnospiraceae; genus Mediterraneibacter. The sequence continues at coordinate 30,021 of NZ_CAKRGI010000024.1, forward strand.
AAACTGGCACAGATTATGTACGCGGAATATGATCTGAATAAAAGCCAGTCAATGATTTTATTTCAGCTGCACAAGTCTGGAAGAATTTCACAAAAAGAACTGGCGCAGAAGCTGAATGTAAGTGCACCTTCGATTACGTCGATGATCCAGAAGATGGAAAAGTCAGGATATATTCTGAGAAAGGTTGATGAAAAGGATCAGAGAATGATGCGGCTGGATCTGACAGAGAAAGGGCAGGCATGTATTGAGCATGTAAAAGCGATTGCGGAAAAGATGGATGAAATTGCTTTTACAGGGATCAGTCCTGCGGAAAAGATGCTTCTGAGAAGGATTTTATTTCAGATTTGTGAGAATATAGAAAAAGAAAGGAACAGGTAAAATGAAGAATTTATTCAAATATGCTGCATCGTACTGGAAGGCGATGATAGCGATCGTATTGATTCTCTTCATTCAGGCTTACTGTGATCTGTCTTTGCCTGCGTATACTTCTGACATTGTCAATGTCGGAATTCAGCAGGGAGGTATTGAAGACGAGATACCGGAACAGATTGCACAGGAAGAGATGGATAAGTTATTACTTTTTATATCAGAAGAAGACGGGCAGAAAGTAATGGATGCTTATGAGGAAGATACGACATCTTATGAAAAAGATGCATATGTTCTGAAAGAATCTGTATCTGAGGATGAAGAACAGATGAAAGAAGTTCAGGATATTCTGAAGCTTCCAATGATGCTGACAGCCGGCTTTGAATCCGGAAGTGATATGACAAAAGAAATTGAGTCGCAGTTAAAGGAAGGACTTCCGGAAGGTGCAGTTTCGGAAGAGACAACGATTTTCGATATTATGAAGATGCTGCCGGGGGAGCAGAGAGCTGCCATGGTGGAAAAGATGGGAGAACAGATGGAGGATCTCCCGGATACGATTTTAGATCAGGCAGCAGTCAGTTATTGTAAGGCTGTCTATCAGGATCTTGGAATGAATATGGATAAGATCCAGACAGGATATCTTGTAAAGACCGGTGGAATGATGATTGCACTGGCATTTCTTGGAATGGCGGCGAGCGTACTGGTGGGATTCCTTGCTTCAAGAGTAGGAGCATCAGCAGGACGTGACTTAAGAGGCAGAGTCTTCCATAAGGTTGTAGGCTTTTCGAATCATGAGTTTAACCAGTTTTCTACGGCTTCATTGATCACGAGAAGTACGAATGATATTCAGCAGATTCAGATGTTGATCGTAATGCTTTTGAGGATGGTTCTTTATGCACCGATTCTGGCAATCGGAGGCGTGTTCCAGGTAATGAAGACGAATGTGTCGATGTCCTGGATCATCGGACTTGCGGTGATTGTCATTGCATGCATGGTATTGTTACTTTTCGTTGTGGCGATGCCGAAATTTAAAATACTGCAGAAGCTTGTCGATAAGCTGAACCTTGTGACGAGAGAGATTCTGACAGGTCTGCCGGTTATCCGTGCATTCAGTACAGAAAAGCATGAGGAGAAACGTTTTGATGACGCAAATATAGAACTGACAAAGACGAATCTCTTTGTCAATCGTGCTATGACATTTATGATGCCGATGATGATGCTGGTGATGAATGGAGTATCTGTTTTGATCGTATGGATCGGAGCACATGGGATCAGTGATGGTCAGATGCAGGTTGGAGATATGATGGCATTTATTCAGTATACAATGCAGATTATCATGGGATTCCTGATGCTTTGTATGATCTCGATCATGCTTCCGCGTGCAGCTGTAGCGGCTGACCGTGTGGAAGAAGTGCTGAAGAGTGAGACGATCATCCGTGATCCGAAACAGCCACAGGCACTGCCGGAGCAGGGAAAGGGAGTTCTTTCTTTTGATCATGTATCGTTTAAATATCCGGGAGCGGACGAAGATGTACTGCAGGATATCACATTTACAGCAAGGCCGGGACAGACCACGGCGATCATCGGAAGTACAGGAAGTGGAAAATCAACATTGGTTAATCTGATTCCAAGATTTTATGATGTGACCGAAGGAAAGATCACACTGGATGGAATGGATATCCGTGAGGTAAAGCAGCATGATCTCAGAGAAAAGCTGGGCTATGTGCCACAGAAGGGAGTACTGTTCTCGGGAAATATTGCTTCTAATATCATGTTCGGAAATACAAATGGAACAGAGGCAGAAATGAAAGAAGCAGCGGAGATCGCACAGGCAACAGAATTTATCGAAACCAAGCCGGAACAATATGAAAGTCCGATCGCACAGGGCGGATCCAATGTATCTGGAGGTCAGAAACAGAGACTTTCCATTGCAAGAGCGATCGCGAAACATCCGCAGGTATTTATTTTTGATGACAGTTTTTCTGCACTCGACTATAAGACGGATGTGACACTGCGGCATGCACTTGCAGAGAAGACCAGTGAAAGTACCGTTCTGATCGTAGCACAGAGAATCAGTACCATCCTGCATGCGGAGCAGATTCTTGTTCTGGATGACGGAAAGATTGTCGGAAAAGGTACTCATACAGAACTACTTAAAAATTGCGAGGTATATCGTGAAATTGCAGAGTCCCAGCTTTCCCAGACAGAACTTGAGGCTGCTGAACAGAACGATGCAGGATCTCAGGCAGAATTAAAGACTGCCGGTCAGGAAAATGTAAAATCTCAGAAAGACATAGATGGAAAGGAGGAAAAAATTCATGGCTAGAAGAGGCGGAATGGGGCACGGTGGTGCACCGGCAGAAAAGGCAAAAGATTTTAAAGGAACAATGAAAAAGCTGATCCGGTATATGGCTTCATTTAAAATTCAGTTTTTCTTTGTCGCAGTCTTTGCTGTCTGTGGAACCATTTTTAATATTGCCGGACCTAAGATTCTCGGAAAAGCAACGACAGAAATTTTCAACGGTCTTGTCAGCAAAGTTTCAGGCGAATCAGGCATGGATTTTGGGAAAATCGGAACGATTCTGGCGACAGCATTGAGTCTGTATCTGATCAGTGCAGCGTGCAGTCTGATCCAGGGATTCCTGATGACAGGTGTATCGCAGAAGACAACTTACAAACTAAGAAAAGAAATCTCACAGAAGATCAACCGGATGCCGATGAATTATTTCGATACGAAACCGGTTGGAGAAGTTCTCTCAAGGGTGACAAATGATGTGGATACTTTGGGACAGAGTCTGAACCAGAGTGCAACCCAGCTGATCACATCTGTTACAACGATTATTGGTGTATTGGTGATGATGCTTTCCATCAGTCCGCTGATGACACTGGTAGCATTGTTGATTCTTCCGTTGTCTATGCTGCTTTTGTCTTTTGTAATGAAGCATTCGCAGAAATATTTTGTTGGACAGCAGGAATATCTTGGAAATGTCAACGGTCAGGTGGAAGAAATCTACGGTGGACATAATATCATCAAAGCATTTAATAAAGAAGAAGCGGTGATCAGAGAATTTAATGAAACCAATGGAAAGCTTTACGATTCTGCATGGAAATCTCAGTTTTTCTCAGGAATGATGATGCCGGTCATGCAGTTCATCGGAAATCTTGGTTATGTAGGTGTGGCAATTCTCGGAGGATTCCTGGCGATCAAAGATGTGATTGAGGTTGGAGATATCCAGTCATTTATCCAGTATGTCCGTAATTTTACCCAGCCGATCCAGCAGATGGCACAGGTGGCCAATATGCTGCAGTCTACGGCGGCTGCATCTGAGAGGGTCTTTGAGTTCCTGGAAGAGGAAGAAGAGGATCAGATGGTGGAACATCCGATTTCTGTAGAAAATTTGAAAGGAAATGTTGAATTTGACCATGTTCATTTCGGATATAACACGGATAAGATCATCATCAATGATTTTTCTGCAAAAGTAAAAGAAGGACAGAAGATTGCGATCGTTGGCCCGACCGGAGCAGGAAAGACGACAATGATCAAGCTGTTGATGAGATTTTATGATGTAAATGATGGTTCAATTAAAATAGATGGACACGATATCCGGGATTTCAACCGCAGTGAATTAAGAGAAATGTTCGGAATGGTGCTTCAGGATACGTGGCTGTTCCATGGCTCCGTCCGTGAAAATATCCGTTATGGTAAACTGGATGCTACAGATGAAGAGGTGATCCAGGCCGCAAAGGCAGCACATGTGCATCGGTTTGTAAAGACACTTCCGGGCGGATATGATATGGAACTGAACGAAGAAGCGAGCAACGTTTCTCAGGGACAGAAGCAGCTTCTGACGATTGCACGTGCAATCCTTGCAGATCCAAAGATCCTGATCCTGGATGAGGCAACAAGCTCTGTCGATACAAGAACAGAAGTATTGATCCAGAAAGCGATGGATAATCTGATGGAGGGAAGGACGAGCTTTGTGATCGCACACCGTCTGTCTACGATCCGTGACGCAGATCTGATCCTTGTTATGAAAGACGGAGATATCGTGGAGCAGGGAAATCATGAAGAACTGCTTGAAAAGGGAGGATTTTATGCAGATCTTTATAATTCCCAGTTTGAAAAAGCCGGAGAATGTGCATAAAGGACGGATCAGTACCGGGTGAAGAAACATCGAGAATCTTTTATCTCAGATGAGAAGAAGGGGAAGAATCACAACAAATATCTCCATCATTTCAAAAGAGAATGATGGAGATATTTTGCCCTGCTTATTCTTTTGACCATTGTAAAACATATGTTAATGATATGAATTCATAATCCTTTCAGTTCCTTTCTTAAAGATTACACTCTCTAATTATAATCCAAATGATTTTCTGACTTCGTCAAAATCATGAATCGGTAACATGTTTTCCTGTATTCTCCCAATCTGTTTATCCATATAAATCAATGTATACCATTTATTAAATTTATATCCACAGTTTTTCAGTTCTCCGGCATATGTATATCCCATTTTCTCATGGAACTGAACACTATTGTAATCAGAATACGCATCGATAGGCTTTGTTATTAAAGAAATCGTATTTACAATCCCTTGTTTTTGCAAAATTTTTTCCATCAAAGTATACAGTTTTCGTCCTACACCTGTTCTTCGAATTTCATGTTTTAAATATACAGTCATTTCTACATCCCATGCAAAGGCAGCTCTTGGATGAAATCTTCCGGCGTAAGAATATCCAATAATCTCACCATCGGATTCTGCGACAAGGTATGGATAGTGCTCTAAAATATGTCTGATCCGCTCTTGAAATTCTTCTGGAGATGGAACTTCATATTCAAAAGTAACGGCTGTATTCTTTATATAATAAGTGTAAATCCCAAGTAGTTCTTCTGCATCTTCAGTTGTTGCTGTTCTGATTCGGATATCCATAATAATTGTTTCCTTTCTTGTACTACCCAAGCCGACTCGTCGGATTGGGGCTGCTCTATATCGGTTCCATGTAATAATTCTTCATAAGTCCTTGTGATTTGTTTGGTGTCTGTATCTGAGGCTTTTCGTATCATAAATTTCCCCTACACGGTTTACGGGGGATTTTTGCATATCCTTTACAACTTCTGATAATAATACGGACAAAAAAATCATTGCAGTGCCCACATATCCCTGTACTTCCACTCTCAGCCGTTAAAAGAAACAAACCGCAAAGTGCAAGGCAAACACTTAATATTACTGACAAGTCTATTTCGCCGCTGAGCGTAAACCAACGCAATTCATATTCATTTCCCTTTTTTACGGTAAATGCAGTTTCCGATAAATTCTTTTCTTTATAT
>NZ_CAKRGI010000025.1 GCF_934330165.1 uncultured Mediterraneibacter sp.
TCTTCTACCGCATTAGGAGCATCATACATTGGCAAGCCTAAATCTCTCTTTACCTCTGCGATATATGCGGTATGTACCTTGAAGCCGTATTTTGCTTCTATGTACTCCTTTATCATTTTGTAGGTCACTCGTTCCTTGGGCTTGTATTCTTCGGCTCTTTTAGCGATATTATCAAGCGGAACTTTTCCCTCACCCTCACCAAACTCAACTTTTACATTGATATGTCCGTCTGGCTTTTTGTGGGAAAGCAGTACTACCGTCTCCACATGAAATGTTTCGCAGAACTGGTCTACCGCTGTCATCCGCTGCACACGATACCCAGCCATCTGCATCATCTCAAGATCCCGTGCAAGGCTGGTCATCTTACAGGAAATATAGACGATCTTGTCCGCTCCATACTCAAGGATCTTCGGCAGTGCCTTCGGATGGATGCCATCTCTCGGTGGATCAAGGACGATCACATCCGGCTTTTCCTCAATCTCATCCAACACCTTAAATACATCGCCTGCTATGAATTTACAATTAGAAAGTCCATTGCGGAGAGCATTTTCTTTTGCAGCTTTCACCGCCTCTTCTACAATCTCCACACCGATCACTTCCTTTGCTACCGGTGCAAGCACCTGGCTAATCGTTCCGGTTCCACTGAACAGATCAAAAACGGTCTTATTCTCAATATCTCCGATATATTCCCGGACAGTCTCATACAATACCTCTGCCCCCCTGGAATTGGGCTGGAAGAAAGAAAAAGGGGTGATCTTAAACTGTAGTCCGAGCAGATTTTCATAAAAGAAATCCTGTCCATAAAGGATTCTTGTCTCATCGCTTTTTACAACATCTGAAAGTGAATCATTCAGGATATGAAGGATTCCTACGATTTTTCCCTCCAAAGGAAGCTCCAGCAACTGTTCTTTTAATTCTGTCAGATCGTGCTCTTCCTGCGTAGTCGTTACAAGATTCACCAGGATCTCCCCTGTCGTATCCCCCCTTCTCAGAAGTAAATGCCGCAGATATCCTGTATGCTGCATTTTCTTATAGTAGCTTACATTCCGTTCCCTAAAATACGCAAGAACACAGGAAAGGATCTGATTCATATCCTGATGGACCAGTTGGCAGTCTGCCGCTGTCAGAACATCATATGTGCTTCCTTTTTTATGCAGTCCGAGAGAAAGTGGACCGTCCTTATATTCATCTCCAAAAGAAAACTCCATTTTATTACGATAATGAAATTCTTTTGGGCTTTCTTTTACACTCTCAAAAATATAATCGCCCTTTACGACAGGATCCATGATCCGATGGATCTGTCCCTCTTTCATCTTTACCTGCTCTTCATAGGACATAGTCTGATACATGCATCCACCACAGGCCGGGAAAATACTGCAGACCGGCTTTCTAGTCTCCAGCGGTGACTTTTCCATCACCTCCAGAAGTCTTCCTTCTCCATTTCCCCGCTTAAATTTATTAATCATAAAGCGGATTTTCTGACCCGGGATACCATTTTTCACCGTGACATATTTTTCTTCCTCCGGAATATAAATCATTCCCTTATTCGGGAAATCCACTCTCTCGATTATGCCTTCATAGATCTGTCCTTTTTTCATTATTTCCTCCCAACAAACAAAACAGACAGGGTGTACTCCAACCGTCACATCCTGTCTGTATTCTTCTTACTGTGCTATTACCATCCTGATCTTATACCTGATCATCCTCATCAAAATAATCATCAAAATCGTCATCAAAATCATCTTCGAAGTCTTCCAAATAATCCGGCGTTACAAAACGGAATACCGCATATGCAATGGCTGCGATTCCTGCAATCGCGCCAATAATTGCAAGTACCCATACAACTGCATTTTTCTGCTTCTCTGTCTCGTTCTTATGCAGGATCTCTTTTAATTTTGATTCAGCGATCATATCCTCTAATTTTTTATTCATATCTGCACATCCTTTCTAACCACTCACAGGTTACGACTGATTTTTGTATATTATAACACTTAAGCTCTGATATTACTACCGCTTTCGGCTATTTTTCCTAAAAACTCTGTCTCGGTTCTCACATCATGATCATCTCTTTTGATCGGCTGACAGTCCACAAATCTATGAAATCTTTACCAGTTTTGCAAACTTTGCAAACATCTTCCTTATTCCTGCACTGTCAAAATCCACCGTTACTTCATAATCTCTGCCACCGGACCGAATCTCAAGAACGGTTCCCTCCCCAAATTTTACATGACGCACCCGGTCCCCTTCTGCATAATCAGGACTGCCACCTGATCCTGCTGCAAGCTGGCTGCCTTTTTGAAGAGATGCCAGTCCCTGACCGCTTTTTTCCGAAGAAGATCCGCTGCTTTTTCTTGACCCCTTGCTGTAAGCCACACCGAAAGCCCTTGCCTGAAATGCTTCTCTTGCATGTGCATATGTATTCTGCTGTACCGGCACTTCCGTCGCTGATTCAATCCTGCGGTTTCCTGTATCCAGAAGTTCTGCCGGAATTTCTTTAATAAAACGTGAAATTTTATTATATTGAGTCTCGCCTCTGACCATCCTTCTTCTCGCACAGGTAAGCGTCAGCTCCTGCTCTGCTCTCGTAATGCCTACATAGCAAAGCCGTCTTTCTTCTTCAAGATCATCTCTGTCGTCCGATGTGATCGTCATATAACTCGGAAATAATCCATCTTCCATCCCTGCCAGATATACATGAGGGAACTCCAGTCCTTTGGCACTGTGCAGCGTCATAAGGACAACATAATCTTGTTCTTCATCTAAACTGTCAATATCCGCAACCAATGCCACTTCTTCCAGAAAAGCACTCAACGTAGCCGGTTCATCTCTATCTTCTGCTGCCTCTTCATATGCAGCTGCCTTATTGATCAGTTCATCAATATTTTCCTTTCGTGCCTGTGCATCCTCTTTATCCTCGGAATCCAGACTTTCCATATATCCCGTCTTTTCGATCACTTCCCGCAGCAGATCTGTAATACTCATCTGTCCGGTAAGTCCTTTAAAATACTCGATCAGAGCTGCAAAAGAATCCAGCTTTGCTGCACTTCTTCCGATTCCGGGGATCAGCTCGGGAGTCATCAGTGTCTCATAAAATCCAAGCCCCCGTTCTGCAGCAGACTCCTGTATCCGGTTGATCGTAGTCAGACCAATGCCCCTTTTTGGCACATTAATGATCCGTCGTACCGCAATATCATCCATCCCATTATCAATCGTCTTTAAATACGCAAGCAGATCCTTGATCTCCCGACGGGCATAAAAGTTTACACCGCCAACAATCTTGTACGGTACATTCATCGCAACAAATTTTTCTTCTAAGAGACGGGACTGTGCATTCGTTCTGTAAAGTACTGCGTGGTCATTATATGACGCTCCTGCCCTTACCTCGTTTTTTATATCTTCTGCAATAAAATCTGCCTCATCATATCCTGTATCAAACTGCCTTAAATGAACCAGTTCTCCCTCCCCGTTGGCAGTCCATAAAGTCTTTTCTTTCCTGCCTTTATTATTGGCAATCACCTGGTTCGCTGCATTCAGAATATTCCCTGTTGAGCGGTAATTTTGCTCCAGCTTTATGACACAGGCATCTGAAAATTCATGTTCAAAATCCAGAATATTGCGGATATTTGCTCCACGAAACTTATAGATTGACTGGTCATCATCTCCCACCACGCACAGATTCCGATACTTTCCGGCAAGCAGTCTGACAAGCTGGAACTGCACCGTATTCGTATCCTGATACTCATCGACCATGATATAGCGGAACCGCTCCTGATAATTCTCCAGCACATCCGCCTGCGTCTGCAGAAGCTGAACTGTCTTCACCAGCAGATCATCAAAATCCAGTGCATTATTCGCCTTCAGTTGTGCCTCATACTCCCGGTATACTTTTGCGATCTTCAGCTTTGCAAAATCTCCTCCTGCATTCAGTTCAAACTCATCCGGAAGGATCAGTTCATTCTTTGCAGAAGAAATCGCCGACATAAGGCTTCTCTCTTTAAAAACTTTTGTATCAATGGCAACCTTTTTACAGACTTCTTTCATCAGAGTCTTCTGATCGTCTGTATCGTAGATCGTAAAACGGTTATCATAACCAAGCCGGTCTATAAATCTTCTTAAAATCCGCACACACATCGAATGAAAAGTGCTTACCCAGATACTTTCTGAGCCAAATCCCACCAGGGAATCCACCCTTTCCCGCATCTCTCCTGCTGCCTTGTTCGTAAACGTGATCGCCAGGATATTCCACGGATTCACATTCCGCTCTTCGATCAGATATGCGATCCTGTGCGTCAGTACCCGGGTCTTTCCCGAACCTGCACCTGCAAGGATCAACAGAGGTCCATCTGTATGATATACAGCCTCTCTCTGGGGTTCGTTCAATTTATCATAAATACTCATAAAACTGCTCTCCTATCTACTGATCATGCCTCTGCATACCCATCATTTGCATCTTTCATTATCGAACATACATTCTTAATTGTCAAGTCTATGTTATCTTTAATTTTGTTGACATTGTCCTGTTACTGTTCCTTTGCATTATTGTGAGTTTTTACTTGCCATATAGTTTTAAATACTATATAATGAGTCTGTTGAGGTGATAACATGACTATAGATATGAATGATATGCTTAACAGCATTTTAGATGAACTTTCCCATCTTCAATATGTACATCCGGGTGACATCCCGAATATTGATCTTTATATGGATCAGGTCACTACTTTTATGGATGAACAGCTCGCTTCTACCAAGCGATATGAAGAGGACAAGATCCTTACCAAGACCATGATCAACAATTATACAAAGAATAATCTTCTTCCACCGCCTGTGAAGAAGAAGTATTCCCGGGAGCATATGCTGCTTCTCATTTTTATCTACTATTTTAAAAGTATTTTGTCGATCAAAGATATCGAAACGGTACTGAAGCCATTGACGGAAAAATATTTCTCCGGAAATGATACAATGGAACTTTCCTCTATTTATGAAGAACTCTGCCACATGGAAAAAGAGCGGCTCGACTCGCTGAAAGACAGCGTATCTTCCGCTTATGATAAGGCAGGAGAAGCTTTTGACCAGCTTCCTGACGGAGAGGACAGGGATACGCTTCAGAAGTTTGCTTTTATCTGTAATCTCAGTTTCGACGTATATCTGAAAAAGATGATGATCGAACGGATTATTGATGATATTGCAGTTCCTTCTTCTAAGAATAAAAAAGACTGATAATCTACAAAAGACACGTCCCAGTGGTTGCAGCCACAGGTTCGTGTCTTTTGTATTCTGCGTCTGAAGATTCCCAGTCAAAGAGCCTCTCACACTTTTCTCCGAACTGTCTTTCTACTTTCTATTCTTCTGCAGTTGATGAATCTTCTTCCTTTTCTGTAAGTCCGATTCTCTCAAAGACCATATCATATCCGTCATTTCCGTAATTCAGTGAACGGTTGACTCTGCTGATCGTTGCTGTAGACGCTCCGGTCTTCTCTGCTATCTCAAGATATGTCTTTTGCTCTCTGAGCATCCTTGCGACTTCAAAACGCTGGGAAAGCGAAAGCAGTTCGTTGATCGTACAGATATCTTCAAAAAAAGTATAACATTCTTCTTTATCTTCAAGGCTTAAAATGGCATTAAAAAGATAATCAACTGCCTCAGTCCTTATTTTCTTGCTCATGAAACCAATCTCCTTTTCACCCTCGTTTAATTACTGTTACATTTTAGCACACTAAATTTGTAAAGTCTACTACTTTATTTTTTCCATTCTTCGACAGTTTCTATCTATATCTTTGATTTTTCCATTGTCCAAACTGACACAAAATGCTATAATATTTTTGTTATTAATTTTGTCATTGACAAGGAGAGGAGTACATAATTAATATGAAGTGTCCATCATGTGGTAAAGAACTTGAACGTATGAAAAGACAAGTCGGCACAACGGAATCCGGAGATCCGATCTTCAACGAATATGCAGTCTGCCGTGACTGTAAGAAGCAGTGGAATCTCGACAAGCAGCGTGCCAGGAAAATAGCTGCAAAAAAAGAAGCTGAACAGGCACAAGCAAAGCCCGTCAATAAAGCTGAAAGCAAAGTTGCTGCCAGACCTGCTGAATCATCCGTATCCGAGAAGGGCTCAGCAGAAGAAATTCAGGCTACAAAAAATTCTTCAGTCAAAGGATTAGCTGCCAGCTCTGATGCTGAAAAAGTAAAGGAAGCTGAAAAGAAAGCCGGAACAAAACCCGCAAAAAGACGCAGACCGACAGACGCAGAAGGAAAACCTGTACGTCCGAAAGCCTCAAGACCGATCAGTAATGATGAAGCTGCTGATATTTCTGAGAAACCGAAAAAAAGACCAGTCAAAAAGAAAGTCAGACCTGCTTCTACAGAAGAACCGCTTTCCGCAAAGACGCCAGGGGAGAAAAAGGTGTCCGCAAAGAAACCGGTCAAGAAGCGTTATCCTGAAGGATCTTCTGATACTAATAAAGTTTCTGATGAGCAGAAATATGGAAATATTCCTGCGGAGCAGGTTCGTACAAAGCGTGAAAAGGCAGTACGCAAAGGATATGAAGAGATGCTTGCGACAGATCCTGACAGCAAATTTGCCAAAAAGAAGAAAAAGAACGAAGATCCTGATGAAAAGAAAGTAAAAGATACAAAGAAAAAAGAGCAGTACGACGATGAGTATGATGATGATGAGTACGAATATGATGATGTACCAAGATTCAGACCTGCCCGTATTATCTTTGGTATCCTCTCACTTCTCGGTTTCGGATATCTGATGTACAAAGGATTTACACTCGGACTGAGCAGCACCTCCTCAGACGGTTCTGCTACTTCCGGTATGGTTTATGTGATTCTTGCACTCTGCATGCTGGTTTCAGCTCTGCTGTATTTCATTATGCTGAATCGTTATACGATCTTTGCATTCCTTGCACCAATGCTGTTCTATCTGGCAAGTGCCGGATTTGCATTCTTGAAACGTGGAAGTGAACTGGAACTGCTGATTGTCGCCGGTGTAAGTGCTGCTTTCGCAGTCATCTCACTGATTCTTGGTATTGCCTCCAGAGGCGGAGATTATTACTATGAAGATGACGACGAGGACGAAGATTACGAAGATCCTTTTGAAGACGAACACGATAACTGATTTTACCCAGATCATTGACCTCAAATAAATTACAGAATGATTATTTGGGAATATTCCCGACAAAAATCCATCAATCCGGCAGATAGTCCGATTGATGGATTTTTTATATCTGTCTTTCCTGACATGTAAGCAAAATTTTACTCCGCATCAAAATCTGCTTCAAATACACCTTCCGGTGCTTTCATAGTCAGAATTCCAAGATTAAACTCTTCATCTTTCACCGTAATATGGTATTCAAAAACTACATCATCCTCAAACTTTGACAGCAGAAGATACTCTCCATTTTCTTTTCCCTCAATCTGATCACAAATATCATTATATACCTTTGCTCCAGAAATCTCTCTCGGATAGCCGGAAGCTTTTATTTTCTGCTCAATAATCTGATATAACTTGTCCATCTTTTCATCCTCTCTTTTTAAAAGACATCCTGTTTATTCTATCTTCTTTTATTTATCACCTTATTTTGACCGGATCATCTGTACTACTGCCACTACAATCACAATAACCATCGCCCCCAGCATGACGTACATAGGCCAGACAGGGAATCCCGTTACCAGGCTGCTGACTCCTGCATCGATAAATAATCCCATGGTCAGAATCTTTATTGTCCCCAGCATTACCAGTGCTATTTCATACAGCCTTTCTTTATTCTCCTCTGTGACAGCTACCGGGAAGTTCCATATAGACGGAACTCTTTCAGTCAGACAAATAATAAGCAAAATGACTGCTGCCACAATCACCTCAATCCAAAGACTTCCTTTGCCCCCATAACTATCCACTATTCCTGCTGCGTTAAAATGAGTCGGAACTGTTCCGGGGATCCTGCTCCAGATACATGCAAGAACAATAACATATGCAAGTAACATACATGAACTGACTAAAGTTGTAATTCTGCGGATCATCTTCATGGCACTCCCTCCTTTTAGAGATACTATAGCACCAGTATTTTCTTTTTGCAAGATTCATCGTGTTTCCTCACTTCCTCTCTCCGACGTAGCATATAAAAAAATATGTCTGCTATCGACTGTGTCCATTGCCTGCAATGCATGGATAACACATAAAACATACCAAATAGAAAGTTTGCCCCCTTCTGTCCCTTTGATAAAAAGAAAATTCCCGAAAGCCTTATATTCCTTAGAATTTCAAGACTTTCGGGAACTGGTTCAATGCGGATGACAGGACTTGAACCTGCACGTCGTAGACACCAGAACCTAAATCTGGCGCGTCTGCCAATTCCGCCACATCCGCTTACTCTCTTTTATTTTCTTCTTTGAAAGAAAAAAATAGAACAAGCAATTGCTTGTTCTGATGAGCGTGCGGGGATTCGAACCCCGGACAACTTGATTAAAAGTCAAGTGCTCTACCACCTGAGCTACACGCCCGTATTTTTATTTAACTCCCCAGTAAGTGGATAAACTGGGCTAGCTGGATTCGAACCAGCGTATGCAGGAGTCAAAGTCCTGTGCCTTACCGCTTGGCGATAGCCCATTAAAGACTTTATGTCTGACACCGCATGCCATTAATAATTATGAAAGGGTGGGTAACCGGACTCGAACCGGTGATATCCAGAACCACAATCTGGCGCGCTAACCAACTGCACCATACCCACCACAAAACGAGCCTGGGGGGATTCGAACCCACGACCTACGGCTTAGAAGGCCGTTGCTCTATCCAGCTGAGCTACAGACTCATTTTCCTCTTTTTGAGGTGTCTCACCTTTCAGTGAGAAAGCGGGTGATGGGAATCGAACCCACGTATCCAGCTTGGAAGGCTGGTGTTCTACCATTGAACTACACCCGCACAGCATCGGGGTGACAGGATTCGAACCTGCGACCTCCTGGTCCCAAACCAGGCGCTCTAGCCAAGCTGAGCCACACCCCGATATGTAAGTTGTTCCTGCGTTTCATTTACTTCATCCGTAACGCAAGAACAATTATATTATAGGATTCAAGGAATGTCAACACTATTTTTCAAAAAATTTTGCATTTATCCGAAAGACTATTTGCTATTTTTTCAGAAACTTTCATTTATTTTAATATATCAGCATCAAATTTTCTGGTTTTTTCATACATTAAAGATATTTTTGCTCATAATGGACTTTTCCTTCTTCATCTATTTCCATTACCATATAACTTGGTCTCCTGCCATCCTGTCTTGGATAAGAAAGACTCCCCGGATTCAGAACGGTAAGTCCGTCCTTCTGAGAAAAATATGGTTTATGCGTATGACCAAACATCACAATATCAACATTTCTCGATCTTGCCTCTTCTATGATCGTATCGACATCCATAGACACATAATAATAATGTCCATGCGTAATAAAGACATGATACTTTCCTATATTAAATTCTTCTTCCCTTGGAAGCCTGGAAAAAAAGTCATTATTTCCCCGCACAATATGCTTTTCACATTCTATCACTGCATCAAAATACTCTTCATCCCCCTCTACATCACCAAGGTGGATAAACATATCGATTGGTCCTGCCTGCTCTAATACATGATCCAAATTGCCATGCTTTGAATGCGTATCACTGACGATCAAAATCTTCATAGTTCTCCCTCTCTGAACTTTTCTTCCAGTATCTTCTTCATCGCACGAAGTGCCTTGCCTCTGTGACTGAGTTCATTTTTAAGTTCAGGAGTCATTTCAGCCGTCGTACATCCATATTCCGGCACGTAAAAAATAGGATCATATCCAAATCCATTTTCTCCGACAATCTCATGTGCAATCTGTCCCTCAATCGTCTCCCTCACTACTTTTACTGTCCCATCCGGAAATACGGCTGCCACTGCACAGACGAATCTTGCTCTTCGCTCTTCATCCGGCACACCTTCCAGTCTGTCCAGCAAGATCCGGTTCTTTATATCATAAGAAGTATCTTCGCCTGCAAATCTTGCTGAATAAATTCCAGGAGCTTTGTCCAGATAATCAATTTCCAGACCGGAATCATCTGCCAAGACAATATCATTTGTCATGACTCTTGAAATTGCTCTCGCCTTGATCTCTGCATTTTCTTCAAACGACATTCCATCTTCTTCGATTTCTTCAAATACACCGGCCTCTTTCATCGAAAGAATTTCCAGGCCCAGCTCTGCAAGAATCATTCGGATCTCTTTCATTTTATTTTCATTTCCGGTAGCAAATATAATTCTTTTTTTCATCTTCTGTTCCCTCTATCTTTTCTGTCTTGGCGGCTTTGGCCCTTGAAACTGATAAAAATATGTCTTCAGCATTCCATTGTAAATCTTTCGGTTTTTATCTGCCTTTCTTCCGAAATAACGCTCTGCGTCTTCAAAACTTGTAATCATATAAGCTGACCAGCTGTCCAGTTCCTTAAAACTCTCTCCAAATTCACGATAGATCTGTGGAAGTGTCTCCCGGTCTTCCAGCCGCTCTCCATATGGCGGATTCGTGATAATGAATCCATACTTCTTTGGATGCCTCAGATTTTTCACCGCACGCTCCTGAAAGTGGATCAGATGGGCAACTCCTGCATTCTCTGCATTTTCTCTTGCCATCCGCACAACATTTCCATCTATATCATACCCCTGAATATCTGTCTCAATCTCATCCTCGATCAAATCATTTGCCTCATCAATTGCCTCATACCAGTATTTCTTTCCGATCAGATTTGTCCATGTCTCTGCGGTAAAAGAACGGTTCATTCCCGGTGCAATCTTTGCAGCCATCATTGCAGCCTCGATCGGAAATGTACCACTTCCACAGAAAGGATCTACCAAGATCCGATCTTTTCTCCAAGGTGTCAGCATGATCAGAGCCGCTGCCAGTGTTTCTGAGATCGGAGCTTTTCCTGCTGCCGGACGATACCCTCTCTTATGCAGAGAATCTCCTGATGTATCAATCCCGACGGTCACGATATCTTTCATCAAAAAAACTCTCAATGGATAGGATGCTCCATCCTCCTGAAACCACTGGATCCGGTATTTTGATTTCAACCTTTCTACCATTGCTTTTTTCATGATCGACTGTATATCGGAGGGACTGAAAAGCTTACTCTTAACCGATGACGCCTTCGCCACCCAGAACTTTCCATCCTTTGGTATGTACGCTTCCCATGGCAATGCTTTCGTCTTCTCAAACAATTCATCAAACGTCACAGCTTTGAAACTTCCCACTTTTAAAAGAACTCTTTCCGCTGTCCTCAGAAAAATATTTGCTCTGCATGCAGCATCTGCCCCACCATAAAATGTCACTCTTCCATCTTCCACCTGGGAAATCTCATATCCAAGATCCTGAATTTCTCTTTTCAGTACAGATTCCAGGCCAAAATGACATGGTGCAATCCATTCCATTTTATTCATTCATTTACTACCTCATTATAAATACATTTTTTAATTCACTTCTTTTTATTCTACTATAAATCAGGGGCAGAGTAAAGTTGAATTTACCCTGCCCCTGCGGTCACATTTCCTGCTTTTCAAATCTCTTCCGTGACTTTTCTTCTAATTCCACTTTTGGCTTTTTCGATCAAATTAATATCTGTCTGTCGAATCATATCCATTCTTATTGGAAGAATTTTTATCGTAGGAATTTTTGTTCTTTCCACAATTCTGCGATGCAGACGAAGTACCGTTCGTACTATTTGTGCTGTTCTTGTTCGCACTGTTCTTGTTGGTACTATTCTTATTCTGCTCATCTGCATAGGATGAATAAGAGCTGTCCTCCATATTTTTGTTCTTGTTCACATTCGTATAATTTTTTGCCATGATGATTCCTCCTATCTATTTGATACAGTCTTATTATCTCTGAAAACCAGATCTTTATACGCATTGGAGAAAATTAATCAGGACAATTTTTATATCCCAAATATATAAACCATTATTTAAATATTTTTCTTGCTTTTTCCATTTTAATATATTATACTATCTTTTGTAGAGAGATTACTTTCTACAACCCCTTATTAATTATTTATACTCCCC
Organism: uncultured Mediterraneibacter sp.; assembly: GCF_934330165.1. GTDB lineage: Bacteria > Bacillota > Clostridia > Lachnospirales > Lachnospiraceae > Mediterraneibacter. The sequence continues at coordinate 12,070 of NZ_CAKRGI010000025.1, forward strand.
TCAAAAGACCGATGGCTCCCCCATCGGTCTTTTACTGTTCTGCTCTTTTTCGTTTCCTTCTATATATAATGATATAATACATTAGAATCATTCCATTTATCGCTGAGATCCACTTCCTCCGATCAGTCGAATGATCAACATTGCGATCAGCAGCGGAATAAGAATTGGAGCAAGAATTCTGATCACTCCCGCAACAAATGAAATGATCACCACAATCACCAGTACAACAGCAAGAATAAAAAGTGCCTTTTTCCACCATGGAATCTCAAATACTCTGCCTTCCTCATTTTTCATATAAGTACCATAACTGCTGCCTGCACTATGCGATCTGCTGCCTGCTGCCGCTCCACCGTCAGCTCCATTTTCATCTGCCTCCAGCAAAGTCTGTGCAATCGCCCATGGATCTCCCAGAGTATCGACTACCTGCTGTTCCGTCTTTCCCTTTTTGACTTCTTCATTTATATATTCATTATAATAATTGAGATTTTCCCGTATCGCACTGGCATCCATATTTCCATCCAGTGCTTCATTTAATCCCTGCAAAAATTCTTCCCGGGTCATCTTGTCCTCCTTATGAACCTGATTCTTAGCTTTTTCTTTTCAAATCTTCTTTCATCTGTAGAATAGCATATCATTCTTCATTTGACAAAGTATTTTTCCGCATTCACAATTTGTTCATTTATCATTAAAAATTCTTTCACTTTCTCATCACTTTTTCTTCATTTCTCTTTCATATACTATAACCATCAAAGAAATACAATTCATTAAGCCAACAAGATTTATTTTAGATAAACTTTTTCATAATACTTGCCAGGAACCGGTCGCCGGTTACCTGGCATCCTCCCTTTTATGGGACTTTTTTTATTTTCTTCTTTTTTCCCGTTCTTTTGATTCTCCATCCATACCATATCAGGATCAGAATCCCCACTGCTCCAAAAATTTCTGCCCATATCCATTGATCCATTTTATTTTCAGCTTCTTCTCCCTGCCCTGAAAAAAGATTCTCCACAGGCTTCCATATCTTCTGCACGATGCTTTTTTCTGGCCTTATTTCAAATCGTATCACTTTTTTCACCTGATTCCCTGCCGCATCCTCTGCCTGGACTCCCATTATATAATTTCCGTTTTCCATAATTTCACACTGGAACATCCTGCTTCCGATACTCAGTTTCTGTCTTTCTCCGTTTAAAGTAAAATCGGTCAGATACTCTTTTTCTCCGTCAACCCAGACTTCTATCTTCACCTTTTCTTCATAGATCGCCCCATCTTTTAATCTTCCCATATAAAGCACCGGTGGTGTATGATCTATGGTAAATACTGCTTCTGCAACCGAATCATTTCCTGCTGCATCCTCTGCCCTGACTCTCAGACGGTGTACTCCCTCTTCAGTTACAAGCCTGCCTTTTGCATATTCCAGTCCATCCAGAAACAGCTGATACTGATAATCTGTCAAATCCGAAACAGCTTCTTCAACTTCATAATTCCACTGAAAAAAGGGAAGATATGTTCCATTGAGCTGATCCACATATCGGATTACCGGACTGCAGCGGTCAACAACAAACCGATACTCTTTTTCCGTCTTCCAGCCTGCCTGATCTTCAACCTGAATCCTGCATTCATAATGACCATCCTCTTCAAAGACAAACGGTATGCTGACTTCCTTTTCTGAAAGTTCCTGCTCTGCCTGATTTAAAACCATTTCCTTCTTCTTTTCCTGATCTGTTCTCGTAACAGACACCTCATACTTTCCCAGTAGATTTTCATCCTTCAGCACAATCTCACCGTTGCATTTCTCCCCTGTGATCATTGCATCTGTCACACCATTCATCTCTGCTGTCGGCGATTTTCTGTCTATATAAAGCTTTTCTTTTCTGACCGTACTGTTACCCGCACGATCGACTGCATGAACCATAAGTTCTACCGGACTTCCATTCACTGATTCTTTCTCAGGCTTCACAGTAAAACTGTCCGATTCCGTTGGATTCTCATAATACTTCCTGCTGATTTCCTCACCGTTCACATAACATACCGCCAGCTGCAAACCGGAACTGCAGGTATACTTTTCTGATTTTTCTCCGATCCACAGCCTGATCTTCGGCAAGTCTTTCTGCCATTCACCGGATTCTCCTGCTCCTGTAACAGTGATCCTTGGGGTCTCATCTTCGCAAATGATCTGTTCTGAACTGCTTCTCACGCTTTCCAGTCCGGCATGATCTACCGCATAAGCCTTCAGCCGTCCCTGATACCCCAATGGCAGATACACACTCCCCTCTGCTCCTTCTACTTCCAATTTTGTACCATCTTCCTGCTGGACGATCATCTTTTCAACACCGGAGCCTTCATCCCGGCTTTTTACCAACACCTCTGTCTCTGTCTGATAACAATATCCCCTCTCCTCGCTTCCCACCGGATAGGAAAATACCACTGCAGCCGGTACGGTCTTATCTATACAGATCACCGCTTTCAGCTCCCACTCTGTCTCTCCGGTTTCCGATTCCTGCCACAACCGAAGCTGGTTCCTTCCCTCTTTCCATACAGCAGGCTCAAAGGAATATCTCCAGTTACCTTCCTCTTCCTGCTCTGTAAAATTCACAATTTCTGCTTTTTTCTCTCCTGACGTATATGTGATCTCATACTGCATGTTACAGTATATTTCTTTATCTGATATTTTTTCAGCCCCCTCCAGACATACTTCCACCTCTGGTTCTTCTGTATACCATCGATCCGATCCGCTTTCATCGTACACATTTCCGTCTATCTTAAGAACCGGAGTCTCTTTGCTCTCCTCTTCATCAGCAGCCGCCAGTCCTGCACTCCCAAATACAACTACAACAAAGATTACCGCAAGAATCCAACAGCTTATTTTATTCACATTTTCCTTTTTATTCTTTTTATTTATCCACATTCTGCTCATTTACTTCCCCTTTCCGCTTCTGTTCTTCTTTCTTTTGCTCTTCCTGACTCTGTCCGTTCTGCACTCTGCTTTCCTGCTCCTGAATACGGAGTTCATACTCCTGCATCAGTTTTTCAATCTCAGGTTCGGTTCCCGTACGTTCTAAAACTCTTTTTCCTGTAAGAAGTGCGGTTGAATACTGTTCTTTTCCTGCTTCTAATTTCATCTTACGGATGCCCGCTGCTGTAATCTGTTCCCGGTTTTCTTCAATCTCAATCAGTCTTCCGTATACATCGATTGCTTTCTCAATCCACATCTCCCGCTCATAGGCCGTCCCTAATGCCCACAATGCACATCGCTCCAGGGCCTCTCCTTCTGACATAACCAGTTCATTGCCTTTTCTTGTATTTGACAGAAGATAGCTTCTGAACCTCCGCTCTGCCGCTTCTGCTTCATTCTCATCCTCTGCATCTATTTTCTCTGTATTTTTCTCCACAGCAGGATCTTCCGGTTCACTTTTTCTGCCTTTCCCCACAGTCACTCCTGCTAAAAATACAAGTACCGCAAGCACTGCCACACTGATTTTTAAGAACCACTTTTTCTTTTGTCCATGAAACAGCTCCGTTGCTTTTTCCAAAAGCCGTATTTGCCCGGAAATCTCCGGCAGATCTTTTTGAACCTGACAGAGCATCTCATAGGAACGCTGACGTTCTCCTGTGCATCCTGCGATTACTTTCTGACATTTGACCGCTTCTCTTCGTGTCAGTTCCGGTTCTGTCCCTACTGAGGCAAGAAGAAACTGCATCATTTTTCCGTATCCATACAGATCCGCACTCTTTTGTCCTCTCCCCTGCTGTCTGCCGTCTTTTTTTATAAAATGATTTCTCACTGCACGCTGCTGCATCCGCTTAATGATAAATCCGTTCTCCTTTCCTTCGGGATCCAGCAAAAAAAGTCCGGCTTCTCCCACAACAAGCACACTGTATGGTGTCAGGCATCCATAATTCATTCCATTACTCCGCTGATAATCATACAGGCTTTTCCAAAGCTGTCGAAACCAGCTAAAAAGCTGTCCTTTTCCTATACATTCATGCTCCTGCAGATAATAGATCAGCAGGCATCCCTCCAGGCAGTCTGCACTTTGCCGACACTGATCCTTATACTCCTGAAACCGAAGGACTTCATACATCTTTTCCATATTCTATTGTTCTGCGATCACTTTGCCGGTGAGTCCTCACATCACCACAACGTAATCCCTGATAGCACGTCCATTGAAAATTATCAGAAACTGATCTGATCCTCTGAATTGATTTCCTGCATTCAGTAAAGAATCCTGAATGGTTATTTTATGATAAGCGAACACCCGGAAAAAATCAAGTTCTTTCCGGGCATCCTGTTCATTCTTTATATTCTTTTAATAACTGTCATTTTTTTATTCTTTAAGAAACTTTAAAGTTCTTTCGTTCGTTCCAGTGCCGCTGCAACAACTTTATCCATATCATAATATTTATAATCTCCAAGCCTTCCTCCGAAGATGACATTCTCTTCCTTTTCTGCCAGTTCTCTGTAAGCCTGGTAGAGAGCTGTATTCTTCTCATCATTCACCGGATAATATGGTTCCATTCCGACACTCCATTCTGAAGAATACTCCCGTGAGATCACCGTCTTTTCCTGTCTGCCAAACTCAAAATGCTTATGCTCGATAATCCTGGTATACGGAACTTCCCGCTCTGTATAATTTACTACTGCATTTCCCTGATAGTTTTCACAGTCAAGCACTTCCGTCTCAAACCGCACTGAACGATACTCCAAAGCTCCAAGCCTGTATCCAAAATACTCATCAATCATTCCTGTAAAAATAATCTTTCCAGCAATATCCGGATTTTCTTTTCTAAACTCAAAGAAATCAACTCCGGTGCGTACTTCTGCCCTTTCCAGCATCTTTTCTACGATTGCAGTATAACCGCCAATCGGAATACCCTGATAACGGTCATTGAAATAATTATTATCATAAATAAACCGAAACGGCAGACGCCTGATGATAAATGCCGGAAGCTCCGTACACTTTCTTCCCCACTGCTTTTCTGTATATCCTTTGATCAGCTTTTCATAAATATCCCGGCCTCCAAGAAACAATGCCTGCTCTTCCAAATTCTTCGGTTCTGTGATCCCGGTTTCTTTTCTCTGCTTCTCAATGATCGCTTTCGCTTCCTCCGGTGTTCTGACTCCCCACATTTTGCTGAAAGTATTCATATTAAACGGAAGATTGTAAAGCTCGTCTTTGTATACAGCCACCGGAGAATTGATATAATTGTTAAACTCTGTGAACTGATTCATATATTTCCATATCTTTTTATCTGATGTATGAAAAATATGAGCCCCATATTTATGAACATGGATTCCCTCGATGTCTTCACAATAAATATTGCCTGCAATATGATCTCTTCTGTCGATCACCAGACATTTTTTTCCCTTCTTTCCAAGTTCATGTGCCATGACCGCTCCATATAAACCTGCTCCTACTATCAGATAATCATATTTTTTCATTTCTTTGTAAACCTCCTGATTTCTTTTTATTTTCACAGTGCTATTTAATTCAAAATCATACCCATTCTGTATTTTATTCTACACTTTTCAGTGATTCTACCATGCTGATCTTCTTTAATTTAAAATACATTACCCAGTTCACGAATAACGAGAACACAACCGTCAGAAGAAATGCGTATACAAAACTGATAGTATTAATATTTCTTCCAAACATAACCGAATCAATTTCTACCGTTACAATAATAAACCGATGCAGGATCTTTCCAAGAAGCATCCCGAAAACCGATCCGATCAGGGTCAGCAGAATATTTTCCCGGTAGACGTATTCTGTCACTTCCTTATCATAAAAGCCTAACACTTTCAGCGTTGCCAGTTCTCTTTTACGTTCAGTAATATTGATATTATTCAGATTATACAGAACCACAAATGCCAGCATTCCAGCAGAAATGATCAGAACCACGATAACGATATCCAGACTCTGAAGCATATCATCCACCTGCTGTCTCAATTCTGTCGTATAGCTGACACTTAAAGCTCCGTCCAGTTTCAATGCTGCCTCACCAACCGATTCGGCCTCCTTTGTGGTTCTCTCTTCTGTCCGGTAATAAATAGAATTATACTCTGGTTCTTTTCCATAAGCCGCCTCATAGACAGCCGGTGTCATATACAGATAATGACCCATATAATTTTCACAGATCTGGCTGATCTTAACCGTTCGCTCCTTTTCATTTTCTTCCTTGATCGTAACGGTATCTCCTGCTGACACACCAAGCTCCTTTGCCATCTTCTCTGTCAGTACAGCACCCTTATCTGTAAGCTGATATTTTTCTTTGGTTGTTCTGTCCTGCAATACTATAAAATCTGAAAACTTCTCTACATTTTCCGGGACATTCAGATAAACCTCTTTTGAAACTCCGTCATGCTCTATCGTGATCTTCTGCAAAAGATCTTCCGCCGTTGCAACAACCCGACTATTTTTTTCAAGTTCTTCATACACTTCCTGCTTTTCTTCTATTGTCACATCACTTTGCAGGATCACATTTCCATCATATAACTGAATATCTTCATACTGTAATGGTACGATGGATGAAATAGAATCTTTCAGACCAAACCCAACCAGCATCAGTCCCATGCAACCGCCAATTCCGAAAATCGTCATAAAAAAACGCTTCTTATATCTCATTAAATTCCGTACTGTCGACTTCCACGTAAAACTTAATCGTTTCCATAGAAACGGTATATATTCAAGAAAGACTCTTTTTCCCTGTTTCGGTGCCGGTGGTCTCATTAATTCTGCCGCCTGCTCTTTCAATTCCTTCATACAGGAAAAAATCGTTGCTGCTACCGTACAGAGCAATGCCGCTGCACATGCAAGTACTCCGTAATACAGATTATACGGGATTTCTACATCTGGTAAATGCCGGTAAAGGATCTTGTACGCTATTATAATAATATAAGGAAGGATTTTCTCTCCGATCAGTACACCAAAGATACCACCGGTCAGAGTCGCAAGCACTGCATATCCAAGATACTTCGCTGCGATAGATTTCTTGCTGTATCCTAATGCTTTCAATGTTCCTATGAACGTTCTCTCTTCTTCTACCATACGTGTCATCGTGGTCAGACTGATCAGTGCCGCAACCAGAAAGAAAATCAATGGAAAGATTTCCCCGATTGCTTTCATCCTGTCCGCATTATCTCCATAGCCTGAATATTCCGGCAAATGTGACCTGTCATAGATATACCAGACCGGCTTTTCTATCTTCTCAATCTCTTTCTTTGCATCCTCCAGCCGGACTTTTGCATCAGCGATCTGTGCTTCTCCATCTGCAATTTCCGCATTTGTCTGACGCTCTCCGTCCTGATATTCTATCCATCCATCAGCAATCCCCATTTCTCCATCCCGAATCTGCTCTATTCCGGCCTGGATCTGTTCTTCTCCGTCAGCAATCCTTTTTTTTGCATCCTCAATCTGACGCTGCCCTGACAGGATCTGATCTTTTCCTGATTCCAGTTGTTCTCTTGCCGCCTGAAGCTGAAACTCTCCCGAAGAAATATAAGATTCCATCTGGGTAAGTCCGGTCTGCATCTGCTCCTGTCCTGCTTCTATCTCAGAAAGACCTGCTGAAATCTTTTCCAGTGCCGTCTCCGTCTGCTCCAGCCCATTCTTCATCTGAGCCAGCTTTTCCTCCAGCTGATCCATCTGACTTTCCACTGTCTCCAAAAGTATCTTATTCTGATCTATTTTTGCACTATTTTCTGCAATTTGGGCATTGACTTCATCCAGTTGTGCTTTCTTTGCTTCAATCTGCTTCAGTATCTCCGCATCACCGGATGATTCATACTGACTCTTTAATCCTTCATATTCTTTTTTCAGAGTCTCCTGTTCTTCTGACAAGCGGATTCCTTCTGCATTCAGACCTTCTTTTTCCGCTTTCACCCGGGAAATCTGCTGTTGCAGGACCGCCTGCGTATCAAGCAGATTTTTCTGACCTGCCTGAAGTGTCCTTTTCTGTGCTTCAAGCGTTGTCTTCTGACCTGATAATTCCTCTTTCTGTTGCTCCAATGCAGCAAACTGCCCCTGCAATGTATCCTTCTGTTCTTTTAAAGTTGCCAGTGCAATGCTTTTTTCATTCAGTTCTTTTTCGCCTGCCGCAATCTTCCCGGAAGACTCATTTAATTCATTTTGTGCCTGCTCCAGTTCTTCTTTGGATGAGGCGATCTTCGCCTGAGACGATGCCAGTTCTTTTTTTGCCTGTTCCAGTTCTTTCTGTGCATTTTCCAGCTTTTCCCTTGCTGCTGCAAGCTTCTCCTGTGCTTCTGTCTTTCCCTGCTCCAGCTCAGTCTCTGCATCCATAACTTCTTTTTCTGCATCTGCCAGCTTTTCCGAAGCTTCTGCCACGATTTCATCATACCGTGCCTTCTCCCGCTCCTTTTTGATCGCTTCTACTTCTTTCATGACAGAATCGATCCGCTGATCATACTGCTCTGTAAAAGCAGTCAGTTTCTCTGCTCCTTTGACCTGTGCATAGATTTCCGTATATACTTCCATGCAGAAGCTTTCCTCCGGTACACATAAAAAGGCACTGATATTTCCACTTCCTATCGTCGTACTTCCACGCTGAAATCCAATATAACACGGACTGCTCACACTTCCTACGATTGTAAAAGTATCCTCCTTCAGAGAATCCGTAATCGGTTTGTCTGTACCGCTTGAAAGCGTCACCTGGTCTCCGATCTTCAAGGTGCTTTTCGAGAGAAAATCTGCATCCACCACACATTCATCTGATTTCTCAGGCAGTCTGCCATTCTCCACCTGTATCTGATTCATAGACGGAAGCAGCGACATGACATGCATGACGATCTGATTGTCTCCCTCTGTGCAAAGTGCATCCACTGAATATCCTGCTTCCGCTCTTTCGATCCCATCCAGCTTCTCTATAGCCTCAACATCCTCGTCTGTCAGTCCCATTGTACTGATCACCTGTAGATCCATCAGATTCTTCCTGTCAAAATAAGCATCTCCTGAATACCTCATATCCGGTTCTGATGAACGGATTCCCGCAAAAAAGGCACAGCCAATCGCAACGATAAAAAAGATGGACAAAAACCGCCCCATGCTTTTACGGATTTCCATATAAAAATCTTTTCTCAGTGCTTTCTTTTTCATCTGGTCACCTTACCATTCTGTTCTCATTTCATTCATCTATCACAAGACTTCTCTGATCTGCCATTCAATCTCGTCGATCAATTTCTTTGATTTACCATTCGATCTCATCAATTGACACCGGATTCTCATTCACCTGTATTTTTGAAACCTGACCATTCTTAATACGGATCAGACGGTCAGCCATCGGTGCAAGTGCCTGGTTATGCGTAATCACGATCACGGTCATCCCTTTCTCCCTGCACATATTCTGCAGAAGTTTCAGAATCGCCTTTCCTGTATTATAATCCAATGCTCCTGTCGGCTCATCACATAATAAAAGCTTGGGATTTTTAGCAAGTGCCCTCGCAATTGACACTCTCTGCTGTTCCCCTCCTGAAAGCTGTGCCGGAAAATTCTTCAGCCTTTTCCCAAGTCCCACTTCTTTCAGAACCGTCTCCGCATCCAGTGGATCTTTACATATCTGAAGAGCCAGTTCTACGTTCTCCACCGCAGTCAGATTCGGAACTAAATTATAAAACTGAAATACAAATCCAATATCGTCCCTTCTGTATCTTGTCAACTTTTTTGAATCATAAGATGTAATATCCCGTCCATCCACCATCAGTTTTCCACTGGTTGCTGTATCCATTCCTCCCAAAATGTTCAGTACTGTCGTCTTTCCTGCTCCACTTGGCCCTACAATGACTACAAATTCACCTTTTTCTATCGAAAAGCTGATATGGTCAACCGCATGGATCTCAACTTCTCCCATCTTATACGTCTTGGTGATCTCATCTAATGTCACAAAACTCATAAAAGCCTCCTTTTACTATAAACGCAGTTTCTCCCAATCTGTTCCTGCCCCAAAAGTCCTGTGGAATCTTTCCGGTAATTTTTGTCCATTGAACAGTCTTTTCTGAAATTGAAGGATCAGGCTTGCCGCAAGCGGTACTGCCCCTGCATACAGCCTTTTCAAAAGCATACAGTATTCCCGGCATGCCGGATTCGGCTCCAGACTCATCACGATCCCATGCAGGGCATCATACTTTCCAATCGCCTTCATTGCCATAAAAAGTGCCTTTCTTTTTGCCGGTTCCGGTACAAGAAAAAGCTTATGATAAAAGATCATGGATTTCAGTGATCTCTGCATCTCCTCAGGTGTCACATCTTCAAAAAACGGAGCTATGATCTTTGCATTCCGCATAGTCGGATGAATATGCTTTGTATTCAGATGACGTACCGGATTGATAAAATCATCACTCATCAGCATCCGGTCGAATTCCATCTCCAGCTCACAATGCGAAATTCCACTCTCCTGGATCATCTTTTCTATATAAGGATGACATTCACTGTCCAGTGCAAAGTGACAGATCACACCATAAATGTACACTCTTGCCGCAGCCGGATCTTCTGCCTTTTCAATCACACTCACTGCATGTTCAAAGAATGCATCTGCGAAATTCTCATGTGCCGTATGCCCTTGCTGATTAACCGGGTGGCTTTTCAATGCTTTATAATAGAAGAGAATATCCGGTCCATGCAGTCCGATATCATAAAGTTCTCTATGATATCCAATGGCATTCTGTAGTCCCCGCGGAAGTGCTTCCGTCACTTCTTTTCCAAATCTGTAGTGTGCATAGGTCGTCGGCATATTGATTCCTCTTTTCTGCTACTTTTTATTTCCTGTAAGATCACGGACTCCTTTCTCCGCAATCCCGTAAACGGATCTGCTGATATATGTTAAATCTATCTTAACATATATCACCGACAAACTCATCAGGATATATCTGAAAAATATCTAAAATATTTTTAATTTTTTCTTGACATTTCTTCAGGATTGTAATATTTTATAGTATACGACTGAGGACGGTCGTATATTAACAGTACATGGGAATGTACATTTCCAGTGATTCGGGCTTGTACTGGTTTCGACAGGGATCTCGAAGATGGAGAAGCTATCCGCAGGCAGATGCGTCAAATCGCAAACTTAAAATTAAACGCTAACGATAATTTCGAATTAGCTGCAGCCTAAATGCTGCATGTCAGCCCTGAAGCACTCACACTTCAGGAATCTGGCACCGATTATGTGAGAAACGATGGCGGCAAAGCTTTGAACCGTCAGGCGTATCATGAAGCTACTGAACCCGTAAGGATGTTAGTTTTCGTGCGGCAGAGGGAATGTTAAAGAACTGACTATGATAGTAGAAGTACATGGGACAGGTTTTTGGACGCGGGTTCGATTCCCGCCAGGTCCACTCAGGCTGAACAAGTCGAACTCTGTATGTGATATTATCGTATACAGGAATATGTTTTGTTTGGTGTATCGAAGAAAATAAAAGTAACGGCATTGTATGTTGCGAAAGTGATATACAGTGTCGTTATTTTTTTATGGTATAATTCGGATATGAATTGAACAAGTTGGGAGTTGTCGTAGAAACTCCAAATATTTTGAACCTTCCTAAAGAATTTAATGGTAAATTTGTTGTTGAAGAAAGCTACTATGAGACAAATGGTAAACGCCATGCTTCCCCACATCTTTTCCTTATTACAGAGAAAGAAGATGGAATTGTGTTGTATTCTTATGAAATACCAGAAGGAGAAGATAAAAGTACGTTTTCATATGATTCTATGGAAAATGCTGACTACACTGAATTGAAAAAATCTGAAAAATTCACTCCGGCACTCTATCATGAAAAAGATGGAATCTGGGAAGGAGGCAGCACAAGCTTTCTCCAAAGTTCCCACTGCTCCTGTATACAATAATCCAGACTTCCGAGCTGTCCCGGACTTCTGGCTCATTGTATACAGGAAATACTGATGTATCCTGCTTTTCCATTCCACAGAAATCACTGATCTATTCTGCTTTTCTATTCCACAGAAATTCTGATTTTCAGAGATTTTCTTTTCTGTGACTCAAGCGGAATATTTTTATACCGGTAAACACTCAGCACGAGTCCCATCAAAATATAGGAAAGCAGCGTTCCACTTCCTCCATATGACAAAAATGGAAGAATGACAGGCATTTCCGGTACAATATTTAAGCAGATCAGGAAACTGTATACAATCTGACCGGCAAATACCAGTCCACAACCATATCCGATCATTTTCCCAAGTTCATTTGACTGATTTCCCGAAATCCGGAAAATTTTCCATATCAGCATAACATATAAACCTGCCACAATCATTCCCGCTATAATACCAAAGCAGGCGATCAGGCTCATCCAGATCAACTCTCCGTTAAATCCTGCAAGACTGCTCTCAAGGATCTTCATACCTGAAATACTTTTCCCAAGCATTTTACTTTCCCGGAAAATTCCTGCGATCTGATTCTGCATATAGCCGTAAATACCAGTTCTGTCAAAATATCCCTGTATCCGCTCCTGCTGATACACTTTCAATATTTTTTCAAAAATTATGACACTTCCCGTTATAAAAAATACTGTTCCGCCACCCCATAACGCAAATAGAGTCCTCTTTTTGAATATATCATACCAGCTTCTTTGAACTGCGATCGTAACCATCATCAGAAGAGCCAGTGCCAGAAGAGCAGCATGAATCAGCGATGCACTCTGCACTACCAGTCCTACCGGAAGAATCATCCACACAGCGATCTTCCATAATGCTTCATAGCCTTTTCTTCTATAGGAATATAATACTGCTCCGAACAAAGGAACATAAAGGTACATCAGCAGTGGTACAGAAACTGCCATATTTCCGAGACGGAGATACGTTCCCGCTCCTCCCATATACAGTCGGCATGGAATGGCAAGCACCATCAATGCAAGAAAGACCCCTGCCATCCATTTTCCATATTTTCCAAGTATACTGTAGTCCAGATAATAAATGCCCAACATCAGAACAAATCCAACTACAGTAAACAGTAACTGCCTCTGTGGAAATCCCATTTCATATCCATAACTCTTCAATCCATACTGCAAAACGATACTGATGATTCCCAGTATCCCCGCCAGTAGTACCAGTCCCCAGGACATCTGTGGTCTGTGAATCCGGTCAAGCTCTACTCCGACCTGCACCGGATCTCCCATTTCCACGATTGCTTTTTCTAATGCCTGCTCGTCTGTCATCCCTTCTTTTAAATACATTTCCGCCTGATCGGTAATATGATCCTCCAGTTCTTTTTCTACACCTAGGCATGCCTTTTTACAACGGATCTGATCCGTCACACACCGCAGATATTCTTCTTTTTTCATCCCAGTCCCTCCATTGCCAGTACATCGGTCACCGCTTTCTGATATGCCTTCCACTCTTCCTTTTTTTCCTTCAGACGTCCATGTCCTGCTGCCGTAAGTCTATAATACTTCCGCACCTTTCCCATGACTTCCTGCTCATAGGACGATACAAATTTTTTCTCTTCCAGCCCATGTAAGAGCGGATACAGAGTTCCCGCTTTCAGTTCAAATACATTCTGCGATTTTTCCCGCAAAGCTTCTATCATCTCGTATCCATACATATCCTTCTCTTCCAGCAGCCGCAGGATCAACAGCATCATGCTCCCTGAAACTAATGATTTTTCAATTTTCACTACAAGCTCCCCTTTCCTGTATATCGATTATCTATATATCGACTATCTACATATTATATCGAGCATCTATCTTTGTCAAGGCATTTTATCTCCTTACCCAACTTCTTTTCTTCACCTTAACGGAAAAAATACGCACAGAACAGTTCTTTTTAAAACCGCTCTGTGCGTGATCTGTAGTACATTCTTTTCTATTTCAATTCTATTCTTCTATTTCAATCCTGTTATTCTCTGCCAGTCTCTTTCAATTCTATTATCATGCAAGGCTCTCCGGCTTTCAGTAAAACTTCTTTCTCACTGCCTTTTCCGATACGCACAGTAACTTTCTTCTCTGTATCAGAAGAAAGCCAGGCTTCTGCTTTTCCATTTTCCCAGCGGATGCTCACAGTAATATTACCTCTTGCTTTCAGACCGCTTATTTCTCCTTTTGTCCATTTTTCAGGCAATGCAGGGAGAATCGTGATTACTCCGTCATGGCTTTGAAGCAGGGCTTCTGCCACACCTGCAGTATAACCGAAGTTTCCATCAATCTGATAAGGCGGATGGGCACAGAACAGATTCGCATAAACTCCGCCCCCGTTCGCCATATTCATAGACTCTTTTGGCTCTACCAAATGGAGGATCTCATTCATCAGCTTTCCTGTATGTACTCCGTCTTTCATTCTTGCCCACATCAGGATCTTCCATGCCAGACTCCAACCTGTTCCGGCATCCCCTCTCCGTAAAAGACTGGTTTTCGCAGCCTCATAAAGCTCCGGTGTCTTCTCCGTAATCCCTCTTCCCGGATGCAGCTCATAGAGCTGGGAAAGATGGCGGTGATGTGGATCTGCTTCTTCAAAATCTTCATTCCATTCAAGGATCTGTCCGTTACTTCCGACAGCAGGTGCTGCCATCTCTTCACAGATTTTTTCTGCCTGTCCGGTCAGCTCATCCCGGATTTTCAAAATCCTGCCCGCCTCCAGATAATCTCTCAAGAGATTTCTTACAATCGCATTTTCATTTTCCGTATACTGTGCTACCGTGAGTTTTTCTTTCTTTTCTTCGCCGAAAAGGAAATCATTCTCCGGTGACGTTGCCGGTGACATCGCATATCCCTGTGCTGTCTCCACAACACTTTCCACACAGAAACGTACATTTTCTTTTAATACCGGATAAATCCGCTCCAGATATGCCCGATCCTCTGTGAATAAGTACTGGTCATAAAGATTCCGGCAAAGCCAGGAATAACCCATTGGCCAGAAATTCCACTCAGCTCTTCCATCAGCAGGTGTCGTCTTTCTCCAAAGATCCGTATTATGGAAACCGCAGACTCCCTCTTTTCCGAAATAATGCATCGCAGTCTCTCTTCCATCTTCTGCCATCTCTTCACAGAGCCTTACCAGCGGCTCTTCCATTTCCTCCAGATTACACGGACCTGTCTGCCAGTAATTCATCTCGGTATTGATATTGATCGTATAATCTGAGAACCACGGTGGAACTAACTCTGCATTCCAGATTCCCTGAAGATTCGCTGCCTGCGTTCCCGGTCTGGAAGATGCGATCAGAAGATACCTTCCATACTGGAACAACAAAGCATTGAGTCCTACATCTATCGGGTGATCCTGAAAATCTGTCAGACGCTGCCGGAGGTCTTTTTCTGCATACTCATCCTTTTCTCCAAGAGAAAAGGACACTCTCTTATAATACTTCTGATACTCTTTCAGATGCTCCGTCCGCAGAGCCTCATAACTTTTCCCAGTACAGTCAAAATCTGCCTTTAAAAGTTCTTCCGGACATCTGCCCTCTATAACCGGATGTCTGTCAAAGCCTGCAAAGCTGGAACGGATTCCATAATAAAGCGTTACTTCCTTTGCATTTTCCACAATAACTGCATTGCCTGCTTCGCTTACTTTTCCGTCTGTGACGATCTTTCCCCAGCCCTCGTAGAGCATTCCCTGCTTTTCCGGCTCTTCCGGGAATACAGGAACAGCTTTTTCCGATCCACCTTCCCCTACGGTAAATGGAACTCTGCCTGGACACTGCCCTTTTGTCTTCAGAATCCCATCCTTGCAACAGCTTTCCCTGGTATAACCGCCTTCCACATACACCTTCAACGAAAAGGCTTTTTCAGAACGGATCTTATAAACCAATACCTGTGCCGGCTGACTGACGATACAGGACTTTTCCACCAAAGCCCCCTTATTTTTATAAGTTATCCTCACTTCTGCCGTATCCAGACACAGTTCCCGATGATAATCTGAAATTTCTTCTGTCCCGTCCAGCATTTCCATATACACATTTCCAAAAGGGACATACATCTGAACGTCCTCTGAACTGCTAAAGCACTCCTCAAGATATTCCATTGCCTTCTGATATTCTCTTTTTTCCGTCAGTTCTCTCACTTTTTCAAGATATCCTTCAGGTAGTTTTTTCTGCGTCTTTTCAGGATACCCTGACCAGAGTGTATCTTCATTTAATGCAAGTATTTCCTTCTTCGTTCCACCATAAACCATGGCACCTATCCGCCCATTTCCAAGCGGAAGACTTTCATGCCAGTTTTCTGCCGGATGATCATAGTAAAGTTTCATGTCAGTCCCTCCATCTGTTCTGATTCAAACCTGATTGTTATAGATGAAATATTAGCATACCTTTTTGTCAGAAACAACTCTCTGCTTACAAATTTTCCTGTTGAGAAACATCATTCCAGGTCGAAAGGCGGTGCTGATTCACAGAAAGTAATGCTCCAAAAAGCAAAGTACCAAGGTCAGCTTGATGAGTATGCGGTATTCTCCCGGAAGATGGGACTCAAGGAAGAACGGGAGAGAATTTATATTGATGGACGGGGAAAATTTACACAAGGAAAGCACAAGGAAATATAAGAAAATCGGTTATAAAGACAAGGAAAAGTGCTATAATCAAATTAGCAGATATAAACAAGATGATTCCAGCATATGAACTAAAAGTTCTTGATGCACCTCCTCCTAAGAACGAGTATTTTGATTTCGCAGCACGTGGGCAGCTAGTAAAATAGAGTATGGTCAAAAAGAAAAATTATTATCAGCTAGAGAGGTTGCTAGAATTATTAAGCATAATTCCAAGTACAAAGGTGAAAAAATAAGATTGTTATCATGCAATACAGGATCAACAAAAAATAGATTTGCACAACAGCTTGCCAATGCTTTAGGAGTTGAAGTTGAAGCACCTAATGACATTTTGATGGTTTATCCAAACGGGAAATACAAAATCGGAGTGTATGGACAAGGCAGAATGTTTTCGTTTATGTCATAAAGAAAGAAGGGGATAGCATGGAAGTGTTTGGATTCTTTAAGGGGATGAAATATGGAGATTGCGAAGAAGAATTTGAAAAGTATAAGAATATAAAAAATGAAATCAGTAAACGTATGATCCTTAAATATCTAAAAAGATTACCTATTACCGCAATTTGTCCTATGTCAACGGAGGATATTTTTGACGGAGAAGAAATTGAACAGGCGGGTATTATTGAAGACGGAGATTTTATGTTCCCACTTGATTTCATCCATTACTATGAAAAGTATGATATCGGAATACCTCTCAAATATGAAAAATATATAAAAGATAGCATTAACAAAATGTTGGAAGAAACATATCATTTTGAACAAAACATAGCTAAAATGAAGTAAGTGCTTAAATTTTAGAGACATGAATCCTTAAAAATCCCCGAGAAAAGAAAATACCACCCATTCTTCGAGTGAGTGGTATTTTTTGACAAGCGTTGCATCATTCCAGACCGCCAAATCCCCTTGCCGTCAGATCCTTCCAGGCTTCTTCATCAAACTCATTCTTTTTATAATAATATTTCCGGTCTTCCTCTGTGATCGTACGGATCACCCTGCATGGATTTCCTGCTGCTATGGACCAGTCGGGAATATCTTTTGTCACCACACTCCCTGTTCCGATCACTACATTATTTCCAATCTTCACTCCGGGGCAGACAATCGTATTTCCTCCCAGCCAGCAATTATCACCGATGGATACCGGGATTCCATACTCATACATACTATTTCGGGAATCCGGATGGATTGGATGCCCTGCCGTATAAATCGCCACGTTCGGAGCAAACATACAGTTATCTCCGATCGTAACTTTCCCAACGTCTAAAATCGTACAATTATAATTTGCATAAAAATTCTTTCCGACTTCGATATTAAATCCATAATCACAATAGAACGGAGGATTGATAAAAGCACCTTCGGATTTTCCAAGTAATTCTTTTACGATTTTTTCAATTTTCTCAAAATCACTCCGGTCAACCGTATTCAATTCCTGAGTCAGCTTTCTGGCACGCTTTTGCTGCTCCATCACTTCTTTATCCGCTATATATGCAAGTCCTGCATCTCTTCTTTTTATCTGATCCATATTTTTTTCCTCTTTCTTTTTAAATATTGGATTGAATTTTATGGGATGATTTTCTTACCTATCTTCCAGACTTTCCAAATACTCTATCGCTTCATATACGTTTGAAAAAGTCAGACATTTCCTACAAAGCCACTGGTTTCTCTCATCCGTATCTTCCATTCCCGGCAAGCCGTCTTCTAAAAGTTTATTCACGGTCTTTTTAGCATTTTTCATAGCTCTCTGATAATTTTCAGCTATTTTAAAAGTGATTTCCTTACTCCCCTTTTCATATAAGGGTTCCTGCATTTTTATATCTGCAATTACTTTCTCTTTTTCAGCAACAGTCTGTATAGCTGGTATATAATACTTGTAATGTAACATCAGCCAATATTCTACGCATCCTGTTGTCATAAGTAATCTGACGCGGATGCCTGTATCTTTGCGAAATTTTCTTATCCACTTGATAATTCTGTATCGTTTATCCCACTTATTAATATCTTTCATTTCAACATCAAAGAAAAACCATACTTCATCAATTTCTTCTTTATAATCTCGATATGCAGGATCTTTTTTAAAACGATTTTCCGCATTGTCAAATAAGCCAGTCTCTTTAGGATACCTGATTACTGCAACATCACTAAATTTCTCTTTTAAAAAGTCTATATATGCCTGCTCACTTTCACCCTCGCAAAATACTCTGATAATTTTCTTACCTGAGCCTCTGCTACCGATATTCCTTCTAGCCATTATCCTACCTCTTCAATTTCTATATTCGGAGTAGCACCATATTTTCCAACTAAATACCCTTTTCTGATATTGTCTGCGGTCTTTGTAGAAAAATCTGTCACACTATAAAGTTCTGACGCACCATCATTCTTTCTCTTATCTGCGAAATAGATCTGATCCTTTCTGATAAGTTCCATATTCATCAATTCTGTATTATGAGTTGTGAAAATAATCTGTGCACCATTCGTATTCATTCTTTTACTCTGAAACTTTGCAATGATAAAATTTACAAGCATCGGATGTAACTCTTTTTCCAGCTCATCAATCAGAAGTACTCCGCCCCGTTTTAAGACTGACTCAATCGCAGGTGCTACAGACATCAATTTTCTCGTGCCGTCTGATTCATCTTCCAAATCCATATGATATAACTTCTGTTCTCCATCTGAAGCAATCCCTTTATGAACAGCCTTTGCCCTTACCTGACTCATTTTTAATTTAGTCTCATTACTTTCTGAGGTTTCAGATAAAACCTTCAAAAATGACGACAATGCTTCTTTCATACCTTCAGGAATGCTTTCAGGAAGCTCAAATCCATTTCTGATCTCTTTATTTTCTATTTTGAATTGCATTTCCTCAATTCCAAAATCGGCAGCTTTTGCATAATCAGAAATTGCTTTCAACATATTACTGTCATCATAATATTCTAATAATTGTCTCGGAATATCTGTATAGTCTCTGGAAAAGAAAATATCTTCCCGAAACCATTTCATTGCGTTGACACATGCTGCATCATTCATCGTACAGGCAATTGAAAAGAACAACTGATTTTCTGCGACCGTTGCACTGATCAGCTTCCTTTTTGCTTTATCTTCTGTGAATGAAAATTTCTGTTCTTCTCGCACAAAGACCTGTGCCTTTTGCCCTTTCGGTGCATGATACAGAGCTTCTTTTACGATTTTTTCTCTTGTTGCCGCAAAAGAATACCAGTACTTTACATCGTCTACAATATAATCGAACTCAAACTCTGTTGGTTCTTTCATCGAATAATCATTTAATGCAAACGGAGCAACTGGAACTGTTGCTTTTTCATGCTGCATTCTTTGGGCATTTCTAATGAATTGTACGCCAAGCCAAAATGCTCTGATTACGTTACTCTTTCCTCCACCATTTTTTCCATAAATTGCTGCTCCAGGCAGTAATCTCATATTTCCATATTCAATCAGACAATTTTTAAGTGACGAAAGTCCTACCGCTTCCATGGATAAAACTGCTTCGTCACGAAATGATCTGTAATTTTTAAAACGAAATTCTATTAACATATTTTTATACCTCCTCTTTCAATTATATTATTAGTTTTATGTAAATTCAATCAATTTTATTAGTTTTTTTAATTATTTTAAACCAATTTAATCATGTGATTGATTTCAATACAAAAAACAGGTTATTGCATCACTACTATAATTTTGGTGCAATAACCTGCTTTCATTCTTTTTAATATTTACTTTTCTTCTCAGGCTCTATACTTTTTCTTTTTCCCACTTACAATTAATCCTGCTATTACCGCTCCGCTAAGATACAGCATTGCAAGCATCAGTTCTGCATTTTCATGATCTCCGGTCTTCGGAGTTCCTGCACTATCTGCTTTCGGATTTGTCTTTGTATTCTGATCTGTCTTACTTCCTGCCTGTGCCGGATTCTTCTCAAGAGCTGCAATGGCGTCTTCGATCGCTTTCGCCATCTCATCTACTTCTGACTGCTCTTTGATATTTTTACCACGGACAACTGCATTGATTGCTTCTTCTACTTTCGTAAAATCCTTGTAGTCCGCTTTATTCAGACCATTTGCTTTTTCGATCACCTCATCGACTTTGCTGTAGTCCGCATCTTTATATTCCAATGCTGCGATTGCATCTTCGATCGCTTTTGCCATCTCCTCTACTTTCGTCTGACTTGCAATCGCTCTTCCTCTGACAACACTTGCTGTCGCTGCATTCAGTCCTTCAACGGATTCATCAGTATATACTGTCAGATCCGATGGAATGGATTCCAATGCTGCATCAACAGCACTGTAATCTGCAGGTTCTGCTCCACAAATTGGTGTTCTTCCTTCTACAAAAGTCCAACCATTATTTTTATCATCCGCATTCAGCATAACGACAAAATCTTCTATTCTCATTTCTGCCAATGATTTTGCGACCGCAGCTTCATGTGCATTTTTAACTTCCAAATTACTGTCCGCAAAATAGCAGTTTGTAATTTCACTTCTCTTTGTTGAATCCTGCATAGCAAAAGCATACCGATATGCAGCAGTTCCGATTACACTTCCCGTTGAGTAGCAGTTTTTAATAGAACCATATGCATATCCTGCCGGAGCATCTGTTCCAACAAAAGATGCCATAGAAGCAACTGCCTGTGTCACATTTCCGGTAGCATAACAATTTTTGATATTCAGACCCCAAAGACTTCCGGCAAAGCCTCCAGTATATGAACCGCCCGTTACATTTCCGGTGGCATAACAATTCTTGATAACCGTTTCTTCATTTTTGTTACCATCTCCCTTGCCGATAAAGCCTCCGACATCTGCACCACCACGAGCATTTGCTTCAACATCCAGTGCAACATCCGCCCTGCTGTATGAAATTTCTGACGCTTCTCCCAGTTCACCAATCAAGCCACCAATTGAACCTTTACCGGATGCTTCATTAATATTACCGGATACACTGCATTCTTTAATTCCCTGCGTTCCGTCAAAAGCACCCACAAGTCCTCCAATCCAATAGGCAGCCGCATTGCCGTTCTCCGGTGTAGTCAGATTCATTGAAAGTTCCGTCACATGGCAGTTTTCAATTCCTCCACTTACAGAACCTGCAAGTCCTCCGGCCAGTCCGATTGCATAACCGGAAACTTTTTTTGCCACACCGTTTATAGAAACATGATTCAGATTCAGGTTACTGATCTTCCCATCTGCTGCACCAAATAATCCAAATACATCCCCTTCTGCCGGTGTACTTTCTGTTCCAATAGTCAGATTGGAAATCGTATGTCCTTTTCCATCAAAATTCCCTGAAAACATAGAATAATCCGAACCTCCGAACAGAACATCGGAAAAAGAGTTCGCGATTGGTGTCCAGGATAATCCGTTCAGATTGATATCTTTCGTCAGGACAAAATATTTATCCTCATAACTCTCTCCGCTATTTACCGTACTTGCAAGATATGCCAGTTCTGCCCCACTAGAAATCTGATATGGATCTTCCTCTGCACCGGTTCCACCTGCAAATGCAGTAGCAACACTGCCATCCCAGGTATCTGAATCCTTCACTCCATCTGCTGCCAGCACCGTCATCGGAATCATTGCCATGACAAGGCATACGACCAGCAGAATCGTTAAGAATTTCTTCTTTGTCTTCATTAACCATTCATCTCCTGTTCTTCCTTTTTTCTTTCACTACAAGTAATTTGCATAGCATATGTAACTATACACGCTATGTTATACACGATAAAAAGACTTTTTTCAAGAACTTTTGGAAATGTATTTACATCAGATCAGCAATTTTCTCCTTAAAAAAGATCCAACATATTGTCCAGATAAACCTTTTCCCTGACGTGGATCTGATACTCGGGTTTCGTCATATAATAAAGCAGAAATTCAAGGATCAATGCACTGCCAAGTCCTCTTCCTTCAATTTTAAAGTTAGTAAATCCCATTGGCAGATAGGTATTTTTTATATCCTGGATCCCTATAAATTCTGGATTTTCCATCGCTTTGGAAAATTGATATCCTTCCGTCCCATCCGGTGCGGCACATCGATGATCCGGACAGTCCTCCCCAAGATTCTGCCGACTGACCACTTCATAACATTGTTTTCGTTCTTTACATCCCGACCAGCAACACTCATTGCATAAAAATTCTACTTTGACTTTCTGTGATTCTGTCAGCGTATCTAACTGACGCAAAGATTTGTTCAGACGAAAATCCGGTACAACATAACGGAACTCTTCCCTGTTGACTTCCTCCACAAACTGCTGAAAATCGGTCAGTACCTTCGTAGTCGAAGAAACAAAATACAGATCCGGATAAGTCCGCTTCAGATAATTCAGTAAGAGATCGGAATGGACGATCACTCCATTTTGAACTGCATCCCCCTCTGCGAACCTAGCACAAAGACTGTTGCATTTCCTATCTGAAAGATGTTCTTTCCGAACCAGGGAATTGCTGAAAGTAAGACGGGCAGAAATACCGTATTCCTTCAAGAGTGCCAGAACTTCCCGTGGATCGTGGTCTCCTTCTCCGATACGTCCACCACCCCACAGACAGTCGGCTGGTGCACCGTAGATTGAACCGATCTCGCACCAGTCATAAAAATATTCTCTATGCTCACGAAATAGCGGCAGAAATACGCGATAGAGTTCATAAAATTCAAATAACCCCGGAAGATGGTAACTGATATGCTCCCTTTTAGGTAGACAAGTATAATAATAAAAACTTGTTGCCTAGAAGGGAGTTTTTTATTGGGAAGAA
>NZ_CAKRGI010000026.1 GCF_934330165.1 uncultured Mediterraneibacter sp.
CAGTGTAGGAAGTAAATCCTATGTGAAAGTGTTGTGGGAACGAATTAATGGGGATGAAAGTTCTAATATTATCAATGTAGAAGATATGGATTCAAAGAAGACAAAAGATGTTGATGAAGATGCTGCATATAAGGAATTAACTAAGACTTTTGGGGATTATCTTGTAAGATTAGGATATTATCCGCAAGATATGAGATTAAGTCGTTATACGATTGATACGGGACAGAGAAAAGGTACACTGTTTTATCAATATGGAGATGAAATCATCAGGTATTCAATGTACTTAAATGATGATGACTCTTCTTTTGGTCAGAAAGAAGTAGATGAGCAATCTAAAGAATTTACACTTGATTGCGAGAAGTTCATTGCAAATATAAAGGAATATACAATTCCGGGAGCTGATCAGAAACGATATGTAGCAGATTTTGAATATATGGGGATTCATTATCAGTTAAAGGGCTGCCTTCCGAAAGAAGAATTGGAAGAAATTTTAAAAAATTTAATTTTTTTCTAAAAAATGCGTAAGTTTTTCCGAGTTCAGTTGTTTATATATACAGAAGGGCAAGGAAAAGAACATGAAAAAAAGAATTTTATCAGTAATGAGCAGTCTGGTAATGGCTGGATGTATCTTAGGAACATCATCCGTTGCAGTTAACGCTCAGGAAAATGAAAAGATAGTTGATGGTTCCGTACTTACCACAGATGATACTTCCACAGGAAGAACAGAAAATGGACTGGAGAGAGGAATCCATCTTATGGATGGTGAATGTTCCATTTCCAAAGCAGGAATCTCAAGAGTATACTGCTATGGATCAACAACAGCGAACCATGAGGTAGATAAACTTGCAGTGATTGTAAGAGTGGATCAATGTGAAGAAGACAGTGATGACTGGGGACAGATTGACTGGTTTATGGAAACGAAAGAAAATGACTATTTCGTCTATGCAACTAAATCTGTTACAGTGGAAAGAGGATACTATTACAGAGTGCATGCAAGTCATATTGTGAGAAAAGGTGATGACCCTGTAGAGGAAACTTATTCATATACAGACGGTATCAAAGTGCCATAACTATAACTATTCTATTTATAAGCAACAAAAGAATATCAGGAAATCTTAAGTGATTTCTTGAGTTCTTAAAGCAGCCGCTTTGCGATGTACATTTAACTCATTAACTATTAACAAAAAATAAATTTTTAGAGTATGAGAACCGTTCTTTAATTAGGAAACACCACAAGATTTCCAGTACAGGACATAGCGACTGCTTTCAGAGCTCAAGGGAGCGAAAGAAGGACTAGGGAAAAGACAGGAAAGGGCGAGGAAAAAAATAAATAATACAAGAGAGATACAGTAGGGTGCTCTTTCCTGTCGAAAAAAAGAAAGTATTAATTCGTTACTTATTAACCGCTTCTTTCAATGCTTTTGCAAGCTGATCCGGACAGGACGTAGTCTTGAATCCACATTGGATCCCTTCCAGTCTGGAAATTGCTTCATCTACATCCATTCCTTCAACCAGATGGGAAATTCCCTGAAGGTTTCCATTACATCCACCAACAAAAGAAACATTGTGGATCTTATTATCCTCAATTTCAAAATGAATCTGCTGGGAACAGACTCCCTTTGTCTTATAATCCATCTTTTTTACCTCCAATCATCTGAATTATAGCAAATAAAAAAATAAAATACAATCGTGTATTATTTTTCGGGTGTATTCTCTTTAAACCGACATTTTCGGGAAAGAAATATGAAGGAAGAATCTGAGCCTGAGAATGTATACAGATTAATCATTAAAGATAATTTTTATGGTACGTGCCTCTGAACTGGCAGGTGCTTTTTTTCTGCATTTTTTCGCATGGAAGTGTAGAAACTTGTAGAACGTTTTTGCAGGACAGGCATGAAAAGTTAGGCTATAATATGCACAAACCCCATCGTACATGACCGTGCATCTGTAAGTTTTGCGGGTTATGGAAAGTGGGAAAAATTAGGAGGGTTGGCTATGATAGGAGAAGTAATAGCGAATACGAATGTCATTCGATATCTGATGGCAGCGATGGGCATACTGGGAGTGATTGCAAAACTTGTAAATCAGGTAACGCTGAACCGATTGATCCGGGCAGCAGGAACAATGTCCAAGAGTACACACCGACTGATAAAGCTTGTGAAAGCAAAATATGAACATACGTGCATGGTACATGACACGGTAGAAAATACAGATGCCTTTGTAGAAAAATACATATATGAATACAGAGGCTTTCTCTTCAAGATCCATACATGGAGACAGATAGAGATTCTGACGGTATGGTTTTCTGGGATATTGGCGTTGTCAGGAGCGTCGGCTGATTACCTTTATTACGGAGCAGTAGAATCCGTTTATCAATATATAGCTGTCGGAGCAGCGGAGATGATCTTATTGGAAGTCATCCGGCGGATGTCAGATGAGCCGTATAAAATCCAGGGGGTAAAAATGTACATGATCGATTATCTGGACAATACCTGTGCAGTCCGTCAGCGAAGACAAAGGGTAACAGAAAAAGAGGAACTGAATGTGATCGCATCGGCAAATTATGGAGCAGCGGAGCAGCCGGTAAAAAAGGAGGAGACTGTAGCTGCAAAGCCGGATGTGAAGGAGCGGGAGAAAAAGGTTCAGAACAGAAAATTGTTCCGAAAGCAGCGTGAGGAACCGGTGGAACTTCCAATCAATATTGAAGGTGAACCACGGCGAGTTGAGCCGCAAATGGAATCAGGTACAGGATACGGCAGAGAATCAGGAGAAACAGGAACAGAGTCAGTCAAAAAGACAGATTCCATAGCAGGAACGGGAGTGAATGCGGCGGCGAAAGCAGAAGCAAGGCAGGCCGTGAGGGAAGTTCTGAAGGAACGGCTGAATGAGGAAGACAAACCTGCATTAAGGGAGGAGGCGATCCGTCAGATACTGGAAGAATTTCTTGCATAGAGGTGACAATGCAATCCCGTAAAAAGCTGTAGAAAATCATGCAGGCAGTTTCTCGGCGTTTTGTCTGTATGGATACAAGATGGTTTAAAATCAATGCAATCGAGGTTGGTTCTTGTGGCACATTTGCAAATAGGTTATAATAATAGGCAGTTGGGAAATCCGGCTGCCTGATTTATTCTGTTAAAAGGGCATGATACACTGCAGGGATGTTGCAGAGCTGAATGGGAATGCTGCTAAAGGAAAAGTGCATGAAGGAAAAATGAATGAAGAAAAAATGCATGAAGAAAATATCCATGAAAAGAATGCCCGGGAAGAATAAAGCGGATCATATGAAAGTGCGAAATCAGCAATGAAGGAGGATGCATGAATGTTAAGAATAGGAATGTTGACAAGCGGTGGAGATTGTCAGGCTCTGAATGCGGCGATGCGTGGAGTTGTGAAGGGACTTTGTTCTAAGAGAGAGGATGTTGAGATTTATGGATTTAAGGATGGATATAAGGGACTGATCTATGCGGATTTCAGCATGCTGACTTCCAGGGATTTTTCGGGAATCCTGACAAGAGGAGGTACAATCCTCGGAACTTCCAGACAGCCGTTTAAGCTGATGCGTGTGCCGGATAAGGACGGGCTTGATAAGGTAGAGGCGATGAAGCATACATACCACAAGCTGAACCTGAACTGTCTTGTGGTACTGGGCGGAAATGGAACGCATAAGACTGCCAATCTGCTGCGTGAAGAGGGATTGAATGTTGTGACACTTCCGAAGACGATCGACAACGATCTCTGGGGAACGGATATGACATTTGGATTTCAGAGTGCAGTGGATATTGCAACCGATACGATTGATCGGATTCATACAACAGCCACTTCCCACAGCCGTGTATTCATCATTGAAGTAATGGGGCATAAGGTAGGACATGTGACATTACATGCAGGAATTGCGGGTGGGGCAGACATCATTCTTCTTCCGGAGATCCCTTATGATATTAAGGCGATCACGAAGGTAATTGACGGACGTACAAAAGCAGGCAAGCCATTTACGATCCTTGCAGTTGCAGAAGGTGCAATTTCAAAGGAAGATGCAAAGCTGAAAAAGAAAGAGTATAAGGAGAAGCTCGCAAAAAGAAAATATCCTTCGATTGCTTATGAGCTGGCAGAGCAGATCCAGAAAGAGACGGATAAAGAGGTGCGTATCACTGTTCCGGGACATACTCAGAGAGGTGGATCTCCGTGTGCATATGACCGTGTGTTTGCAACAAGAGTCGGAGCAAAAGCAGCAGAGCTGATCTTGAATGAAGAGTATGGCTATATGGTTGCCATGCGGAATGGAGAGACGGTGAAAGTTCCACTGGAAGAGGTGGCAGGAAAGCTGAAATATGTTGATCCGCAGTGTGGACTGATCCAGGAGGCAAGAACCATCGGCATCAGTTTTGGCGATAAATAAATCTCCAGATAATAAATTACAAGAGGTGTAATACATGTCATATACGGCACTATACAGAAAATTCCGTCCGGCAGAATTTGAGGACGTAAAAGGACAGGAGCATATAGTTACAACATTGCAGAATCAGATCAAGGCGAACCGTATCGGGCATGCGTATTTATTCTGTGGGACGCGTGGAACAGGAAAGACAACGGTTGCAAAAATATTTGCAAAAGCTGTGAACTGTGAGCATCCGGTGAATGGAAGTCCCTGTGGGGAATGTGCGATGTGTAAATCCATTGCAGCAGGCACTTCAATGAATGTGATCGAGATTGATGCAGCATCGAATAACGGTGTGGACAATATCCGTGAGATCCGGGAAGAGGTGACGTATCGTCCGACAGAAGGAAAGTACAAAGTTTATATTATTGATGAGGTGCATATGCTTTCGATCGGAGCTTTCAATGCACTTCTGAAGACACTGGAAGAGCCACCGGAATATGTTATTTTTATTCTGGCAACAACGGAAGTGCATAAGATTCCGATCACGATTCTTTCAAGATGTCAGCATTATGATTTTAAAAGGATCAGCATTGAAACGATTACTGCGAGGATGCAGGAACTGATGGATACCGAGCAGATCGAGGTGGAGGATAAGGCACTGCGGTATATTGCGAAGGCGGCAGATGGTTCGATGCGTGATGCGTTGAGCCTTCTGGATCAGTGTATTGCATTTTATCTTGGACAGAAGCTGACTTACGATCATGTGCTGGAGGTACTTGGGGCGGTGGATACGGATGTATTCAGCAAGCTTTTGAGAAATGTGATCGGAAGGGATGTGGCAGCAGTTCTCGATATTGTGGAGGAGCTGGTCATGCAGGGAAGAGAACTTACCCAGCTGGTCGGGGATTTCACATGGTATCTGCGGAATTTGCTTTTGGTGAAAACATCTGATAATATAGAGGACGTGTTGGATGTATCCACAGAAAATATGATGCAGCTTAAGGAAGAATCAGATATGATCGAACTGGATATGCTGCTTCGTTATATCAGAGTATTTTCAGAGCTTTCGGGTCAGATGAAATATGCAACGCAGAAGAGAGTTTTACTGGAAGTTGCATTGATCAAGTTATGTGTTCCTGCGATGGAGACAAATCAGGATACTTTGCTTGACCGGATCCGTGCCGTGGAAGAGAAGGTGGAACTGGGGGCTGGTGTGGCAGAACGGGTTGTCTATGTCAATCGTGATGCCGGTGAGAACAGCCGGGCAGACCGTTTTCCGAAACCGGAACTGCCAAATGCAATCCCGGAGGATGTGCAGGAAGTTGTGAAAAATTTCCGTGCAATTGCAGATGAGGCTTCAGGAATGCTCAGAGGTTATCTGAAGAAAGCAAGACTGAGTCTTGGAGGAGATAACCGTCTGATGATCGTGCTTCCGGACAGTCTTTCAGCCAGCGTGGTCGGACGTGAAGACCATGTTGCAGAACTGGAGGATCTGATCGAGAAGAAGATTGAGAAAAAGGTGTCAGTCGAGGTACGGTATGTAGAAGAAGGCAGACACTTTGAGGATACATTTGTGGACATAGAAAAGAAAATTAATATGAAGATTACAGTGGAGGATTAAATATGGCTAAGCGTGGAGGATTTCCAGGTGGCGGAATGCCGGGAAATATGGCAAATCTTATGAAGCAGGCTCAGAGAATGCAGCGTCAGATGGAAGAACAGCAGAAAGAGCTTGAGACAAAAGAATTTACTGCAACTGCAGGAGGCGGTGCAGTAGAGGTGACTGTGACCGGTAAAAGAGAAGTTACGAAGGTAAAACTGGCGGAAGAGGTAGTTGATCCGGACGATATTGAGATGCTGGAAGACCTGATCGTGGCAGCGACGAACGAAGCTCTGCGTCAGGTTGAAGAAGAGTCAGGTGCTGCAATGTCAAAACTGACAGGTGGTCTTGGCGGTGGAATGCCGGGGATGTTTTAATGGATTATTACAGTCATCAGATCAGCCGGCTGATTGAAGAATTTTCCCGTCTTCCGGGAATTGGGAGCAAATCGGCACAGCGGCTGGCATTTCATGTGATCAATATGCCGCTTGATCAGGTGGAAGGACTTGCAAATGCAATCGTGGATGCAAGGAAAAATGTGCGTTACTGTAAAGAGTGCTGCACATTGACAGATCAGGATGTATGTCCGATCTGCAGTAATCCTGACCGTGATAAGAAGACGATCATGGTAGTTGAGACACCACGGGATCTGGCAGCGTATGAAAAGACCGGAAAGTATAATGGAGTTTATCATGTTCTGCATGGTGCTATTTCCCCGATGCTGGGAATCGGTCCGGGGGATATCCGCCTGAAAGAACTGATGCAGCGGCTTCAGGGGGATGTGGATGAAGTGATCATTGCTACCAACTCCAGTGTCGAGGGTGAGACTACGGCAATGTATATCAGTAAGCTGATCAAGCCTGCGGGAATCAAAGTGAGCAGGATCGCAAGCGGTGTTCCGGTCGGTGGAGATCTGGAATATATTGACGAAGTAACGCTGCTTCGGGCATTAGATGGAAGAACAGAACTGTAAAAACCCCGGAGATGGTCATGAACAGGTTGGATGAGCATCTAATAAAAAATCATTGCATTATTAGTAATAAAATATAAAATCAATCCATGTATAATGAAAGATAAATGTTCTGAAATGATTTGGATAAGGCAGGATTTACGAATCGGATAAATAAATTTTCGGGCTGTTGACCATAGAAAAAGAAGCTTTTATAATCGAGACATAAAAAGGGATTCAAAAATCAAGGAGGAACAAAATGAAGTTTTTTATCGACACGGCAAATGTAGAGGATATCAAAAAAGCAAATGATATGGGAGTAATCTGCGGAGTTACGACCAACCCGTCCCTGATCGCAAAGGAAGGAAGAGTCTTTGAGGAAGTGATCGCAGAGATTGCCTCCATCGTGGACGGACCGATCAGCGGAGAGGTCAGGGCAACGACAACGGATGCAGAGTCCATGATCAGGGAAGGTCGTGAGATCGCAAAGATCCATAAGAACATGGTTGTTAAGATCCCGATGACCGTGGAGGGACTCAAAGCAGTGAAAGTCCTTTCATCAGAAGGGATCAAGACGAACGTGACCCTGATCTTTACGGCAAACCAGGCACTGCTTGCGGCAAGAGCCGGGGCATCCTATGTATCCCCATTCCTTGGAAGACTGGATGATATTTCTACAAAAGGGATCGACCTGGTAGCAGAGATTGCTGAGATGTTCGATGTGGCAGGAATTGAGACAGAGATCATCGCAGCCAGTGTGCGGAATCCGATCCACGTGACAGAGTGTGCATTGGCAGGGGCAGATATTGCGACGGTGCCATATAAGGTGATCGAGCAGATGACGCATCATCCGCTGACGGATGCAGGAATTGAGAAATTTAAGCAGGATTACCTGGCTGTGTTCGGGGAGTAAATGAAAACATCAGACAATACATGGTTAATGATAGAAAGAATTGACATTATAAGAAGGAGATATCATGGATAAGTTAAAGCTTATGAAGACTGCAAACGAGATCCGCAAGGGCATCGTATCATCGGTACACAGTGCCAAAGCCGGACATCCGGGCGGTTCTCTCTCAGCAGCAGACATTTTTACGTACCTTTATTTTGAAGAACTGAATATTGACCCGAAAGAGCCGAAGAAGGCAGACCGTGACAGGTTCGTGCTTTCCAAGGGACATACTGCACCGGGACTTTATTCAGCACTGGCAGAGAGGGGCTATTTCCCGAAAGAGGATCTGTTGACACTGCGTCATGTAGGATCCTACCTGCAGGGACACCCGGATATGAAGCACATTCCGGGCGTGGATATGTCTTCCGGTTCTCTGGGACAGGGAATCTCAGCGGCAGTTGGAATGGCGATCGCAGGAAAAATGGATGAGGCAGACTACAGAGTGTATACACTTCTCGGAGATGGTGAGATCCAGGAAGGACAGGTGTGGGAAGCATCCATGCTGGCAGCCAGCCACAAGCTGGACAATCTGGTTGTGATTGTAGATAATAATAATCTTCAGATCGACGGTACGATCGAGGAAGTCAATTCCCCGTATCCGATCGACAAGAAGTTTGAAGCATTTAACTTCCATGTGATCAATATTGATGGAAATGACTTTGATCAGATCGATGCAGCATTCAAGGAGGCAAAGACGGTGAAAGGACAGCCGACCGCCATCATTGCAAAGACCGTCAAAGGAAAGGGAGTTTCCTTTATGGAGAATCAGGTCGGATGGCATGGAAAAGCCCCGAATGATGAAGAGTATAAGGTGGCAATGGAAGAATTAGAGAAAGCAGGTGAAGCATTATGTCAGAAGTAAAGAAGATCGCAACGAGAGACAGTTACGGAAATGCATTAGCCCAGCTTGGAACGGAGCATCCGGAGGTCGTTGTACTGGATGCAGACCTTGCAGCAGCGACTAAGACAGGAATCTTCAAGAAAGCCCATCCAGAGAGGTTCATTGACTGCGGAATCGCAGAGAGCAATATGATCGGTGTGGCAGCCGGACTGGCAGCAGCGGGAAAAGTGCCGTTT
Organism: uncultured Mediterraneibacter sp.; assembly: GCF_934330165.1. GTDB lineage: Bacteria > Bacillota > Clostridia > Lachnospirales > Lachnospiraceae > Mediterraneibacter. The sequence continues at coordinate 8,957 of NZ_CAKRGI010000026.1, forward strand.
GCAAGTTCCTTTGCCATGTTTGCGGCAGGACGTGCCTTTGAGCAGATCAGAAACTCCGTCGGATATCCGCACCTGAATGTGAAGATCGGAGCTACCCATGCAGGAATTTCCGTCGGGGAAGACGGTGCAACCCATCAGTGTAACGAGGATATCGCCCTGATGCGGACCATTCCGGGAATGGTTGTCATCAATCCTTCCGATGATATAGAGGCAAGGGCAGCCGTACAGGCGGCTTATGAACATCAGGGACCGGTCTATATGAGATTCGGACGTCTGGCAGTGCCGGTCATCAATGACAGACCGGATTATCAGTTTGAACTGGGAAAAGGAGTTGTCTTAAGAGAAGGAAAAGACCTGACGATCATCGCAACCGGACTTCCGGTCAGCAACTGTCTGGAAGCAGCAGAAAAGCTGGCAGCTGACGGGATTGATGCGAAAGTCATCAACATCCATACCATCAAACCACTGGATGAGGAGCTGGTCATAGCGGCGGCAAGAGAGACCGGCAGGGTCGTAACAGTAGAGGAACATTCCGTGATCGGCGGACTGGGAAGTGCAGTATGTGACGTACTTTCTGAGAAAGCACCGACCAGGGTGATGAAGATCGGAATCAATGATACATTTGGTGAGTCCGGTCCGGCTTTGGAACTTCTGAAGAAGTATGGCCTGGATACAGACAGTATTTATGCAAAGATCAAAGCATTTGCTTGTGAATAAGCAGGTGGTTTTCAGAGGATTCCTGTGAAAAAAGTTGTATTTACAGGGGAAACCTGTGGATAAAATGAAATAGAAAGACAGAGAAGAAGGAGTTTCCGGTAAAAACCGGAGTCCCTTCTTCTTTTTTTGTACAGGAACGAACTAAATTAGGTGTCTGCACAAGACAAGATATCAACAAAAAAACTTCAGTTATGAACAAGAAACACCTTGCATTTTGGGGTGTACCAGATTATTCTGTAACTACTCCGATTCAAAAGGAGGTTCTGGATTCAGAAACTGGTCTATTGCTTTTGATCAAAGCAGCGATCCAAGAAAAGATTGCAATGTAAAATCCCGGGGATAAAAGAAGAAAAATACGAGAGAGGAAATGCCTATGAAAAATCAGTTACAGAATTATTTTCCCATGATACGGACTCAGAAAGAGATTTTGGAGGAAATCCGGGAAAAGCCGGAGCTTTGGTCACAGTACAGGGGATGGAAAGAAGCTTACCGGCAGGAATATCTGGAAATCTGTAGTGGAGTCCGGGGAATTAAAATGCTTTATGATCCCTTTTTTAAAGCCATTATGAACCCGGATACAAGACCGGAACGGCTCAATGACTTCCTGTCAGAAGTGCTGGGGCGGAAAGTGAAGATTCTGAAAGTCCTGCCTAATGAGTCAGGACGGATCGCAGCGGAAAGTTCGCTGCTGGTGATGGATATCGTGGTTCAGTTTGAAGATGGCAGTATTGCGAATGTGGAAGTACAGAAGATCGGATACGGATTTCCGGGCGAGAGGAGTGCCTGCTATTCCGCAGATCTGCTGCTCCGGCAGTATAAACGAGTCCGGGAAGAAATGGGAGATACCTTTGCCTACCGAAATATCAGGCGAGTGTATACGATCGTGCTATTTGAGAAGAGCCGGGGAGATTTCCACCGGTTTTCAGAGGAGGCTGCGATTCACCGGTTCCGTCAGAAAAGTGATACGGGGCTGGAGCTGGATCTGCTACAGGAATATACGTTCATTTGCCTTGACATTTTTCGTAGCATCATCCAAAATAAAGACAGGAAAGAATGGAGCAGACTGGACAAATGGCTTATATTTTTATGTGAGGATGACCCGGAAATGATCCTGGAACTGTGCCAGGATAACCCGGATTTTCAGAGAATTTATAAGGAATTTTATCAGATCTGCAGGAACGGTGAAAGGATGATGGAGATGTTTTCAGAGGAACTGGAGATCATGGACAGGAATACGGTCAAGCTGATGATCGATGAGCTGGAAGAAGAACTGGCGGATGCAAGGAAAAAGGCAGAAGCGGATCTTGCAGCGGAAAAAAGGGAGACTGAGATAGAGAAAAGAAGAGCGGATGCGGCAGAAAAGGAAAATGAACGGTTAAGGAAGGAACTGGAACGGTTACGGGAACTGAATAAATAATATAATGACCAAAATCTGAATAAGATTTGTCAATCATGATGCAGGGATATGGAAAGAGTGTTGTTCCATATCCCTTTTCTATATTAGACAGGGATGAATCCACTGTCTGATCTATCCTTCGACAGGATTACAGAGAGCCTTTGGTACGATATTTTTCTTGAAAACAGATCAAAGGCTCTGCTTACAATAACCGTAAGGTTTCCAGCAGTCCACAATATTTATCAGTCAGAGTAATGATCCATCCTTCTTTTGTATGTGGAATATGAAGCAGCGTGACAGGCCACATATGATTCTGGATGACATCCATTTCTGTTGAGTTGAGATGAAAATGCTTTTGTGCATTTCTGAGAGCCCGCCGTGCATGGGTCAGTCCGTGGAAATATTCTCCGGTTTCTTTTGCATGGGTATGCCAGTCATATAAAAAGAGATCGTGGATCATACCGGCACGGGCAGCAGATTCATAATCAAGTCCCAGTGCCTTACACCACTTATAGTTAAAATAAGCAACATGAAGGCAGTGAATATAGCAGTTCGTTGTTCCGTGGTGAGGATAAAGTTTCATTCGCAGGACGATCGGATGCCGGGCAGTCTCTCTGAGTATCTGATAGAAAGCTTCATCATAAGTAATCGCTGCAGGCTTATTAACGGAAATATATTTTTTAAATAATCTCATCATCATCACTCCATTAAAATTATTAAAAATGCAGAGAAGTAATTTCCCTTACATTCTAAATTTATTTTAGCACATAATTGTGACGATTTAGTTTCAGGTTTTTAAGAAATAAGAATGAAAAAGCGAAAGAATAACGAAAGATTGTACAGGCGGACAAAATGTCGAACGCATTTGACAGTAACTGCTAAAATCTCTCTGAATCGATATGTTATTCTTTCTGTAACGCCGGGAAATGTAAATCAATGAATCAGTAATGTCAGGAAGGTGAAAATAAATGGAGAGACAAATACCGAAAAATGTCCGTCAGATTGGAAATGTGAGTGACAGTCCGAAAATTTATGTAGAAGATTATGTAGATACTTTTTTTGCACAGTTATCAGACAAGTACAGAGATGATCCGCAAAAGCCGTTAGGTGCATTCTTGATCGGAGATTTTCAAACATACGAAGGTGAAGATTATGTCTATATTTATGGTGCGATCCAGATGCAGGAACTCAGGGTATCTGGGATGGAATATCTGATCGATGATGAAACGTGGAAACGGGCATATGAAGAATGTAAACAGTTTTTTGAAGAGGGGGAACTGATCGGCTGGTTTGTAGTGAGAGATGATGCGGAAAAAGCACCGGGAAATTCTACGGTAAAACTGCATAAGAAATCATTTCCGAAAAAGAATACAGTCTTTATCATCTGTGATCCACAAGAAAAAGAAGAAACCTATTACGTACATAAAATGAATGATTTAATGGAGATCGGGGGGCATTACACGTATTATGAGAAAAATCCGTGTATGCAGGACTATATGATCTCAAGTCGAAAAAAAAATGGGGCGGTGCAGACGGAAGTTGTGGAAGACAAGGCTGCACAGAACTTTCGTGATCTGGCTAGAAAGCAGGGAAAACGAACCCGGCAAAAGCATCAGGGAAATTTTGTTTATGCGATGAGTGTGGGGCTTGTACTGGTACTTGTGATTATGGGGGTTGCCATGTTGAACAATTTTAATAAGATCAGAAAGGCCCAGAACCAGCTGGAAGAAGTGGCAGGAACAATTAACACGGTGAAAGATGCCGGTAATTCTGGAAATAGCAATGAAAGCAATGATCCAAATGGTGGACAGGCAGATGATTCAGAGAAGGGTACGGCAGATGAAAATACAGGTGCAGAAAAAAGCAACAGTGTATCCGATAAAAAAGCAGAAGGAGATGATGGTACATCAAAAAATGGCACAGATGGAACTGCTTCGGTCAACAGCAGTCAGGCAAAGAACAGTCAGTCAGATGAAGTAGTTGAAGCATCTGCCGTACCATCATCATCAACAAATGGAAGTGATGGCGTTTACGTGGTAGAAAAGGGAGATACACTGGCGATCATCAGTAAAAAAATGTATGGAGATGTCACGCATGTCGATGCAATCTGCAGGATGAATGGATTATCAAATGGCAATCTGATTTACATCGGGCAGAAATTGCTATTGCCTTAAAGACGTGTTATACTTATCCCAACCGGGATTGGAGCAATCCCTGATTGAAGAAAACCGATGATAAGGGGAAAACCTATGGCACAAAGAAAAATTCCGTATCTGAAGGTCGTAGAACCACCGGAGAATAAAAAGCAGCTCAAAAAAGCTGAAAGGAAGATACGCTGGAAAAAATGGCAAGGTGCAGTTTCTGTTTTAGTGTTGGGAGTATTGGCAATTTGTGGAACTTACCTGCTGTTGGATAATAAGACGTATGGAACGGCGAGAGAAGCGGCAAGTTATACGAAGGAAATCTCAGATACAAGCAATTATGTACAGTTTGCAAAAGGAATCATAAGATATAACCGGAATGGTATAGTCTACCTGAATAAAAAGAATGAAGAAGTATGGATCCAGCCGACGCAGATCAAGACGCCGATGATCGAGGTAAAAGAGAATGCATTTGCCGTGGCGGACAGAGGTGGAAATAATATTCTGGTATTCTCGAAAGACGGGCTGAAAGGCGAGATAGAAACGACACTCCCGATTGAAAAGATCGCAATTTCAGATCAGGGAATTGTAAGTGCAATCTTGAAAAATGAAAATTCTCCGCAGATTATTTCTTATGATGCGGCAGGCAATATTCTTGTAGAGCAGCAGATCACGCTTGGGACGACAGGATATCCGGTTGCCCTTGATATGACAGATGACGGTATGATGCTGGCGGTCTGCTATCTTTATACGGACAATGGGATTGTAGAGTCAAGAATCGGATATTATCATTTCGGAGCAACCGGAAAAGAAAAGACAGATAACCGGGTGACGGCAGATCAGTATGAAGGAACGATGCTTGCGGATGTATTCTTCATGGGGAATGATCGGTCGGTTGCGGTAGGCGATAATGCTTTTGAAATTTATTCCGGGAAAGGTACACCAAAGCGGCTGAAAGAAGTGAAGCTGGATCAGGAGATCAGGGGCATTTTCCATTCTGATCAATATTTCGGGATGATCCTCGTAAATAAAGAAAAGTCAGGAAATGAGCTGAGGGTCTATAACCGATCGGGTGAATTGATTTTCAGTAAAGAGTTTACGGGTGAATATAAGCATGGGAAAATTGATGGAGATGAGGTCATTCTATATGAAGGAAGACGGTGCAGTATTTATAAGATCAACGGAATCCTGAAATTTGAAGGCAGGATGAGTGCGGATATAGAAGAAATCTTCCGGGCTGTGGGAGTGAACAGGTACTATGTGATGAGTTCAAATGAACTGAAAGTTGTTTATTTGACGAAATAGGAGAGCGTATGGATAATTGGTTATTGATTGTAGTAGCAGGCATTTTTCTGATCTGCATTGCAGTAGGATATATCAGGGGATTTTTGAAGTTTGGACTTTCTCTTCTTGCAACCCTGATCACTATGATTCTGGTGACATTTCTGTCACCCTATGTATCAAATGCACTGGTAAAGTATACACCGATTGATGATGTGATTGAGAAAAAGTGTATAAAAATGTTCATGCCGGAGATTTCTGCGGACGATTTGTCAAAAATAAATTTAAGTGGTACACCGCTTGAGAATCTGACACCGGAGCAGATCGCAAGTCTTGGAGAAACGGACTGGAGCAAATATGGTCTTTCAGCAGAAGACATTCTTTCCGTCATAGGAGAGATTCCGAGAGATGAACAGATTAAAATTATTGAAAATTCGCCGGTACCGGAATTTTTGAAAAATATGCTGCTGGAGAATAATAACAGCACGATCTATAAAGAACTGGATGTCACAAGTTTTCCATCCTATGTGGCATCATACATCTCAAGGCTGGTGCTGAAGGTAGCCTCTTTTCTGGTTACATTCTTACTGGCGATCATCATAGTCAAGGCATTGATGGTTGCGGTAAATATTATCGGAGAATTGCCGGTGCTGGGATTTGTGAATCACCTGGCAGGAGGTATTCTGGGACTGCTCGCCGCTTTACTGATCGTATGGCTGATCTTCCTGGGACTGACTTTACTGTATTCTACATCTGTCGGACATACCTGCTTTGGAATGATTGAAAAAAGTGTTTTTCTGAAATTCTTATATGATCATAATCCATTTTTGATCCGTCTGCTCGCATTTTAGTAAAAAAGTGTTGACAGGTTTGTTCTCATATGATATTCTATAGAAGTTCTGATTGAGGAACAAGCCTTTGGGGGATTAGCTCAGTTGGGAGAGCGCCTGCCTTGCAAGCAGGAGGTCACGAGTTCGACTCTCGTATTCTCCACTTTAAAGAATCCGGGTTCATTATGAACCCGGATTTATTTTTTTGAAAAATTGAGGAAATCTATTGAAAAAGAAGGTATATTGTGATAAAATATCTTTTGTTGATAAGAGATCAACGAAAAGAATATTCCTCGATAGCTCAATGGTAGAGCACACGGCTGTTAACCGTGGGGTTGTTGGTTCGAGCCCAACTCGGGGAGTTCAAAGGACATCTTGCAGACGTAACGCTGTAGGGTGTTTTTTCTTTTTTAGGGTGCTTTAAGCCTGCACATTCTGCTTAAGGCAGGTTTTAATATCGTCTTCCGGTTTGGTGATCTTTCTGAGGTGGAATGTATCGACAAGATATTGAAGTACATTCGGACTTAAGAAAGCAGGAAGCTCCGGTCCAAGATAAATATTACGGATGCCCAGGCTTAAAAGTGCAAGAAGATCGGCAACGGCTTTCTGTTCATACCAGGAAATGATCAGAGATAACGGAAGTCCGTTCACATCCGTGTTAAATGCATCGGCGAGGGCGGTTGCGATGCGGATCGCTGAGTACACATCATTACATTGTCCAATATCGAGAAGTCGCGGCAGTCCTGCCACTTCCCCGAAATCCATTTTGTTAAAGCGGTATTTTCCACAGGCAAGAGTGAGGATCATACAGTCCTTTGGAACAAGCTGTGCAAAATCCGTATAATAGTTTCTTCCCGGTCTGGCACCGTCACATCCTCCGATCAGGAAAAAGTGTCGCAATTTTCCACTTTCCACAGCCTGAACAATCTTGTCGGCGTAAGAGAGCGTTGCATGATGACCAAATCCGACGAGGATCTCGTGTGGCTCGACATCCTGCGTAAATCCGCCAAGTTCCAGTGCATGACGGATGATCTCACTGAAATCTTTTGTTCCATCCGGCTTTTTCGGAATATATTTTACACCTTCCCATCCAACAACATTAGTACTGTAGATACGATCCTTGTAAGATTCGCGTGGACGCATGAGACAGTTGGTTGTCATCAGAATACAGCCGGGGATTCCATCAAACTGCTTCTGCTGATCCTGCCATGCTCCACCAAAATTTCCAATGAGATGGGGATATTTTTTCAGCCCCTCATAACCGTGGGACGGCAGCATTTCTCCGTGAGTATAAATATTGATTCCCGTGCCTTCGGTCTGCCGGAGCAGCATTTCCAGATCTTTCAGGTCGTGACCGGATACAATGATGAACGGTCCTTTCCGGATATGAACATTGACGGTGTGAGGGGATGGATTTCCGTAGACAGAAGTATTTGCCTCATCTAAGACTTTCATCACTTCGATCGCAGCCTCACCGGTTCGCATTGTCATGCGGATCAGCTCTTCGACTGTGAGTCGGTCATCGGTCAGTGATTCCAGTGCGGTAATATAAAAAGAATCGACCTGATCGCTGCAATATCCAAGCTCCCGTGCCTGATGTCCATAGGCACTGATCCCTTTTAAGCCATAGAGGATTGTCTGCCGGAGCGAACGGATATCGGGGTCAAGTGACTTGTCATACATGATCCCGGCAATGGGGGCATCGTGGAGCATTTCAGATTTTGTAGAAGGAAGCCGGTACTGAGCCTGAGCAGTATGACAACTGCAGTAGTCGGAGTCATGAAGATCGGAACTGCCTTCAGAAGCAGACACTTTTTCCCGCAGAGAGTCTTTGATCTTTTGAGATTCCTGCAGAAGCTGCACATGCACTTCTGCATCAAAATTCACATTGGTCAGGGTTGTAAAAAGTACAGATTCAATAAAAGCGATCACTGCTTTCTCAATCGGATGTCCAAGCTCTGAGAGAACTTTTCCATAGCAGCTGATGCCTTTGACCTGATAGATAAGAAGATCCTGAAGATTGGCAATTTCCGGTGTCTTTCCGCAGACACCGAGACGGGTACAGCCTTTGCCGTTGGCTGTCTGTTCACACTGGTAGCAGAACATTTCATAATCGAGATCCATATTGTTTCCCATGATAAACCTCCTGAAAATAAAAATAGTCAGGAATAGGATGTGCGGAAAGAGGAAAAATATGCAAAATATTTATCTAAGTTCTTTGTATTGTTCAATTAAATCACGCAGTATTTCTATAGCTTCAGTTGTCGTATAGAATAAGGCATCATCCAAAGTTTCACAGAAATCCCAGAAAGTATATAAAAGTCCGGGTTCTTCAATATCCAGATAGATCAGATGGTGATCCTGCGGAGTTGAGAACATAATATGTCCCATCGGCTGGGTGACCTGAAGAAAAATCTCATTATCCAAATGCCCGATATCTTTCTTTAACACTCGGTAATTCTGGATAGGAAGATTCAGCATCAGTTTGCGAATCAGGTGGATCCGGTCGGTCATCTCCAGAGGATGATAAATATCATAAGGATATTCACTGACTCTGCCAGTGTCTAAAAATTTCTTTACCCCGTTTAAAGAAAAAATGTATGTGATATTATCGGGTGTCATATGAGAGGACAGAAATACTTTAATATAATTGTCCATTGCCTGAATAAATTCAGAACGGTTTGGAAGTTCCTGAATAATATATTTGTCCAAAATGTCGTGCGTCAGATAAGGAGTGAGGCATGGAACCATCTGGAAAGAATAGCCTGAACGGACAACATGGATTATATTATTCAGATAGCTGATCTGCTCGGTTACATCGTTGATCGGACGCAGCAACGGTGATGCTATGGACAGATACTGATTGAAGATATCCTTAAATAAAGTTAAAGACTCCGGGGTGTTTGTCAGGATCCCCTGTGTCATATCCCCTGTCAGCAGACAGGCAAACTGACTGGTAATGATGACGTAAGGAAATAAAGTAAATTTACTGCATTTAGAATCAATATGGTCGTAATAATAAAAGCAGTTATATTTATCCACGTTACTATACAACGGAAGAATCTTTTCCAGACAGTGCAGATTATAGTTTGGATAGGTGATGGATTCTGAGGTACTGTTATTGAGACAGATGATATGACGGATCGTAGTCTGTGAGCAGTCATAATTCTCAGCAGCAAGAATATTCATCAAAAAATCGCAGTCCGGCTGTACGAGAAGGTCGATCGTGCCGTTGGATTTTTTTACTTCCGAAGAAATAATATACAGAAGCGAACGGTTCACTTCTGCCATGGTATTCAGCGTAACAGATCCTTTTTCAAATAATATTTCCGTATTAAGTTCGGATAAAACCGGCAGATTCAGTTTAGACAAACGGAAATTATTAAAAAAATCAACGACAGCTTTTCTGCGATAGTAAGTGTCATGCCCAATCAGAGTGATCTCATAAGCCTGTTCCATTTCCTTTTGTTCGGCATGGGAAAGTTGCATAAATTTGCATATCTTTAAGACCAGCTCCCGTGAAGACGGTTTCCTTTTTCCGTTAATGATTTTGTACATATTTGACCGGTCAAGTCCACAGTATTGTGCTAATGCATAGGTCTTAATATCCTTACTGTGGATATGACAGGAAAGTAGTTGTGAGAAATCTGACATAATTTAACATCCTTTGTTATCAGTATTTTGTTCTTGAAAAACACCACAAAACGCCCGTTAACAGAAAATGATAGGCGTAACGGCATAATTATAGGAAGAGATATATAAAAATACTATAAAAAGTATGAAAATAATGTGACCACAAATGATGACACGTATTGGATGATAGGTCGAAATTCATGAAAATACAGTACTTGTGCAATGCCATAAGTTAAAGCAGAAGATATTTATTCTAAAAGGATTAGATATCTTCTGTTTTTTTTGTTATGATTATATTGCAAAAAGCAACCAGATTATCTGGAATCGGACGATTGAGAGAAAAGAAAATATGGAAGTAGTGGATCAGAAATGATGAAAAAAGAAGTCAAAGCAGTGACAGTAATAGCAGGATGCATTTTGGCGGGAATGTTAATAGCTGTACAAATGATAATGCCTGTAACTGGCAGGAGTGTTATGGTAAGTGAGATAGTACGGGCAATCATATTTTGGATTTTATTTATTTATATTGATGTGAAGGTCTTAAAAAAAGGAAAAAAGAAAAAAATTTCAGACAAAGGCATCAGGATAGCGATTGTCATTATGAGCATGATCTTTTGTGGATGGATTTCCAAAGGAATAGTAATGGATTTAATCCATGGTCCGGAAAGTATGGAACTAACTCATATAGTAACCGAAAAGGCGGCTAATTTAGGCGTGTTTTCAATGAATTATCAATTGATAGGAACGGATGAAAATGGTAATAAGATCATTTTAAAAATATCAGGAGATGATTATAGCAGATTAAGTAATGTGGATCATATTACTGTTGTTGTTTATAAGGAAACTGGACGTATTGTGTCATTTGAATAAGAAAGATCAATTAAAAATGAATGTTGAAAAGTTAAAAAAAGAACTGAAAGAACTGGGAATACCGGAAAGTTTATATTCCATTCTGGAAGGTGGGACACCGAGTGAAAAATTGTGTCTTGTGCATGAAGACGAGTGGAGAATTTATTATAGCGAAAGAGGAGGACGGACAGGCGAAAGAGCTTATCCGACCGAAGAAGAGGCATGTGAAGTATTCTTAAGAATGTTGAAAAGGAGTGCAGAAAAATAGGTTTTATATTTTAATAAAAAAATAAAAAACCTATTGCATTCTCCCCGACAATATGATATTATAGTCAACGGTCACTGCGATAGCGGTGACCACATATGGCCCCGTGGTCAAGCGGTTAAGACATCGCCCTTTCACGGCGGTAACACGGGTTCGATTCCCGTCGGGGTCACTTACATGAAGCAGAAGCATCATGTATTCACAATTTCATTTGTGGCGCAGTAGCCAAGCGGTAAGGCGTGGGTCTGCAACACCCTGATGCACCGGTTCAAATCCGGTCTGCGCCTCTCAAAACCTGAAGAGAAAGTATTCTTCAGGTTTTTTCTTTTGCCGGAATCCGCAAGTCTTGAATTAAGAACCTTTTAATAGTATAATCAATAACGACTAGGAGATAATGGCAATAAATAAAGTTTTATTAAGGAGGAAACTATTATGGTTACCTGGAACAACTTAAATACTCTGGCTTCATTTCAGGCTCTTTCAGAGACAGAACGGGTAGATCTCGTATCTGCAATGACAGGAGAAAATGGTGCTGAACGTGTGAAGAATTACAGCATCCCGATGGCAGCAGGACTTGTTTACAATTATGCTGCAAAGCAGGTGGATGAGAAAGTTCTCGATGCACTTGTAAAGCTGGCAGAGGAAGCTCAGCTTGGAGAGAAGTTTAGAGCTCTTTACAACGGAGAAGTGATCAATACAGGAGAGAAGCGTCTCGTTCTTCATCATATGACCCGTGGACAGCTTGGAGAGGCTGTTGAGGCTGACGGTGTGGATAAGAGAGCTTTTTATGTAGAGCAGCAGGAGAGAATTGCGGAGTTCGCAAATAAAGTACATAACGGTGAGATCACGAATGCAGCAGGTGAGAAGTTTACTACAGTTGTTCAGATCGGTATCGGCGGTAGTGACCTTGGTCCGCGTGCAATGTATCTTGCACTTGAGAACTGGGCAAAAAAGAATGATACATTTAAGATGGAAGCAAAGTTCATCAGCAATGTTGACCCGGATGATGCGGCAGCAGTTCTGAATTCTATCGACGTGGCACATTCTATTTTCGTACTGGTTTCAAAGTCTGGTACAACACTGGAAACTCTGACAAATGAATCTTTTGTAAAGGATGCTCTGAAGAATGCAGGACTGGATGCATCCAGGCATATGATCGCTGTTACAAGTGAGACTTCACCGCTTGCAAAGAGTGATGACTATCTTGCAGCTTTCTTCATGGATGATTATATCGGAGGACGTTATTCATCCACATCCGCAGTTGGTGGTGCAGTTCTTTCACTGGCATTTGGACCGGAAGTATTTGCAGCATTCTTAAAAGGTGCGGCAGAGGAAGACCAGCTTGCTCTGAATCAGGATGTATTACAGAACCCGGCAATGCTGGATGCTCTGATCGGAGTTTACGAGCGTAATGTACTGGGATATCCAAGTACAGCAATCCTTCCATATTCACAGGCTCTGAGCCGTTTCCCGGCACATTTACAGCAGTTGGATATGGAGTCCAACGGTAAATCTGTAAACCGCTTTGGTGAGCCGGTAGATTATCCGACCGGACCGGTTATTTTCGGAGAGCCGGGAACAAATGGACAGCATTCCTTCTATCAGCTGCTTCATCAGGGAACGGATATCGTGCCGCTTCAGTTTGTCGGATTTAAGAGCAGCCAGATCGGAACAGATGTAGTGATTCAGGACAGCACAAGCCAGCAGAAGTTATGTGCGAATGTAGCCGCACAGATCGTAGCCTTTGCATGTGGAAAAGCTGATGAGAATAAAAATAAGAACTTTGAAGGTGGACGCCCATCCAGTATTATTATTGGTGAGGCACTCACACCGGAGGCTCTCGGAGCTCTTCTTGCACACTTTGAGAATAAAGTTATGTTCCAGGGATTTGTATGGAATGTAAATAGCTTCGATCAGGAAGGTGTTCAGTTGGGTAAGGTTCTTGCAAAGCGTGTGCTTGCACATGAAACAGACGGAGCATTGAAAGTGTTCAGCGACCTTCTGAATATCTAAAGATTCTAGAAATTCTGAATATTTAAGAATGTGGATCAGTGGATTCTGTAAGATCGGATCGTGATCTTCTGAATAAAATTCCAGAACAAAAATCCGTATGATATGGGAAAACTCATATCATACGGATTTTCTATGCCAAAGTACACAAGAGAAGCTGCTGCCTGTGGCAGATTCTCTGCATATAGATGAACAAGGAACCCAAGTTTATGCTGGCATCTAATTTATTGCTCTTGCAGCTTTTTTACTATTTCAGGAAATTCCATAAAATGAGATGCCTTGACGAGAACAGTATCCTGCTCTTTTAAAAGCTGATCCATCTGTTGGTAAAAAGCTTCTTTTGTATCAAAATGATATACGAGAGTTTTGGTATCGGAATCAGAAGCTGCTTCAGAAGCTGTCCGGGCGGCATTTGCCATTTCTGAGGAAAGAGTTCCGATGCAGATTAGAAGGCTGATGCCTTTTTTAACGGCATAAGTTCCCACTTCGGCATGCATTTTCTTTTCATCTGCTCCAAGCTCTCCCATATCACCGAGGATTGCTACGGTGCGGGTATCGGCAAAGGCGAGAACATCCAGAGAGGACTTCATAGAAGCCGGATTGGCATTATAACAGTCATCAATGATCGTATAATGTTCTGCCTCGATCAGATTGTTGCGTCCTGCGATCGGGACAAGCTTTTCAATTCCACGGATGATCTCTTCGTCTTTCATTCCAAGTGCATAACCGACGGCAACTCCTGCAAGTGCATTGGAGATCATGTGATCTCCGGGGATGGAAACGTGGGCGGAAAAACTGGAAGAAGGTGTCACGAATGTGGCAACTGTTCCCTTCAGCCCCTTTTTCTGAATCTGTTCTGCATGGAACGGGCAGGCGGGATCGAGTCCGAAATAAACCGGCTGAATCCCACATTCGGAAGTATATCCACGGAGCTTGTCATCATCACCGTTGAGAATGACAGTACCATCAGGATTCATGAAATCGAACATGGAAGTCTTTTCTTTTAAAATACCATCCCTTGTTCCGAGATTTTCCAGATGAGCATATCCGATATTCGTGATCACGCAGACATCCGGGCGTGCGATCTTTGCAAGTGGTTCCATATCACCAAAATGACTGATCCCCATTTCAAGAACAGCAACTTCATGCTCCTTGCGGAGATTGAATACGGTCAGAGGAAGTCCGATCTCGTTGTTGAAATTCCCTTCGGTCTTTAATACACAGTACTTTTCAGAAAGAACGGATGCGATCATTTCTTTGGTGCTGGTCTTTCCAACGCTGCCGGAGATTCCTACCACTTTGATGTCCAGTGAACGACGGTAATGTTCTGCAAGATCCTTGAGAGCCTCTGTGCAGGATGCAACCTGGATATAAGGGTAAGTGACAGCTCCAAGATCCTGTTCAGATAAAGAGCAGACAGCACCCTGTTCCATGACCTGAGGGATAAAGCTGTGGCCATCCACTCTGGCACCCTTAATTGCTACAAAGAGTGTATCTTTCTGGACCTTACGGCTGTCAATAGCGACGCTGGATGCCTCTTTTGAAAGAAGTGCAGGATCACCGTGGTATGTGCCGCCACAGGCAGCAGCTATTTCCTTTAAGCTCATATTTTTCATGATGAGTATCTTGCCTCCATTGATTTTTTAATGATTAATTCGCAAAGATCGCTGTATTCGATCCCTGCAACTTTTGCTTCCTTCGGCATCAGGCTGGCAGAAGTCATTCCCGGGAGTGTATTCATTTCCAGGCAGTAGAGGCTGCCTTCTGCATCGAGAAGAAAATCGGCACGGCTGTATACGTTGAGTTTTAACGCATCAAATGCTTTTACAGTCAGTGCTTTCATCCGCTCTGCAACCTCTTCCGGGATGTCGGCCGGGCAGACTTCCATGGTAGCACCGTCCTGATATTTGTTGGCATAATCAAAGAACCCTGTCTTTGGAATGATCTCGATCGGAGGGAGAGCCTCACCGTCAATGATTCCGCATGCGAATTCACGTCCTTTAATATAAGGTTCTACCACAATCTCATCTTCATAGTGGAAAGAATGCTCCAGAGCATTCTGATATTCTTCATCGGTATTCACAATATAAACTCCGATACTTGAACCGCCGGAGCATGGCTTTACAACGACCGGGAGTGTCAGTCCAAGAGACTGGTAGGAAAGATCCGATCCGTTCTTATATAAAGTTCCACCGCCAGGTGTGTCTACACCGGACTCAAGGAAGATCTGCTTTGCAACGCCCTTGTGCATGGCAACGGCACATCCGAGAGAATCCGGTCCGGTATACTTAATGCCAAGAAGATCGAATGCAGCCTGAAGCTTTCCATTCTCTCCCTCTCCGCCATGAAGGCCGAGGAAAGTAATATCTGCAAGGCGGCACAGCTCGATGACATTCGGACCGAAAAAGCAGTCAGACTGATCCGGGCGGGATGCTTTAACTGCGGCAAGATCCGGTTCTTCTGTGCTGATATTTTTGACGATATCAAGGCCATGATCCGGGAGCGTAAAGACATCTTCGAGATTTTCCGGTGCATGCTCCAGTCCCATAAATACGTCGAGAAGGAACGCATCATGTCCTTTTTCAAGTAATGTACGGCAGATGCCGGCAGCGGAAGAAAGTGACACATCACGTTCTGTGCTGAGACCTCCGGCTAATACGATAATTTTCATAATCAATAACTCCTTTTATTGAGAAATAATAGTAAATTTCAGACCCATCCGGTATATCATGAATAAAAATACAGCGGATGGACACATACAGATTTATTATAGCATATGTATATGGAAAGTAAAAGATGGGAACCGGGAAGAGATTTACAAGAGATTTTCGGATGCAGAATTCCTGGATGTTTGTTGATCGTCATTGTAGAAATGCCGTGAAAATGTTAAAATAAACCACAGTGAATCTTGAATGACCGGAGGGATGACTTATGAGTGGAACAGCAGAAATTCAGGGAGAATGCAGAGTAGAAAAAGAGGCGGAAGAGGAGATCATCCAAAGATGTATTTCCCATCTTGATACAGACTATTCCTGTCGGCTGGCAAAGCAGATGGAGCAGGAGAAGACGAACCCGGTGTTAGGTTTTCGTACCGCAGGTTCTCATGCAGAGAAGGCAACCGGGGATTTCCTGTATGAGGAAATGAGATCCATCGGACTGACTGATGTTCAAAAAGAAGAATTCTGGCTGGATTCGTGGACTTTCGGGCGGGCAGTTCTGCGGTTTAAGGACAGCGGTGGGAAAGAATATACCTGTCAGCTTGGAGCTTACCAGACGAATTTTGAGACAGATGGATTTCAAGAGTATGAGTTGGTTTATGTAGGAAGAGGGACGGCAGCGGATTATAAAAATCTGGATGTACGGGGGAAGCTGGTACTGGCAGATATTAATCAGAGAGATGAATGGTGGATCAATTATCCGGTCTATCAGGCATATCTGAAAGGGGCAGTGGGGCTGATCGCTGTGCAGATGCAGGGATATGGAGAAGTGGATGATGAAGCACTGAATGCCCAGGATATCGCAGGACCGGAGTATGCACCGGCATTTTCAATTTCCAGGAGAGATGCAGCCCTTCTGAAAGACCGCCTCTGTGAAAATGAGAGATCTGTCAGGGTAGAACTGGATGCATGTTCAAGGGTGGAGAGAAATCGTCCGGCTTATAATATTACTGGGAAGATCCCGGGAACAGAGACAGATCAGATGATCCTTCTGTCAGCCCATTATGACTCCTATTTTGATGGATTTCAGGACGATAACTGTGCGGTGTCCATGACGTTTGGCATTGCGAAAGCACTTTTGGAGAGCGGTTACAGACCCCGGCATACGATCGTGATCTGTGCGTTGGCAGCAGAAGAATGGGGTGTGTGTGATTCAAAGTATGACTGGTCTACGGGAGCATGGAATCAGGTGTTCCGCATCCATCCGGAGTGGCAGGGAAAGGTGCTGGCAGATCTGAACTTTGAACTGCCGGCACATGCTCACAGCAGTCGGGATGCCATTCGCTGTACTTATGAATATGCAGATTTTCTGAAAAAGTTTGCAGATGAAATGATTGTGCCAGAGGATGCCTACCCGGATGGACTGACTGTGCTTGCCCCGATCGAGACATGGTCGGATGATTTCTCTATGGCGATCGCGGGAATCCCGTCAACGGTGAATGATTTCAGTGCCGGTCCTTTTATGGAGACACATTATCATTCTCAGTATGATAATGAAGAGATCTATCAGGAAAATGTCTACCGGTTTCACCATGAACTCTATACAAGACTTTTGTTGAAGCTGGATGCTTTAGTCTTTCCACCACTGGACTTTTCCCGACTGTTCAGGGAAATGCACAGTTCTGTCTCTGCAAGGATGGCGGAACAGGATGAAGAACATCTGCAGGGAGAGATGCAGACGCTGATCCGGGAAACGGAACAGGCAGAGCAGACAGCGGAAGAATTGTATGAATGGATTGAAAAATCACAGATCGTCCGCCCGGTGGATGCAAAAAGCAGAGAGGATATTTCACAGAGACTGCTTGGGATTTTCAGAAAGGGACAGGATTATTTTGTGCGGCTGAACTGGCAGGATGAAGTATTATTTCCACATGAAGCCGCATCGAACAATATCTGTTATCTGAATCAGGCAGTGCAGGCACTGGAGGAGGGTGAAATAGAGGAAGCGTTGAAGGCACTTTATGAAGTGGATAATAACTGTTATGCATTTCTTTTTGACGAGGAAGTCTATTATCATTTTACGGAATATATTCTTCATCAGCCAAAAGACAGGCTGATGTGGGGAGCCGGAAGAATTTTGCATCATGAAAATCTTTACGGGATTGTGAAACGGCTCAGAAAGCTGGAAAGCTGGCAGGCAGAGCATGGACAGCTCCCGGATCTGGAAGAGGAAATACGTCGGCTGCAGGCAGCACAGCGAAGACAGAGGGCATATCTGACGGATGATATCCGGTATATGACAGAATCTGTAAGAAAGATGCAGAAGATGATGGAAGACAGTTTACAGGGAATCAAAGATTAAAATAATAAAAGGAAGGAGCCGGAGGCGGCAGGGTACTGACTCAAGCCTCCGACAGAAATTATGGAATGCAAAAATTTATACCGGGTTCAGGAGAAAGATCTGGACAGGTTAAGGGAGATACTGACGATTTGCTTTAAAAATGATCCGCTGTACAGTGCGTTGATCGAAGATCAGGAGACAAGAGAAAGACTGATGCCGCATTTATTTTCGTGCGATGTAACGGAATGTTTTGAAACGTGTGAGGTGTATGCGGACAGTGAAGAGCTGAAAGGAATCCTGATCGTTTCTGATGAGTCGGATCACCGTCATGCATTTTACAATTATTTTGTCAGTCTGAAAGAAAGCCTGGTGACAGACGGATGGCTGATCCATGAAGATCCTAGCACAAAGACCTTCTGGAATTTTATGCTTGGAAAAGATTATCTCAATTCGGCATGGACGGCACAGCTCCATCAGACTCGGCGGCTGCATGTGATTTACCTTGCGGTAGATCCGGAATATCAGCATCATGGGCTGGCAGAGATGATGATGCAGGAAGTGATCGATCAGGCGGAAGAGCATGGCATGATGATCTCTTTAGAGACGCACAATCCGAAGAATGTCGCATTTTATGAACATCTTGGATTTAAGACATTCGGGGTGGTTGAAAAAGCACCTTTTCATTTGAAGCAATATTGCATGATAAGAGAATTGGGTTCAGAGAAGCCCAACTCCCTCTAATACGATTTTTAATCCGATCAGGATCAGAATGATCCCACCACAAAGTTCCGCACGGGATTTGTATCTCATTCCAAAGATGCTTCCAATCCTGACTCCGACAGCAGAACAGACGAAGGTGGTCGCACCGATAAAGAGAACAGCCGGAACGATGGCAACGTTCAGAAAAGCGAAGGTTACACCGACCATCAGTGCGTCAATACTTGTGGCAACAGCCAGAAGGAACATAGACTTTACATCCATGGAAGCATCGATCTGTTCTTCATCACCGAAGGACTCCTTGATCATACTGACTCCGATAATGGCAAGCAGGATAAATGCGATCCAGTGAGAATAATTTGTTACAAAATCACTTAGAAAACGTCCGGCAAAATAGCCGATCAGAGGCATCAGAGCCTGAAATCCGCCAAACCATGCACCGGCAATGCACATATGCTTCGTCTTGATCTTCCCAAGGGAGAGACCCTTACAGACGGAGACAGCGAATGCATCCATAGAAAGACCGACAGCAAGAATAAAAAGTTCAGTTAATCCCATTTCATTTTCCTCATTTCTTTAAATTTGATGTGAACCGCTTAATTAAAAAGCGACAGGTAATGACTGTAATGCAAAAAAAGAGACTCAGGGACAGTATAAAAATACCGCCCCCTGAGTCTCGTCGTTTACAGTAATACCGGGTGCATCTGCACCATTATGTCGATAATACAACGCTTCTGTAAAAGCCAGAATTGAAGCGTCGACTACTCCCTCGCAGGATTGCCTTATTCTATCACACCAAAGATGGAGTTGCAAGAAAAATGATAAAATTTATCGAAAAACGAATTGATAAATCGAAAAGAGTGCGTTACAATCAGACGTTGGAATCTTCTTTGAGATGAGTTTAAGAGTGAAAAACGGGAGGTTGCGGAAGTGATACATATCTATATCATGTATCTGCCAATAGCAGAGGAGAATGGCGGACGCAGGACAGGACAGAAGCACAGAACGGAGCAGAAACACAGGATGGAACATGAAGCGGGAACAAAACTGCTTGCGGTTGGCTTGAGAGAGCGTTATGGACTGGAATTGAAGACATCTGTGGAAGCCGGATTATCTTCCGGGCAGCATGGGAAGCCATATCTGCGGGATTACCCGGGAATTCATTTTAACATCAGCCATTGTGAAGGACTGGTGGCCTGTGCATTTAGTGATACGGAAACGGGAGTGGATGTTGAACGGATCAGGGAAGTGAAGGAAAAAGTTATTCCGAAGGTATTTGACAGAGCAGAGCAGGAACTTCTTTTTTCTTATAAAGAAGAGAAAGAAAAATATGAAGAAATTTTTTACCGTTTTTGGACTTTGAAGGAAAGCTATGTGAAGCGAAGCGGGCAGGGAATGACGGCAAAGCTGACGGATTTTGCATTTCAGCCGGAGTCCGACCCGGGATGGAAGGAAGTTCCGTGTACAGATGAAAAAGTCAGGGCAATGCAATGTAAGTTAAAGGAGAAATGGATTCTTTCGGTCTGCATGGAAAAGTTGCAGGCAGATGAGAGAATGAGGGAAAAGGAAATTGTGATAAAGGAAATTACGACAAAGGAAAAGGAGTGGATGGAGCATGAGTGAAAATAACAGTGCTGTAAAGGCAACGAAGACAATTCATGATATGACAACGGGAAGTCCTGTAAAGCTGATCGTGCAGTTTATGATCCCGATGTTCCTGGGAAATATTTTCCAGCAGTTTTATAATGTGGCAGATTCGATCATTGCCGGACAATTCCTTGGTGTACGTGCATTGGCAGCGATTGGCAGTACGGGATCTTTGATGTTTTTTGTAACGGGCTGGCTGAACGGACTGAGCAGTGGATTTGCGATCCTTGTATCTCAGTGGTTCGGGGCAAAGCAATATGACCGGATGCGGCATTATGTGGCAATGTCGGTTTATCTTGCACTTGGATTTGCATTATTGATGACCATCGGATTTGGGTTTGCGAATGAGCCGATCCTAAGACTGATGAATTATTCCGATCAGATCATGCCGGATGTAAAGGCGTATATGGGAATTATCTATGCAGGGCTGATCGTAACGGCTGCATATAACTCACTTGCTGCATTTCTGCGTGCGTTGGGTGATTCAAAATCACCGTTGTATTTTCTGATCATTTCAGCGGCGATTAATGTGGTACTGGACGTGGCATTTATTATTTTTGGCGGCATGGGAGTCGAAGGATGTGCGTATGCAACTGTCATTGCACAGGGAATCTCTGCGGTACTCTGTCTGATTTATATTATAAAGAAATTTCCAATCCTGCATTTGAAAAAAGAGGACTTTAAGATTTCCCTTTCTGCATGGGGAAGGCTTCTGGCACTGGGTATTCCGATGGCATTACAGTTCTCGATCACGGCGATCGGAACAATTATCGTACAGGGTGCGATCAATGTATATGGAGAAAATGCCATGGCAGGATTTTCAGCGGCAAGTAAGCTGCAAAATATTATTATGACGGTATTTGTTGCTTTTGGTGCTACGATCGCAACTTATGTAGGACAGAACCGTGGTGCAGGGAAAATGGATCGTGTCAGACAGGGAGTCCGCTGTACGCAGTTTATGATCTGGGGATATAGTATTTTTGCAATGGTACTGGTTTTCTTCTTTGGAAAATATATGACCTGGCTGTTTATCAGTCCGTCAGAAACTGCAGTAGTCAGTGCGGCAGTCACTTATTTCCGGATGGTCTTCTGGTGTTATCCATTTTTAGGAAGTATTTTCCTGTACCGGAATACATTGCAGGGACTTGGATACGGTCTTGTACCGATGCTGGGAGGAGTCTTTGAACTGATCGCAAGGGCGGCGATCGTCTATATTGTATCGGGCAGGGCAAGTTTTGCCGGTGTATGTCTGGCAGATCCGGCAGCTTGGATTTCTGCGTTGATTCCGTTGGTGCCGTATTATTTCTATATAATGAGGAAGACGAATAAAGCAGAAGAAAAAATTGAGTGAAAAAATATAGTTCTATTAGAAATTCCAATCTTTTCCACGCCTGTTAATGGTAAAAATTATCAATAACTGTTATAATGAAGCAAAATAGCCTTCATTTATAAACTACAAAGAGTGAACTTCAAGAAAAAAGCAAAAGAAGAGAAGTGGAAAAGAGAGAGTGGATATGACATTAAAGGAACTTGGAATCGGGCAGAGTGCGATGATCTGCAAGGTTGGTGGAGAAGGTGCATTAAGGCAGCATTTTTTGGATATGGGAATGATACCGGGAGCGGAGATAACTGTTGTGAAGTTTGCGCCTATGGGAGATCCAATGGAATTGCAGATTCATGGCTATGAGCTGACACTCCGACTTGCAGAGGCAGATCAGATTGAGGTGGAGCCGATCAGAAAGAGGAGCAGAAGTCATGAAGGACAACAGAATATTAAAGCTTCAGAGCATCCTGGCTTAGGTGAAGAAGGAAAATATCATTCCAAAGAAGATGAGAACCCATTGCCAAAGGAGACAAGACTGACCTATGCGTTAGTGGGAAACCAGAACTGCGGAAAGACAACATTATTCAACCAGCTGACTGGGGCGAACCAGCATGTTGGAAATTTCCCGGGGGTAACAGTGGATAGAAAGGATGGTTCTATTAAGGGTTATCCGAATACGCAGGTAACGGATTTGCCCGGAATTTATTCGATGTCACCTTACAGTAGTGAAGAAATCGTTTCACGAAATTTTGTGTTGAACGAAAAGCCGAAGGCGATTATTAATATTGTTGATGCGACGAACATTGAGCGGAATCTTTATCTGACAATGCAGCTTTTGGAAATGGATATTCCAATGGTTGTTGCATTAAATATGATGGATGAAGTACTTGGAAACCAGGGATCGATTGATGTTAATCAGATGGAGGCGATGCTGGGAGTTCCGGTGATTCCTATTTCAGCGGCAAAAAATGAGGGCGTTGGAGAACTGGTAAAGCATGCGGTTCATATTGCCAGATATCAGGAGCATCCATTGCGTCAGGATTTTTGTGATATGAATGATCATAACGGAGCAGTGCATCGTTGTATTCATGCGGTGAGTCATCTGATTGAAGATCATGCAGAAAAATCAGGTTTACCGGTTCGGTTTGCAGCAACAAAAGCGATTGAAGGAGATCCGTTAATCTTAAAGCAGTTGCAGTTGGAGCAGAATGAACTGGAAATGCTGGAGCATATTGTAGTTCAAATGGAAAAGGAGCGAGGGCTGGATCGCAGTGCGGCAATCGCTGATATGAGATTTGATTTTATTGAAGGGTTATGTGAGCAGACGGTTGTGAAGCCAAAAGAAAGTAAGGAGCGTGTTCGGAGTGAGAAAATCGATCGCATTCTGACTGGAAAATATACGGCGATTCCATGTTTTATCGGGATTATGGTACTTGTATTTTATCTGACATTTAACGTGATCGGAGCATGGATGCAGAGTGTACTGGAATATGGAATCGATCAGTTGTCAGCAGTTGTGGATACAGCATTGCTGAACCTGAATGTAAATCCGGCGATCCACAGTCTGGTCATTGACGGAATATTTACGGGTGTGGGGAGCGTACTGAGCTTTCTGCCGATTATTGTAACGTTGTTTTTCTTCCTTTCACTGATGGAAGACAGCGGTTATATTGCCCGGGTTGCCTTTGTTATGGATAAATTGCTTCGTAAGATCGGACTTTCAGGAAGAAGTATCGTTCCGATGCTGATTGGATTTGGCTGTACGGTTCCGGCAGTTATGGCAACAAGAACCCTGACCAGTGAAAGAGACAGAAAAATGACGATTCTTTTGACTCCATTTATGAGCTGTACGGCTAAGTTGCCGATTTATTCTTTCTTTGTCAGTGCTTTTTTCCCGAAAAAGGGTGGTCTGATCATGTCAGGCTTATATGTATTGGGGATCCTGACAGGGATTTTGATCGCTTTCTTGTATAAAGGGACTCTTTTTAAAGGGGAACCGGTTCCTTTTGTAATGGAACTGCCAAATTATCGGATGCCGGGAGCAAAGAACGTAGCACAGCTTTTATGGGAAAAGGCAAAAGACTTCCTTCAGAAGGCGTTTTCTGTCATTTTAATAGCAACGATCGTGGTATGGTTTTTGCAGAGTTTTGACCTGCATTTAAATATGGTCGAGGATTCGGCAAAAAGTATTTTAGCAGCAGTATCAGGATTTTTAGTACCGGTTTTCCAGCCGTTGGGGTTGGGAGACTGGCGGATCTGTACCTCTTTGATCAGCGGTTTTATGGCAAAAGAAAGCGTGGTGTCTACGTTGGAAGTTTTGTTCGGTGGGGGAATTGCTTCTGCATTATCACCTCTTGCAGCAGCCTCTTTGCTGGTATTCAGCTTATTATATACACCGTGTGTGGCTGCGATTGCTTCTGTAAAAAGAGAACTGGGCGGAAAGTGGGCAGTCGGATTAGTAGTCTGGCAATGTTTTATTGCATGGGTCGCGGCATTTCTCGTACAGGGAATTGGCATGATGTTCGGAATAGTATAGAGATAGTATAGAAGTAAAAGAAAAAGGCATCGGTTTCAAACTGATGTCTTTTTCTTTGCCTGGAAGGAAGTGATAAGTTTGAACAAGAAGTTGTGATTTTAAATGCGATATTTCAGAATTGAAACAGGAATATGAGGAGAAAGTGCCTGAAAATGCGGTAGTAAAGGAGAGAATAAAGTGAGACATAAATTTTATTTCTGAATGGCTTCATAGTGACAACATTCAGCAAATTATTGCAGATGAACAGGGATTACAGATGCCACAGCGGAAGCCATTCCAGATTGACATTGTCTTTGCGGTGGACGAGTTTGATTTTTTAGTTAATGCCGCAGGAGGAGAGAAAGATGGAGCAATTTGCACATACAAGAGCTACTTAATCCATATCCTTATATTTTAAATATTCTGCGAAAAATTTAACTGTTAGAGTCCCATTTTCGTCCGGTCTTTCATCGCCAATACAATTTCTCTGAAGTGATAGCAGATAACAGGTCGGCAGGTCTTTCTAAAAAATAATCTGCTTTTATGTGCTTATTATGACTGCCCCATACTGC
>NZ_CAKRGI010000027.1 GCF_934330165.1 uncultured Mediterraneibacter sp.
AACGGGCTGAGGTAAAGCGGGTCCTGCACTGCGATGCAACAACAAGTGCGGATATGGACGCTCTTCTGTCAAAAAAAATTCCTGCTGCCGGGATATATGCTCTTCAACAAATACAAATTACGGGCATTTTTGTCAAGAAAATTATTGGAAAAAATATTTTTTAAGATACCATTTTTCCAAAGTGTTAATGAGTGCGTAGAGTGCCATTGCAATAAGACAGAGAATGCAGATGCTCATAAGGAGCCAGGTCATTTTAAATGTCTGACTTGCATAAATGATCAGATACCCCAGTCCGCTTTTTGCGGCAAGAAATTCACCAATCACGACTCCTACAAGACAGAGGCCGATATTTACTTTCATGTTGCTTATGACAGCAGGAACAGAACTTGGGAGTATTACTTTGGTCAGGATATGCCGCCGTTTTCCATGCAGGGTATAGATCAGCCGGATCTTTTCCTCATCGACGGTGATGAAAGCTGTGTAAAGATTCAGGATACTTCCGAAGACTGCCACCGACATTCCGGCAACGATAATGGTGGTAGGAGTAGCACCGAGCCATACAATGAGCAGGGGAGCAAGGGCAGATTTCGGCAGGCTGTTCAGAACGACCAGATAAGGTTCCAGTATCTCGGAGAGTTTTCGGCTGCTCCATAAAAGTACAGCGGCCAGGAGGCTGAACAGCGTAACGCAGGCAAAACTGGCAAGCGTCTCATAAAGTGTGATCCCAATATGAAGAAAGATACTTTGATCCAGAGTCATTTCCCAGAAGCAGCGGGCAATCCGGGAAGGACTGCTGAAGATAAAGGAATCTACGATGCCTGCATTGGCACAGAGTTCCCATTGTAATAGAAAGAGGATCAGAAGCAGGATGCGTGCGATGAATACGAACTGACGGTGATGGCGTATTTTTTTCAGAAAAATAAGCTGTTCGGGAGAAGTGTCTTCGGGAAGTTTATGCAAGAGTTTCATTTTGGTTCAGCTCCTTCCAAAGTTGATTGAAATAGGTTTTAAATTCCGGTGCATTTCTGCGGTTCAACGGGGTATCATGTTCTAAAGAGAAAGTGACCGGGATGATCGTTGAAACGGTTGCCGGACGCCGGGACAGAACGATAATGCGGTCAGACAGACTGATTGCTTCAGAGAGGTCATGAGTGACGAGGAGAGCGGTTTTGCCGGAATGCCGGAGAATCTGTCCGATATCATCACTGACGGTCAGCCGGGTCTGATAATCCAGTGCGGAAAATGGCTCATCTAAAAGAAGAAGTTCCGGTTCGGGGAGCAGGGTGCGGATGAGTGCTGCACGCTGCCGCATTCCACCGGAAAGCTGGGAAGGTCTTGCGTGGATAAAAGATTTCAGTCCATACTGAGTGAGCATGGACTTTGCTTTTTCACGAATCTCTTTGTTCAGAGTGTGGCTGATCTCAGGACCAAGTAAAATATTACGGTAAATAGTCCGCCACTCAAAGAGATGATCGTGCTGAAGCATATATCCGATCTGCGGAGAATTTCCAAGAACAGGCTCGCCATTTAAAAGAATTTCTCCTGTCTGTGGTTTCATTAGTCCGCAGATCAGTGAGAGCAGAGTAGATTTGCCGCAGCCGGACGGACCGACAACAGCAGCAAATTCTCCGGGGGCAAGAGAAAAGGAAAGATTGGATAAAGCTCTTGTTTCTCCGTGGGATGTGTGGTAAGAATAATATATATTATGAAGATCAAGAATGGTTTTCATAAAATCCTCCCGGTCGTTTCTATCTATATTTAAAGTATGTGGGAACAGGGAAAAGGTGATTTAAGGAGCAGTAACAGGAGAAGGAATACCGATGAATTTACAGAAGATCAATTATCAGAAAGAATTGGAAAAAGTGCTGGATACTTTACAGAAAGAAGGCAAAGTTCCTACGCTTTTGCTTCATAGCTGCTGTGCACCATGCAGCAGTTATGTGTTGGAGTATCTGTCTGCGTATTTCAAGATCACAGTCTTTTATTATAACCCCAATATTTATCCTGAAAGTGAATATACAAAGAGGATTTTGGAGCAGCAGAAGCTGATCAGTGAGATGCATTTCAAAAATCCGGTTTCTTTTCTGGCAGGAAGTTATGATAAGGAACGATTTTATGAAATGGCGAAAGGATTGGAAGAAGTAAAGGAAGGTGGGGAACGCTGCATGAAATGTTATGAGATGCGGTTGAAAAAGACGGCACAGAAGGCAGCGGAGGGAGGATTTGATTTCTTTACAACGACTTTAAGTATCAGCCCGATGAAAAATGCACAGAAATTAAATGAGATCGGACGAAGTGTCGGGGCAGAATATGGGAAGGAGTATCTGTTGTCAGACTTTAAAAAGAAGAATGGATATAAGCGATCCATTGAACTTTCGGCAATTTACGGGCTTTACAGACAGGACTATTGTGGCTGTGAATTTTCTTATAAAGCGAGAAAATCTCAGGCTGAAAAGTAAAAAAAGAGAAAATACAGTAGACATCAGACGCTTTAGTATGATAAACTTAGTAGAAAAAAGCAGAGTGCAGTCGGTTATTTTAAGACCAAATGCGGGGAACCGGCATGAAAATGGCAGGTTTGAAGCAGTGAAAATGAATGTCTCTGCGGAAATAAAGAAAATATAAGAATAGAAAAGAGGATGAGAAATGGCACAGTTATGGGGTGGTCGTTTTACAAAGGAAACGGATCAACTGGTGTACAATTTCAATGCATCGATTTCTTTTGACAAGAGATTCTATGAGCAGGATATCCGAGGAAGTATTGCTCATGTCACCATGCTTGCAAAGCAGGGGATTTTGACAGAAGAAGAAAAGAAGCAGATCATAGACGGGCTGAACGGGATCCGTGAGGATGTGGAGAACGGGAAACTCGAGATTACAGACAAATACGAAGATATCCACAGCTTTGTGGAGGCGAATTTGATCGATCGGATCGGAGATGCAGGAAAGAAGCTGCATACCGGACGCAGCAGGAATGATCAGGTTGCACTGGACATGAGATTATATACAAGAGATGAAGTGCTGGAACTGGACAGTCTTTTAAAAGAGATCCTGGAAGTCCTTCTGAAGCTGATGAAGGAAAATGTCGAGACGTATATGCCGGGCTTTACGCATTTGCAGAAAGCACAGCCGATCACACTGGCACATCATATGGGAGCATATTTTGAGATGTTCAGGCGTGACAGACTCCGCATGAAAGATATCTATAGGAGAATGAATTATTGTCCATTGGGAGCAGGTGCTTTGGCGGGAACGACTTATCCGCTGGACAGAGAGTATACAGCAGAGCTGCTTGGATTTGACGGTCCGACATTGAACAGCATGGATTCCGTGTCAGACAGAGATTATCTCATCGAGCTATTGTCAGCGATGTCTACGATCATGATGCATCTGAGCCGGTTTTCAGAGGAAGTGATCATCTGGAACTCCAACGAGTACCAGTTTGTTGAGATTGATGATGCTTACAGTACCGGAAGCAGTATCATGCCACAGAAGAAGAATCCGGATATCGCAGAGCTTGTCCGTGGCAAGACCGGAAGAGTCTACGGAGCATTGATGTCACTTCTGACAACGATGAAAGGAATCCCACTGGCATATAATAAGGATATGCAGGAGGATAAAGAACTTGTATTTGATGCCATTGATACGACAAAGGGCTGCCTTGCATTATTTACTGGAATGCTCAGGACAATGAAGTTTAATGATGCAAGAATGGAAGAGAGTGCAAAGCACGGCTTTACTAATGCGACCGATGCAGCAGATTATCTGGTAAACCATGGAGTGCCGTTTAGGGACGCACATGGCATTGTCGGACAACTGGTACTTTATGGAATTGAGCATAAAAAAGCACTGGATGATTTCACCATGGAAGAGTTCAGGGCGATTTCACCGGTATTTGAAGAGGATATTTACGATGCGATCAGCATGAAGACCTGTGTAGAGATGAGAAATACGATCGGTGCACCGGGAAAAGCGGCAATGGAAAAAGTGATTGCCCTGGAAGAAGAATATCTGCATACAGAGAAATCTGCAGGATGGGCAGAATAAAATAATAGTAAGATACAGGAAAGGAAGAAAGAAAATGGAACAGAAGTTAAAAGTTGGTATCCTTGGAGCAACAGGAATGGTAGGACAGAGATTTATCTCTCTGCTTGAGAACCACCCATGGTTTGAAGTGGTTACGGTAGCAGCAAGCCCGCGTTCCGCAGGAAAGACATATGAAGAAGCAGTAGGAGACCGCTGGAAAATGGATACTCCGATGCCGGAGGCTGTAAAGAAGCTGGTTGTACTGAATGTAAATGACGTAGAGCATGTAGCATCTACTGTTGATTTCGTATTCAGTGCTGTAGATATGTCAAAAGAAGAGATCAAAGCGATTGAAGAGGCTTATGCAAAGACAGAGACACCAGTTGTATCCAACAACAGTGCACACCGTTGGACACCGGATGTACCGATGGTAGTACCGGAGATCAATGCAGAGCATTTTGAAGTGATCAAAGATCAGAAAAAGCGTCTCGGAACAACCCGTGGATTTATCGCAGTAAAGCCGAACTGTTCCATCCAGAGCTATGCACCGTGCCTTGCTGCATGGAAAGAGTTTGGACCAAAAGAGCTGGTTGTTACGACCTATCAGGCAATTTCAGGAGCAGGTAAGACTTTCAAAGACTGGCCGGAGATGGTAGGAAATATTATTCCTTACATCGGCGGAGAAGAGGAGAAAAGTGAGCAGGAGCCACTTCGTGTACTCGGCAAAGTAGAAAACGGACAGATCGTGAAAGCGGAACTTCCAAAGATCACATGCCAGTGTGTACGTGTACCGGTTCTCAACGGACATACAGCAGCCGTATTTATCAACTTTGAAAAGAAGCCTACAAAAGAACAGCTGATCGAGAAACTTGTGACATTCAAGGGATTCCCGCAGGAAGCAGAACTTCCGAGTGCTCCGAAGCAGTTCATCCAGTATCTGGAAGAGGACAACCGTCCACAGGTGGCAGAGGATGTGAATTATGAGAATGGTATGGGAGTTTCAATCGGACGTCTGAGAGAAGATTCTATGTTCGATTACAAATTTATCGGACTTTCCCATAATACAGTCAGAGGAGCAGCCGGTGGAGCGGTTCTCTGTGCAGAGGCTCTGACAGCAAAGGGATATATCGAGAAGAAATGAGATCCCATTTCATTGAATAAGATTTCATCTCATTTTAAAAGGAGGTATGCCAAAATGGGAATGACAATGACGCAGAAAATTTTAGCAGCCCATGCCGGACTGGATTCCGTAGAAGCAGGGCAGCTTATCGAGGCGAAGCTCGATATTGTTATGGCAAATGATATTACGGGTCCGATGGCTCTGCCAATCTTAAAGCAGATGTCAGATACTGTATTTGATAAGGATAAAGTAGTTTTTGTACCGGATCATTTTACTCCGAACAAAGATATCAAATCAGCAGAGAACTCCAAGGCAATCCGGGAGTTCTCCAAGGCACAGGGACTGAAATGGTATTTTGAGCAGGGAAAATCCGGTGTAGAGCATGCAATTCTCCCGGAGGCAGGTGTAGTGACAGCCGGTGAATGTATTATCGGTGCAGATTCACATACCTGTACATACGGAGCTTTGGGGGCATTCTCAACAGGTATGGGAACAACCGATGTGGCAACCGGAATGGCAACCGGTGAGATTTGGTTTAAAGTTCCAAGTGCGATCAGGTTTGTCCTGACAGGAAAGCCGTCCAAATATGTCAGCGGTAAAGATATTATTATCCATATCATCGGTCAGATCGGAGTGGATGGAGCTCTTTACAAATCAATGGAATTTACCGGAGACGGAGTTGCCTGTCTTTCGATGGATGACCGTTTTACGATGGCAAATATGGCGATCGAGGCTGGTGCAAAGAACGGGATCTTCCCGGTTGATGAAAAGACAAAGGCTTATCTTGCAGAGCATTGCAGGAAAGAATATACAGTTTATGAGGCTGATGAGGACGCAGTATATGATGATGTGATCGAGATCGATCTTTCGAAAGTACGTCCGACAGTTGCATTCCCACATCTCCCGGGTAATGCGAAGACGATCGATGAAGTTGAGGCGATGGAGCCAATTAAGATCGATCAGGTTGTGATCGGATCCTGTACGAACGGAAGAATGGAAGACCTGAGAAAGGCAGCTGCAATCCTGAAAGGTCATACCGTTCACCCGGATGTACGTGTTATGGTTATTCCGGCAACGCAGAAGATCTATAAAGAGTGTATCAAAGAAGGCCTTCTTGATATCTTTGTAGATGCAGGCTGTGCAGTCAATACACCAAGCTGTGGCCCTTGCATGGGCGGTCATATGGGCGTTATGGCAGCAGGAGAAAAATGTGTTTCTACAACAAACCGTAACTTTGTAGGTCGTATGGGCCATGTGGATTCCCTGATCTATCTTGCATCACCGGAAGTAGCAGCAGCAAGTGCAATCGCAGGATGCATTGCCAATCCGGAGAAAGTGGGTGAAAAGTAATGGAAAAAGCCTTAGGACATGTATTTAAATATGGAGATAATGTAGATACGGACGTAATCATTCCGGCAAGATATCTGAACTCTTTTGATGCACAGGAGCTTGCAAGCCATGCAATGGTGGATATTGACCCGGATTTCGTAAAAAATGTGAAAAAAGGAGACCTGATCGTTGCCAATAAGAACTTTGGATGTGGTTCATCCAGAGAGCATGCTCCGCTTTGTCTGAAGACGGCAGGAGTAAGCTGCATCATTGCGGAGACATTTGCAAGGATCTTCTACAGAAATGCGATCAATATCGGACTTCCGATCATTGAATGCCCGGAAGCTGCAAAAGAGATCGAAGCCGGAGATGAAGTCGAGGTGGATTTCGACAGTGGTAAGATCTATGACCGCACGAAAGGCACGGAATATCAGGGACAGGCGTTCCCGGAGTTTATGCAGAAGCTGATCGCGGCAGGTGGACTGGTAAATTATACCAATCATAAGAAGAATAAATAAAAGCAGAAGATACAGACAGAGGATGCGGGAGTAAAATTGTCGCATCCTCGTTTTAGGTTTATCTATAAGAAAGAAGGAAGACAAAAGAAAGGGAATAATATGAATAATACAGTGACAAAAGGAAATGCGGCAGCACTTTTGCCAATCGGAGTTTTTTTGCTGATCTTTCTCGGAGCAGGGATTATTTTTGGAGACTTTTATGCCATGCCGGCTGTAGTTGCATTTCTGATCGCATTATTTGTGGCTTTTATGCAGAACAGACAACTGAAGTTTGCGGATAAGATCAGAGTGATCGCAAAAGGAGTCGGTGAGGAAAATATTATCACAATGAGTCTGATCTTTCTCTGTGCGGGTGGATTTTCCGGTGCGGTAACGGCAGCAGGAGGAGTAGAAAGCACAGTGAACCTGGGACTTTCTCTGATACCGACCCACTTTGCAGTGGCAGGACTTTTTGTGATCGGCTGCTTTATTTCAGTTTCTATGGGAACATCCATGGGAACAATCGCCGCACTTGCACCGATCGCAGTAGGAATCAGCGAAAAGACCGGATTTGAACTGTCTGTCTGTATTGCTTCTGTTGTATGCGGAGCAATGTTCGGGGATAACCTGTCCATGATCTCCGATACAACGATCGCAGCAGTCAAGACGCAGGGCTGTGAGATGAAGGACAAATTCAAAGCCAATTTTCTGCTGGTACTTCCGGCAGCAGTCCTCAGTATCCTGATCTTCTGGATCATGACAAGAAATGTCAGCTATTCTCTGGAGGGAGACCTGAAATATAACCTGTGGGAGGTTCTTCCTTATCTGATCGTACTGGCAGGAGCTTTGGCGGGGATCAATGTCTTTCTTGTGCTGATCAGCGGAATTGTGATCTCGCTGATCGTCGGGGTAGCAGCAGGAAATATTGCAGTGGCAGAGATGTTTAAAGTGGTCGGGGACGGAGTGACTTCAATGTACGATATCACTGTGATCTCAATCCTGGTTGCCTGTATCGTGTCACTGGTGAAAGAAGCCGGTGGTATTCAGTTTATTCTGGATCTGATCAAAAGCAGGATCAGAGGGGAAAAAGGAGCACAACTTGGAATTGCATTGCTGGCATTATTTGTGGATATGTGTACAGCGAACAATACGGTTGCGATCGTGATGACAGGACCGATCGCAAAGGAGATCAGTGAAGAGTATGGCGTAGATCCGAAACGTTCGGCATCCCTTCTGGATATGTTCACCTCAGTTGGTCAGGGAATGATCCCTTATGGGGCACAGCTTTTATCAGCAGCGACGCTGACAGGCCTGACACCGGTGGATATCTTACCGAACCTTTATTATCCGGTTTTGATGGGAATCTGCGGAGTTGGTGCAATTTTCTTGAGGAAACGGTAAAGTTGTGATATACTTGCAGAAAAAGAAGCAGAAAAAAGTTTTAAAATATGAAAAAGAGGGCAAAGCGATGAATCTTTTATACAAAAGTACAAGAAATGCAGACAAGACAGTAACAGCCTCAGAGGCAATCTTAAAGGGACTTGCAGATGATGGCGGCCTGTTCGTACCGGTATCGGTTCCGAAGCTGGATGTTACGATGGACGAATTGAAGAGTCTGTCTTATCAGGAGACTGCTTATGAAGTTATGAAAAAGTTCCTTACCGATTTTACGGAAGAAGAACTGAAGCACTGCATTAACAGTGCCTACGATTCCAAGTTTG
Organism: uncultured Mediterraneibacter sp.; assembly: GCF_934330165.1. Taxonomy (GTDB): domain Bacteria; phylum Bacillota; class Clostridia; order Lachnospirales; family Lachnospiraceae; genus Mediterraneibacter. The sequence goes on from NZ_CAKRGI010000027.1 coordinate 8,694, forward strand.
ATACAGAAGTGATCGCTCCGCTTGTAAAGGTGGGAGATACTTATCATCTGGAACTGTTCCACGGAGCAACGATCGCATTTAAGGATATGGCACTTTCAATTCTGCCGCATCTGATGATTACTTCCGCAAGAAAGAACCAGGTGAAGAATGATATCGTGATCCTGACTGCCACTTCCGGAGATACAGGAAAGGCGGCACTTGCAGGATTTGCAGATGTTCCGGGAACAAAGATCATCGTTTTCTATCCAAAGGGAGGCGTCAGCCGTGTGCAGGAACTGCAGATGGTAACGCAGAAGGGAGAGAATACTTCTGTTGTTGCAATCCACGGCAATTTTGATCATGCACAGAGCGGAGTGAAGGCTCTTTTTGAAGATAAAGAACTGGAAAAAGAACTTGCAGCAAAAGGTTATCAGTTCTCTTCAGCCAATTCAATTAATATCGGACGTCTTGTTCCCCAGGTGGTTTATTATGTGTATGCCTATGCAAAGCTGCTTGAGAATGAAGAGATCCAGGCAGGCGAGGAGATCAATGTTACGGTTCCGACCGGAAACTTTGGAAATATTCTTGCAGCATATTATGCAAAGCAGATGGGCGTTCCGATTGCAAAGCTGATCTGTGCATCTAATGAGAACAAAGTTTTATTTGATTTCTTCCAGACCGGTGTGTATAACAGAAACCGGGAGTTTGTACTGACCTCTTCTCCGTCCATGGATATCCTGATCTCCAGTAATCTGGAGCGCCTGATCTATACGATCGCGGGACAGGACGCAGAGAAGGATACAGAGCTGATGAATGAACTTAAGGAAAAAGGTGTCTATGAGATCACCCCTGAGATGAAAGAAAAGCTGGCTGATTTCAGAGGCGGATATGCAACAGAGGAAGAGACTGCAGAGATGATCCATGATACTTATAAGAAGACCGGGTATGTGATGGATACGCATACAGCAGTTGCAGCATATGTATGCAAGAAGTATCGGGAAGAGAGCAAGGATACGAAGAAGTGTCTGGTTGCTTCTACGGCAAGCCCGTATAAGTTTGCACGCAGCGTGATGACTGCGATCGATCCGGCTTATGATGCGATGGATGAGTTCCGATTGATTGATGAGCTGAACAAGGTTTCAGGATTCCCGGTTCCGAATGCGATCGAAGAGATCAGAAATGCAGAGATCCGTCATACGACAGAGTGTGATGCAGATAAAATGAAAGAGACTGTTAAAGAGATTCTCGGAGTGTAGAATATACGATGATCAGGAAGATTTGCGGAATCTAAAATAAAAGAGATCAGAGGCAGATGTCAGGAGTAAGACCGGATATCTGCCTTTTTTGTTCTGAATTAGACAAAAGAGAGGGGAGAACAGGTGGATATTCACAAGAAATAAAGAGGAATTTTTGGTACAATATGCGATAGGGGGCAGTGCGTCTGATGGTACTGTCTGCCGACGTGGAGAACGGAAAATCGAAAAAGGAGGAACAGGCATGAAAAAGAAGAAGCGGTGTACGCGTGTGGGAGCAGGTGCACTTGCTGCAGTTCTTGCAGTAACTGCAGCGGGAGTTTCAGTTCCGGCACTGGCACAGCAGGCGGTGAGAACAGAATCCCAGTCTCAGATGAGTTCGGATCCTGAACTGGTGTATGTGAACAACTACAGTTCTACTGCACAGCGTTCCCAGAATTTTAACAGTAATTGGAAATTCTACTTTGGGGATGCGGGAAATGCACAGGGAGCAACCTTTGATGATTCCAAATGGGAACAGGTTTCCTTACCGCATGATTACAGCATCAGCCAGGAATACTCTAAATCTATGGAAGCGGAAAGTGCTTATCTTGGAGGAGGAACAGGCTGGTACAGAAAGAACTTTACATTAGGTTCTGATACGCAGGGAAAGAGAGTCCGTATTGATTTTGACGGCGTATATATGAATGCGACAGTATGGGTGAATGGTCACGAAGTTGGAACTCATCCGTATGGTTACACTTCATTTTCCTTTGATATTACAGATTATGTAAAGTATGACGGGGAAAATACGATTGCAGTCAAGGTGGTAAATAATACACCATCCAGCCGCTGGTACTCAGGAAGCGGTATCTACAGAGATGTAGATCTGACGATTACAGATGATGTACACGTAGATCTGAACGGTACAAAGGTTACAACTCCGAATCTTGAAACCGAAAAAGGCGGTACAGTGAATACCAATGTAACTGCAACGGTTGCAAATGATTCGGATACTGCAAAGAGTGTAACTGTCAGACATACAGTATTTCCAAAAGATGGAAGTGCAGATCAGAGTATCGGTACAGTAACAACCGATGCACAGAGTATTGCAGCAGGTGAGACAGCAGAGATCAGGGCTACCGTACCGGTTTCCAATCCGGAACTCTGGAGTGTAGATGATCCGAACCTGTATACCGTCCGTACAGAAGTACTGGTAGATGGACAGGTAACGGATACTTATGATACAGAATACGGATTCCGTTATTTCAATTTTGACAGTAATACAGGCTTCTCGCTGAACGGAGAGAATATGAAGCTGAAGGGTGTATGTATGCATCACGATCAGGGGTCTCTCGGAGCAGCAGCTTACGACAGTGCGATCGACCGTCAGGTGAAGATCCTGAAAGAGATGGGATGTAATTCCATCCGTGTAACACATAACCCGGCAGCACAGGATCTGATCGATGCCTGCAATGAACAGGGAATCCTGGTCGTTGAGGAAGCATTTGATACATGGATAAAACCAAAGAATGGTAACAGCAATGATTATTCTGTATGGTTCAACCAGACCGTAGCTTCAGACAATGAAATCCTTGGAGCAACGGATGGAGAGACCTGGGCACAGTTTGATCTGGAATCCATGATCAGCCGTGACTACAACGCACCGTCAGTGATCATGTGGTCTCTTGGAAATGAGGTTATGGAAGGAATCAGTGGCGGAACAGATGCTGAATATGAAGCAACCGCTACAAAGCTCATTAACTGGGCCTATGATGCAGATAATACAAGACCGATGACGATCGGTGATAATAAGCTGAAAGCAGACTGGCAGATTTCCAAGACTTTTGCAAACCTTCTTGCAGCAAAGGGAGGAACTGTTGGATTTAACTATGCAGACGGAAGAGTACTTGACAAGTATCACTCCAGCAATTCCAACTGGTTTATCTATGGCTCAGAAACTGCATCAGCGGTTAACAGCCGTGGAATCTATTACCGTACAACAGGCGGTAGTCAGACGAGCGACAAGCAGCTGACATCCTATGATAACTCAGCAGTGGGATGGGGAGCTACAGCAAGTAATGCATGGTACACTGTTCTGACAAGAGATTTTGCAGCCGGTGAATATGTGTGGACCGGATTTGATTATCTTGGAGAGCCAACTCCATGGAACGGAATCGGAAGTGGAGCTGTTGGATCATGGCCTTCACCGAAGAACTCTTACTTTGGAATCATTGATACAGCGGGATTTGCAAAGGACAGCTACTACTTCTACCAGAGCCAGTGGAATGATGATGTGACAACATTACATGTTCTTCCGGCATGGAACAACAACGTTGTAAGTAAAGACAGCAGCGGCAATGTACCGGTTGTTGTATATTCCGATGCAGCATCTGTTGAGCTGTTCTTCCAGGCAAAAGGAAGTGATACAAAGACTTCTCTTGGAAAGAAGACATTTACGCAGAAGACAACAGACGCGGGATATACCTATCAGATCTATGAAGGCACTGATAAAAACTCAACAACAGACAAGAACCTGTATCTGACATGGAATGTACCGTATGCAGACGGAACTGTTTCTGCAGTTGCATATGACAGCAACGGTCAGAAGATCACGGATACAGTCGGACAGTCAAATGTAACGACAACAGGAAAAGCTTCCAAGCTGAAAGCTTCAGCAGATAATAAGAAGATTGCAGCAGACGGAGAATCACTTTCCTATATTACAGTAGATGTAACAGATGCAAATGGAAATATCGTTCCGGATGCAGAAAACCGTGTGAAGTTTACTGTAGAGGGAGATGGAGAACTGGTAGGCGTGGATAACGGAAGTTCACCGGATCATGACTCTTATCAGGCAGATAACAGAAAAGCCTTCAGTGGTAAAGTGCTTGCCATCGTGAAGTCCACAAAAGAAGCAGGAACGATCACTGTAACTGCATCAGCAGACGGACTGGATTCTGCAAGTGTCAAGATCACGACAACCGCAGTGGACAATGGAAGTACAGAAAAGCAGATCGACAGCTTTAAAATGTCACGCACTTACTATGTAAAAGTCGGAAGTACACCGGAACTTCCGGAGAAGATCGTGACACGTTATACCGATGGAACAAGTGAAGAACTCCCTGTAACATGGGATGCAATTACAGAAGATCAGATCGCAGCCACAGGAAGCTTCCAGGTGAAGGGTGCTGTAGAAGGTGGATATTCTGTAGCAGTTAATGTAAATATGATCGATGAGGTCGGAGGACTTCTGAATTATTCTACGAATACAGCAGTAGGAGTAGCACCGGTATTACCGACTTCCAGACCTGCAGTACTTCAGGATGGAACGATCATGGACGTAACATTCCCGGTAACATGGGAAGACAAAGCTGCAAGTGCTTATGATAAAGCAGGAACAGTAACAGTCAACGGAACAGCAAACGTACTTGGAAAAGAAATTGATGTAACAGCAAGCGTCAGAGTACAGGAAGAGACGATCAAAATCGGTGACAGCGTTTCAGCAGATGCACTGAACCTGACTCAGAGCGTACCTGCAGATAAGCAGTCAGATACACTGAATGCGATCAAGGACGGAAGTACAACGATTTCAAGCAATACATCCGGCGGAGCAAATCCGACCGTATGGAGTAACTACGATTATTCTCAGGATGGAAATACAACAGCGGATCTCATTTTTGAATATGCAACAGAACAGAGACTTGGACAGATCGTAACTCATTTTGCGAGAGACAGCTGGAGCATGAGATATCCGGATGCCGGAGCAACTGAAATTTATGTGTCAGCGGACGGAACAAGCTGGACAAAACTTGATACAACCGAGACAATCGGAACAGAGTCAGGAAATGTGAAACCATATACTTATGATTTCGCACCGGTTGGAGCAACCTTTGTGAAATTCCACCTGACCAACAGTACTCAGGCAACAGGAACAACTGCAAAGGCATGCACAGGTATCACAGAAATTGAACTGAAAGTAGCAACAGGAAGCCGTACAACCAATACGACAGCCGAGCTGCAGACACTGACAGTCAATGGAAAAGAAGTACCGCAGACAGCACTGGACAGCAAAGTATATACAACTCCTGCAATTCTTGCAGAGATTGAAGCAACAGCAAAAGATAACGCATCTGTAACAGTCCTTCCGGCTTACAATGATGTGATCCGCATCATCGTTGAGTCAGAAGATCATCAGACAAGAAATACTTATGAAGTAAGACTGAATGAAGCAGAGCAGACAACACCGGACAGCGACAGCAGAGATTATCCGGTATCAAAATTAACAGCATCCGCAGGAAGTGAGCAGTCTACAACAGGAGTTGAAGGTCCTGCATCGAATGCAAAAGACGGAGATGAGTCTACGTTATGGCATACAAGATGGAGTTCACCGGCAGCGACAAGCGATCAGTTATGGTTTACATATGAACTGGAAGAAGAAACGGTACTGGATGCACTTCGTTATCTGCCAAGACAGGGAACAGCAAGCGGACAGAACAATGGTCGTGTAAACGAGTACAGAGTAGAAGTAAGCACAGATGGTTCAACATGGACAACCGTTTCAACCGGAAACTGGGAAGACAGTCAGGACTGGAAACTGGCAGAGTTTACAGAACCGGTTGCTGCAAAATATGTAAGACTGACAGGTGTTCATACTTACGGTTCAAGTGCAGCGAATGTAGATAAATACATGAGTGCTGCTGAGATCCGTCTCCGTATGGCAGAGAGCAAGATCGATATTGCAGATGCAGCAAATGGAGTAACAGTAACAGCTCCGGATTCAATCGAAGTTGCGAAAGCGGATGCAGAAAATCCGGTAATGTTCGATCTTTCTGATATTGTAGTAAAAGCAGGAGATACAACACTTCGCTATGGAGTTGATTATGTGATCTCTTACGAGAACAATACAGACTTTGGAACTGCAAAACTTGTAATTAAGGGAATTGACGGATATACAGGAATTCTGGAGCATACATTTGCAATCACTCAGAAAGCAAAAGTTATGACGGGAATTACCTGGAATACAAAACCGGAGAAAGTCATTTATACAGAAGGCGAGACACTGGATGTGACCGGTCTGGTGATCAATGTAGTTTATGATGATGATTCAACCGAGGCAGTGGCATACAGTGAAGCAAATGCAGATGAATTTACATTCAGCCCTGCATTGGACAAAAAACTTGCTGCAACGGATAAAGCGGTAACTGTAACTTATAAAGGTGCAAGCCTGATCTATGATATTACTGTAAATCCGAAGAAAGTAGACCCGACAGATCCGACAGATCCGGATCAGCCGAACAAGCCGGATCAGCCAGATAAGCCGGATACCCCGGATAATGGCAACAATAACGGAAATGGCAACAACGGAAACGGTAATAATAATGGAACAGATGACGGAAAGAAAGATCCTGGACAGTCTGGAGTAACAGATAACAAGAACCAGGGGAACAATGGCAATAACGGTACAGCGGCTGGAAATAAAGCAAATGTAGCAGCAAAGACCGGTGATACAGCCAATATGCTTCTTCCGATGATCGCAGCAATGCTGGCAGGCACAGCAGTTGTTGGTACAATTTCAGTCAGAAGACGCAGAAGATAATCAGTCCATTACAAATGAGGGTTTGAGGGAAAAAGAGGAGAAGCTTTAAACTTCCCCTCTTTTTTTGTATGTAGAGATTGCTTATTTCCCGTATAAATTATATAATAAAATAGAATAAGACCGTAAAGCTTTCGGTCGTAAAAGAAAGGATGGGATTATGAAAAAGCTTAGTAAAAAGCTTGCAGCAGGATTTCTTGCATTTGCGATGGTATTAACGACGGCTCTGCCGTATCTTCCGTCGATCGATGCATTTGCAGCAAGCAAGACAATGGCACATATCGTGTCAGGTGCTGAAAATGGAAATACGCATTTTGGCGGTTCAAAGCCAGAAGCATTTGTATTATCTCCAAAAGCAACATTTACAAATGAGAGTTTCAGCAGCACCTTAAAACTTGGCAGTGCACAGTCAGATACTCGTGCACGAGTTGTCCTGAAATACAAGGACGACAGTAACTGGGCATATATCGGTTATGATGGTGCCGGTTCAGCAACAGACTGGATCTATGAGTACAATAATAATGGTACTTCATCTTACGGAAGCGTTGAAGGACTTCCGGCAATTAACCAGAACGATATGTTCACAGTAAATGTTACTTATACAGAAAGTGCAGTGAAAGTTGCTGTAAAAAACATTACCGCAGGAACCAGCGGTACAGGTACAGTGACGGATGCCAGCTTTGTAGCATTAAAGGATGTAGCAGGTAAGGTTGGATTTGGGGGAGGCTCCAGAAATGAATCTTATACCGATCTTTATTTTTCTGATGTGGTAGTCGGAGATACTACATACTCAGATTACAGTGATTGGACAATCTATAATGATAAGAAAGGATCCTGGGATCCGGCAGCGGTAACAGATGACGGAACGCAGGAGACTGCAAGAGGAAGAAAATGGATCACCGTTCAGGGTGGAAGCAGAAACGGAAATGGACATAACTATGGAAATGCCAGTGCTGTTGCTCCGGCACTTCTTCTTGACCAGACGAAAACGACACCGGTAGGAGGAACCGTTTCTTTGAAGTTCCGTCCGGTGACAAGTACGAACTGGGGAATCTTCTATACTTATAAGGATGATAATAACTGGCTGTATGTCGGTTATGATCCGACAAGTAAATGGTACTTCCAGTACAAAGTGAATGGAACAGAGTCTTATCCAAAGCTTTCAGGTCTTCCTGATCCGGTGCTGAATGAGACAATGGAGATTTCCATTACTGTTTCCAGAGAGAACCTGACAGTCATCGTAGATGGCAAGAAAGTAACCCAGTCTGTACAGGCACTGACACCGATCTCTGATTCAATCAATGGTGAGGGACATCCGGGAGTGAAGACGAACGGAGCTACAAAAGTAGAATTTTCTGACTTCAAGATCGGAACAACAGATTGTATGGGTGATACCTGGGGATGGGCAGCAGCCAGAAGCGGTCAGGTAACAGAAACTTATACGACAGCAGTTGCAGCAGTTTCCGGTAAGGTTACGGCTGAAGATGGAACAGCACTGAAAGGTGCAACAGTGAAGCTTGGTTCCAATACTGCAAAGACAGATGATGCAGGAAACTACAGTTTCGATGCGATCGAGACAGGAACATATAATCTTGCAGCGAGCCGTACAGGCTATCAGGCACATACAGAAGAGGTTACTGTAAGTGAAGATGCAGCACAGAATGTATTCAATGTTTCCTTATCACCAAAAGCAGAACTGGATTTAAGCCAGTATGCAAAGCTCAGTTCTGATTATATGGATGTATATGTTGGAAAGGAATTTCCGGTAGTTGCACGTTATGTGACAAAGAAAGTTGATGGTACTCCGTTCTTCCGTGGACAGGAGGAAGAGATCAACTCTGTCAGCATCAACAAGACTGCGATCACTCCGACCAATGTATCAGCAGAGGGAGACAGTTCTTCCAGAACTTATACAATGGATCTGGTGAATACGTCAGCCAATATCGATCTGACTATGAAAGTGAAGATCAGTGTAGATGATAATGATCTGACCTGGGAAGTAACATCCATCAAAAAGAAAGACGGATGTGCAGATATTGCTACGATCGAGATTCCGCAGCTGAACCTTCTTTCTACAGATATGTCAGAAGAGGATGCGGCATTTGATGGTGTATCACCGTCTACAACGACTACCCAGAGCGGAGATTCCCATATTACATGGGATGATGGATTCAATCCATCTACAACAGGAACTTATATGTATGGATTCCTGTCAAATGGAAGCTTAAGCGGTGGTGTATGGAGTAACTCAGAAATCGAAGATGACAAGAGAGTCACGATGAACAGTGGTGCAGATTCCATGAGTCTTACAAGTTCCGTATGGTATTACGAACGTGGAGATAAAAATGGACAGGCTGCAAGCTACAGTTATCCGACTAGCGATCTTCCATGTGCAAAAGTATGCATTGCAGGAGATGCAAATGGAGATGGAGATATTGACTGGAATGACGGAGCTCTTGCATTCAGAGATATCATGAACATTGCACAGGGTGCAGAGGATATCAAAGACCTTGTAAACTATCGTATTGTTATGAACTTTGCCGGTATGGCAACCAATCCGTACCTTGAGACAGCAGATAATATTAAGAAAGTATATCTTGCAACTGATGGACTGCCACAGGCAGTTATGCTCAAAGGATATGGAAATGAAGGCCATGACTCAGCCAACTCCGAGTATGCAGATGTATCCGAGCGTGAAGGTGGAATCACTGATTTCCAGAACCTGATCAAGATCGCACATCAGTATAATACAGAAGTTGGTATTCATATCAATGCACAGGAGGCTTATCCAGAGGCAAAATCTTTCAATGAGACAATGCTGACAAGTCCGATCACAAATGGTTGGGGATGGCTGGATCAGTCCTTTACGATCAATAAATTATGGGATCTGGGAAGTCAGGCCCGTTATAAGAGATTAGTACAGCTTTATGACCGTATCAACGGTACAAGCTTCTACAGTGGAAACTGGGATAAAGGCGAATATGTCAAAGATTCTCAGGGAACACTGAATGCTTCTATGAGTGAGATTGCAGCAGATGCAGCAAAGAGAACAGATAATATGGACTTCATTTATCTGGATGTATGGTATCAGAATGCATGGGAGACAAGACAGATCGCAAAAGAGATCAACTCACTCGGATGGAGATTCTCCACAGAGTTTGGTTACGAGGGAGAATATGATTCTACCTGGTCTCACTGGGCAACTGATGCCGCTTATGGCGGAGCAAGCCTGAAAGGATGGAATAGTGAGATTATCCGGTTCCTCCGTAATGACCAGAGAGATACGCAGATCCTGAACTATCCGAAGTATGGCGGAACAGCCGACAACCCGCTGCTTGGAGGATATCGTCTGTATGGCTTTGAAGGATGGGGCGGAGATCAGGATTATAACTCTTATATTACAGAGACATTTACAGAGAACCTGCCTACAAGATTCCTTCAGCACTATTATGTGACTGACTGGGAAGACTATGGTGAGGATGAAGACTGCCCGACAGGAAATACAGAGAAGCAGATCACTTTGAAGAACGACACCGGAGATACGGTTGTTGTCACAAGAAATACAGAGCAGAGATCCGATTCTTACATCGAGCGTACGATCACTCTGAATGGAAAAGAAGTACTGAACGATGTGAAGTATCTTCTTCCTTGGACAGATGAAAATGGTGACCAGAAACTGTATCACTGGAATCTGGACGGAGGCACATCTACATGGGAGCTTCCTGACGGATGGACAAACCTTGCAAATGTTGTAATGTACGAACTGAGTGATCAGGGACGTATCAATGAGAAGACAGTTGCAGTATCCAACGGAACAGTGACGCTGGATGCAAAAGCAGCTACCGCTTATGTGCTTGTTAAGGGAGAATCCTCCAAGACACTGAAGGTAGACTACGGCGAGGACAACTATGTGGTTGACCCGGGATTCAATGGTTACTCAGGAACAGACAGTGTATTAGATGCTGCTGACTGGAGTGGAGACATTGACAATGCAGCAGTGACGGTCGAGAAGTATGCAAAGACAGGCGACCAGAGACTGGCAATGAACAGCCCTGAAAAAGATGTGACTGTATCTACAAAGATCACAGGACTGACAGCAGGAAAAGATTATGTTGCAGAGATTTATGTAGATAATGAGAGTGATGCAAAGGCGACACTGAGTGTCAATACAGGAAGTAAAGAAGTATCAAATTATACGATGCGTTCTTTCTCCAGAAATACAGTTGCAAGTGATGAAAAGCACGGTACAAATATGCAGAGGATCCTTGTATCCTTTACAGCAGAAGGTACGATCGCTGACCTGAAACTCTCAAGAGCAGCAGGTGAAGGAAGTACTTACTGGGATGATATCCGTATCGTACAAAAGACACTGGACAACTATGCAGAAGACGGAAGCTTCCATCAGGATTTTGAATCCGTTGTAGAAGGAATGTATCCGTTCGTACATGGATTTACACAGACAGGCGACCAGGTAACGCATCTGGCACAGAAGAATGAACCATATACACAGGCAGGCTGGAACAACAGAGTTATCAGTGATGTCATTGATGGTGAGTGGTCATTGAAGCAGCATGCATCGGTAACAGGTCTTGTATATTATACAATTCCACAGAACTTCCGTTTTGAAGCCGGAAAAGTATACAATGTTGAGTTTGATTATCTTGCAGGAAATGCAGCATATCAGATGATCGTAGGTGACGGTAACAGCTATTCTGCACCGACCTCCTATCTGGCGGCAGCAACCGGTGATGAAGCACAGCATGTAAGTATGCAGGTGATCGGAAGTGGAAGCGGACAGACATGGATTGGTCTTTATGAGAACGGTTCACTTGCAGGAAGCGGAAGCATGGGACAGACAGACTTTGTTCTGGATAATTTAACGATTACAGAAGATACAACAGCCGTAACAGCAACGGTTGAAAAGACAGAACTGTACAAAGGTGAGACAGCACAGATCATAGGTCAGAACTTAGACCAGATCACATTTACATCCAGTGATGACAGTGTAATGACGGTAGATGCAGAGAACCATAAGATCAATGCAGTCGGAGCAGGAAGTGCAACACTGACAGGAACACTTGCAGACGGCAGCACGCTGACTTTCGATATCACAGTAAAAGATACAGTTGTAAATGATATTTCCAGAACAGAAACACCGGATATCACATCCAGTGCCAATACAGAGGAAAGTACAGGAGAACCGACAGGCAGCGGAGTAGCTTCTGCAGCAACAGACGGAGATTCCAGCACTTACTGGCATTCTAATTGGAGTACAACAGGCTTCAATGTAAGCCAGTCCAACCCGGCAATTCTGACAGTAGATCTTGGAAAGTCCATGGATATCGGAGGATTCAAGTTCCAGCAGAGACCTAGCACAAATAACGGAATCGTGTACCAGTACAGCTATCGTATCCTTGATGAAAATGATCAGGTGATCGAAAGTGGTGACCATATCACAGTTCCAAGTAACTTAAGAGCTGGTGCAGCATGGGTAACGACTCAGTTCGATACCACAGCAAAGAATGCAAGAAAGATCCAGATCCTCGTAGAAGAAGGACAGGGTGGATTTGCAGCAATTTCAGAAGTTGTTCCGTTCACAGTACAGAAGGTAGCGGATGCAGTAACTCTGGATGCAGAAGATGTAACATTGAAAGTTGGAGAGACAGTCACACTGACACCGTCAGCGACACCGGAAGGTGCAATGCTGAAAGGTCTTGTATGGAGTTCTTCTGATGAAGAGATCGCAACAGTAGATGAGAACGGTGTTGTTACAGCCCTGAAAGAGGGAACAGCAACGATCAAAGTATCCAATGCAGCCGGATTAGAGGCAACCTGCAAGATTACTGTAAAAGGTAAAGCAGAGCAGCCGGATGTAGATAAGGAAGCTCCAACTGCACCAGGTAAACTGAGCAAGGCAGAGGTTACGAAAAACTCTATCCAGATCAGATGGAAGAAGTCCAAAGATAATGTCGAAGTTAAAGGATACGAGATCTTCTTAAATGGAGTAAGCATCAAGAAGGTATCCGCAGATACAACCTCCGTTATGATCAGTAATCTGCTGGCAGGAACAGAGTATCAGATCACTGTAAAAGCATATGATGCAGCAGGAAATTATTCTGATGCAGCAGCTCTGAAAGTGAAGACTCTTGCAGAGGACAAGGACAATTCTGGAAATAAAGATGACAATCAGAAACCTGATTCAGGTAATAAGAATGATGGTCAGAAGCCGTCCGGAGATCAGAACCAGAACAGTTCTGCAGATAAGAAACCAACAGGAGTTCCGCAGGTAACGGTAGTGAAGACTGGAGACAGCGGAGCACCGATCGGAATCTTTGTGGTTCTTGCGATTGTGGCAGCAGGGGCAGTGGTTGTTGTAGTCCTTCGGATGAAAGCAGACCAGAAGAAAAATGCAAAGAAAAAGAATAGAAAGCACCCGGATGGGACAAGATAAGTAGCCGGTCAGAGTACCGATGAAAAGCATAAGATCAACCGATAAAATTTACATTGTAAAATTTACATAAAGTAAATGGTTGTAAAATCCGGGTAAATAGCGTATAATAGCTTTAGGTAAAAAAAGAGAACCAACCTGGGGTGTACGACAACCCTGTTATTTTGAACCTACATTGATTAAAAAGGGATTCCAATATTTCTGTATAATATGTCAGGCCTCCGATGTATGCAGTGGACGACAGAAAGGCAGGATGAGGTTGCCCACCTAGCTGTGGCTAGGACTCAAAATACAGGGACCGGCATTTTGGGGGTTCACGAAAGATAAAAGGCGGTCGTCTTGTACGACCGCTTTTTGTACGGAAAAAGTGAAAAGGATTTTCAGCTATATGAGTAAAAAAGAAAAAATGAAAAACTGGGTGCTGAATATGATACGGACAGTGAATACGCACCACACCGGTGCTTATGCGGCCCAGGCAGCCTATTTTTTTGTATTGTCTCTGATACCGATTTTTCTTCTGCTTATTACGATGGTACAATACACACCGGTTACGATGAATGATGTGATGGAACTGGTTCTTCCGGTTTTTCCTGATACGGTCTCACCGCTGATTCGCAGTGTAATTGTGCAGGTTTATACCAAATCGGGCGGATTCATCCCATTTACTTTACTGGTTGCCCTGTGGTCGGCCGGAAAAGGTGTTCTGTCTGTGACCTATGGATTAAACTGCATTTATGATAATATTGAGACGCGAAATTATTTTTATCTGCGTTTCAGGGCGTGCTTTTATACGGTACTGTTCCTGATCGCGATCATGCTCTCACTGGTATTGTCTGTATTTGGAAACAGCCTGAGCGTGGTTGTATATGAGCATATCCCTTTTATGAGTAAGGTGATGAATTTTATCATCAGGATCAGGACGTGCCTTACGCTGGTTGTGCTGACGTTTTTCTGGGATCTGGTATATAAGTTTCTGCCAAACCGGTCCAACCGTGGAAAGACAACGTTGCACAAGCAGCTCCCGGGAGCATTTTTTACAGCAGCAGGATGGCTTTTGCTTTCTTTCTTCTTTTCGGTCTACCTGGATATTTTTACAGGTTTTACAAGTATGTATGGCAGTTTTACGACGATCATACTGATTATGCTGTGGCTCTATGGATGTATGTATATCATTCTTCTCGGGGGTGAGATCAATGCGATCCTTGAGGGGCTTGAGATTACAAAACGTCTGACAAAAGGGTTGACAAAAGAGAAACGTATGTTAAAATAGTTAAGGTAAGTTTTTACTAATTTATTGACAAGAGATAAAAGCTAAGACCGTGCAAAGTAGAGAACCGGTTTCTGTCAGAGAGGGAAGATCACCGGCTGTAAGTTTTCCCAAGTTCAATCGGCAATCGAATTTCCCACGTGAGCTGCATTTTTGAAAGGTCAGTAGAAAATGCCGTATGTTGTACGTTACACAAGCACGAGTGCCTGTGACAGATGTTGCAGGAAACAGGGTGGTACCGCGAGTAATATACCTCGTCCCTTTTGGGGACGGGGTTTTTTTATAGAAAAAAATCAATCGAAGAAAGATTCGTCCCTGTTGAGCAGAAAGGAGTAAATGATGAAAGAAAAACTGGAACAGATCAAAGCGGAAGCAGTCGCAAAAATTCAGGAGGCTGACGTTCCGGAAAAGCTGAATGATGTACGTGTTAAGTTCCTTGGAAAAAAAGGAGAACTGACAGCCGTATTGAAAGGAATGAAAGATGTTGCCCCGGAGGAACGTCCGAAGGTAGGACAGCTTGTAAATGATACAAGAGCAGCCATTGAAGAGCTTTTAGAGGAATCGAAGGCAAAGATGGAAAAAGCGATCCGTGAAGAGAAGATGAAAGCAGAAGTGATCGACGTTACTCTTCCGTCTAAGAAGAACAGCGTAGGACACCGTCATCCGAATACGATCGCACTGGAGGAAGTAGAGCGGATCTTTATCGGTATGGGATATGAAGTAGTAGAAGGACCGGAAGTAGAGTATGACCTTTACAATTTTGAAAAACTGAATATTCCGGCAGATCATCCGGCAAAAGATGAGCAGGATACTTTCTATGTCAATAAGGATATTGTACTGCGTACGCAGACTTCTCCGGTACAGGCACGTGTCATGGAGCAGGGAAAACTTCCGATCCGTATGATCGCACCGGGAAGAGTGTTCCGTTCTGATGAAGTAGATGCGACACATTCACCGTCCTTCCATCAGATCGAGGGACTGGTCATTGACAAAGATATCTCCTTTGCAGATCTGAAAGGTACATTGGAAGTATTTGCAAAGGAGTTGTTTGGACCGGATACGAAGACAAAATTCCGTCCGCATCATTTCCCATTTACAGAGCCAAGTGCAGAGGTAGACGTAAGCTGTTTCAAATGCGGCGGTAAAGGATGCCGTTTCTGTAAGGGATCTGGCTGGATCGAGATCCTTGGATGCGGTATGGTTCATCCACATGTGCTGGAGATGTGCGGAATTGACCCGGAAGAATATAATGGATTTGCATTTGGTGTAGGTCTCGAACGTATTGCACTTCTGAAATATGAGATTGATGATATGCGTTTGTTATATGAAAATGATATCCGTTTCCTGAAGCAGTTTTAGTGAACGAAAAAGAGACACTACAGGGAAAGAGGGCAGGCTTCAGTCCTGAGGATACAGGAATAGAAGCAAAGGCAGATAGAAAAGGAGATAGAACATGAATACTTCATTATCATGGGTAAAAGCGTATGTGCCGGAGCTTGATGTGACGGCACAGGAATATACAGATGCAATGACATTGACAGGAACGAAAGTAGAAGGTTTTGAAAAGCTGGATGCTGACCTTGACAAGATCGTGGTTGGTCAGATCGAGAAGATTGAGAAGCATCCGGATGCAGATAAGCTGGTGATCTGTCAGGTGAATGTGGGAACTGAGACAGTTCAGATCGTAACAGGTGCAACCAATGTATTTGAGGGAGCAAAAGTTCCGGTTGTACTGGATGGAGGACGCGTTGCAGGAGGTCATGAACCGGGACAGCGTGTTGCAGGCGGGATCAAGATTAAAAAAGGAAAACTCCGCGGAGTACCGAGTTACGGTATGATGTGTTCCATCGAAGAACTTGGTTCTACAAGAGATATGTACCCGGAAGCACCGGAGAATGGAATTTATATTTTCCACGATGATGTCCAGGCAGGAGCAGATGCAGTAGAAGTACTGGGACTGCACGATGTAGTTTTTGAGTATGAGATCACTTCCAACCGTGTAGACTGCTACAGCGTTGTCGGAATTGCAAGAGAGGCAGCAGCTACATTTAATAAAGAATTTAAGCCACCGGTTGTAACAGAGACTGGAAATAACGAAGATGTCAATGATTATGTAAAAGTTTCTGTAGAAAATACAGACCTTTGTTCAAGATATTGTGCGAGAGTTGTAAAGAATATCAAGATTGGTCCTTCACCGGAATGGATGCAGCGGAGACTGGCATCTGTTGGAATCCGTCCGATCAACAATCTCGTAGATATTACTAATTATGTGATGGAAGAGTATGGACAGCCGATGCATGCATATGATCTGGATACACTTGCAGGACATCAGATCGTAGTAAAGAATGCAGCAGAGGGTGAAAAGTTTACGACACTGGACGGACAGGAAAGAACGATGGATCAGGATGTCCTTATGATCTGTGACGGAGAGAAAGCAGTTGGTATCGCCGGAATTATGGGTGGAGAAAATTCCATGATTACAGATGATGTAACAACAATGCTTTTTGAGGCAGCCTGCTTTGACGGTGTAAATATCCGTAAGTCAAGTAAAAGAGTGGGACTGCGTACAGACGCTTCAGGTAAATTTGAAAAAGGACTTGATCCGAACAATGCAATGGATGCCCTGAACCGTGCGTGCCAACTGGTAGAAGAGTTGGGAGCAGGAGAAGTTGTCGGTGGGGCTGTAGATGTATACAGCAAAAAGAAAGAACCGGTACGTGTACCATTTGATGCGGCAAAGATCAATCGTATGCTGGGAACAGATATCTCGGAGGAAGTGATGATCGGTTATTTCAAAAAGATCGATCTGGGCTATGATGCAGAGGCAAAAGAAGTGATCGCACCGACATTCCGTCACGATCTGTTCAGAATTGCAGACCTGGCAGAGGAGGTTGCACGTTTCTATGGATACGATAATATTCCGACAACACTTCCTGACGGAGAGGCAACGACAGGTAAGCTGACCTTTAAACTCAGGATTGAGCAGGTGGCAAGAGATATTGCGGAGTTCTGTGGCTTCAGTCAGGGAATGTCCTACTCATTTGAAAGCCCGAAAGTGTTCGACAAACTCCGTCTGCCACAGGATTCACAGCTTCGTAAGACTGTAGATATCATGAACCCTCTTGGAGAAGACTACAGTGTAATGCGTACGACTTCCCTGAATGGAATGCTGACTTCTCTTGCAACGAACTACAACAGAAGAAATAAGAACGTACGACTGTATGAACTGGGAAATGTATATCTTCCGATATCCCTTCCTCTGACTGAACTTCCGGAGGAGAGAATGCAGTTTACACTTGGAATGTACGGAGATGGAGATTTCTTTACAATGAAAGGTGTTGTAGAAGAATTTTTCGAGAAGATCGGTATGCATGAGAAAGAAAAATACGATCCGGATGCCGGAAAGACTTATCTTCATCCGGGACGTCAGGCCAATATCATTTATGATGGAAAGGTGGTAGGATATCTTGGCGAGATCCACCCGGAGGTGGCAGATACTTATGGTATCGGAGAGCGTGCTTACGTGGCAGTCATCGATATGCCGGAGATTTTACCGTATGCTACATTTGACAGAAAATATACAGGAATTGCCAAATATCCTGCAGTGACAAGAGATATCAGTATGGTAGTTCCTAAAAAGATCCTGGTAGGTCAGATTGAAGACGTGATTGAAAAGAATGGCGGGGCAAACCTGGAGAGCTACAAATTATTTGACCTTTACGAAGGTGCACAGATCAAAGCAGGATTTAAGTCCGTTGCTTATTCTATCGTATTCCGTGCGAAAGATAAGACACTGGAAGAGGCAGAGATCACGGCAGCCATGAATAAGATCCTGAAGGGTCTTGAAGATCTTGGAATTGAGCTTAGAAAATAGTCAGATTCTCTGCGAAAGAAAGGAATAATACAGTGAAGACAAGTGATTTTTATTATGATCTGCCTGAGGAATTGATTGCCCAGGATCCGTTGGAAGACCGTTCTTCTTCCAGATTGCTTGTGCTGGATAAAAAAACTGGAAAGACAGAACATCATGTATTTCGGGAGATCACAAACTATCTGAATCCGGGAGACTGCCTGGTGCTGAATGATACAAAAGTAATCCCGGCACGACTGATCGGTGTAAAAGAAGAGACCGGAGCTAAGATAGAAGTGCTTCTGCTTAAAAGGGGCGCGGATGATGTATGGGAAACGCTTGTAAAACCGGGAAAGAAAGCAAGACCGGGTGCAAGGATCAGTTTTGGAGACGGTCTTTTAGTTGGAGAAGTCATGGAAGTTGTAGAAGAAGGAAACCGTCGGATCCATTTTGAATACGATGGCATTTTTGAAGAAATTCTGGATCAGCTGGGACAGATGCCTCTGCCTCCGTACATTACCCATCAGCTTCAGGATAAAGACCGGTACAATACAGTCTATGCGGCTCATTCCGGTTCTGCGGCGGCACCAACGGCGGGACTGCATTTTACTCCGGAACTGTTAAAAGAAATCGAAGAAAAAGGTGTTGATATTGCCCGGGTGACACTCCATGTAGGACTTGGAACGTTCCGTCCCGTGAAAGTAGACGATGTAGAAAATCATCATATGCATTCGGAGTTCTATATGATCGATGAAGAAGCGGCAGAAAAGATCAACAGAGCAAAAGAGAATGGACATAAAGTCATCTGTGTGGGAACCACAAGCTGTCGTACGATCGAATCAGCCGCAGATGAAAATGGAAAGCTGAACGCATGCAGCGGATGGACAGAAATCTTTATCTATCCGGGATATCGGTTTAAAGTATTAGATGAGCTGATCACGAATTTCCATCTGCCGGAATCAACTCTGGTAATGCTGGTATCTGCACTGGCAGGAAGGGAGCATGTACTTGCGGCATATGAAGAAGCTGTAAAAGAAAGATACAGATTCTTCAGTTTTGGCGATGCGATGTTCATCAAAGATTAAAAATTCTGTAGAATAAGATAAGTTCCTTGAATCTGAAAAAACTGTCATACTGATTACAGAGAATCGGTAGGGCAGTTTTTTTTGTGCGGAATTTCAGGAAAATTGCATAAAGTTTAAGAAAATTTATTGATTTAAATGAATAAAGCAACAAAGTCTGAAAAACCAATTAAACCTACTTGACAAATAGGTTTATGAAGCATATAATATCGCCTAAAGAAATACATACTAAATTTATATGAAAAGTATGTAAATGCAAAGGAGGAGAAAGATGGGGAAATGTGATTATGAAATAAAAGGAACTGTTGAGAGAGTTAAAATGGTAGAACAGATCAGACTGGCAGCGAGACAGTTTGCCATGTTGTACTTTCATTTTGTAAAAGTCCTTTATGATACTTATGGTAGAGAAAAAGCAAAAGATCTTGTGAGACAGGCGGTTTACGATCAGGCAGTTGACAGATCGGACATTTTAAGAGAAAAAGCCTGTCAGGAAGGACGAAAAACAGATACCGTAGAGGATTTCATGGCAGGAATCGACCTTCCGTTTTGTGGATGGATTCCGGAGTGGGGAGAAGATCATTGTCCGTATGGAGTAATCTGGCGGGAGTATTCTGAAAAGTATCCCTGGTTCAGAGAATTTGCGACATTTTACTGTGATGTTATTGATACGACAACGATTGAAAATTTCACAAAGCATCTTTCTCATCGGATCACTCAGAATGTGATTATAGAAGGAACGAGCTGTAAAAGAGAATACTTTGAGAGTGAAGCGGTAAAGGAGGGAAAATACACTTATGCAGGGAAATAAGAAAAAAAAGAAATTTACGTATATTACGCTTCTGCAGATCCTGACAATCGTTGGATTACTTGCTTATATGCAGATTGCAGTGACATCCGGACAGATCAGCAGGATTTTTATGGCAGCTCCTTCGGATATTGTTAAGAGAGGTGTTGATACGATCACAGCTGGGACATTATTTCCACATTTACTGCTGACGCTGGAAGAAGTCCTGACAGGATATCTGCTGGCAGCGGTAACAGGAATCGCAGTTGGTATTTTGTGGGTACTTTTTCCAAAATTGGAGGCTTATATGAACCTGTTCTGTTCTGCGATCATGGCAGTTCCGAAGACAGCGATCCTTCCACTTTTGATCCTGTGGTTTGGAATCGGTTTTAAAAGTAAGGTGGTTCTGATTTTTTTATTCGGAGTATTTACCGTCCTGTATAATACAGTGACCGGAGCAAAGCAGTGTAAAAATGAGTATCTTAAAGTGGCAAAAGTATTTGAGGCGTCCAGGGGACAGACGGTATTTAAGGTAATCCTTCCGGCGGCACTGCCATCCATCTTTAACGGATTGAAGTTATCAGCCGCAACAGCACTGACCGGAGTTGTCTTTGCTGAGATCCAGTCGGCAAAAGCCGGACTTGGTTTCCTGCTCAGTGAATCGCAGAATAACCTGGATACAGCGAGGATGTTTTTTCTGATCATTCTTGTAACACTGATTTCGGTCGGATTTGTAAAAATTATCGGTGAGATTGAATATATTACCTGCCATAAATGGAGGAAAGTATAAGCGGAATATATAAGAATACCAGGAAGTAGAAAAGAAAAAAATACAAGTAGAAAGATGAGGTATAAGAATATGAAAAAGAGATTACTGACAATGGCACTTGCAGCGGTATTGGCACTTTCACTTGCAGCCTGCACAGGAGGTTCAAAATCAGGCAACAGTTCATCAGAAGTTGAAAAGAAAGAGGATGGAACGATCGTCCTGAGATCCTGCTTTGCAGTAGGAATGACAGGTGCAGTCAACAATTTTGCTATTGAAAAAGGGTTGTATAAGGCAGAAGGAATTGAATTTGAGAATACAGCGGCACAGTCCAATGATGCAGTGCTTTCCCTGATTTCACGAGGTGAGATCGACGTGGCGGATGGAGATCCAAGTACTTATATTCCGGGAATCAACAATGGAGTTCCGGCAAAACTGGTAGGAAATATGTGGAGATACTCCGGCTGCTACTGGCTGCTTGCCGGAAATGATGTGCAGGATATTAAAGATCTGAAAGGAAAAAAAGTCGGAACAGCATCAGCTTCCGGTGGAATGAGACTTTCTGTACTGAAGATGCTGGAATCCGCAGGACTTTCAGAAGATGATGTAACATTGGTGGCAAATGGAACTTACCAGGAGGCATATGCATCCTTTACCTCAGGAGAAGTTGATGCAACTATCATACATAATCCATATGTGGCACTGGCAGAATCAGAAGGAACGGGACATGCGATCGGACGTGCATGGGATTATATTCCGGATTACTATACAGGAACAGTGATCGCATCAGATGACATGATCAAAAATCACCCGGATGAATTGCAGAAATTTGTGACAGCATATTATAAAGTCCATGAAGAAGTAAAGAATGAATATTTTGATGAATTTATAGCCTGGGCTGCCAAAGAAATGAATACCAGTGAAGAGGTAATGAGAAGTGCGGTAGAATCTGAAAAAGATGTATGGCTGGATTATCCGGTGATTCCTGTAGACCGGGTGGAGAATACACTTACTATTTTAAATGAGTATGGATGGCTGACAGATAAGATCGATAATCTGGATTCGATTATTGACAATCAATTTGCAGAGAAGGCTGCAAAGGAACTGAATATGACAGATCCTTATGCAGATACAACAGAAGAAAAATAAGTCAGTAGAGAAGGGAGTAGAGAAGATGCCTGCAATTACAATTCATAATTTAAATAAATCTTATATCAACGCAGAAGGTGAGCAGACCAGAGCATTAGACGATATTAATCTGAAGATCAATGAGGGAGAGTTTGTATGTATTGTGGGACCATCCGGTTGTGGAAAAAGTACATTGCTTGAGATTGTTGCAGGTCTTCTCGACCACACTTCGGGAGAAATTCTGATCGGTGAAGATCCGGTGCATGGGACAAGCAGAGAGATCGGAGTGGTCTTTCAGGATACATCCTTATTTCCATGGAGAACGATTCGTAAAAATATCGCATTTGGAATGGAAACAGCAAAAGTTCCGAAAGCAGAGCAGGAAAAAAGATTACAGCATTACATAGACCTGATGGGATTATCAGGATTTGAAAATAAATTTCCTTCCCAGCTTTCCGGTGGAATGCGACAGAGAGCCGGAATTGCCAGAACGTTGGCAATGGATCCGAAAGTCATCCTGATGGACGAACCATTCAGTGCAGTCGATCATCTGACAAGATGTACTTTGCAGGAAGAATTGATCCGAATCCATCAGGAGGAAAAGAAGACAGTCCTTTTTATCACGCATGATATCAATGAAGCGGTTTATCTTGCAGACAGAGTGATCCTTCTGACACCAAGACCGGGAAAAATTCAGGAAGAGTATAAGATCAATATCCCTCATCCAAGAAGCAGAGAGGATGAATATCTCGTTCAGTTTGCAACGCGGATCATGGCGGATATCAGCAGAGGAAACCGGGAAGAAGAAAAAGTAGAGTATTTCATCTAGGAAGCCCAGGAAAGAGAGATTCACAAAAATAGTATCAGGAGGAATCGAAATGTTCAGAGATACCAGTATGGATTATTATACACCCGATGAAGTAAGAGAATTATGGAATAGAAATAGGAGCTTTTCAGACGAAGAGCTGTTGGAAATGGACGAAGTAGAATTTCGTGCGAGAGTGAGAGAACGCTCACATCATACGCTTGAAATTCAGGTCTATCAGGCTGCTTACCGTAATAAAAAACTGAGTTCAAAGCAGGCAGACTATACAAAGCGGCTGCTCAGAATATGGAAAGAAAGAGGATTGTCAGAGGAACTTCCGGAATACAGATATGCGAGTTTTTTGATTGATGCAGCAGAAAAACTGGTAAATGGAGATCCGGTGGATTTAAGTCCATACAAACCGACACCTGTAACAGAGCAGATGGAGAAAGATTTCTTTACGATTCTAAAAGAAAGACGTTCAGTGCGGGAATTTACAGATGAAGAAGTGCCGGATGAAATAATTGACAAAATTCTTGATGCGGGACTTTGGGCAGCACACGGATGCAATGTCCAGTCAATCCGTTATGTAGTAGTCAGAGAAAAGAATGAACCAGGCTTATTTAAAGGAAGTGATGTCCCGGGAGGGCCGGTACATCTGGTTATCTGCCAGGATATGAGATGCTATCGGGCAAACTGCTTTACACCGGTAAGAAACCAGCTCCTTGATGCCGGTGCAGCAGGACAGAATATTGTTCTTGCGGCACATGCAGCAGGATTAGAGGGAGTATGGCTGACATTTCCAAATCAGGGGTTCTGTGATCGGCTGAGAGAAAAGTTCCAACTTCCGGATTATATCCGTCTGGTGACCTATGTTGATGTCGGATATGGTGATCAGACACCGCATCCACCACTGAGAGGAAGTGTGAAAGATGCAGTGCTGGGAAGATTTTAAATTTGTATTTGTTGAAGAGCATATATCCCGGCAGCAGGAAGTTTTTTTGACAGAAGAGCGTTCATATCCGCACTTGTTGCTGCATCGCAGTGCAGGACCCGCTTTACCTCAGCCCGTTGACAACTTGTAACAGAAACGTGGAAATGCTCGTGCAATGACACTCGCATTTACGTTCCTTAACAAGTTGGGCAAAGTGTCTTCGGAACGCTCCCTGTCAATGCACTGCTCACGCAGCAGCAAGTGCGGATATTTGGCTTTTCAAGTCAGAAAGCGTTCCTCGCACCGGGACATTTTCTCCCAACAAACACGAAATTTCAGTAAGAAATAAAGAGCCGGAAGGTTACCAACTAAGATATTATATCCTGCGTTTTGCAGGTCATTTATCCTGGTCGATAACCTTCCGGCTCGTTTTTTCACTCTTAAATTTGCATTGTTGAGTGAATACGCTGCGGAGTC
>NZ_CAKRGI010000028.1 GCF_934330165.1 uncultured Mediterraneibacter sp.
GGGCTGAGGTAAAGCGGGCTCTGCACTGCGAAGGAATATCCTGCTTTCCGCGTCCGATCCGCTTTTAAAAAGTTAGCGGATTCTTTATAGCGTATCACCCCAACAAATACAAATTTTTAAGAATCACTGTTGACAAACGGAAAATGAGGTGCTATCTTATTATCTGTAAGGTGTTAGCACTCAAAAGTAAAGAGTGCTAATAAGCCGAAAAGAAAGAGATCTTAAGAACAGGAGGAAGAGTGATGGCGATGGATGAAGCATTGACAGAAAGAAAACTTACTATATTAAAAGCTATCATTCAGAATTATCTGGAAACCGGTGAACCGGTTGGTTCAAGAACTCTTTCAAAGTACACTGACCTGAAGCTCAGTTCAGCTACGATCCGGAATGAGATGGCAGATCTTGAAGATCTTGGATATATTTTCCAGCCGCATACTTCGGCAGGAAGGATTCCGTCGGATAAAGGCTATCGGTTCTATGTGGATCTGCTGATGGAGAAAAAAGAACAGGAGATCAGTGAACGTGAGGATGCTCTTCTTGAGAAGACCGACAAAGTAGAAAAAGTATTGCAGCAGGCAGCAAAAGTCCTTGCCTCCAATACCAATTATGCGACGATGGTTTCGACTCCGGTCAACAGCCGCAATACTTTGAAGTTCATCCAGCTTTCCCAGGTGGATGAAGAGCAGATCGTAGCGGTGATCGTTCTCGGGGGAAATGTAATTAAGAATAAAATTATTGAAGTAGGCGAAACCTTAAGTAATGAGAACCTGTTGAAGCTGAATATGCTTCTGAATACAACCCTGAACGGACTGTCGATCGATCAGATCACATTGGGACTGATCGCCAGGTTAAAAGAGCAGGCAGGAATCCACAGTGAAGTGATCGGACACGTTCTGGATGCAGTTGCCGAGATCATCCATGTAGATAATGAGATGGAAATCTATACAAGCGGTGCGACGAACATTTTTAAGTATCCGGAGTTGAGTGATAAGCAGAGTGCACAGGAGATCATCAGTGCTTTTGAAGAAAAGCAACAGCTGGCGGATCTGGTGACAGAGACGCTTGCCAGTGAGGAAAGTCATGGAATCCAGGTTTATATCGGAGATGAAGCTCCGGTGAAGACAATGAAAGACTGCAGCGTGGTGACAGCCACATATGAACTTGGAGAAGGCATGAAAGGAACGATCGGAATTATCGGTCCGAAAAGAATGGATTATGAACATGTCATGAAGACGCTGAAGACCCTGCAAAGTGAGTTGGATGCAATTTATAATAAAGAACCAAAAGAATAGAAAGGTAGAAAGCTGGTGACAGAGAACATGAGCAAAGAAGATATGGTGAAAGAAGCTGTAGAAGAGGCGAAAGCAAAAGCTGAAGCAGAAGCAGAGGAAACCGATGCCACAACGGCAGAGTCAGAGAAAACTGCAGAAGCACAGGAAACCGCTGAAGACACAGCAGAAGCCGGAGAAGAGACTGGATCTGAAGAGGATCAGGGAGAAGAAAAATCCGGTGAAAAAAAGAAGTTCTTCGGAAAGAAAAATAAGAAGGACAAAAAGGACGAGAAGATCGAAGAGTTAAATGATCGTATCACCCGTCAGATGGCAGAGTTTGATAACTTCCGCAAGAGATCAGAAAAGGAAAAATCCCAGATGTATGAGATCGGTGCGAAAGATATCATAGAAAAGATCCTTCCGGTCGTTGATAATTTTGAACGTGGATTAGATTCCATACCGGAAGAAGAAAAAGGTTCTCCGTTCGCAGAGGGAATGGAGAAAATCTACAAGCAGCTTATGACGACACTGGATTCACTTGGAGTGAAACCGATCGAAGCTGTTGGTCAGGAGTTCAATCCTGATTTCCATAATGCAGTCATGCATGTGGAGGATGAAGAATTCGGTGAAAATGTTGTCGCTGAAGAATTTCAGAAAGGCTACATGTACCGTGAGAGTGTTGTAAGGCACAGCATGGTAAAGGTAGCAAATTAATTTGAGCTTTATCAAAACCAGAGAATAAATAGAGGAGGAAATTTATCATGGGAAAAATCATTGGTATTGACCTTGGTACAACGAACAGTTGCGTAGCTGTTATGGAAGGTGGACAGCCTACAGTTATCGCAAATACAGAAGGTGCAAGAACAACACCATCTGTTGTAGCATTTACAAAGACAGGAGAGCGTCTCGTAGGAGAGCCTGCAAAACGTCAGGCAGTCACGAACGCTACAAGAACAATCTCTTCCATTAAAAGAGAGATGGGTACAGATTATAAAGTAGATATTGATGGCAAGAAGTATTCTCCGCAGGAGATTTCAGCAATGATCCTTCAGAAACTGAAAGCAGATGCAGAGGGATATCTTGGCGAAAAGGTAACAGAAGCTGTTATCACAGTTCCGGCTTACTTCAACGATGCTCAGCGTCAGGCTACAAAAGATGCCGGTAAGATCGCAGGACTTGATGTTAAACGTATCATCAACGAGCCTACAGCAGCAGCTCTTGCTTATGGCCTTGACAACGAGAAAGAGCAGAAGATCATGGTATACGACCTTGGTGGAGGTACCTTCGATGTATCTGTTATCGAAATCGGTGACGGAGTTATCGAGGTTCTTTCAACAGCAGGTAATAACAGACTTGGTGGAGATGACTTTGACCAGAAGATCACAGATTATATGCTTGCAGACTTCAAGGCAAAAGAGGGTGTAGATCTTTCAATAGATAAGATGGCACTTCAGAGATTAAGAGAAGCAGCAGAGAAGGCTAAGAAAGAGCTTTCAAGTGCAACGACAACCAATATCAACCTTCCGTTCATCACAGCAACAGCTGAAGGACCGAAGCATTTTGATATGAACCTTACAAGAGCTAAATTTGATGAACTTACAAGAGATCTTGTAGAGAAGACACAGGAGCCGGTAAGACGTGCACTTTCTGATGCAGGCATCACAGCTTCCGAGCTTGGTCAGGTACTTCTTGTTGGTGGATCAACACGTATCCCGGCAGTTCAGGAAGAAGTTAAGAGACTGACAGGAAAAGAGCCAAGCAAATCTCTGAACCCGGATGAGTGTGTAGCACTTGGTGCTTCCGTACAGGGAGGTAAACTTGCAGGAGATGCGGGTGCAGGCGATATCCTTCTTCTTGATGTAACTCCACTGTCACTGTCTATCGAGACAATGGGGGGTGTGGCTACAAGACTGATCGAGAGAAATACAACAATCCCGACAAAGAAGAGCCAGATCTTCTCCACAGCAGCAGATAACCAGACAGCTGTAGATATCAACGTAGTACAGGGTGAGAGACAGTTCGCCAAGGATAATAAATCACTCGGACAGTTCAGACTGGATGGAATCCCGCCGGCTCCACGTGGAGTACCGCAGATTGAAGTTACATTCGATATCGATGCAAACGGTATTGTAAATGTATCTGCAAAGGATCTTGGAACAGGTAAAGAGCAGCATATTACGATCACAGCAGGTTCTAATATGTCTGATGACGATATTGATAAAGCTGTGAAAGAAGCAGCAGAGTTCGAGGCTCAGGATAAGAAACGGAAAGAAGCAATCGATACAAGAAATGAAGCCGATGCTATGGTATTCCAGACAGAAAAAGCAATTCAGGATGTCGGAGATAAGCTGGATGCAGCAGATAAGGCAGCCGTAGAAGCTGACGTACAGGCATTGAAAGATATCCTTGCAAAATCTGCACCGGAAGAGACATCTGAGGCTCAGGTTGCAGAGATCAAAGCTGCAAAAGAGAAACTGATGGAAAGTGCTCAGAAGTTATTTACAAAGATGTATGAGCAGAATGCAGCAGCAGGAGCACAGGCAGGCCCTACACCGGGAGCAGGTCCGGCACCGGAAAGTTCTGCAAATGATGATGTAGTAGACGGAGATTACAAAGAGGTTTAATCTGATCTATGTAATCTGAAAGATTTACATCAGAAAAGTATGAAGAATAAAGGATTCTACGAAGCTGTAGGAATATAGCTTCGTAGAATTTCTTGAGGTTATAGAAAGGTAAAGTAGTTGTATTATGGCAGAGGCAAAAAGAGATTATTATGAAGTACTCGGCGTAAGTAAGGATGCCGATGATGCTACAATAAAAAAGGCATATCGTCAGCTTGCAAAGAAGTACCATCCGGATATGAATCCGGGAGATAAAGAAGCTGAGAAAAAGTTCAAAGAGGCTTCTGAAGCCTATGCCGTTCTGAGTGACGCTGACAAACGTCGTCAGTATGATCAGTTCGGCCACGCAGCATTTGATGGAGGTGCCGGAGGTGCAGGTGGATTTGGCGGCGGCTTTAATGGGGCTGATTTTGGAGACATTTTCGGCGATATCTTTGGAGATCTGTTCGGAGGTTCCAGAAGAGGCGGAACAAGTAATGGTCCGATGAAAGGTGCCAATATCAGAAAAAGTGTCCGCATTACGTTTGAAGAGGCAGTACATGGATGTGAAAAAGAGCTGGAGCTGGTTCTGAAAGATCCATGTGAAGACTGTCATGGTACAGGTGCGAAGCCGGGAACTTCTCCTGAAACTTGTCCGAAGTGTGGTGGAAAGGGTCAGATTGTTTATACATCCCAGTCTTTCTTTGGTACTGTACAAAATGTACAGACTTGTCCGACCTGCGGTGGTTCAGGAAAAGTTGTAAAAGAAAAGTGTCCGAAATGTGCAGGAACCGGATATACTGCAAGTAAGAAGAAGATCAAAGTAACTATTCCGGCGGGAATCGATAACGGACAGAGTATCCGTATTCGTGAAAAAGGTGAACCGGGAATCAATGGCGGTCCGAGAGGAGATCTGCTTGTTGAGGTCAATGTATCCAGACATCCGGTATTCCAGCGTGTAGATATGAATATTCTTTCTACGGTTTCGATATCCTTTGCGATAGCAGCTCTTGGTGGAGAGATTAAGATCCCGACAGTAGATGGAGATGTAGTCTGCACGATCAAGCCGGGAACAAAAACCGGAACAAAGGTACGTTTAACCGGAAAAGGCGTTCCATCACTGAGAAACCCGCAGGTCAGAGGAGATCATCTGGTTACAGTAGTGATCCAGACGCCGGAGCATCTGAGTGCAGAAGCAAAAGAAGCCCTCAGAAAATTTGATGAGCTGACAGGAAATACACTGAAACGCAGTGAAAATACAGAGACCGCCGAGGATAAAAAGGCAAAGAAGAAGTCTTTTAAAGAAAAAGTGAAAGAAGTTTTTGAAGATAAAGAATAAAAAGTCCTGAATAGTGAGTTAAGGTTTCAGGCAGAAAGAATGGCAGAGGAAAGGCATTTTTCCCTGCCATTCTTTGAAATTATTTAAGTGGAATCCCGAATAGATACTATATCTAATTTTTTTCTCCAACAAATACAATAACAGACCGTTCTCCCAGCAGAACAGAGAAACCGACAGCAGGCATTTCAGAATCCGTGAATGTCTGCTGCTTTTTGTCCCCTGTATTGACGGCAATCTTCCAGGTATAACCGGCCGGGAGCTGAGGCAGAGTCAGAGCAGCGGAACACCAGTGGGTATTCACGGCAAGGAAGACCAGGTCTTCTTTGTGCAAAGAGTCATCATACCCTGAAAAGAGAACGCAGACAGTGTGACTGCTTTCCGGAAGATCAGGTTTCCATGGTGTGAGTCCATGAAGACTCATGGAAGGAAAGCCGAGATAGCTTGGCTCAAGGTCTTTGCGGATACAGGCATGCGATTTTCTGAAGTGGATCATATAGCGGAAAAACTCATACAATGTCCTGTTCTTTTCTAAAAGTGACCAGTCCAGCCAGGAGATCAGATTATCCTGACAGTAGGGATTATTATTTCCATAGCGGGTATCTGCAAATTCATCCCCGGCAAGAAACATAGGAGTTCCGCGGCTGCACATCAGGGCAGCACAGGCATTCATAATCATTTTCCTGCGAAGAGCCAGAACAGAAGGATTCGTTGTCTCGCCTTCCACACCACAGTTCCAACTGTTGTTGTCATCTGTACCGTCTGTATTTCCCCAGCCATTGGCTTCATTATGCTTTTCATTATAGCTGTAGAGATCGTAAAGCGTAAATCCATCGTGGCAGGTCAGAAAATTAACAGAAGCATTTCTGCCACGGAAAATCGGATCGTAAAGATCGGGTGAACCGGTGATCCGACGTGCAGCAGTCTGGGAGAGGAAAGCATCTCCTTTCAGAAAGCGACGCATATCATCTCGATATCGTCCATTCCACTCAGCCCAGCGTTTCCAGGAAGGAAAAGATCCGACCTGATAGAGACCACCGGCATCCCAGGCTTCTGCGATCAGCTTTACATTTCCAAGGATAGAATCAAAAGCCAGGCTGCGGAGCAGAGGAGGCTGATGCAGGGGAGTTCCGTCCTCGTTGCGTCCGAGAATGGAAGCAAGGTCGAACCGGAATCCGTCAACACGGTATTCGATCACCCAGTAACGAAGACAGTCCAGGATCATATTTTGCACTACGGGATGATTACAGTTGAGCGTATTTCCGCAGCCGCTGAAATTATAGTACTGTCCATCAGGGGTGAGCATGTAGTAAATCTGGTTGTCAAATCCCTTGAAAGAAAAGGATGGGCCAAATTCATTTCCCTCGGCAGTATGGTTAAAAACCACATCCAGAATAACCTCCATGTTCTGGTTATGAAGTTCTTTGATCAGACTTTTCAGTTCCATTCCCTCGCGGTTGTACTCTTTAGAAGAACTGTAGCTGGTATTTGGTGCAAAAAAGCTGACCGGGTTATATCCCCAGAAATCAAGCAGCAGATTTTCATCAATAAGTCTTGCATCCCGCATTTCGTCAAATTCAAAGACAGGCATCAGTTCAACAGCATTGATCCCAAGATCTTTCAGGTAAGGAATCTTTTCTTTCAGCCCATCGAAAGTACCGGGATGTTTCACTCCCGAACTTGTATCCTTTGTGTAGCCGCGGACGTGCAGTTCATAAATGATGAGATCTTCCATCGGAATGGAAGTGTGACGCTGCTGCCCCCAGTCGAAATTAGAATGAACGACACGTGCCCGGTAGCCATGCAGCAGATTATTTTTATGTCCCCAGTGGCTTTGCCCGGTTACGGCACGGGCATAAGGGTCAAGCAGGATTTTTGTACGGTCAAAGCGGAGTCCCTTCTTCTCGTCATAAGGACCGTCCAGCCTGTAGGCATATTCAAATTCTTCGATGTCGAGACCAAATACGATCATGGAATAGCAGAATCCGATGCGATAATTATCAGGAAATGGAAGAACGGCAAATGGTTCTTCTGCCTCCCGATGGAACAGCAAAAGTTCGCATGAGGTTGCTTTATGCGACTGAATCGTGAAGTTGACTCCACCGGGGATTACCGTTGCACCGAAATCAAGAAAAAATCCGGGACGCACCTGAAATCCACAGATGGTGTCTAAAGGTATTAATTGTCCGGCAGGAACAAGAACAAGGTCGGTCTGATTATTTTGCAAGATCATTTCACTCCTTCTGTGTATAAGTTACAGTGCTTAAGATGATTTTATGAATTTATGAAGCAGCAGTAACTCATCCGTTATTTATAGGATAATTATAGAACAGAATCTTTGAAATGCAAGATGAAAGTGGTATACTGTAACAACAGAGAAAAAAGAGCGAACTGTTCAATATCAGTGGAAGAACAGGGAGCGTGAAAGAAAGAGGTAAGATTATGGCAGAAGAACAGAAGACGGAAGGATGTTCAGAAGCAGCTTGTTCCAGTTGCTCACAGGCAGGTTCCTGCAGCAGTAAAAAAGTGGATCTGCACGAGCCGGCAAATGCACATTCATCCATTGGAAAAGTCATTGGAGTTGTCAGTGGAAAAGGTGGAGTTGGAAAATCACTTGTCACCGGCTCACTTGCAAGGCAGATGGTGAAAAAGGGATACAAGGTTGGGATCCTCGATGCGGATATCACCGGACCTTCCATTCCGAAAATGTATGGTATTCACGAAAAAGCCCAGGGAACGCAGGAGGGGATCTTTCCACAGATCGCAAAAGACGGGACAAAAATTATGTCAGTGAACCTGCTGCTTGAAGATGAAGAAGCTCCGGTGATCTGGCGTGGACCGGTGATCGCAGGGGTTGTGAAGCAGTTCTGGACAGAGGTTATGTGGGGAGAGCTTGATTATCTTTTTGTAGATATGCCGCCGGGAACAGGAGATGTTCCGCTGACCGTATTCCAGTCACTTCCGGTCGATGGGATCGTGATCGTGACATCTCCGCAGGATCTGGTTAAAATGATCGTGAAAAAGGCATATGGCATGGCAAAGCAGATGAATATTCCGGTGCTTGGCATTGTTGAAAATTATAGCTATGTCCTTTGTCCGGACTGCGGAAAAAAGATCCATATTTTCGGAGAAAGCCATATTGATGAGATCGCTGCGGAACTGGGAGTGCCGGTTCTTGGCAGGATGCCGCTGGATGCAGCACTTGCAGAGGTCGTGGAAAAAGAAGCATTTTATGAAGCAGAGAATCCGTATCTGGAAGTTGAGGCGTTATAGAGATGAAAAGACAGAGCACAGAGATCTGGAAAGATGAAGAATATTCTTATGTGGGGGCTCATGGGTTTATTCCAGTGATGGTCAGTTATATGCATGAGGATGATAAGATCCATCCGGCTATGATCGTTGTTCCGGGAGGTGGATACCGGCAGGTTTCACGGACAGAAGCACATCTGGTTGCCATGGATTTTTATGAGGCAGATTATAATGTGTTTGTACTTGTGTATACGGTGAATCCGCTGGATGAAGTTCCACTGAAGATGCAGCCGCTTTGGGATATTTCCAGGGCGATCCGCATGATTCGCGGGAAGGTGGAAGAGTACCGGATCAACCCGGAGCAGATCGCAGTATGCGGATTTTCAGCAGGAGGGCATTTATGTGCCAGTTTAAGTGTGCATTGGAAAGATGTAAAGGATCCGGATCCGGTATATGACCGGGTGTCCAACCGCCCGGATGCAGCGATTCTTGCTTATCCGGTCATCACTGCAGGGAAAGCGGCACATCCGGGATCTTTTGTTGCCTTATTCGGAGAGAACCCGGATCAGAAGGATCTGGATTATATGTCACTTGAAAGGTATGTGACCGAAGATACGCCACCCTGCTTTTTGTGGCAGACAGCAACAGATGAGTCAGTTCCGGTAGAGAACAGTTACCTTTTTGCAAAGGCGTGTAAAGAGGCAGGTGTTCTGTATGCTCATCACGTATTTTCAGATGGGGTTCACGGAATGTCTGTAGCGACAGAAGACTGGCTGGAGGAAAGAGGCAGAGAACCTTATACGATGGAGCAGATCAGACTGGTTGGTGAGGCAATCCTGAGAGGGGAAACCAGGTTTGAGCAAAAGACCGGTGAGGAGCTGCTTGCGAAGTATGGTATTTCCAAGCCTGCACCGGAGAAATGGAGTCCGGATCAGAAAGAACACTTGCGGAAGGTTTTAAAGGAAGTTGGTGCATGGAGGATGCTTGCAAAGTGCTGGCTTGCAGCAGTATGGGATGCGTAGAAAGTAAGAAAAAGCAGAGAATGTGAAGCCGATTATAAGCAGAACAGGCAATGCGGCAGAAAAAGCAGAAGGAGAACAGAATGAGAATTTTATTGATTCGGCACGGAGACCCGGATTATGAACATGATACATTGACAGAAAAAGGACGCAGGGAGGCAGAACTGCTGGCAAAGAGGGCATCATCGCTTGCGATGGGAAGTTGTTATCAGTCTCCCCTTGGCAGGGCGATGGATACGGCACAGCCCTGTCTGAAAGCGACAGGAAAAGATGCGGAAGTACTGGAGTGGCTGCGGGAGTTTCCGGCACAGCTGGATCTGAATAAAGATCCGGAACTGAGCCGGGCATATCCGGGAGCAAAAATGGCAGACGGAAAGTATCTGATAAGGAATGTATGGGATATGGCACCGGGATACTGGACAGAGCATGAAGAATATATGGATCGCAGGGAATGGAGAAATTCCAGGGTGGCAGAATGCTCTGATATGGAAGCAGTTTATGACCGGGTGATCCGGGAGTTTGATGCATTTCTTGCAGAGCATGGATATGTGCGGGAGAGAAATCATTACCGGGTAGAAAAAGAAAGTACAGAAACGGTTACCTTTTTCTGTCATTTTGCGATCAGCTGTGTATTATTATCCCATTTGTGGAATGTTTCCCCGTTTGTATTATGGCATGGACTGGTGCTTGCACCGACTTCTGTGACCGAGGTGGTAACGGAAGAGAGAGAGCAGGGAATTGCGTATTTCCGCGGTACAAAAGTAGGAGATATTTCCCATTTATATGCAGGAGGGGAAGAACCGGCTTTTGCTGCCCGTTTCTGTGAAGTATACAGCAATGAGGATCAGAGGCATTAGAGGCATTAGAGGAGTGTGCTTATGGAACAGAAGAAAAAGCAGGATCATAAATTTTATGGAGGATTCCGGTATGCGATCGAAGGGATTCTGACCGGGATTCGTCAGGAGCAGAATATGAAGATGCACTGTATCATGACAGTGCTGGTGGTGCTGGCGGGATTTTTCTTTGAAATTTCGAAGATAGAATGGTGTATCTGTCTGCTTTTGTGTGGACTGATCATGGCACTGGAACTGGTGAATACATCTGTTGAGGCAGTTGTTGATCTGGTGACGGAGGAAAGAAAACCGCTGGCCAGGATCGCAAAGGATACGGCTGCTGGTGCAGTGCTGATCGCAGCACTTTTTTCTGCAGTGATCGGTTGTATTATTTTTGTTCCAAAAATAATGGAATGGTTTACATTTTTTTGAAAAAAGTGTATAACAAGTGTATAAAATCAGATAATGTAAAGAGGCTTAGAACCTTGAAAGGAGCAGAAGAGTATGGAAAGATTGACGGATGGTCTGAAAAAGATCTTATTGGCAGGAATCGGAACAGTAGCTGTGACAGCGGAGAAGTCAAAGGACGTGCTGGATGAGCTTGTAAAAAAGGGTGAGCTGACAGTAGAGCAGGGGAAAGTCCTCAACGAAGAGCTGAAGCATAATATCAAGAAGACGGTTAAGGATAATGTGAATGTATCAGTGAAAGCATCCTCACCGGAAGAACTGACAGAGCTTCTTGGAAAGATGACACCGGAACAGTTAGAGCAGTTAAAAGAGCAGCTCACAAAGATGGAAACGGCAGAAGCTGTGGACGGAGAGGCAGAAGAGGCAATGAAAGAAACTGTTGAGACAGCTTCGGAAAAGAAAGATGAAGAATGAAAAATCGGGTTCCAGATTAAAAGAGATAACCGCAGTTTTAAGAAGGCATGAGCTGACCCGGGGGATCACCCCGGAGAAGCTGCGGCTGATTCTTGAAGATCTGGGACCTACTTTTATTAAGATTGGTCAGATCATGTCACTGCATTCAGATGTACTTCCAAAGAAGTACTGTGATGAACTGATGAAACTGCGATCCGATGTGGCTCCAATGCCATTTTCGGAAGTGGAGGAAGTGATCGAAGATTCCTATGGGTATTCATGGCAGGAGGTCTTTTCACAAATTGAAAAGGAGACATTAGGTTCAGCTTCCATCGCACAGGTTCACAGGGCAACGCTGAAGACAGGAGAAGAAGTTGTCGTAAAGGTGCAGCGAAAAGGAATCTATGATACGATGGCAAGAGACATTGGCCTTCTTCATAAGGCAGTCAAGCTTGTACCACCGATCAGCATCAAAGAAACCATCGACTTCAGTATGGTGCTGGATGAGTTGTGGGTTGTAACGCAGGAAGAGATGAATTTCCTGACGGAAGCAGCCAACATGGAAGAGTTTGCCCGGCGGAATAAAGATATTGCGTATGTAAGGACACCGGTTTTATATAAGGAATTTACAACGCATCATGTTCTGGTGATGGAATATATCGAAGGATATCCCATTGATGAAAAAGAGGTACTTGAAAAAGAAGGCTACGATCTGAAAGAAATCGGAACAAAGCTGGTTGACCATTATATCAAGCAGGTTATGGACGATGGCTTTTTCCATGCAGATCCTCATCCGGGAAATGTACATATTTCGGACGGGAAAATTGTATGGATTGATATGGGCATGATGGGACGGCTTTCGGACAGAGACAGAGAACTGATCTCCGATGCGATTCAGGGGATTGCGATCAACGATATCGGGATGATCCAGGATGCAGTTCTTGCACTGGGAGAATTTCGAGGGAAACCGGATCAGAGTAAGCTGTATGAAGATATCAGTAATCTGATGATCAAGTACGGTAAGCTGGATATGGGAAATATTGATGTGGCGGAGGCAATGCAGGATCTGATGGAAGTTATGAAGACGAATCGAATTTCCATGCCACATGGGCTGACGATGTTGGCACGCGGTCTGACGCAGATGGAAGGTGTTCTTGCTGAGATCTGTCCACAGATCAATATGGTAGAGATCGCTTCAGCAAGGATCAAAGGTGATTTCCTGCGGAATTTTAACTGGAAAAAAGAAGTGAAGTCCGGTGGAAAGAACCTGTATCGAGCGATCCATAAGACGATCGAGATTCCGTCACTGGCAGCAGATGCATTGCAGGGATATATGAAGGGGCAGACGAGGGTTAACCTGGATCTTCATGTATCAAAGGATCTGGCAGAGCTGTTAAGAAGACTGGTGAGAAATATTGTGATGGGATTGTGGGTCATGGCACTTCTGATCAGTTCAAGCATCATCTGCACAACAAATATGAAACCGAAATTATGGGGAATCCCGGCAATTGGTGCGATCGGATATCTGATGGCATTCGTGATCGTGATGTATGTATTTATCAAGCATTTTTTGTCGAGAAAATAAGAGATCACTGTATAAAAAGGCAGGTACTTTTTATACAGTGATTTTTTGTCTGCGTGGAAAGCTCTTACTGTTAAAAAGTACCAGTCCCGTTAAGTTGACAAAAAATGAGTGGCAATTTATAATTATGAAAATGAAAATCAATAACAAAAAGGAATAGAAATGGATAAAATTGAAAAGAAACGACAAAAAGAACAGTATGTGGTAGAAGAAATGATCCGTCTGTATTGCAGAAAGAATCATGCAGAATATGAAAAAAAGACGGGACAGATGTGCAGCACCTGTCAGGAATTGTCGGAGTATGCGAAAGCGAGAAGCAGACATTGTCCTTTTATGAAAGAAAAGACCTTTTGTGCGAATTGTAAAGTACATTGCTACAAGCCGGAAAAAAGGGAAAAAATCAGGAAAGTAATGCGGTTTTCAGGACCGAGGAAAAAGTGAAAGCAACCTATGCTTCTGCAATTGCAACTGCTACATTAAAGGGAAATAATCTTGAGATTGCTTTGCAGGATAAAGAACTGGCAGATCTTGAAAATCCAACGTATACATTGTCTTACAGACAGGGAAGAGGAATGGTAACATTTGCATCAGGAAATCTTGAAAACCTGAAAGTAAAACTTGCGAATGCCCCGACCGTTGGAAAAGAGTATACTTTAACGGTTGTAAGCGATAATTATCAGGATATTACAACGACTGTAACAGCAGAAGCTGCAGAAGCCTCAGAATATACTTATGTCTATGCAGGGCTGAGCTGGGCAGAGTACTGGGCAAATGAGAATGTACAGGCAGCAGGAAGTGCAGAGTCTTCTTCGGAAATAGATGCAAAGGGAGAGTCTGACAAAGGAGCATTTGGATATGCAGGTGCAACTTATAAGTTCCAGGCAGCAGATGCAAACATTGTGAAACCGGACAGTGGAGAAATCAGCACAACAGATCTGGAGGCGGCGATCGCAAAAGCAGAAGCACTCAAAGAGGCAGATTATACAGCAGAGAGCTGGGCTGCAATGCAGACAGAACTTCAGGAGGCAAAGGACGAACTGAAAGATAAGCATTCTCAGGCAGCCGTCGATGAGGCAACAGATAAACTGAATGCAGCACTTGTAAAAAAATCTACAGATACAACAAATGGAGGAAAGGATAATAACGGTCAGACAACAGGTGGACAGACGAATAACAGTCAGTCAGATAAGACAAACGGAACTGAAAAACCGGCAGGAACAGCAGGAACTGCAAAGGCGGTAAAGACTGGTGATCCGGCAAGTGTACTTAACTGGTTAGGGCTGGCATTCTCTTCTCTTGGAGCCGGTGGATTTGCATGGAAGAGAAAAAGAAAATAAAAATTTACTTGCAAAATGAAAGAAAATCTGTTAGAGTACTACAGGTAATTAATAAGACAGTTCGTGACCATCCTGTCTATAAAAAAAACTAGGGATAAAAGTTGTAATTTAAGATCTGTGAGATGCCGGGCATATCTCTTTTCAGTCCGGTATCATCACAATTTACAGGAGATGTCTCTCGGGGTCAGTACCGTCAGGCATCTCCTTTTTCTTGAAAATTCATTTTCCCGGGGAACAGAGATGGCACGCATCAAAAAAAGAAAGAAGGGTGAAGATGGGACAGACAGAAAATCCGGTTCGTTATAGCACGATAGTGGATAAAAACCCACGTGAGATTGTCATGTTAAGAGGAAGCGGATGTCGTTATCTGAGGTGTCGTTTCTGTGATTATCATTTGGATTCTTCCAGAGATGAAGAGGAAAATTATAAGATCAACAGAGAAGCACTTTCAAAAGTAACTGGTATGTATCAAAGTCTTGAGGTGATCAATTCCGGAAGTTTTCTGGAACTTGATGAAAAGACGATGGAGGAGATCAGGCGGGTCTGTAAAGAAAAGCAGATCAGTCAGCTGCGATTTGAAGTTCACTGGATGTATCATAAGCATGTACAGAAGTGGAAGGATTATTTTAAAAAGCAGGGAATCACGCTGAAGATCAAAATGGGTGTGGAGACATTTGATGATACGTTCAGAAGAGAAGTCTTTGACAAGGGAATGGAAGGTGTTATGCCGGAAGAAATTGCAGGAGTGGCAGATGAAGTCTGTCTGCTTTTGGGGATCAGAGGGCAGACAGTAGAATCCATGCAGAAAGATATAGAAACGGGACTAAAGTATTTTGAACGGATCTGTATTAATATCATGGTGGAAAATACAACACCGATCCACCCGGATCAGGAAGTGATCCGACTTTTTGTAGAGCAGATTTACCCGAAATATAAAGAGGATCCAAGAGTGGATATTTTGCTTCAAAATACAGATTTCGGAGTCGGAGGAGAAAAGGAGAAAGAAGAAAATGAATGAGATATTACTGATTTTAAGTCTTTTGGTTATATATGGCAGTGTCCTGTTAGTTTACAGATTATTTGGAAAAAGCGGGCTGTACTGCTTTACAGCGATCGCTACGATTACTGCCAATATTGAAGTACTGATCATGGTGGACGCATTTGGAATGGAGCAGACTCTGGGAAATATTCTTTTTGCGTCGACATTTCTTGTTACGGATATCATCAGTGAAGTAGACGGAAAAAAGGCAGCACAGAAAGCAGTAAATATTGGTATTTTTACGTCTCTATTTTTTATTGTAGTTTCTCAGTCCTGGCTTTTATACAGACCGAGTGCGAGCGACTGGGCACAGCCGGCGATCAAAGAAATCTTTTCAAATACACCAAGGCTGATGATCGTCAGTGTGCTGGTTTATGCAATCTGTCAGCGGTTTGATGTATGGGCTTATCATAAATGGTGGGCAATCACCAAAAAGCATTTTAACGGAGATTCAAGAAAAGCATTGTGGTTGAGAAATAACGGGTCGACACTGATCTCACAGTTACTGAATACATTATTGTATACATTTGGAGCATTCTGGGGAATGTATCAGTTCCCAACGCTGGTCAGTATCGCACTGGCAAGTTATGTGATCTTTATTGTTACGAGTATTGCGGATACACCATTTGTTTATCTGGCGAGAAAAATGCATGAAAAAGGCAGTATCCCAGAGGAACAGCAGTAAGGATTTTATAATATTAAATAATATCAGAAGTTCAAGGTGAAAGCGAAAGACGACCTAACAGGAAAAAGAGTTAGTTAGCAATATCATAGAAGTCAGTCATTTGTGAAAAGATATTTTCCATTATCTGGCAACGTGAGTGACAGGAAGGACAAAAAAATCTGGGATGTAAAGCACCGGCAGCATACTGGTGCTTTATTGTATCAAGATATTCATAAGTGTGCTTAAAAAATTCTTTATTTGTAGGTCTGTGGTCAGAACTGCTTCTGCCGAAGACTCTTTTGAGCATACGGTCGTTGGAAGAGACCCATATAGTAAGAATACTATTTCGTATATTCTTCTCGACACATTTCCATGTTGTGCCGTAGTGATTCGCAATATCAATGTATAAAAATTTCGTAATACAAGAGATACAGTGAGGGTCTTCTTCCATAAGAAGGAGGCCGTAGACAATATAATCGTAACCAAGGTTTGTCTTTGAAGTACCAAGCTTTTCAAGTGTATCAAACAATAATTCTTTGTAATTCATGAACCTTCTCCTCTCAGATGAGAACCCCGTTCCTTGATAATATGTTAAAATGAGATGAAAAAAGACGCAACAGAAATTTTTCGAAGTTTTTCGAATTCGTGGGAAATGTTGTAGCCTGCAAATAAAAAGTCAAGGCTAAATTGAAAGAACATTGAAAATTTTATACAGGTTGAGTTTGCACCAGTTTTGATAATGGTCAAGCCATAAAGTTCCGTGAGTAATGGAAGAAGGCAATGCTTTGAGAAAAAGATGAGAGTAATATTCTGAAAACTACTTGAGATTTTTGGAAAAATCTGCTAAAATACTTTTGTATGTCTATGAGGTAAGGGAATTCATATCCTTTTGCCTTAGAAATTATGGAAGGAGGACTTGACTATGGCAAACGGAAATGCGACAATCATTGTCGGCTCGGCTCGGCTCGGCTCGGCTCGGCTCGGCTCGGCTCGGCTCGGCTCGGCAGGAGCATAGTGCCGTTTTTTCAGCGTGTCAAGTCTTATTTCATACAATTTATAACGAACCGGTTGCCGGAGACAGGGTGCATTATGCCTTGGCTTCGGCTTTTTGTGTTTGCCGGAGGAAGAAAATAGCGGATAGAATTATTTTGGAGGAATGAAAATGAAGAAGAAACTTTTAAGCCTTCTGCTTGCGTTGTGCCTTGTGATGGCACTTGTTCCGATGACAGCGTTTGCAGAAGAGAACGAGCAAAGCAGCAAAACCTCAATCACAACAGTAGATGAGCTTTTGGAATTTGCAAAAGCTGTGGACAATGGCGAATATGATGATAAAACAGATGAGGTTGTATCTCTTGATGCAGATTTGGATTTAACAGGTGTTGCGTGGACACCAATTGGCAGCGTATTTGCTGCTGATGGAACTCTGCTGCATTACTTCAGCGGCAAATTTTACGGAAATGGGCACACGATTTCCAATTTAAATCTTTCCGAAAACTATGGAAAGACAGAGTATCCGTCTTTCGGATTTTTCAGTGAGGTTTACGGCGCTGAAATTTCCGGTTTGACGATTCAAGGTAAGCTGGATGTGTCCAATTCAGGGTATGTCTATTTTGGAACGGTAGCGGGCGTTGCAGCAGACAGCAAAATTTCTGACTGCGTTTCAGATGTGTCGTTCACGGATACAGACAAGTATATTAACGGGACTGTGGCTTTGTGCGGATATGCGATAAATAGCACAATTGAATACTGCCAAAACAAGGGGAATTTTTCAATAACGAAGGATGTCACCTCTTTTCAGATGGGCGGTATCGTAGGCCTTGCTCAAAACAGTACTGTACAGTTTTGTGCTAATACAGGCGAGATGACCTCTTGGACATCCTGTACCGGCGGAATTGTTGGGCAGCTGTATCAAGCCTCAAAGATTATCAATTGTTATTCCACCGGGAAAATGGTTCCTCTTGGCATTGGCAATACGGATTTCGGCGGCATTGCAGGGATAGTTGGTGCAGATACAGAAATCAGACACTGCTATTTCGCTGGTGAAATGGATTTATCTCAATATACGGCTACTACACCTTATAAGCGTTTAGGTGGTATTGCAGGCGGTGTTTCTTCTGATACACCTGTTTTTGAAAACAATTATTTCATGGAAACTGAAAATGTCCCGGCTTGCTTTAAGTATCAGGATGCTGGAACAGAAAAGACCCTTGACTTTATGAAAACGGAAGATTTCTTTAATGAAATCACTGCTGCTGGTGGCAATTATCGATTTAATTCTAATGGAACGCCCCTTTTGCCTGCACCTAAGTATACAGTTTCTTTTGTCGTAACACCTGCTGAATTGGCGAATGTAGTCATTAAAGTGAATGGTCAGGAAGTAGCAAACCCTGTTGATTTGGAAGCGGGTACTTATACTGTCGAAGTCAATGCAGATAATTGCGAGGTTTTCAATCTCAATATTACGATTACGGCTGATACAGCAACTCATACGCAGACCATTGCAATGACTTATTTACCTGCCGACTACACTAAGGTCGACGAAGCCATTGCCAAGGCAAATGCACTGAACAAAGACAACTACAAGGACTTCTCTGCTGTAGAAGCTGCTGTCAAAGCTGTTGTCCGTGGTAAAAATATTATGGAACAATCTGAAGTAGACAAGATGGCACAGGCTATCGAAGATGCGATTGCTGCTCTTGAGAAAAAGCCTGCCAGTACCAAACCGGGAACATCCGATAAGAGTCCGCAGACTGGCGATACAAGCAACCTTGCCTTGTGGATTGCCCTGCTGTTTGCCAGCAGCGGTGCAGGCATTGCTACAACGGTTGTAAGCAGAAAGAAAAAGTACAACAGATAATTGAATAGCGTTCCATTGTTATATCGAAAGAAAACGCCCAGAATCGTCCCGAAACCATACAGCGGGAAACGGTTTTGGGCGTTCTTTCTTGATGAGCGTGGCAGGAAGAAGTATAACGAGCTTTGCAGGAAATGCGAAAGGAGTTGCAAGCGGAGCTTCTGTGCCACCGTTATTCACTGCCCACACTATCTATCGAAAAGGAGAACGAGACAATGACAGACGATCCGAACAACATTTCCGCAAAGCTAGAAATCATCAAGGCAAGCGAGATTACCCCGAGAATCCAATACTTTCCAGTGGATTCCATACAAACATGATAGCAATTATTCTCGATAAGCCAGTTGTGAAACTTCTG
The DNA here is from genome assembly GCF_934330165.1 of uncultured Mediterraneibacter sp. Lineage (GTDB taxonomy): Bacteria > Bacillota > Clostridia > Lachnospirales > Lachnospiraceae > Mediterraneibacter. The sequence goes on from NZ_CAKRGI010000028.1 coordinate 19,004, forward strand.
AATATCTGAGTTGATGGTTGAAAAAGATTTTTGCAGATATTCGGATATGCCATCCTTATTGGTAGTTACGATGGTTGCAACGATAACATTTTTTGCGTATTTCGTGTTGCATAAGATTGTAAAATACGCTTAAAAAGTCCAAAATAATAGAATCATTTCAGTAAAAGAAAAAGCGGAGAACCCTTATTTTAAAGGCTTTCTCCGCTATCCTTGGAATTACGCACTTTTTTGAAAAACGGAGTTGGTGGGATTCGAACCCACGTGCCCCGGAGGGCAAACGCATTTCGAGTGCGCCCCGTTATGACCACTTCGATACAACTCCAAAATGTTGTCAAATGCTATACAACTCAATCATTATAACAGAAAGCAGGTTAAAAAGAAACCCCTTTTTATACAGAAATCTTTTGTAAAATCTTCTTCTGACTCTTTTATTTCAAATCTCTTGCAGAATCTTTTAAATCCTTTATTTCTTCCTCTGTTATTCCAGGATTTTTCCATTAAAAAATGGTTTGTGGAATAAAAGTGATGGAAAGATCAAATAATGTAGAAAGAAAATCTATGCAGAGGATGCAAAATCAAAATAAAAGGAGGCAGACAGGGTGATCAATATACAGAAAGCAGCAGTGATCGGATGTGGATTTGTAGGGGCATCAATAGCCTATACGCTTATGCAGAAAGGGACGTTTTCGGAACTGGTTCTGATCGATGCAGTCATGGAAAAAGCAGAGGGAGAAGCGATGGATATCAGTCATGGCCTTCCATTTGCCCATGCGATGGATATTTATGCGGGAACATATGCCGATATCGCAGATGCATCAATTCTCATTATTACAGCAGGGGCAAATCAGAAAGATGGGGAGACAAGACTGGATCTGGTACAGAAAAATGCAGGTATCATGCGTTCAATTATCGGAAATATCAGAAAAACTTCTTTTGCCGGACTACTTCTGATCGTATCGAATCCGGTAGATATTCTGACAGAGGTTGCACTGAGAGAGTCGGGCTACCCTAAAGAGCGGGTCATCGGTTCAGGAACTGTTCTTGATACAGCACGATTAAAATACCTGATCAGCGAAGAACTGGAGATTGACAGTAGAAATGTGCATGCTTTTATTGTCGGGGAACATGGCGACAGTGAGCTTGCAGTATGGAGTTGTGCCAATATATATGGGATCCCGGTGGAAAAGTTTGCAGGACTGCGGCGGCAGAAAGAGTTTTCGGAGGAAATGAATGAAATATATTGTAGTGTAAGAGACAGTGCTTATGAGATCATTAAACGAAAAGGAGCAACTTATTATGGGATCGGAATGGCAGCGGCTAAGATTGCAGAAGCACTGGTCAGGGACAGTCATACGGTTGCACCGGTATCAGTTCATTTAAACGGAGAATACGGACTGAGGGATCTGTGCCTGAGTATTCCGACAGTTCTGGGAAAAAATGGTGCAGAGCAGATATTAGAAATCAATTTTAATGAAGCAGAAAAAAGAAAATTATGGCATTCGGCAGAGGAACTGAAAAAAATATTAGCCCGGATCTGAAAAAAACTCCCTCCGGTCGGACTGACACGGAGAGAGTCTGAAAGCAGAAAACTGCTTTTAGATTGTCTGAAATTTTAGTGCTGGTACTTGGAAATGTGAGCTTTGATAGCCTCAAAACTTTCCGCACTGATCACATGTTCCATCCTGCAGGCATCTTCTGATGCAATCTCCGGGTCTACCCCAAGCTGGGTGAGCCAGGAAGAAAGCAGGGTATGACGTTCGTAGATACGATCTGCGATTTCTTTTCCAGTTTCGGTGAGTGTAATGAAGCCCTCAGGAGAAACGATAATATGATGTGCTTCTCTCAGCTTTTTCATGGCAACACTGACACTGGATTTTTTGAAGTTCAGTTCTGTTGCAATATCTACGGATCGTACAACCGGATGCGTCTTACTCAACATCAGTATCGTTTCCAGATAATTTTCAGAAGATTCATTTACTTGCATGGACATACACCTCTATTACTTATCATTCTTTCCTTGTCCTTTAGTTACTATTCACAGCATGAATAATAAATACAGTATAACATAAATAATGAAATATGAACAGCAAATCTTTTTTATATTGATGGATTATGTTATAATTGAACAAATAATAAAAAGAGTTTTTTCTATGATATATATCAGTGAGAAAATGACATAGAGAAAGGATTAAAGGGAGAGGATTGAATGAAAAGAGAAGAGATCCAAAGGCTGATCCGGATTGCAGAAGAGCAGATGAGCCATGCCTATGCTCCTTATTCGCATTTTCAGGTAGGTGCGGCACTCCTGACAGTCGGTGGAAAAGTGTATGCGGGCTGTAATATTGAAAATGCGGCATATACACCGTCGAATTGTGCGGAAAGGACAGCTTTTTTTAAAGCTGTAAGCGAGGGTGAAAGGACATTTTCGGCAATCTGTATTGTTGGTGGAATGAACGGGATTGCAGTGGATTATACAGCTCCTTGTGGTGTGTGCCGTCAGGTGATGATGGAATTTTGTCAACCGGAGACTTTTCAGATCATTCTTGCGGTGGACGAGGAAAATTATAAAGTCTGTTCTTTACGTGAATTGTTTCCGTTTGGTTTTGGACCGGATAATTTGCGGGAACGGGATGAATAAAAATGCAGAGATTTGTATGAGAGTACAGGTCTCTGCATTTTATTTACACCCCAGAAATTCGCGAAGCATCTTTTCTTAGTTCATGAAAAAGAAGTTATTGATAAAAATTTTCTGTAGCATAAAAATTTTTTAAAATAATTCTAAAAAAATACAAAAAAGAGTCCTTGACAACTAATAAACGTTAGCGTATACTAACTAACGTGTAGAAAGTAAATGAAAAAAATTATCAATCTCAACTGTTGATGATTTTCAATCTCATTTATTAAAGAATAATCTGCAAAAATTATACATAGAAAGAAGCGTGCGAATATGCCACTTACAATGGCCAATATAGGTGAGATCAATACGATTAAAAGAGTCGGTGGAAATGAAGAGACAAGAAGATTTCTTGCGAATCTTGGATTTGTAGTAGATGCAGAAGTTACAGTCTTATCTGCAATCGGCGGCAATGTGATCGTGAATATCAAGGATTCCAGAGTCGCAGTTAATGCTGATATGGCGCGTCACATTATGATCTGATTGAAAAATGTGCCGCTGTATATATAAGGAATATTTTATGAAAGGAGACAATGGTTATGACTTTAGGTGATGTAAAAGTAGGAAGTACTGTTACAGTTACAAAGATTGCAGGAGACAGTGCCTACAAGCGTCGTATTATGGATATGGGAATCACAAAGGGAAGCCAGCTTTATATCAGAAAGGTTGCACCACTTGGTGATCCGGTGGAAATTACAGTCCGTGGCTATGAGCTGTCTGTCAGAAAGGCAGATGCCCAGTGTGTAGAGGTGAAATAAGTCCTGAACACGGCATAACCAATCTGTTAAACTATAAGGAGGTAAGAAAGGAATGGCAATTACGATTGCACTCGCTGGAAACCCGAACTGCGGAAAAACTACAATGTTTAACGCATTGACAGGTGCCAACCAGTATGTTGGTAACTGGCCGGGAGTTACGGTTGAGAAAAAAGAAGGTAAAGTAAAAAGCAAGAAGGCAAAGGGAGAAGAAATTACGGTAACTGACCTTCCGGGAATTTATTCTCTTTCCCCGTATACACTGGAGGAAGTTGTCAGCCGTGATTATGTTTTAAATGAGAATCCGGATGTCATCATCGATCTGGTGGATGCAACAAATATTGAGCGTAACCTTTATTTGACCACTCAGTTGATCGAGACAGGTGTTCCGGTTGTGATCGCACTGAACATGGCAGATCTGGTTGCAAAGAGAGGAATCAAAATTGACGTGAAGCGTCTTTCCATGCTTCTCGGATGCCCGATCATCGAGACTTCTGCACTGAAGCAGACAGGTCTTACAGATCTGATCGATGAGGCGGTTAAAGTAGCAAAGCAAAAGGAAGTGAAACTTCCGGGCGAGATTTTCTCCAAAGATCTTGAGGCAGCAGTAGACGAAGTGAAGAATTTACTTCCGACATCTATTTCTGAGGATAAGAAGAGATGGTATGCGGTAAAATTCCTTGAGAACGACAGCAAGGTCGTAGAGAATGTGAAACTTTCAGGAGCGGCATCTGCAACAGTCGCTGACTACAGAAAGAAACTGGAAGAGAAGCATGATGATGATATGGAAAGTATTGTAACAGATGAGCGTTACAAATACATACAGAAGATCGTTGGAACAACCGTTCAGAAAGAAAAACAAAAGCTGACAACATCTGATAAGATTGACCGGATCGTAACAAACCGTATCCTTGGTATTCCAATCTTCATCTTGGTAATGTGGGCTGTATATTATATCTCCGTAACAACAGTTGGTACATTTGTAACAGACTGGACGAATGATGTATTTGTAGTAGCGATTCAGGATGCTGTAAGCAGCGGACTTCAGGCAATTGGTGCCGGAGATCTTGTACAGGGACTTGTAGTTGATGGCATCATCGGTGGACTTGGAGCTGTCCTTGGTTTCGTACCGCAGATGGCAATCCTGTTCCTGTTTCTGTCAATCCTTGAGGATTGTGGATACATGGTTCGTATCGCATTCGTCATGGATCGTGTGTTCAGACACTTTGGACTTTCAGGAAAGAGCTTTATCCCGCTTCTGATTTCCTCAGGATGTGGAATTCCGGGAATCATGGCTTCTAAGACGATCGAGCAGGATAATGACAGACGTCTTACAATTATGACAGCAACCTTCATCCCATGTGGTGCAAAACTTCCGGTTATTGCTATGATGGGTGGAGTGATCGCAGGTGAAGTAGCGGGATATCAGGAAAGCTCCTTTATCGCACCGCTGATGTACTTCATCGGAATTGCAGCAGTACTTGTAGCAGCGATCATCCTGAAGAAGACAAAACCTTTCTCAGGAAAACCTGCTCCGTTCGTAATGGAGCTTCCACAGTATCATATTCCGCAGGCTAAGACAGTGCTTCTCCATGTATGGGAGAGACTGAAAGGCTTCATTATCAAAGCCGGAACAATCCTGTTCCTTGCATGCGTAGTAATGTGGTTCCTTGGTGGATTTGGATTTACAGCAGATGGATTTGGAATGGTAGAAGACAGTGCAGACAGTTTAATGGCAGTGATCGGTGGAGTGATCGCTCCTGTGTTCGCACCACTTGGATTCGGCGAGTGGCAGCCGGTTGCAGCTTCTATCTCAGGATTTACGGCAAAAGAAGCAATCGTTTCTACGATGGGAGTTCTTGCAAATGTAGCAGGAGACACAGAGGATGCAGTCAATGTTGCACAGGGTGTTGCATCCTGGTTCCCTTCAACAATCGCAGCATTTACGTTCCTGCTCTTCAACCTTCTTGACTCACCTTGTCTTGCAGCAATTGCTACAATGGCACAGCAGATGCAGTCTAAGAAATGGTTCTGGTTTGCAATTCTGTTCCAGAACATCTTTGCTTACATCGTTTGCCTGATCGTATATCAGGTAGGATCTTTCGTAACAGGCGGAGCATTTGGCATCGGTACAGCAGTAGGATTCATCTTCCTGATTGCCCTTTTGTTTATGCTCTTCAGACCAGATCCGTATAAGAATCAGAAAGTATATTCAAAACGTTCCGTACAGAACGCATAAGGATAGTATTCGTAAGGAAGCTGGATGCGGAAAGGTATCCGGCTTTCTGTTATAATGAAAGCTAAATGAACGGGAAATGACAGAAAGAAGGGTGAAAGATTATGATAGCTAATATTGTGATACTGACACTGATCGCAGCTTATTGTATTTATCTGATCTATAAGGGCTGCAAGAATATGAAAGAAGGAAAACATACTGGTTGTGCCGGATGCAGTGGAAACTGTGGGAGCTGTGGCGGCTGCACAGGACATACAGAAAAGTATAAAAAGAAAGACTGAAAGGTGATTTTAAGATGGGAAGTTCGACAGGTTCGATGTTCTATGCTTTCGGTGCTTTTCTGATTCTGTATCTGGTGGGAGCTTCCATTTACCAGATTTTCCTTTGGATCAGGAAATGGCATAAAAAGAAAGAAAATGACATAGAAGAAAAATAGATGGAAGATTCAAAAAGAAAAGGGAGAATGAAGAATGGTAGATGCAATGATTATCGTACTTGTGATCATATTACTCTTTTTTGCATTGAAAGGCTCATTGAAGCATTTCAAGGGTGAGAGTCCGTGCTGCGGTGGCGGTTCAGGGGATTTGGGAAAAGCGAAAATAAAGTTTCTTGACGGCCCGGTGATCGGCAGAAAAACTCTTACGATTGAAGGAATGCATTGTGAGCATTGCGTAAATGCAGTTACGAATGCTTTAAATGAGATCGATGGTGTCGTTGCGAAAGTAACATTAAAAGGCAACCGTGCAGAAGTGTCTTATGACCGGGAAATCAATGAGGCAGATCTGAAAAATGCAGTAAAGAAAGCCGGTTATGAAGTGACAGGTATTTCATAAGAGACTGACTGGAGGTGCACCGTGAACAGAAAAGAGCAGATTGTAGAAAAACTGAAAGAGAACGGATGCCGCATTACAAAGCAAAGACGAATGTTGATCGATATTATTCTTGAGAATGACTGTTCAAGCTGCAAGGAGATTTTTTATAAAGCATCCCGGGCAGATGAAAAGATCGGGGTAGCGACAGTATATCGGATGATTAATGCACTGGAGGAGATCGGTGCGATCAGCCGGAAGAATATGTATAAGGTTGAATGCCCGGAGGAATGCCGGCAGGAGAGCGGGTGCGTTATCACTTTGGATGATGATACAACGTATCACCTGACAGATCAGAACTGGAACAGGGTAGTTCAGGAAGGTCTGAAACAGTGTGGGTATTTAAAAGACCAGAAGATTGCTGAAATAAGGATTCAAATTAGTTGATAAAATTTATCAGTAATCACTGTTAGAATTGACTAGCTGCAGGTGTGGGAGCTATGATTTGTGCTGAAAATAGATTTAACAAAGGAGACGAAGCATTATGTGGGATATTTTAAAAGTAAAAAAAGCAGGATTATTTGCAGGTGGAGTACTTTTTGGAACGGCAGGTGTGAAACTTCTTTCCAGTAAAGATGCAAAGAAATTTTATACAAATTGTACAGCTGCTGCATTAAGGGCAAAAGATTCTCTGATGAAGACAGCAACGACTGTTCAGGAAAATGCCGGGGATATTCTTGCAGAAGCACAGCAGATCAATGAAGAGCGTGCAGCAAAAGAGGAAGCAGAGGCAGAGATCTTAGAAGAGACAGAAGAAAATACAGGTGCGGAAGATTTCAAAGAGGAAGAAGTTTAATCCCGTATGAAATTTTGCATAAAGCATGAGATGAAAGGCCGTCTCCGTATACATATCATCCAGAACCGGATGACGTATGCGGAGGCGGATACTCTTTCCTGGTATCTTGAAGAGCAAGAAAATGTGACAGAGGTAAAAGTATATGAACGCACCGCAGATGCTGCCATCTGTTACAAAGGAGAAAGGGAAGAGATACTGACAGTCCTGAGGCAGTTCAGCTATGAGAAAGCTGAAGTTCCTGAGACAGTTTTATCAAGTTCCGGCAGGCAGTTGAACGAAGAGTATAAGGAGCGTCTGATTACGAAGACAGTATTGCATTATGGGAGTAAACTGTTTCTTCCGATGCCGGTACGGGCAATGCTCACTTCTGTGAAATCGGTGAAATACATCTGGAAAGGGATTCGTTGTCTGGCACATGGCAGGCTGGAAGTTCCGGTACTGGATGCGACAGCGATCAGTGTATCGGTGTTCAGAAAAGATTTTGCAACCGCAGGTTCTGTTATGTTCCTGTTGGGAATCGGTGAGATCATTGAAGAGTGGACGCATAAAAAGTCTGTGGGTGATCTTGCGAGAAGTATGTCTCTGAACGTGAAGAAAGTCTGGCTGAAACGGGAAGATCAGGAAATTCTGGTAAAGTCTTCTGAAGTACAGCCGGGAGATGAGATTATTGTCCATATGGGAAACGTGATCCCGTTTGACGGGGAGGTTTCCGATGGGGAGGGCATGGTCAACCAGGCTTCTCTGACAGGTGAGGCAATGCCGGTGAGAAGAGTTTCGGGACAGAGTGTTTATGCCGGAACCGTACTGGAAGAAGGAGAACTGCAGATCCGGGTGAAAGCAGTGACTGGATCTACAAGATATGAAAAAATCGTCAGTATGATCGAGGATTCTGAAAAACTGAAATCCAGTGTGGAAGGAAAAGCGGAACATTTGGCCGACAGACTTGTACCGTATACATTACTTGGTACAGGAGCGGCATGGCTGCTTACAAGAAATGTAACCCGGACATTATCTGTTCTGATGGTGGATTTCTCCTGTGCTTTGAAGCTGGCAATGCCAATTACGGTATTGTCTGCAATCCGTGAGGCGGGAGAAAATCATATTACTGTAAAGGGTGGAAAATTTCTAGAGGCAGTTGCAGATGCAGATACGATCGTCTTTGATAAGACCGGAACGCTGACCAAGGCAACTCCTACAGTGAAAGATGTTGTTGTATTTGGTGAGTATCCAAAAAAAGAAGCACTCAGGATTGCAGCGTGTCTGGAGGAGCATTTTCCACATTCAATGGCAAAGGCTGTAGTCGATGCAGCAAAGGAACGCAATCTTTCACATGAAGAGATGCATTCTAAAGTAGAATATATCGTGGCACATGGAATTTCTTCCTATATAAATGATAAAAAAGTTGTAATCGGAAGCAGCCATTTTGTCTTTGAGGATGAGGAATGTACGATCGATCCACAGTATCAGGATCGTTATGATACACTTCCATCGGAGTATTCCCATCTTTATCTTGCAATCGAGCATAAGCTGGCGGCCGTGATCTGTATTGAAGATCCTCTCAGAGAGGAAGCAGCAGAGATGGTTAAGAGTCTGAAAACTGCAGGTATCACGAAAGTCGTTATGATGACGGGAGACAGTGAACGGACAGCAGCAGCAATCGCAAAGCGTGTAGGTGTGGATGAATATTATGCAGAAGTTCTGCCGGAAGATAAAGCCAATTTTGTAGAGAAAGAAAAGTCTGAGGGAAGAAAAGTGATCATGATCGGAGATGGAATCAATGATTCTCCTGCACTTTCTGCAGCAGATGCAGGAATTGCGATCAGCGATGGGGCTGAAATTGCAAGAGAAATTGCAGATATTACGATTGCGGCAGATGATTTGAGGGAAGTTGTTACTTTGAAATTGCTTTCCAATCTGATGTTAAAGCGGATTCACAGAAACTACAGAAGTATTGTCGGAATTAATTCCGGTCTGATCGCACTGGGTGTGACAGGAATGATTCAGCCAACGATGTCTGCTTTACTGCATAATACATCTACATTGCTGATCAGTCTGAGAAGCATGAGAAATCTTCTTCCTGAAAAAGAAAAAGTAGAATGATAGTTTGTTGCTATTTCAGATACTGTTTTTATGGCAAGTACAGACCAGTATTGAGAAAAAATATCGACTAAGTGTATTGATAACCATTCTCATGTATAGTATGATTATGATACGAGTTAGAAAAGACTAACCAATCAGGTAGAAACGATGCGTTGAGATACAATAGAATCAGACAGGAGGATCGAAAAATGAGCATTGTTATTATAGGTGGTCATGACAGAATGGTATGTCAGTATAAAAAAGTATGTAAACAGTTTAATTGTAAGGCAAAAGTATTTACTCAGATGTCGGCAAATTTAAGTAAGCAGATCGGAAGCCCTGATCTGATCGTGCTTTTTACCAATACGGTGTCACATAAGATGGTACGGTGTGCGGTAGAAGAGGCGGGAAGATGCAATGCAGATGTGATCCGATGCCATACAAGCAGTAAAAATGCACTGGAAGAGATTCTTGGAAGTGTATGTGCATAATCAATCAGTTCTCGTGTAAATTAAATTTGTATTTGTTGGAGAAAAAATATACAGGCAGCAGGGAACTTTTTTGACAGAAGAGCGTTCATATCCGCACTTGTTGTTGCATCGCAGTGCAGGACCCGCTTTACCTCAGCCCGTTGACAACTTGTAACAGAAACGTGGAAATGCTCGTGCAAAGGCACTCGCATTTACGTTCCTTAACAAGTTGGGCAAAGTGTCTTCGGAACGCTCCCTGTCAATGCACTGCTCACGCAGCAGCAAGTGCGGATATTTGGCTTTTCAAGTCAGAAAACGTTCCTCGCACCGGGACATTTTCTCCCAACAAACACGAAATTTCAATAAGAAATAGAAAGCCGGAAGGTTACCAACTAAGATATTATATCCTGCGTTTTGCAGGTCGTTTA
>NZ_CAKRGI010000029.1 GCF_934330165.1 uncultured Mediterraneibacter sp.
CTCGTAGTCAGGTCCACAAATTTCTTCAGATTTTTTTTGAGCCAGTCAACCTGCATGGTTAACTGACCAACCTTTTTCGCATACTCCGCCTTTTCCTTGCGTTCTTCAGCAAGCTTAAGGAATATGTTTGATGTACGGATTCAGAAATCAGAAAGCAGTAAAGGCAGTGAATCCGGGAAGAATGGTAGTGACACATCAGAGGCATTGAATAAGGAGGGTACAAATTCTGAATGGCATAGAATGACTTCGAAGCAATCACAACAAGCTGCTAAGAAGTTGGGGTATGAAAAAACAAACTACAGAGCCAAAAATGGAGAACCAATTTATTACAATAAAAAGACAAAAACATATATAAGTCAAGATATCGGAAGTGCCGATGGAAGTGGACCGCATAACGGCGGGGGATGGAAAATGGGAAAATCTCCACAAGAATTAAATAGTAAAAGTACAAGACTTGGAACTTATGATGGAAATTTGAATAGAATAGGGGATTAAATGAAAAATACTATGACAAAAAATATTACAATTAGAGATATTATTTATTCTAGAATCGATTTTATAGAAAATAATAATATTTTTGATAAAAAGGAATATATGTATGTTAATAAGGGTGAAATAGAAGCATATAGCGAAATATTAACTGATATTGAGTTGTTAACAATTGATGCGTTTGTTGAAAAATATTTATGTATTTTAAAAAAAGTTTCGGAGAAATTAGACAATGAACATAATCTAGGAGACAATGAGCAAGAAAGAATGTCAGGATATAATAATGCTATTGTATTTGTTTTATCTTTAATTAATCCAATATATGAATATGAGTTGGAATAGCATGGGATAGTTAGATGAACCTTTTCATTAGCAAGAATGAAAAGGTTGTTGAAAATTATTAATGAAAAATCCACTAATAGAAGATTTAGAAAACAAGCAACGATGATAGCAGGAATGAGTGCGATGGTTGTAACTAAGATGGAATTACAACGATTGAAAGAGAAACTGCCGAATATCAGTATCCGTTACACTGGAACATGGAAAGACAGCCTCAAATTTGGAGTTGGGATGGCTACGACGGCGGCGGGAATAATTTTAGCATTGTTGGGTGGCGGAAGTGAGATATTGACAGGCGGTGTGAGTACAGCAATCAGTGTTCCGGCTGCTGCATCGGGAATTGCGATTGCAGGCACCGGATTGGCAATCTCAGGTTCCGCACTGGCGAATATGTTCGATGTACGGATCCAGAAATCGGAAAGTAGTAAAGGAAATGGTGACGGAGTTGGTGCAAAAAATACTGAACAATATCTTAGAAAGGCAGAAGAGTTTGCAAAAAACGCAAAGAAAGGATCAACAAAAAGCCGTGTTAGAGGTGAAGTGGAGGGTGTAATTCGCTATAAGAAAAATGGAAAATATATTGATATTGCACCAGATGGATCAATTGTGTTATTTGGAAAACAATAGGAGGTAAAACTATGGCATTGGAACATTGTTTCAGTATAATCAAAAATAAAGAGAAAATTGAAAAGGTTAATATTCCGGATGATTTTATTAACTATATAAAAGACAGCCTTTTTTGGATTGTTTCATCGTGGAATGGGAAAACACTTAAGAGTGGATTACCATATTATGGAGAGGCCTTAATATCTGATGAGGAACTTGTTAAATTTAAAACAATATTAGAAAAGTGGAGAGGGTTATTTTCATTGGGAACAGAAGAAATAAACTTAACAGGTGATTTTTTAATAGATGAGATGAAGTACGAAAAAGTAATATATAAAAAATGTGAATTATTAAATATACTTGATGGACTATTGCGATTGTGCGATAAAGCGGAATGTTTGAAAGCAGATATTTTATATGAGGGAATTTGATTTTTTTACTTGAATTTACGAAGGAGTATCAGTTTTTTAGGGCGATTTTTATGATGAATGAAAGAGGTTCAAATGTAACGATGTATTTATTATACTACTATGTATAAAAACGGGAAAATGTATAATTTGGAAGTGTTGTATGATGAAATTTCTAATACAGTGTATTATTTTGAGTATGCAAGAAAAGCAATGGGAAACTTGCCAGCAATTGAGTGGATTTTTGTATACAAATGAAAATTGTAAAACACATCCAGCATATCTGCATGAACATACCTGGAACTGGTCTGACGGTATTCCGAAAAGAAGTAAATAACAGAAAGGAACTATATGGCAGAAGTAGTAGAAATAAATATTATATCTAGCGTTGTTTTGGATAATGATATATTATTTTCATTTATTCATGAGCAGGTTGAAATACAGGGCAATAGGACTATTGAGGCAATGAACAATTGGGCGTATGAGGGATTACATAGGTTAGGCTCTAAAGAAGATATACAAAATCTACTTGATACAAAAATTGTATGCATTACGCAGAAAGCAGTGGATGGGTATGTGGGATTAAACATAGAAAAGGTTGATAAAAGATTTTGTTATACAATTTGGTTTAATAATAATAAATATGAAAATATAAATAATTATTATCAATTAATTAAATCATTTATTTCATTTGCGATGCCCCAGATTGGTAAACAATTGATTGTATGTGCAATTGGGAAGGAGGTTATTTTTGAGTTTGATGAAGATATGAATAAACTCTTAAATAATGCACATAACATTGATATTTGGATTTTTTTTAATGAAATGCTTGATGCGAACAGCTTGGATTTAAAAATGTCAGATTATAAAATAGATAAAACAAAAGATTATCTAATAATTAAGAAACAGAGTTTTCGGTATGAATTAAAAGATGACAATTAAAATTACTGGAGACTTCCGATAAGGGAAGAGGAGCAGTTGGTAGCAAGGTAGCTCCGGCTATGTCCAGCGTATTTCGGAAACCGCATAAAGAAAGATGCAGTTAAAGATAACAAATGAAATAAGAAAAGATATCCAATTGTTACCTACATTCTAACAGCTTAAGCAACAAGATGGATAATTTCTTACTGGCTGTAAGGGATATTAACCATAAATATATTGCAGTAGAAAAATTGATTATTGCTCTTAATGTTATATGAATTGCCAAAGGCAGGTGAAAATAAAAAATATGGAAAAATATTTGAAAGAAACGACGATGCTGGATTATTCAAATGAAAAAATACAGAAGTTGATTAAAGAGAGAAAATGGAATGAGCTGGATGAATTTGAGTGCATCAGAGACATATACAATTTCGTAAGAGATGAAATATTGTTCGGATACAATATAGATGACAGTCTTCCTGCATCAAAAGTTCTGGCTGACGGTTTTGGTCAGTGCAACACAAAAGGAACGTTGTTTATGGCATTGCTGAGAGCGTGCAATATTCCTTGCAGGATTCATGGATTTATGATTGATAAAAAGCTGCAAAAGGGTGCAATGACAGGGATTGTATATAAAAATGCACCACAAAAAGTATTTCATAGCTGGGTTGAGGTTTATCACGAAAACCAATGGTATGAATTAGAAGGATATATTCTTGATATTATGTATTTGAGAAAACTGCAAAATAAGAACAAAAAATGCACAGGTACTTTTTGTGGATACGGCGTAGCGATTAAGGATTTTCAAAATCCGACCATTGACTTTAACCGAAATAATACATATATCCAAAGTGAGGGAATTACTCAGGATTTCGGAATATATGATTCACCCGACGATTTACTTCAAGTACATCATCAGGAAATGTCAGCAGTTAAAGCATTTATGTATAAGCATTTGGGCAGGCATTTGATGAATAGAAATGTTAAAAAAATCAGAAACCTATAATTTGTTTCGGAACAGGAAGAAAAAAATTTTTATAAGAAAAAATGTCAGGCATCTGGAATGGAAAATTTTGAGGTTTTCAGGGGATTCCGGTGCCTGGCGTTTTCAGCTAAAATCACAAAATTGAGATACTTTCCGGTTACTCTGTTATAGGGAATGATTTATGGTAAACTATGGAGAGATACTGTGGAGATTATGATGAATGTAAACCGTGGTTTATAGAGTTTTCAATGTGAGCTTTACAGGAAAAGGAGATGAGAAGGGACATGCAGAATATATTAGTCGTAGAGGACGATCATGATCTGAACCAGGCCATCTGTTATTCTCTGAAAAAGTCGGGATATGGAACTTATGGTGCTGAGTCTGCTGAGAGCGGACGGACAGAGTTCCTTAGAAACCGGATTGACCTGGTGTTGTTGGATGTGAATCTTCCCGATGGAGAAGGATTTTCTTTTTGCCGTTGGATAAAAAGCAGGAAGGAAACTCCGGTTATTTATCTGACAGCCAGAGATATGGAAGAAGATGTGCTGACGGGATATGAATCCGGTGCAGAAGATTATATTACAAAACCATTTTCAATGAAGATTTTGTCCAGGAAAATCGATGTGATTCTGAAAAGGACGGTTTTGGTCAGTCAACTGATCTTTGAAGATGGGTATTTATCTATAGACATGGATAATGTGAAGGTATCTGTGAAAGGTCGGGAATGTTCGGTGACACCAACAGAGTGCCGGCTGCTTCGGCAGTTCCTTTTGAATCGTGGACAACTGCTTACCTATGATCTGCTGTTAGAACGATTATGGGACAGCGGGAGTCAGTTTGTAGACAGGCATACCCTAGCAGTCAACATTAACCGTCTGAGAGGAAAGATCGAAGATGAAACTCACAAATATATTTCAAATGTATATGGGATGGGATATCAATGGATTGGCTGATATGGAGCATAATAATCGCTTTATCTGTGGCGGTACTTATAATGATACGGAAAAATTATCAGATAAAAAAAGAAGCAGAACTATTTGCGGGAAAAGTAGAAGATACCCTGGAAGCGATCATAACGGGAAGAGGATGGAAAGCAGAAGAAGAGCTGGAGGACAGTCTTTGGGGGCGAACCGGAACGCAGTTGGAGAAAGCAGAATCTGTATTTTGGCAAAAAGAAGAAGATAGCTTCAGGGAAAAAGAAATAGTAAAAGGACTGATTGCCGATATTTCACATCAGACAAGAACCCCTGTTGCCAATATGAAGTTATATACGGAACTTCTTGAAGATGAAGTAGTCTCACAAAATGGAAAAATATTTATTTCAAAAATTAAAGAACAGATGGAAAAAATTGATTTCTTAATGCAGAGCATGCTAAAAATGTCGAGACTTGAAACCGGAATTATCCAGATACAGAAAAAAGACAAAAATTTGTATGAGACCATCCACCATGCAGTTGCAGATCTTGTACCGGAGGCAGCATCGAAAAGCATTGATCTGTATGTGAAGAGTGATGAAAATATAGTCATCGGTCATGACAGTAAATGGACGGAGGAAGCAATTCATAACATCCTGGATAATGCAATCAAATATACGGAGCCTGGTGGAAAAATAAGTATTCAGACAGAGAAGCAGGAGTTATTTTTTAAGGTCAGCATTTCTGATACGGGAAAAGGAATCGCTGCGGAAAGACAGGCAGAAATATTTACAAGATTTTATCGTGAACCGGAAGTGCATGAGAAACCGGGAGCCGGAATCGGATTATATCTTGCGAGAAAGATAATGGAG
Source organism: uncultured Mediterraneibacter sp. (assembly GCF_934330165.1). Taxonomy (GTDB): domain Bacteria; phylum Bacillota; class Clostridia; order Lachnospirales; family Lachnospiraceae; genus Mediterraneibacter. Next base: position 5,534 of record NZ_CAKRGI010000029.1, read on the forward strand.
ATTCAGAAAGGCTATATTGAAGTTCAGTCCGAAGCAGGACAGGGAGCAACTTTTAATCTGTATTTTCCGGTGGGAAAAGTGTAAAAAAATTCCATCTGTCACAGTCCTGAGATAATTGCAGATTGAGACTGGTTTGTGATTTTTATAAGATATTCTGTCTGATATCAGGAAGGGAGACAGACCAATGAAAGAATACATTGTAGAGACAAAAAGTCTGAAAAAATATTATCAGATGGGTGAAAATACAGTAAAGGCATTAGATGGTGTTGATTTCCGCGTGAAAGCCAGGGAATTTGTTGCAATTATTGGGAAAAGCGGGTCCGGAAAAAGCACGCTTCTGCATATGCTGGGAGGACTGGATGAGCCGACAGATGGAAGTGTGCTGATTGATGGAAAGATTCTGAGCGGGTTGAAAAAAGAGCAGTTGGCGATCTTCCGAAGGAGAAAGATTGGTTTTATTTTTCAGAATTATAATCTTGTACCGGATCTGAATGTATATGAAAATGTTGTTCTTCCGGTGGAACTGGACGGAAGAAAAGTGGATGAGGAATATGTAAGCGAAATACTGGAACTTTTAGGATTGTCAAAGAAAAAGGATGCTTTCCCGGGAAATTTATCCGGCGGACAGCAGCAGAGAGTTGCGATTGCCAGGGCTGTTGCGGCAAAGCCGGTCATAATCCTTGCAGATGAACCGACCGGCAACCTGGATTCGGCTACCAGTCATGAGGTGCTTGGACTTCTGAAGATGGCAGCCCGACAATTCAGTCAGACGATCATCCTGATCACGCATGACAGGGACATTGCACAGCTTGCAGACCGTATTGTACATATTGAAGATGGGAAGATCGTGGGCAATACCGGGAAAGGGAGTGAACTTCATGCTTAAAAATCCGAATTATAAAGTAATCCGAAGGATGGCGTGGAGAAATTTGAAAGCGAATGGGAGAAAGACCATAACTCTGTTTCTTGCAGTACTCCTTTCCTCTTTTCTGATCTTTACAATATTTACGGTTGGAAATTCCTATTTCAAACTTCAGAAACTTCAGAATATCCGTATGTCAGGGGCTGATTTTGATGCGATCATGTATGGTGTGACAGAGGAACAAAGACAGATATGTGAAAATGCTCCAGAGATTATTCTGACCGGTACAATAGGGATCTGTGGATGGGTAGAAAAGACAGAGAAAGATTCCACACCCAATGTGGGGCTGGTCTGGGCAGATGATGGATACTGGACACAGATGATGGAGTCGGTGAGAGAAAAGCTGGAAGGAAAATATCCGAAAGCTTTCAATGAAATCATGGTGACAAAAGAAGCTTTGAAAGAATGCGGTTATGAAGATCTGACAGTAGGTGATACACTTACTATGTCCTATGGGACATATAGCGGGACTGCTACAGGGAGTTTCCGGATCAGTGGCATCTGGGACGGGTATGGACCAAAGAAGCAGTTTTATGTCTCAAAAGAATTTTACGATCAGTCAGGCTGGCAGCTTTCACAGTCTGCTTCGGGGCGTTATTTTATTGATTTTAAGCAAAAACTCATGACACAAAAAGAACAGAAAGCCTTTATCGAACGGATGGATCTGGGAAAGCAGCAGTCTCTCTTTTTCACTGAAGATCCTGGCACATCGTTACAGATCCTGGCAGGGCTGCTCGGGCTGAGTGCGGTTACGTGTTTGTGTGCGTATCTGCTTATTTATAATATCATGCATCTTTCAGTAGCAGGAAAAGTCCGTTATTATGGTCTGCTTCAGACCATTGGAATGACAGAAACGCAGATCAAAAGAATGATGAAGGAGCAGATGCTGCTGCTCGGCCTTGCCGGAACGGGAACAGGATGTCTGCTGGGAGTGCTGGTATCCTTTTTCCTGATCCCTGTAGTGATAAAATCTCTGGGGATCAAAAGCAGCTATGTCGGTTCTGTTATGATCTGCTTTCATCCGGTTATTTTGATCGCAACGGTTCTGCTTGTCGGAACTACGATTTTCCTTGCAGCCAGAAAACCTGTAAAAATGGCTGCAAATATCTCTCCGATGGAGGCACTTGGTTATCGGGCAGCCGGAAAAGGCGGAAAGGCAGGAAGAAAAGGAAAAATAATACGGAGACTTTCGTGGGGACAGTTTACAAAAGACAAAAAGCGGACTGCTGTAGTAATCCTGTCGCTTGCCACCAGTTTATCGGTATATCTCTGCATTACGACAATGCTGGACAGTCAGGCAGCAAGAACAATCGTGTCGAATAGTATGGACACGGATCTGCTGATCAAAAATGATACGGCACTAAAAGAAAATGTGGCACAACGAAAAAATATTCTGGATGAATCTCTGATAAAATCAATCCGTGAGACAGACGGAGTTTCAAAAGTTCATTCTATGATATTTACAGAGATCACAGTTCCGTGGGAACCGGATTTCGCTGAAATGTGGATGGAAGAATTTTATGCAAAATGGATGAGTATTCCATACAGTAAGGAAAAGGAAGAGTATCAGAATCATCCTGAAAAATTCAAGTCTTCCCTGATTGGAATTGGTGAAGCAGAATTTGATTATCTGAATAAAAGTCTTGAGCATCCAGTGAAGAAAGAAGAATTTCTTTCGGGAAAAGTATGTATTATTTACCGGAATGGACTGGATTTTACGGATGCTGAGCTTACAGGAAAAAAGGTGACCTGTACTCTGTATGGAGATCAGCAGATGACAAAAACTTTTACCATAAAAGGCATTACGGATGAAAGCTATTATATGGCAATTTTGGGATATCCGCCTACGATCATAACAAGTGATCGGGTAGTGCGGTCATTTGCAGATCAGTGCATTACATTAAAGACCAGTATCAAATACCAGAAAGAATATGACAGAAATACAGAGAAGAAGCTTCTGGCATTATTACAGGAAGATGAGAATGCGAACGATTTCTCCTGGGAATCAAAAATAGAAGAAGCAGACGAGATCAGAAAAGCACAGGGAAGTATGCCACAGTTAGGAATGGGAATTGTACTGATCCTGGCGTTGATCGGGATCATGAATTATATGAATAATTTTGTCGCAAATGTGCAGAACCGGATGATATACCTTTCGGTGATGGAAAGCATTGGAATGACTCCGAAACAGCTTTTGGGAATGCTTATAAGGGAAGGACTCTTCTATGTATGTGGTGCATGGGCTGTTACATTGACAGCAGGAATGGGAGTAACTTATTTTCTCTATCAGTCAATGAATTACCGTGGAGTTGCGTTTTCAATTCCACTGATGCCGATCCTGCTGGCAGTGCTGGTAAGTTTTCTGACCGGTGTTTCAGTTCCTGTATTTACATGGATGGTTTTGGAAAAAAGTGGTACGGTTGTTGAGCGGATTAGAGGGATTATTTAAGAAAAGTTTAACAAAACTTTACGGAATTGTTTAAAACCATCCCGTACACTGTACATCAGAAACAAAGAAAAGGAAGTGCAGATCTTATGAAACTGATCAGTATCATTGTTCCCTGCCTGAATGAGCAGGAAGTTATCCCGATTTTTTACAGAACCGTGACAGAAGTGTTGGACAGTCTGGAAAATGCAGAATACGAGCTTCTGTTCGTGGATGATGGCTCCGATGACCGGACTCTTAAGGTGTTAAAGGAACTGAAGAAAAAGGATAGAAGATGCCGGTATCTTTCTTTTACGCGAAACTTCGGGAAAGAAGCCGCTATTTATGCAGGACTCACCCATGCGAAAGGGGATTATGTAGGGCTGATGGATGTGGATCTGCAGGATCCGCCAAAGTTCCTTGGGGAAATGTACCGGACGCTGGAGACTGGTGAGTATGACTGTGTGGCAGCAAGGAGGACAGACCGGGCAGGGGAAAGACGGATCCGGTCATTTTTCTCTGCCATGTTTTATAAAGTGATCAACAAGATCTCTAAGATTGAATTTGTGGAAGGTGCCAGAGATTATCGGCTGATGACCCGGAAGATGAGAGATGCTGTGTTAAAGATGGGGGAATACAACCGTTTTTCCAAGGGATTGTTCAGCTGGGTAGGATTTCGGACGAAATGGCTTTCTTATCACAACGTAGAACGGGCGGCAGGGGAAACGAAATGGTCATTCGGGAAACTGCTCCGGTATTCGCTGGATGGTATCATGGGATTTTCCACACTTCCTTTGTCCCTGTCTTCCTACGGTGGAATTTTTTTCTGTGGGGCTGCGTTTTTGACAATCTTGTTTTTGATTGTCAGGTATCTGATCTGGCACGACCCGGTGCAGGGCTGGACTACTCTGATGTGTGCTATGCTTCTGATCAGTGGTGTGCAGCTTCTGTGCGTGGGGATTCTGGGGCAATATCTGGCCCGGATTTATCTGGAGGTGAAGAATCGGCCGGTCTATCTGCTAAAAGAGACGGATGAGGAGGAAACAGAGAATGAAGGATAGGGAATGGAAAATAAAAAAGCCCATGCTGTTTGCGGAAAAATACGGTATCCTGATATTTCCGCTGACTGCGGGGATTCTGTTCCTTCTACAGAATACGTCACATACCATCGCAGGATCGCAGATTGACTGGATCAGTCAGCACACAGTGCTGGCTGAATATTTCCGACAGCGTTTTTACAGCACCCATGAATTTTTCCCTCAGTTTGCATCGGAACTGGGCGGAGGGCAGAATATTTACAATTTTGCTTACTACGGGCTTTACAGCCCGTTGGTTCTTTTGTCATATGCGTTCCCTTTTCTTTCCATGGAAGTGTGGTTTCAGATCATGGGAATCCTGACGCATACGGCAGACGGAGTGTTATGTTTCTTTTGGCTGAACCGCCATCTGAAGAAGCCGTACAGCATCTGTGGGGCAATGGTTTTGATGTGTTCTTCTGCTGTAGTGTACCATACCTACGCACAGGTTATGTTTGTGGATTACCTGCCCTTTCTTCTGCTCATGCTGATCGGGGTGGATATTTGCCGGAAAACGAAGGGTAAGGTTTTGTTGATTATAGGGGCAATGGGTACAGTTCTGACCAGCTTCTACTTTGCACCTGCGGCGTTTACTGCAGTTGGAATTTATGTCCTGTGCGGTACAAAGATAGAAAGCACCGGAAAAGGAACGGGCAGGCTTAAGAGCGTTCTGCTTTTTCTCAAAGATTGTCTGTGGCAGCTCTTTCCTGTTTTTTACGGGATCGTGTTGTCTGCTTTTTATTTGTGTCCGGTGTTGTGTACGCTGGCTGGGGGAAGGAGCGGTGGGAAAGACATCCAGGCCGCAGATCTTTTTGTCCCGGATGTGACGGTTGGAAAATACCTGTATAAGCCTTATGGACTGGGCATGACGGCCATTGCCGTAATGGCGGTCTGCATGTGGATTATAAGAGGAAGAAAAATCGGAAAAGAACGGTGGAAACTGGCTCTTCTCCTGGCTGTGATCTTTCTCCTGCCAGTGTTCCCCTGGCTTTTAAATGGCGGGCTGTATGCAAGGAGCAAAGCCTTCCTGCCATTCCTGCCGTTGGTATGTTTCCTGACAGCAGCATTTTTCGAAACGCTGTCGGATCAGAATCAGATATTCTCCGGAAAAGAACTTCTTACTGGCTTTGTGGCGGCTGGGGCTGTGCTGCTTTATGGAACTGTTGGATCCTCCGGGGAAGAACAGTCTCTTTTGGTCTTAGATCTGGTGATGATCGGTGTCGGTCTGCTTTTTACTGGTACCGGATTGAGTTCCCTTTTTGGGAAAAGAGGGAGGCAGGTAAAGAGTAAGTGGTTGGATCGACCGGGTGGACTGACAGCAATCCTGACGTTGATGATGGTACTGGCAGTCAGTATAGGAACTGCAGTACTATCCCGGGATACCCATACCGAAAGGGCGTTGATCCAGGAACTTCATGATCCTGGCGTGCGTATAGCGGCGGAAACGATCCTGTCAGAGGAATCTTATGCTGTCCGTATGGAAGTGCGGGGCGACAGGGAGTATGAGAAGGCAAATCAGAATCGGATTCTGACAGCCGGACAGAATCTCACCACCTGTTATTCTTCCGTAGAAAACCCATGGTATACAAGGTTTCGTCAGGCAATCGGTCTTGAGAAGTCCACCCGGAACCGGCTGATGCTGGATGCACAGAGAAATCCGCTGTTCCTTCGGTTTATGGGTGTGAAATATCTGATCGGCGGTGACTGTCCGGAAAGCTGGACAGAAGTTCCCTTGTCCGGGGATGCAGAAAATCAGAAAGAGAAAGTATCAGCAGGCAGTCAGCCGCGGGTATACCGTCAGGAGAAGGCGACACCTCTGTTTTATTTGACGGATCAGACGATGGGGGAGAAAGCATTTCAGAATCTGACATGGCAGGAGAAACAGATCGGCCTGCTGGAGTATGCCATTGTGCCTGAGCAGAAGGAGAGCAGCCAGGAGAAAGCCGGAATGGAAAACGCAGGAAAGGATGCAGAAGATTCTCTCTCAGAATGTGGTGTTACATTTGCCGGAACAGAAAGTTCGGACAAGACGGTCAGTTACACGGAAGCCGGGAAACTCCGGATCCGATTGAAAAAGGCGGCTGCAGGTAAAATTTTCATGGAGAGGGAAACTCAGAAAGGGGAATATCTGTTTCTTTCTTTCCAGGTGAAAAACAACCAGTCTGGAAAAGATGTAAGTGTGACGGTAAATGGGACAAAGAACAAGCTGAGCAGTATTCACACAGATTATGCAACCGGGGACGATACATTTCACTATGTATTTGCCCTGCCGGAAGGGACGAGGGAACTATCGGTTATCTATGGCTCAGGAGATTATGAACTGGAAGACATCTCCTGTCTGACCGGATCTGTGGATGAGAACAGAAACCGGAGTCTGTATCAGAATCCGGTACAGTTGACGCAGAGCAGCTCTGGCAATGGCTATGAAGGACTGGTACAGGCAGATGATTCCGGGTGGCTGGTCACATCCTTACCCTATGATGAGAACTTTCACATAACCGTGGATGGAAAAGAGATACAGCCGGAAAGGGTAAATACTGCTTTTCTCGGTGTGTGCATCCAGGAGGGAAACCATCAGGTGAAGATCTGGTATGAGTCTGCCGGAAGTCAGGCAGGACTGCTCTTAAGTGGTGTGGCAGTTGTAGTGGGAGGTATCGGTATATTTCTGAGAATACTTCTGAGAACAACCGGACAAAGGAGAAAAGCACGACAGGAATTAATTAGGAAAAAGTGACTATTCTTCCCTGAATTATGTTATAATGAAGCCTATGGCTATGTGAATTGAATAAATACCTGGGAGGAATGAATGTGAGTAAGATACAGTTTTCGGAGATGGTGAATGGATTTAAGACCGGGATTTTTGCCACGCTGAATGAAAAAAAAGAGGAACTGATCAAAGAGGGAAGAAAAGTGTATAATCTTTCTGTGGGGACACCGGATTTCAAGCCGGCTCCGCACGTAATGAAAGCAATGCAGGACGCCTGTAAAGATCCTGAGAATTATAAGTATGCACTGGCGGATCTCCCTGAGCTTCTGAAGGCGGTTCAGTATCGTTATGAAAAGAGATTCGGAGTCAGAGTAGAGACCGATGAGATCATGTCGGTGTACGGATCACAGGAGTGTATGGCACATATTGGTATGGTGTTCTGCAATCCGGGAGATACGATCCTTGTGCCGAATCCAGGATATCCGATGTTTGAGATGAGCGGGATCATGGCGAAGGCGAATCTGGAGTATTATACGATCAAAGAAGAAAATGGATATCTGCCGGATTTGGATCGTATTCCTGAAGAGACGTTGAAGCGTGCAAAGTATATGATCGTTTCTTATCCGCTGAATCCGGTCTGCGTCTGTGCACCGGATGAGTTTTATCCGAAACTGATCGATTTTGCAAAAAAGAACGAGATCGTGATACTTCATGATAATGCGTATTCTGATATTATTTATACAAGAAAGCAGGGCAGATCCTTTTTATCATTTGAAGGGGCGAAAGAAGTCGGAGTAGAATTTTATTCCTTATCCAAGTCTTATAATCTGACAGGAGCAAGGATTTCTTTCGTTGTAGGAAACCGGGAGATCATTGAGAAATTCCGTACACTCCGCTCTCAGATCGATTATGGCATTTTCCTGCCGATCCAGTATGCGGCGATCGCAGCACTGACCGGACCGGATGATTTTATTGAAGAACAGCGGCAGCAGTACGAGGCAAGAAACCGTGCATTATGTGGCGGTCTTAGAAAGATTGGATGGAATGTGCCGGACAGCCAGGGAACGATGTTCGTATGGGCGAAGATCCCGGAGGGATATGAATCTTCAGCCGATTTTTGTATCAGACTGATGGAGCGTACCGGAGTGATCGTGACACCGGGAAGTGCCTTCGGAAGTGAAGGCGAGGGCTATGTGAGAATGGCACTGGTTGTGGACGAGCAGATGATCGCTGAGATCATCCGGGTGCTGGATGAGTCGGGGATTTTTAAAGACTGACTGTGGAAAGAAGAATAAGGGAGAGAGCAGATGAATAGAATTGCAAAATTTGAAAAAGTGAGTGTCGGGCAGTTTACTGCGGCATGGAAAGATACATTTCAGGAACGGTCCGAAGAAAAGATCCGTGAGATTTATGAGACATTAAAATTGCCGCAGCGTGCAACAGCCGGAAGTGCGGGATATGATTTCTTTGCACCGGTGGATCTGGTTCTTGCACCGGGAGAGACGATCAAGATTCCTACAGGAGTGCGTGTATGGATGGAGCAGGACTGGGTACTGAAATGTTATCCGAGAAGCGGTCTTGGATTCAAGTACAGATTACAGTTGAACAATACCGTCGGAATTATTGACAGTGACTATTATAATTCTGACAATGAGGGTCATATTTTTGCGAAACTGACCAATGACTCCAACGAAGATAAGACTGTAACGGTGCATGCCGGTGAAGGATTTATGCAGGGGATTTTTGTACAGTATGGTATTACTGTAGATGATGAAGCATCGGCTGTCAGAAATGGCGGATTCGGAAGTACGACAAAGTAGTATATTTGGAAGAAAAATGGTAAATCTAATCCTTGAGAATCATGTAGATAAGAAAAGAGGATCGGATTTATGATAAAAAAAGATGAGAAAAAAATAAGCAGTTCTTTTGAAGAAAATATTGCTTATATGGATCAGGTGCTTCCTGTAAAAGAAAGCTTTGATATGATCAAGCGGGAGATGGAGATCGGCGGGAGAAAGAGTTTTTTTTATTTTATTGACGGATTTGTGAAGGACGAAGCGATGCTGAAGCTGATGGATTCGTTCCTGTCGGTCACAGAAGAGGATATGCCGGAAGATGCACAGGCATTTTCGGTGAAAGAAGTACCTTATGTTGAAGTGGAAGTTCTGACAGACTTTGATCAGGTAATGAGAAATGTTCTGTCGGGGACTTCCTGTCTTTTTATTGAAGGATATGAAGGCTGCCTTTGCATCGACTGCCGGACCTATCCTGCGAGAAGTGTGGATGAACCGGATAAAGACAAGTCTTTGCGAGGATCAAGAGACGGATTTGTAGAGACGATCGTATTTAATACCGCATTGATGAGAAGAAGAATCCGTGATCCACATCTGGTGATGGAGATGACGGAGGCAGGGCAGGCATCGAGAACAGATATTGCTGTCTGCTATATGTCAGACCGGGTGGACAGGGAGCTTCTGAAAAATCTGAAAAGCCGGATTGAAAGTCTGGAGGTAGGCGATCTGAGAATGAACCAGCAGAGTCTTGCAGAAGCACTCTTTAAAAGAAAATGGTTCAACCCGTTTCCTAAATTTAAATATACAGAACGGCCGGATACGGCAGCGGCGTGTCTGCTGGAAGGAAAAGTGGTAGTACTGGTTGATAATTCGCCATCCGCACTGATTCTGCCAACCTCGATCCTGGATATGATTGAGGAGGCGAATGACTATTATTTTCCGACGATCACAGGTGTGTATCTGAAGGTGTCAAGGACGCTGATTACGATCGCAACAGTCTTTTTTACACCGCTTTATCTGCTGTTTATGCAGAATCTGAGGTGGCTGCCGTCAATCTTTTCCTTTGTAGTCGTACAGGATCAGGTGAATATTCCACTGATCTGGCAGTTTCTCTTGCTGGAACTCTCGATTGACGGTCTGCGGCTTGCGGCAATGAATACGCCGACGATGCTGAGTACACCGCTCAGTGTGATCGCAGGTATCGTTATGGGAGAATTTTCAGTAGAATCGGGCTGGTTTAATTCAGAAGTTATGCTGTATATGGCTTTTGTGGCAGTGGCAAATTATACCCAGCCTAATTTTGAACTGGGCTATGCATTAAAGTTCATGCGGCTGATGCTGCTGGTTCTGACAGCCTGGCTGAATCTGTGGGGATTTATCATAGGATGTATTCTGGTACTTTGTTTCTTGATCTTCAATAAAACTTTATCAGGGAGAAGTTATCTGAATGTAAAGTTGAATTAAAGGAATGGATAAAACTATGAGAAATAGAATTGAAAAGATCTTGTTAAAAAGACAGAAAAATTTTGCGTAGCAGAAAGATACATGATATGATGGGAGTGCAATACTATCTGATCTGACTAAAAATACAGATTTACGGAAGCTTATATTTTAAAAAATTAAGAATATCTAAAAGTCAGGAATATCCTGAAAGACTGGGAGGATGCAAAATGAGAGAATTTGTAATTACGGTGAATAGTACGGTGGATCTGCCAAAAGAATGGCTGAAAGAGAGGAATGTCCCTGTTCTTCCTTTAAAATATACCATTGACGGACAGACTTATCAGGGTATGGAAGGACTGTCCGCAAAAGAATTTTTTCAAAAATTAAGAGAAGGACATATGTCGGTAACTTCTCAGATTAATCCTGAGGAAGCAAGAGAGATGATGGAACCATTTCTGAAAGAAGGAAAGGATCTTCTGCATCTTGCATTTTCCTCTGGTCTGAGCGGAACTTATAATAGTATGCGGATTGCGGCGGAGGAACTGGCAGAAGACTATCCAGAGGCAAAGATTATAGTGATCGATACATTATGTGCCTGCATGGGAGAAGGACTTCTTTTATACAAAGTGCTGCAGTTAAAAGATCAGGGAAAGACTCTGGAAGAGATTGCTGAATGGGCAGAAGCCAATAAACTGCATATCTGCCATAATGTTACGGTAGATGATCTGAATCATCTGCACAGAGGAGGAAGAATTTCAAAGACAGCTGCTGTATTTGGAACACTGGTGCAGGTGAAGCCGATCATACATATGGATGAGAATGGCAAGCTTCAGGTGATCGGAAAAGAGCGGGGAAGAAAAAGATCACTGAATAAAATTGTTGATATGGCGGTGGAGCAGTCGGAAGGCTGGGAGAATGATATGGTGATGATCACTCATGGAGACTGCATAGAGGATGCGGAATATGTAGCGGAAAGAGTAAAAGAAAAGCTGGGAAATCCGGAAGTGCTGATCAATAATATCGGTACTGTGATCGGAAGTCATACCGGACCGGGAGTAGTTGCGGTTTTCCTTATGGGAAATAAAAGATGACGAAAGAAGAAGTGAGAGAGAAAATCCAAAAAGAACTTTTTGTGTTGCAGGATCTGAACTACAGGGATTTTCATGCAAAACTGATTCCTTCTGTAGACAAGGAGAAAGTGATCGGAATCAGAACTCCGGCACTAAGGGCCTATGCAAAGGAATTTGGAAAGAAAGAAGAAGCAAAGCAGTTTCTTGAAGTTTTGCCGCATCAGTACTACGAAGAAAATAATCTGCATGGGTTATTGATTGAGCAGATGAAAGAGTATGAGAAATGTGTGGAAGAACTGGAACAGTTTTTGCCATATATAGATAACTGGGCAACCTGTGATCTGTTGGCAGTGAAAACGGTGAAAAACCATCTGGATCTTTATATCAACGAAGTTTATCGATGGATAGAATCGGATCAGCCATATACGATCCGCTTTGGAGTGAATATGCTGATGAAGTATTACCTGGAAGATAACTTTAAGATTGAGTATCCGGAAAAGGTTGCTGCGATCCGTTCAGAGGAATACTATGTGAATATGGTGCGTGCATGGTATTTTGCAACAGCACTTGCTAAGCAGTATGAGCAGATTCTTCCTTTTTTGGAAGAAAGGCGAATGGATTTGTGGACGCATAACAAGACAATTCAGAAAGCAATAGAAAGTTACAGGATCACATCAGAACAGAAAGCGTATCTCAGGACGCTGAAAATAAAAAGAGAAAAAGAATGAATTGCACCCCGTTTCATAGGTGAGAAAGGAAAATAAAAATGGGTTATGTATCATTTAACGATGTAATTGAATTAAACGGAATTCTGAAAGAGAAAGGTTTGAATTTCAAGATTCATCTTAGAGACACCTGTGGAAGACAGTCCTTTTGGATCGAACCATTTGGAAATTGCGCATGTGAAGGAAAGTATGATGAGATGTATGAAGAGCTGGAAGCATACTTTGGAAGAAAGGGATTTTCTGTGGAGTATGATGATCAGAAGATGAATTTTGTGGTGTGAATTTGTAGTTGTCGAGGGATACGTTTGTAAAGTAGAAAACTTCTATGTGGCGGATCAGACGCGGAAAGCGGGTTCTGCCCTGCGACGCAACTGGGCATGCGGATAGGGATGCTCTTCTGTCAAAAGCTTTAAAGCTTTTAAGAATGAGTAATTGGACAATTCAGCCGATAAATGTGTTATCATATAACGTAAGTAGCCAGGATGTTACTTCGCGTTGCTTGTGGCAACGGGTGCTTTGATGTTTAATGAAGACATCAAAATAAAGGAGGCACGGGTTATGCTTAATGAGAATATCAAAAATTTGCGAAAGGCAAAAGGAATTTCGCAGGAGGAGCTGGCGATCAGGCTGAATGTAGTAAGGCAGACGGTATCAAAATGGGAAAGAGGGCTGTCAGTTCCTGATTCGGGGATGCTTATATCACTGGCAGAAGAACTGGATACTTCGGTAAGTGTTTTATTAGGAGAAGACGTAGCGGAACCTTCTCCTGACGATGAATTGAATTTAACAAGTATTTCTGAAAGGCTGGAAGCGATCAATTTACAGCTGGCTAAAAGAACCACAATGAGGATCAGAATAATTCGATGGCTGCTGATTTTATTAGGCGTGGGGATTATGAGTATATTTATTTGTCTTGCAACTATGGGAAGTGAATATTTAAACTGGGACTTCAATGATCCGGAACTGGCAGCTGCGGGCACATTGCTGCATGCATTTGAATTTTTGTTTGTAAGAATTGCTCCGTTTGCTTTTATTGTATCAGTTATTGGTGTTGTGCTTACATATACAAAAGATAAAAAATAATTGTTGCAAATTATTGTGAAATAAAGTGTTGACAGAAGTGGTGGGATGTGGTAAATTATACATTGCGTTAAGCAAAAAACCAAGTAGAGTATCCACTCTCACCGCAGCACAAATGAGTGACTGATGGTCTGATATCGATAAGAAGAACTTTTGCTGAAAGTTTGTATATTTGTCGGGTGGATATGATATTCACTCGTTTTTTTGTGTTTTTCGCAAAGAACCTAAAGGAAATTCATTTGACGGAGGTATACGACAATTAGCGATTTAATGATTAACGAGCAGATCAGAGACAGAGAAGTAAGACTGATCGGCACGGATGGGGAACAGTTAGGTATCATGTCAGCAAGAGAAGCTATGAAACTTGCACAGGAAGCGGAGCTTGACCTTGTAAAGATTGCTCCAGGAGCGAAACCGCCGGTCTGCAAGATTATTGATTACGGAAAGTATAAGTATGAGCAGACTCGTAAGGAAAAAGAGGCCAAGAAAAAGCAGAGAACTGTTGAAATCAAGGAAGTGCGTTTATCACCGAATATCGATACAAATGACCTTAATACGAAGATGAATAATGCTAAGAAGTTCATCTCCAAGGGAAATAAGGTCAAGGTGACACTGCGTTTCCGTGGACGTGAGATGGCTCACGTACAGCAGAGCAAGCATATACTGGATGATTTTGCAAAGATGCTGGAAGATGTTGCAGTCGTTGAGAAGGCAGCAAAGCTGGAAGGCAGAAATATGAGCATGGTTTTAACTGAAAAACGTTAAAGCAATATGACCCGGGATGAAGATCCTGAAAGGCAGCACAATAAAGGAGGAAATTATCATGCCAAAAATCAAAACTAATAGAGCGGCTGCAAAGCGCTTCAAAGCAACAGGTACAGGAAAGCTGAAAAGAAATAAAGCTTACAAGAGCCATATCTTAACAAAGAAATCTACAAAGAGAAAGAGAAATCTGAGACAGGCTACAATTACAGATGCAACAAATGTAAAGAACATGAAAAAGGTTTTACCATATCTGTAAGATTTGAGAGTTGATTAAGGAGGATTAAGAAATGGCAAGAATCAAAGGCGGAATGAACGCTAAGAAGAGACATAACAGAACATTAAAACTGGCTAAGGGATACAGAGGAGCACGTTCTAAGCAGTACAGAGTTGCAAAGCAGTCTGTAATGAGAGCTCTTACATCATCTTATGCAGGAAGAAAGCAGCGTAAGCGTCAGATGAGACAGCTTTGGATCGCCCGTATCAATGCAGCAGCAAGAATGAACGGACTTTCTTACAGCAAATTCATGCATGGTCTGAAACTGGCTAATGTTGACATGAACAGAAAGATGCTTGCAGAGCTTGCAGTAAGTGATAAAGAAGGATTTGCTACACTTGCAGCACTTGCAAAAGAAAAAGTAGCTTAATTTTATCAAAAGCTGAGAAAAGGGGACTGATTCCGGGAGGGGTCAGTTCTTTTGATTTATGTGAATTGTCAAAATTGTAGATATTAATAAAAAAATTAAAAAAACTGTTGACATTTCACTTTGAACATAGTATTATACTACTTGTGGTCAGCACAGAGCAATTCTGTGAGGATCATAGAACATATGAAATGCGGAAGTGTCGGAATTGGCAGACGAGCAAGACTAAGGATCTTGTGGCATTCGTGCCGTGTGGGTTCAAGTCCCATCTTCCGCATTATATATTGTTTGAGCGGAAGTGTCGGAATTGGCAGACGAGCAAGACTAAGGATCTTGTGACATTCGTGTCGTGTGGGTTCAAGTCCCATCTTCCGCATTAAGCTGAAAAAGGAAACCTTAAGTTAAGAAAGGTTTCCTTTTTTGTTGGCTAAAATGTATTCTTCGGGATGAAATGAAGTTGTTTATGCTATAATAAGGATAGAATTGGAACAGAGCAAATGAATTTGAAGGAGGATGCAATGCTTGAAAAGGTTGATTTGACAAAAAAGATTTCTAAAGAAGAGTATAAAGCGAAGATGCCGCAGCTGGAAGCAGAGCTTGGCAGACTGCAGAGAGAATGCAGAGAACTGAAAATTCCGGTGATGATTGTTTTTGAAGGCTTTGGTGCATCAGGAAAGGGAGTTCAGATCGGGAAGCTGATCCGGAGTATGGATCCGAGAGGATTGCAGGTATTTCCGATCAAAGCAGAGACTGAGGAGGAACGAATGCATCCGTTCCTGTGGAGATTCTGGACAAAGACCCCGGAGGCGGGTCGGATTGCTATCTTTGATGGCAGCTGGTACAGGAAAGTCTTGATTGACCGGTTTGAAAAAAGGACAAGAGAAAAAGAAATTGAGACTGCATTTCATTCGATTGAGGCATTCGAGCAGCAGTTGACGGATGGTGGGACGATTCTGGTGAAGCTTCTGTTGGATATTGATCAGAAAGAACAGAAAAAGCGGTTTGAAAAGCTTTTAGAAAAGAAGGAGACTGCCTGGCGGGTTTCTCAGGGAGACCGGGAGAGAAATGCGAAATATTCAGAGTATGCAGCCATGATGGAAGAAGTATTATACAGAAGTGATACAAAATCTGCACCGTGGACTGTGATCGAGGCAACCGACAGGCGTTTTGCGACAGTAAAGATTTATATGACGGTGATCCATGCACTTGCCGAAGCAGTAGAAACTGTACAGAGAAGACGCATGGAGGAACGGGTACTAAAAGCTGCAGAGAAAGTTTCGAATCAGCAGGAAGTGACCGGGATCATGCGGCAGGCAGACGGGGAACTGGAAGCACTTCAGTCATCCGTTCTCTCCAGGGCAGATCTGACGCTGGCTTATGGAAAAGAAGAATACGAAAAAAGACTGAAGAAGCTGCAGAAGAAAATAGAGAAACTGCATGGAGAGGTGTATCAGAGAAGGATTCCGGTGGTAATTGGATTTGAGGGCTGGGATGCAGGCGGAAAAGGCGGTGCTATCAAGCGTCTGACGGAGAAGATGGATCCAAGAGGTTATGTGGTGAATCCTACAGCAGCACCGACTGAAGTGGAAAAGGCACATCATTATCTGTGGAGATTCTGGAAAGCAATGCCAAAGGACGGGCATATTGCTGTTTTTGACAGGACATGGTATGGCAGGGTGATGGTAGAGCGGATCGAGGGATTCTGTACAGCCGGGGAGTGGCAGAGAGCTTATCAGGAGATTAATGATATGGAAAAAGATCTGTATGATGCAGGTGTGGTTGTGCTGAAATTCTGGATGCAGATCGATAAGGATGAACAGGAATGCAGGTTTAAGGAACGTCAGCGAAATCCTGAAAAGCAGTGGAAAATTACGGAGGAAGACTGGCGTAACCGGGAAAAGTGGGATCTGTATGAGGTCGCAGTCAATGAGATGCTGCTTCGGACATCGACAGAATATGCACCGTGGATTGTAGTAGAAGGCAATGATAAATACTATGCAAGGATCAAAGTTCTGGAAACGGTTGTAAATGTACTGGAACGGCGTCTGAAAGAAAAGTAGAAAAAAAGTAGAAAAAATTTTGTGAAATAAAAAGGAAAGTCAGAAGTTTTGTCGAATATAACCAATAGAGTATTCTTTTAAGTGGAGGCGGACATGTACTATTCAGAAGAGCTGATAGAAGAAGTAAGATCAAGAAATGACATAGTAGATGTGATATCCGGCTATGTAAGGCTTCAGAAAAAGGGGAGTTCTTATTTCGGGCTTTGCCCTTTCCATAATGAAAAGTCCCCGTCATTTTCTGTGAGCCGGCAGAAGCAGATGTATTATTGCTTTGGATGTGGAGCAGGTGGAAATGTATTTACATTTTTGATGGAATATGAAAATTTCTCCTTTGTAGAAGCAATGAAATATCTGGCAGACCGGGCGGGCATTGAATTGCCCGAGCAGGAGTACTCAAAAGAGGCAAAGGAAAGAGCAGATCTGAAAGCAACAATCCTGGAGATGAACAGGCTGGCGGCAAAGTATTTCTATGTGCAGTTGAAGAATGAACGTGGTTCCCATGCGTACAGATATCTGAAAGACAGACAGCTTTCTGATGAAATGATACTGGGATTTGGTCTCGGATATTCCAATCCGTACAGTGATGATCTTTATAAGTATCTCAGAGGAAAGGGATACAGTGAGGAACTGATCCGAAAAGCGGGACTGATCAATACGGATGAACGTCAGGGTGTATATGATAAGTTCTGGAACAGGGTCATGTTCCCGATCATGGATGTGAATAACCGGGTGATCGGATTTGGTGGCCGTGTTATGGGGGACGGAAAGCCGAAGTATCTGAATTCACCGGAGACGGTGGTTTTTGACAAGAGCAGGAATCTGTATGGTCTGAATCGTGCGAGGACATCCCGGAAACCATATTTTCTGCTGTGCGAGGGATATATGGATGTGATCTCTCTGCATCAGGCAGGATTTACGAATGCGGTCGCATCTTTGGGAACTGCACTGACAGCGGGGCATGCATCGCTGATCAAAAGATATGTAAAAGAAGTTTATCTGACTTATGACAGTGATGATGCAGGAACCAGGGCAGCGCTCCGTGCAGTGCCGATCCTGCGGGAGGCCGGTATTTCAGCAAAAGTGATCCGGATGGATCCGTATAAAGACCCGGATGAATTTATCAAAAATCTGGGAGCAAAGGAGTATGAAAAAAGGATTCAGGCGGCAAGAAATGGCTTTATGTTCAGTCTGGAGATGCTGGAACGGGAGTTTGATATGAACTCACCGGAGGGGAAGACCGAGTTCTTCAGAGAAGTATCGAGACGGCTTCTGACCTTTGAAGATGAACTGGAGCGTAATAATTATATTGAAGCGGTTGCCACGGCCTACCGGATCAGCCGGGACAGTCTGGATAAGATGGTTGCGAAGACGGCAGTCAGTGCGGGAATGGCGAGACCGGTGGTGAGACCGAAGCGTGCAGATGGCGTGGAAAAGAAAAAGGAAGACGGAATCCATCTGTCGCAGAAGGCATTACTGACATGGATGATCGAGGAAGAGCGTTTGTTCGATCAGATCAGCAATTACATAAGTCCGGGAGATTTTACGGAAGACCTTTACCGGACAGTGGCGGAACTTCTGTATGAGCAGAGAAAAGAGGGCAGACTGAATCCGGCAAAGATACTGAATCATTTTACCGGGGAAGAGGAACATCGGGAGGTTGCCTCACTGTTCAATACCAGGATCAGGGAACTGCATACAAAGGAAGAGCGTGAACAGGCTCTCCGTGAGACGATACTGAAAGTAAAAGCATCGGGAATTGATTATCAGACGATGAATCTGGATCCCGCCGATATGGTGGGACTTCAGAAGCTGATGGAGGAGAAACGGAAACTGGAGAACCTCAGGACACTGCATATTTCTATTTAAGAAGGATAAAATAAAGAAGACAGGCTGCGTTTTTCACGCAGCGAAGGAAGGATGGACAATGGAAGATATTACTCAGAAATTCATGGAAAGACTCAAAGAACTGGTTGCACTTGGAAAGAAGAAGAAGAGCATTCTTGATGTTCAGGAGATCAATGATTTTTTCAATGATATGGAACTGAATGCGGATCAGATGGAGAAAGTGTTCGATTATCTTGAAGCGAACAATATTGATGTTCTGCGGATCAGTGAAGATACGGAAGACGATGTGGATGTAGATATTGATATTATCATATCGGATGAAGATGATGTAGATGTTGAGAATATCGACCTGTCTGTCCCGGAGGGTGTCAGCATTGAAGATCCGGTGCGTATGTATCTGAAAGAGATCGGAAAAGTTCCGCTTCTGAGTGCGGAGCGTGAGATCGAGCTTGCACAGAGAATGGAAGAAGGAGACGAGGAAGCAAAAAAAGAACTGGCTGAAGCGAACTTACGACTTGTAGTCAGCATTGCAAAGAGATATGTGGGAAGAGGAATGCTTTTCCTGGATCTGATCCAGGAGGGGAATCTCGGACTGATCAAGGCTGTGGAGAAATTTGATTATCATAAGGGATATAAGTTCAGTACTTATGCAACGTGGTGGATTCGTCAGGCAATCACGAGAGCGATCGCAGATCAGGCAAGAACGATCCGTATTCCGGTTCATATGGTTGAGACGATCAATAAGCTGATCCGTGTATCAAGACAGCTTCTTCAGGAGCTGGGAAGAGAGCCATTACCGGAGGAGATTGCAAAAGAAATGGATATGCCGGTGGAACGTGTGCGAGAGATACTGAAGATTTCACAGGAGCCGGTATCACTGGAGACTCCGATCGGAGAGGAAGAGGACAGCCATCTTGGAGACTTTATCCAGGATGATAATGTGCCTGTTCCGGCAGAGGCTGCCGCTCAGACATTACTGAAAGAACAGCTGGATGAAGTGCTGGACACATTAACAGAAAGAGAACAGAAGGTGCTCAGACTCCGTTTTGGTATGAATGACGGTCGTGCAAGGACTCTGGAAGAAGTAGGACGTGAATTTGACGTTACGAGAGAGCGTATCCGTCAGATCGAGGCAAAGGCACTCAGAAAGCTTCGCCATCCGAGCAGAAGCAGAAAGTTAAGAGATTATTTGGATTAATGATGGAATTATCAACAAGATTAAAGGCGGTCGCAGATTTTGTGACCGCCGGTTATAAATTAGCGGATATTGGAACAGACCATGCCTATATTCCCATCGCATTGATGGAACAGAACCTCATTCCCGGAGCAATCGCAATGGATATTAATGAAGGCCCTCTTCAGAGAGCAGGAGAGCATATAGCAGAAAATAGAATGGAGAAGAAGATAGAGATCCGCCTGTCGAATGGCTTTTCAGCACTGAAAAAAGGAGAAGCTGAGTCAGCCGTCATTGCGGGAATGGGCGGAGGTCTGATGATCCGAATCTTGACGGAGGGAGAGCGGATCGCAAAAAGTCTGAAAGAATGTATTCTGCAGCCACAGTCAGAGATCGAAAGGGTCAGAAAGTTTTTGCTGGAAGAAGGCTATGATATCCTGGACGAAAATATGGTAAAGGATGATGGTAAATACTATACGATCCTGAAGGTATGTCCATTAAAGAAAACCTCAGATAAAGAGGCAGAATCCGGGGAAGAGATAAAGTCTGGAAAAAGGACAGAAATGTGGTCGGAGCCGGAACTGAAATATGGCAGATTTCTTCTTCAGAACCGCAATCCGGTACTAAGAGAGTATCTGCAACGTGAGATATTGATCCGGGAGCAGATCCTGGCAGGACTGGATGGAAAAGAGAACAGACGTATTGAGCAGCGAAGAACAGAATTAAAAAAAGAACTGGAAGAAGCACAGAAAGGGATGGATTATTATGCAGTGTAAAGAAATTATGCAGGTGATCGAAGCGACATATCCAAGAACGGCAGCACTGGATTTTGATAATGTAGGACTGCTGGCAGGACGTGCAGATAAGGAAGTGAACCGGGTTTACCTGGCACTGGATGCAACCGACCGGGTGATCGAACGTGCGATCGAGGCAGGAGCAGATATGCTTATCACGCATCATCCGTTACTTTTTTCAGCTGTAAAGAAAGTGACAGACGAAGATTTTATTACACGGAGGATCGTAAAGCTGATCCAGAATGATATTTCTTATTATGCGATGCATACGAATTATGATGTACTGGGGATGGCAGAGCTGGCAGGAAAAGTGCTGGACATTGCCCATACGGATGTACTGGATGTGACGCAGACTGATGAAGCCGGTGAAGAAAAGGGAATCGGAAGAATTGGAGAACTGCCGGAGATGATGACATTGGAAGAATGTTGCGTTTATGTAAAGCATAAACTGGAATTGGGCAGTCTGAAAGTATTCGGAGACATGAATCGTCCTGTCAGAAGACTTGCCATTCTTCCGGGATCAGGAAAGTCCGGAATTCCGGTGGCACTTGCAAAGGGAGCGGATGTTCTGGTGACCGGAGATATCGGACATCATGACGGACTGGATGCAGTGGAGCAGGGGCTTGCGATTATTGATGCAGGACATTACGGAACAGAATATATTTTTATCGAGGACATGAAAAAGTTTCTGAACAGAAAATTACCGGTACTGGATGTGCTGACAGATCCGGTAGAACATCCATTTCAGATCGTCTGAATTATGCAGGAGGTGGCGGCAGATGGAAGAGTCTGTATGCAGAGTGACCTTAGGGAATATTACGAAAGAATATAAGCAGGGGACGACATATTCAGAGATAGCCAGAGAGTTTCAGTCTGATTATGAACATCAGATCGTCCTGGCAATGGTTGATGGTTATCATCTTCGGGAGTTACGGAAGACAGTTGAAAAGGATTGCAAGATCCAGTTTCTTACAACGGCAGATTCTATTGGAAATGACACATATCGAAGAAGTCTGTGTTTCCTTTTCATTAAAGCATTCCATGATATTTCCGGGCATGATCTGAAACACCGGGTAAGGATCAGGGTACATTTTACGATGGGTTCCGGATTTTATTGTACGGTTGACAAAAAAGAAAAGCCTGATGAGACATTTCTTGCAAAAGTAGAAGCCAGGATGCGGGAACTTGCAAAAATGGCAATCCCGATCCAAAAGCGTTGCATTGATACCGGGGAAGCCGTGGAACTGTTCCATAAGTATGGAATGTACGACAAGGAAAGGCTTTTTGCGTATCGTAGGGTTTCAAAGGTAAATCTGTACAGTATCAATGAATTTGAAGATTACTTTTATGGATATATGGTTCCTGATACAGGTTATTTGAAATATTTTGCATTATATCCATACGAGGATGGCGTAGTGATCCAGATGCCTTCCCAAGAAGATCCGGAAACTGTTTCTCCGTTTGAACCATATAATAAGTTATTCCAGGTACGACATGAAGCAATACGCTGGGGAGATCTGCAGGAGATTGATACAGTTGGTGCTTTAAATGACAGGATTACTACATCGGATATGAAAGAAGTCGTTCTGGTACAGGAGGCACATCAGGAGCGGGAAATCGGAGAAATTGCAAAAGAGATCGCTTCCCGAAAGAATATCAAGTTTGTCCTGATCGCAGGTCCTTCATCCTCGGGAAAGACCACATTTTCTCACCGGTTGTCGATTCAGTTAAAGGTGAATGGATTAAGACCGCACCCGATTGCCGTAGATAATTATTTTGTGGACAGAGAGCATACGCCAA
This sequence comes from uncultured Mediterraneibacter sp., assembly GCF_934330165.1. Taxonomy (GTDB): domain Bacteria; phylum Bacillota; class Clostridia; order Lachnospirales; family Lachnospiraceae; genus Mediterraneibacter. The sequence goes on from NZ_CAKRGI010000029.1 coordinate 27,854, forward strand.
AGGATGCAGAGGGAAATTATGATTTTGAAAGTCTGCAGGCGATCGACATTGAAAAGTTCAATGCGGATATGGATGCTCTGCTCCGGGGAGAGGAAGTATATCTTCCGATCTTTGATTTTAAGACCGGGAAAAGGCAGTACAGTTCCAAACCTAAAAAGCTGGAAGAGAATGATCTGCTGGTGATCGAGGGAATCCATTGCCTGAATCCTGAACTCACAAGGAATCTGTGTGATGAGAATAAATTCAAGATATATATCAGTGCATTGACTCAGCTGAATATTGATGAGCATAACCGTATTCCATCAACAGATGGCCGCCTGATCCGCAGACTGGTGCGTGATGCGAGAACGCGAGGAGCTTCAGCAACGAGGACAATATCCATGTGGCCTTCAGTACGTCGTGGAGAAGAAAAAAATATCTTTCCTTATCAGGAAGAGGCGGATGTTATGTTCAATTCTTCCTTAAGCTATGAACTCGCAGTCCTTAAGCAATATGTAGAACCGCTTCTCTTTGCAGTAGATAAAAATTCGAAGGAATATCTGGAAGCAAAGAGACTGCTGAAGTTTTTTGATTATTTTGTAGGAATCGGAAGCGAATGTGTACCGACTAATTCTCTGCTGAGGGAATTTATCGGGGGCGGATGCTTTCAGGTGTAAATTTGTAGTTGTTGTGATGATACGCTATAAAGAATCAGCTAACTTTTTAAAAGCGGATCGGACGCGGAAATCAGAGATATTCCTTCGCAGTGCAGAGCCCGCTTTACCTCAGCCCGTTGACCGTTTGTAACTCGAAAGTGGAAATCTTCGTGCAATGGCACTCGATTTACTTTCTCTAACAAACGCTGCAAAGTGTCTTCGGAACGCTCCTGCTAATGCACCTGCTCAGGAACACCCTGCTTTCCGCTGCCCATCGCAGTAAGAAGTTTTTCCGACTCCGTAGCGTATTCACTCAACAATGCAAATTTAAGAGTGAAAAAACGAGCCGGAAGGTTATCGACCAGGATAAACGACCTGC
>NZ_CAKRGI010000030.1 GCF_934330165.1 uncultured Mediterraneibacter sp.
AGACATAAAAATATGCTCCTCATATGATAGATTTTTGGATATTTCCATTGTCTACCATATGGGGAGCATATCAAAATGGGCATCCGAGGTTTTTTGTCCGTTATTCAAACTCAATCGTTCCCGGTGGCTTACTCGTCAGATCATAGAACACTCTGTTCACCCCGCGAACCTCATTAATAATTCTGCTCATCACCTTATTCAGCACTTCATATGGAATCTCTGCTGCCTCTGCAGTCATAAAATCGACCGTATTCACTGCCCTCAGTGCAACGGCATAATCATACGTTCTCTCATCACCCATAACACCAACACTTCTCATGTTCGTCAGTGCTGCAAAGTACTGACCGATCGTACGGTCAAGTCCTGCATTTGCAATCTCCTCACGGTAGATAGCATCTGCATCCTGAACGATACGAACCTTGTCTGCCGTTACTTCCCCGATAATGCGGATTCCAAGTCCTGGCCCTGGGAATGGCTGACGAAATACCAGCTTCTCTGGCAGTCCAAGTTCCAGTCCTGCTTTGCGGACCTCGTCTTTGAAAAGGTCACGAAGAGGCTCGATGATTTCCTTGAAATCTACATAATCCGGAAGTCCTCCTACGTTGTGGTGAGACTTGATCACTGCAGATTCTCCACCGAGTCCGCTTTCTACAACATCCGGATAAATTGTTCCCTGTGCAAGGAAATCAACTGCACCAATCTTCTTTGCTTCTTCTTCAAAAATACGGATAAATTCTTCACCGATGATCTTACGCTTTGCTTCTGGTTCTGTAACACCTGCAAGTTTATTATAATATCTCTCCTGTGCATTCACACGGATAAAGTTCAGATCGAACTGTCCTTTCGATCCGAATACAGCCTCTACCTCATCTCCCTCATCTTTGCGAAGAAGACCGTGATCTACGAATACGCAGGTAAGCTGCTTTCCGATTGCTCTGGAAAGAAGTCCTGCTGCCACTGAAGAATCAACTCCGCCTGACAATGCAAGCAGTACTCTGCCGTCTCCGACTTTTTCACGGATCTCTTTAATTGTATTCTCCACAAATGCATCCATTTTCCAGTCACCAACACATTCACAGACATTTTTTACAAAATTATTAATCATCTTTGTTCCTTCAGCAGTATGAAGTACCTCTGGATGAAACTGGATTGCATACAGCTTTTCTGCTTCATTTTCGGCAGCTGCTACAGGACAGTCTGCTGTATGTGCAGAAATCTCAAATCCCGGTGCAATTTTTGAAATATAATCAAAATGACTCATCCAACAGATTGTCTTTTCAGATACTCCCTCAAAAACTTTGGATTCCTTCTTATCAATAATAACTTCTGTCTTTCCGTATTCTCTGACCTCTGCTCTCTCAACTTTTCCACCAAGAACATGAGACATCAACTGTGCTCCATAACATAATCCAAGAACCGGAATACCAAGCTTGAACAACTCATCTGTATAAGTCGGTGAATCCGACTCATAGCAACTGTTCGGTCCCCCTGTCAGAATGATTCCCTTAGGATTCATTTCTTTAATCTTCTCAATATCCGTCTTGTAAGAATAAATTTCACAATATACATTACATTCTCTGACACGGCGTGCAACCAACTGGTTATACTGGCCACCGAAATCAAGAACGATCACTAACTCTTTCTTCAAGGCTCTCCTCCTGTAAAATATGATCTTATAAGATCTTCTTTTTTGTTTCGTATCTTTAATTATAGTAGAGCTTTCCCGCTTTTACAAGCATTATTTCAGTCCTTCCAAACTGTACATATTTCAGTCCGCCAACCTGTCATAAATTGGGCAGACTGACACCTGCGGCTCACCATTGCACACAACACATCACTTAGCAGTTCAGTGTTCTTTCTCCGGCAAATTATATCTCATGCGAACCTGGATACATCTTACCGGGTTTTTACAAAAAAGAAACTCCGATACTCCGCATCGTCTAGCTCTACTGTTGCCCGGATGCAATTCACCGGATTTTGCAATAAAAAGAAGCAGTCCTGCATTACCAAAACCGCTTCCTCTTTTCAATCCTATTTTTTTCTATAATCAAGCTGCATATTTTTCAAGTTCTTTCTGTAATTCTTCACATTGATCCGAATACATCTGAAGTTCGATCACGTTATTAAGTCCAAGGTGCATAATGCCAAGCAATGATTTTGCATCTACCACTGCACGACCTTTTCTCATATCCATATCAAAATCATATTTTGAAACTGTATTAACAAACGCTACAATTTCCTCAGGATTTTTAAATGTAATCTGCATCTTACTCATTCTTCTCACCTCTTTATTTCCCGACTATGTAATGCATGAAACCCTTTTCATCTAAATCAGTTGGTATCATACCATAGATTTCTATCTTGAAAAGGTGGAAATTCTTTAAAAAGGTGGACTATTTTAATCTATTTTATTGCATTTTTTTGCGAAATTCCGTTGGAAGCATCCCCACTTCTTCTTTAAATACCCGGCTCATATATTTGGGGTCTGAATATCCTGTTAATTCCGCAATCTGATTTAATTTTAGCTTACTGTTCAACAGCAAATCTTTGATCTTTTCTATTCTGAATTTCCGAACTGTTTCTGTAAAGCTGCTCTGCGTCTCTTTCTTAAACTGCGTACTCAGATACTCTTCCGAAACGTAAAGCCTGCTGGCTGTCTCTTCCAGGGTAATTCCCTCACTATAATATTTTTTTGCCATCTCGACTGCTTTACGAACCATTGTACTGAAGGCTTCATTTCCCTGGAGATCCTCTTTTTCAAAATTAAAATAATTTAATAATTCTTCCATCGCCCGTCGGATCTGCTTCCAGCTCGTTGCCTGACCTATTTCAAGAATCAGAATAAGCACCTGGATCTCTGCTCCAAGCTCCCATTGGATCTTGTACATATTTACAATATTCAGACTGAAACGGATCAGACAATCTTTCAGTGTCTCTGGAAAGCAAAACAGCCCTTCCAGCATTTCACACAATTCTTCAAAGCACTTTTCCAACTCTTTTTTTCTTCCTGCCAATGTACAATCTCGTGCCCGTAATTCAAGTTCTGCAGGATATTTCAAAGGAAGAAGTTCCTGTTCTTGTCCCTCTATTCCATTTTCACTGATCAGCACACCTCTTCCAAGTGTCAGATTCCACTGCCGCAATAACGGTATTTTCGTCCGATATCGCCACAGATCCATCATATGATCGATTCTTTTCCACACGCAGACTACATCTCCATTGAGATTGCTGCATAACATAGGGACAATATTTTCCTGAAAGTATTTCTCTGCCATTTCAAATTCTGCTGTCTGATATACGATCACAAATATTTCCTGCCATACTTCCAATGGAAGAATGCAAACTCTAAATTTATTTTCCTTTTGCAGACTTCTTTTCAGCAAATGAACTGCTTCTGCTTTATTTTTTTCAAAATCTTCCCCCAACCACAAAATAAACATCCCACAGGGGTCTTCCACCGTAAATCCGTAAGTTCTGACTGTAATCTCATTTAATTTATTCTCTGGCTGATACTGCCCGTTCATACACCCGATCAGGAGATTTTCCACTGTAAAAGATGCATTCAGCCAGTACTCATTTCTCATTTTTTCACGAATCTGCATCAATGCCTTTTTTAACTGGATCGGTCGGATAGGTTTCATAATATAACCGTCCACGCTCAGTTCAATCGCCTGCTTTGCATGTTGAAAGTTTTCCGTTCCGCTTAGAACTACCACTTTAAAATCAAATGCTTCCGCACGAAGTTTTTTCAACATCGACATTCCATTCATTCGTGGTAATTCTATATCCATAATCACCAGATTCGGACGTAATGCACTGATCAGCTCATAACCAGACTGTCCATTCACGGCTGTTCCCACCAGTTCATAATCGGAATCAACTTTTTGCAGGATTGACTGTATCTGCTGCAGTATTTTTTCGTCTTTCTCAATAATTACAGCCCGCACTTATCTGCCCCTTTCAAGAATCTTACTGCCTGATTTCGTTTATCTTGTCGTCTATTTCATGGTTTCATCATTATTTGCATTATAACATATCTTCCTGCTATCAGAAAAGAAAAAGCAAAAGGACTTTGAATCCCCATCTGCTCCTTTGAGATTCTGTCCTTCTGCTCTCTCTAAACTAAATTCTATTTTTCTCTCATTTATCTGCTCTCATTTACATCTGTCGCAAATGTTGATGGAGATATTTTTCTCTTGTTGCCATCCCACCTCTGATATGTCGTTCTGATTTATTCATGTCCAACACTTTTCGTGCCTCCTGTGCCAGAGAGGGATTGATTTGAAGAAGCCGTTCGGTGACGTCTTTATGTACCGTACTTTTACTTATCCTGAATTGCTTCGCAGTCTGTCTCACCGTCGCACTATTTTCTATAATATAGTCTGCGATTTCCACCGCCCGCTCCTCAATATAATCTCTCATGGAAAAGCCCCTGCATCGTTTATTTTTTACAATCTATGCAGAGGTCTGAGGATGTATGTCTGAATTGCATATTCAGACAATATCTCCTGATCATCCGCGACATATGGCAATTCATATACAGGGGACACTTAGTTTTTCTTCCTTATCCCCCGAATCGCCAGCACGATTCCCGTCCATATAATCGCCGTTCTTGCCAGCCACTCAACTTCGCCGCCAATGATATAACAGATCAGATATATGATAACTACTGCAACAATTATTTTCACAATATTATCTTTTTTCTCTTTCTCATTCTGCAGACGTTCTTTTTCCAGTTCAATTTCTCTGGATCGTATATTTTCGCGTGCCTCAGCCTCTCTTATCCTTGCCTCATCTACCGCCCTGTACTCATAATGCTTTGTATCATCTTCGATTAATATTTTTGCTCCGCAATATTGACAGAAGTTATTCTTCTCATAAGTCATATTCCTTTCTGCTGCTTCATTGCTGCCGTATTGATTCAGTCTGTATTCATTTGAGAACTGCATTTACAACTTATTTTTTTTAAATAAGCTTTCAAATTTGTGTAACAAAAAATAAGAACCAGATAAGATTTCCTCATCTGATTCTTATTATCTCATTTCAGGTGTCCTTTTGTACGGACACCCGGTTTTTTAATTTAGTGTTTTTTTCTTTTCAGAACAGTTACAACCGCTCCTGCTGCCAGGATCATCAGTGCAAATGCTCCTGCGATCGGTGCAGTATCTCCGGTCTTGGCTGCTCCGTTAGTGGATGTGCCATTTCCTTTGCCTGATCCATTTCCATTAGCTGTTGTATTTCCATTATTCTGACCATTGTTGGAATTACCGTTCTGGTTATCCTTTCCATCATCAGACTTGGATTTTACAACCAGGTTATTGATTGCATCATTAATCGCATCTGCATAAGCATCTACTTCTGCCTGCTTGGACAATGGCTGATTTCTGTCGACCTTGGCGATCGCATCCTTCAGTGTCTTCACAGTTGCATCTGTATAAATACTCAGATCAGCCGGTACTTTTGCAAGTGCTTCATCCACTTTCGTGTAATCTGCCTTGATCATTTTCAGTGCTGCCTGTGCATTTTCAAATCTGGCTTTTGCTGCCTGGAACTCATCCGCAGATACATTTCCTGTACTGCTGTCCAATGCCATCAGCACATCGTAAGCTTCCTTATACTCTGCATAAGTATCTTCTGTGTAATCTCCTGCTTCAGACTTGAACTGAATCTTATCTCTGTAAGCATCCATGTCTGTTGCTCTTAATACAAGACCATCGATTGCATTGCGGATAGACTGTACTGCCTCTGCAATCTGCTCTGCTGTACCGGATGCCTTCAACGCATTCATATTATCCACATTTACAGCTGCTGCAAGGACTGCATAGGAATCTGCTGTATAATCAGCTGCTTCATATTTTGCCGCATCACTTAATGCTGCATTCAGTTCCACGATGCTGATAAGATTTGCTTTCGCATTCCGCATAGCACGGATATTGACATCTGCCTTTGTCTCATCATCAATCTGGCCTTCAGCCTGTGCGATCGCTGCTTTCAGGACTGCATAGCTGTCGCTTGTATAATTTTCCGCATTTACTTTCTTCATCTCATCAATGACTGTCTGTACTGCGGATGTATCTTTCAGCACAAGTGCTTCTTCTGCTGCCCGCAGAGCTGTCTCTGCCGCCTGTACGCTTTCTGTTGTTCCATTTGCAAGAACAGCATTTGCTGCATCCAGTGCATCACTGTAATTCTTCCAGCTTGCCGCTGTATACTGCTTTTCATTTCCCTCATGCAGTTCATTGCACTCTGCGATCAGGCTCTTCAGGCTTCTCACATCAACTAATGCTGCAATACTGTCTGTATAAGCTGCGTTCTTTGCTGCGATTTCTGTCGGATTAACTCTTGTAGTGTTATCTGCTTCGATCAGATCACTCAGAGCTTTCTTTGCATCGGTATATGCTTTGGCAGATGCTGTCGTATAATCAGCTGCATTATAATCAGCTCCTGCCTGAAGCTCCAGTTCAGCAAGTTCTCTTTCTACTTTTGAATACTCAAGAGCTGCTTCTTTTTCTTCAATCTGAGTCTTCAGCTTTTCTGCTGTATCCTGAGAAAGATTATCTGTATCTTCCAGTGCTGCCACAATCTTATTGAGTACATTTTCATATGCTGTAAATGTCTTGGCTGTATAAACTTCAACCTCTCCGTCTTTCTGGCTCTTCTTCTCTGCAACTGCCCTGCGAAGTGCCTCAAGAACTGTAGCATCTGCTTTTACTTTTGCCTTACTGCATGCAGTCTTCAACGCACCTGCTGCTGTATCAACTGTATCCTGTGTAGCATACTCATTCGTTTTCAGTTCTTCAGCAACTGCTTTCGCTTTCTCTACCGCTGCTTTAGAATCTGTTGTCCAGTTTGCTGCATCACTGCTTCCTGCTGCTGCAATCGCCTCATCCAGCTTTGACTTGTCAACTGTAGCTGCTGCCTTGCCGCTTGTCTTGATCATTGAAATCTCTGGAATATTTTCACCCCAGGTTACTGTTACATCCAGGATTCTCTTATCTGAAGCTACAGCAAATTCATTGATCGCCTGACTCAGTTTACCAAATGTAACTGCCTGGATATCACTTCCATCTTCATTTGCGACTCTTGCAGTTACGACTGCATCGGATGCTGCTCCATTCTGGATCATACGGATCGTTTTCTTTGCATCCAGATCGGAAATACGATAAGTAAATGATCCATTTGCTTCTGACGGCTTGTATACTGTACGGTAATCTTCTTCAAATACATTGGAAGGTACTTTTCCTTTTTCTTCGATCACGGTCGATACGATATCTCGATTTGACTCTGTAGAGATATATGCTCCGCCATTGATCTGGATCTCATAGAAATCAACCCATCTGTGACTGTATGTCTTAAGCGGTACAACTCTCAGGTAGCGTCCGCTTACATTCAGTCCTGTCTGCTCTGCATACATATTTCCAGGATTTTCACTGTCATGTGTCAGAGCTGCATAATCTTTTGCTGTATCCGTATTCTGCGTATCTTCAAAGGAGTCATTTCCAACAGTCAGTACAGTTTTCCATTCTGCATCTGCTGCATCCGGATCATTTGCTACTTCAAATTTTGCATAACGCAGGAAATCAAGGCTTGTCTCTTTTACATAGTAACGGATGGAATTGAAGTTGATCGTCTGTCCAAGGTCAAATACGATCTTCTTTCCGGTATCCTGTACACCTGTGATCGATCCATAGGTTGTAAGGTCTCCGTCAAAGACATGATTGACATTTCCGCTTCCACGCATATCACGGCTTGCATCGCCCTGTGCAAAATCACTGGTTACTGTCTTTTCACCGATAAACTCATATGTTACTGTGAAAGCGTCCCAACTTACATCAACGGCTTCATCTGTATCATTATAAAGTCTGATATAACGTGCATCAGCTGCCTGGGATGGATCTGTTACCTCTGTCCACTCTACCCCATTCATAGAGGTCTGTAACTTCAATGAAGTTCCTGTTGGACTTGTAATTCCTGTCACCGCTTTGATATGTCCAAGATCGATTCCGATATACTTTCCGGCTCCTACGCTTAAAGATGCTGCATTCAGTGATACATTTCCTTCTGCTGATGTTCCAAGAACATCACAGTTCTCGATATTTGTAAATACGTTATCTTTTGTTCCTGTATTATTTACTCTTTCTGTTACCGTAAATTCTGAGAATCTCGCCCAGGTCTTCCGATTTTCCAGATTGCGGACACGGATATACTGTGCAGAAAGTCCGTTTAATTCAATATTCAGTACATCGGTTCCCGAAGTTGTTCCTGTATGGGAATCATATCCCGGAATGGCTGTCCAGGTTGTTCCGTCTACAGATGTCTCAACTGCATATTTTACAAACTTGTCACCATTTGACGGTGATCCAACAACAATGTGGGCACTTTCTAAAGTTGCAACCTTTCCAAGATTGTATCCAAAGGAATCATCTACCTTTACAGAATCACCAGTACCTGTATTAAACCAGATAAATGTACTGTCATTTCCGTCACGAAGGAGTGATTCTGATCCCTGGTAAACCCTCCAACTCTCCGGCTTCATTAATGTATAACTGAGTTCACTGGCGTCTCCGTCATCTGTATTCTCATCTTTGTTGATCGTGATCTCATTAACCTGCAGCCATGCATCTGCTGCATTATCTGCTGTTGCGATCAGGCGGATCCCCTTTGCTTCAAAATCTTCCGGAAGATTTTCTTTTGCAACGCTTACTTCCTGATTCTGGTTTCTGACCCCTGCAAAGCTGTTGTCCATGCCTGTAAGCTCCAGATCTTTCCATGTCTTTCCATCAGTTGTATACTGCAGCTTCGCCTGATCCATATGATCTTTTCCCGCTCCAAGAAGGAAACGGATATCATTGATCTTGATTGCCTTGCTGTAACTTACTCCGATATAAGTACCTGTTGTAATCTTATTCGGTGTCTTATAAATCGCACTTGTGCTGTCATCTCTGTCAAATAAGTTATCCACAGATCCTGCCGGTGTGTCTGTACGGCTTGTGATGTATTTACGGATTACTTTGTCCGGATTTAGGGCAAGTTCTGCTTTGCCTGATACATATTCAGCCAGTTTATTAATAAACGGAACAATATGCTGTACTCCGACTTCTGCGACTTCCTGATAATTTACATACAGGAAATCATGTGTCTTGGACTGTGCAAATGCCGTTTCTCCTTCTGTATTGTATTCCACAACTGCGGATACATCTCCGTTCAGAGAACTCTTTACTCCATTCAGGTAGGCGATCGCTGCATCTGTTGTATCTTTCCAACAATCCAGCCAGTAAACAATCTGATTTCTGATTGCCTCATTCCCTGATTCTTTATACAATGCTGCTGCATCCTGAAGTGTCTGGAATTCCTGGATCAGATCATCCACATCTGCTTCTGTGACCGTTTCAGTTTCCAGTTTATCTTTGAATGCGTTGAGTTTTTCTTTCAGTTCTACTGACTCCTGAAGCACAGCTACACGGCTGTCCATATTCTGATTGATCATATGCTTGGACAATTCTTTGAGTGCATCACTTGCTTCTGTCTCTACTGCTGAATTATGATCTACAAATGAAAATGCGTCTTCCCATGTCTGATCTGCATCGGCATCTGTATCCCAGATATTCCATGCATAGGATGCATTTGCAAAAATAGCTACTTTACTTGGTTCTGACTGCTGCATCGGGTTCAGCATGATTCCCTGAATCTTAGACGCATCAACACCACCATGAAGGAATGTGCTGTTACCTCCCATGATCAGGTGCTTATGTGAGTTATCTGAACAAGGCCAGTTGATCCACATGAAAGGACCTCTTCCTACATTATTGGTAAATGTAGTAGTGAAATCATTTGTAACCTCACCCCAGACACGTCCACCTGTCATAACGATCTGTACATTTTCCGGTACACTCTTCAGGGTCTGAAGTTCACTGGAACTTCCATTTCCCATATAATCATACGGAACAAACGGAAGTGTCATCTTCATATCAGGGTATTCCTGCTTCAGTTCTGCCAGCCAGGTACTTATATCATTCAGAAGTTTTACTTCATTTGCTGCCCCCGGATTTACAAAGTCATCCGCAAGGATTGCAATTTGACGTACTCCTGCATCAATTACCTGCTTAAATTTTGCTTTTAATTTTGCAAGATCTTCGTTATAATGTGCATCTGTGTCAAATCGGAAACTATTACCACTCGGGAACGGATGCAGTGCATATACAAATCTGCACTTGGAAGCATTTCCGGCTTCTGCAAGTGGCTTGATCTTATTTTCAATCTCTTCATCCGTATAAAGTGCATCCCAGTTTGCTCTGTGCTTCGGATCATCCTTTGGTGCATAGAAATAAGCATTTAACTTATAGTATCCACCCCATGTCATCAGATTCACACGATCCTCTGTGGACCATGGATTTCCATAATATCCTTCAATAAATCCACGGCTTACAACATCTGCATAATCTTCAATCGTAAAATTTCTGATTGACAGACTCTCTGTCTGTGCAAGCACATGATACAGTGTCGTCAATCCATAAAAACTTGCATCGGTATCTTTTCCCAACACTGCGATTGTATTGTTGTCACTTTTCAGATAATAGGAATCCGTATGATCGAATAATGAAGTATCTACATCATATTCATCTACGATCTGGTCATCTACTGCTCCATCCGATCCGTAAACTCCAACATAAATGTTCGTTGCACCACTCTTTTCTGCATCTGATTCTGTCACATTCAGACCTTTCAGTTCTGCAGTCTCTTCAAGTCGTGCTTTTGTTGCGTCGTCAATATCCTCATCATAAATGACATTGACATTCTTTTTCAGGATGTAACTTCCATCCTGATACGTCATTTCCTGAGGATTCGGATAAAGCTTATATGTAACTTCTTCCGTTCCCTCAGCCTTTGCCGGTATTGCGGTCATCGGCAGCACCATTGCCACTGACAGCACAGCCGCAAGTACCTTTTGGACTCTTCTTCCTTTCATGCTTTTTCCTCCCTTGCAAAATTTAATTTTATTTAACTATCAAACAAAATCACGCAAGTATACAAATCTATTATAACATTACAAGATTTTTTTTCCTTGTCATTACCGTTACTATTCTTTCTTATTTTTGTCTAATATGGAACTAAAAACCACCGGATTTTCAGATGCTTCTCTTTAAAATCCGGTGGTTTTCTCTATCTTGAAACTATTCCTTTAATATTCAAATACAGCAACTCCGTAAGCCGGAAGTGGATATGCAAAAGAATACTTCTGACCGTCGCACTCTTTCTTCACCGGCTTATAGATCTCCGCTCTCTTTTCTCCAGAACCTCCATACTCTTTCTTGTCGCTGTTCAGTACCAGCTTACACTGCCTCTTCGTCGGCACTCCAACCCGGTAATCTTCCCTTGCTACCGGAGTAAAGTTGCACACAAATAAAAGATTCTTTTTCTTTCTCTTTGAATGTCTGACAAAACTGAAGATGCTTCTGAAAATATCATCTTTATTGATCCATTCAAATCCAGCCGGATCATCATCCAGCTCATACAGTGCAGGATTCTTCTTATATAAATGCAGAAGATCTCTGTACCAGTTCTGGATCTGCTGATGTGGTTCTTCTGAAAGAAGGAACCAGTCCAGTTCTCTCTCCTCACTCCACTCACGTAACTGTGCAAACTCCTGTCCCATAAAAAGAAGTTTCTTTCCCGGATGTCCCGTCATAAACGCATATGCTGCCTTGAGATTGGCATATTTGTCAAAGCCTTCTCCCGGCATCTTATTCAGCATGGAACACTTCAGGTGAACGACTTCATCATGGGAAAGAACAAGGATATAGTTCTCTGAATATGCATACTCCATGGAAAATGTCATCATATGATGTGCATTTTTTCTGAAATACGGATCCAGCTTCATATACTCTGTAAAATCATGCATCCAGCCCATATTCCACTTCAGGCTGAATCCCAGTCCATCATCCTCCGGTTTTCCTGTAACCTTTGGCCATGCTGTTGATTCTTCTGCGATCATCATCGCCCCCGGATTTCTTCCAAGCACAACGGAATTAAGATGCTTGAAAAACTCGATCGCCTCAAGATTTTCATTTCCGCCATACTTGTTCGGAACCCACTGTCCGTCCTGCTTTCCATAATCGAGATAAAGCATGGATGCTACTGCATCAACACGCAGTCCGTCCACATGAAAATGCTCGATCCAAAACAATGCATTTGCAATCAGGAAATTCCGTACCTGCGGTTTCTCATAGTCAAAGATTTTTGTTCCCCAGTCAGGATGTTCTCCTTTCCTTGGGTCTGCATACTCAAAAGTCGGCGTTCCGTCAAAGTCAGCCAGTCCGTGAGCATCCTTCGGGAAATGTGCCGGAACCCAGTCAAGGATCACACCAATTCCATTCCGATGCAGATAATTGATCATATAAGCAAAATCTTCCGGTGTTCCATATCGGGAAGTCGGTGCATAATAACCAGTCACCTGATAACCCCATGAACCATCAAATGGATGCTCTGCGATTCCCATCAGTTCTACATGCGTATAACCCATCTTTTTTACATATTTTGTAATCGCTTCTGCAAATTCACGATAGGTATAAAATCCTTCATCTTCCCTTCCCGGATGTCTCATCCAGGAACCCATATGCACTTCATAGATAGCTAACGGATTTTCTTTATTATCCCATTTGTTTCTGCTTTCCATCCAACGGTCATCCGTCCATTTCAAATGAGAAATGTCCGTAATTCTGGAAGCAGTTCCCGGCCGAAGTTCTGCATAATTGGCAAATGGATCTGCCTTGTAGATCAGCTCTCCGCTCTGCGTCTCAATACAGTACTTGTACATCTGTCCTTCTTTCGCTCCCGGTACAAAAACTGTATAAATTCCTAATGGCTCCTGCCGCTCCATCCTGTCCGCTGCAGCATCCCATTCATTAAACTCTCCGATCACTGAAACGCTCTTTGCATGCGGAGCCCACACTGCGAAATAAACACCCTTTTTTCCCGATGTCACTTCATGTGCACCAAACTTCTTATAGATCTCATAATGATTCCCCTGCCCAAAAAGGTAGTGATCCAGTTCTCCTATCTCATAAGGCTGCAGTTTTTTCACTGCATTCGTCTTTGTAACCATAAATCCACCTCACTGCTCGAATTCTTTCATTGCCTGGGATTTTGCTCCCAACATCATAGCATCATTATACTTGATGTATCTAAAAAAAGAAAGCGAAAACATATTTTTGCACAAAAATAGACAGCCTTTCATAAGACTGTCTATTAATTCTGACTAAATTTTGTCTTTAAATGTTGAAATCACGTTCAGAAAGAATAATTCTGTCTGACGAATCTGTATTTCTTCCGAATACTCTCTTCACCAGCTTCTTGGCTGAAGCCTTCTGTGAATGTGCGATTGCCTTATCCATTACTTCTTTTACTTCCGCAACAGTTACTGAATGATCTTCTCTCTGAAGGGAATCAATGCAGCTGTAAAGAGCAAGAATACCCATTTCATCAATCTTGTAACCATTCTCCTGAGCATAAGTCTGACCAAATGTTACAAGCTCATCATTAATGAAGATCGGCACTTCCAGACGGGAAGTAAACTTTCTCCTGAACTCACGGTTGGAGGAAAGCAGACGATCTAACGGCTTTCTCTGTTCCTCAAGCACGATCAGAAGTTCTCCTGTATCACGCTCCATTGCTCTGTTCAGCTTGGCAACCGTCTTTTCATTCATCTTTCCTGCTTTTTCAATGATCAAAGCACCGCCATATAATTTATCGAAAATATCTCCGATCTTTTTCTTATTCAGGGACTCTCCCGTCACAATCGCCACCTTGCCCTGACGGATCTCTCTCTGCTTCTGGATTGCTTTAACTACATCTACTGCAAGAACAGTCTTACCATTTCCTTTATCTCCAATAATCAGAAGATTTCCTGTCTTCGACGTTCCCTTCCGGTTTGTACAGTTCTTATCCTGTTCCAGAACATCTACTAACTGTTCGCTCATGCCACGCACAGGAACAAAATAAGAGAATAATTTCTTCTGATCTTCTGTCAGTCCGGCTCTTGTACCAATTCCACTCTGAGTTTCCAGATCATATCTTCCATGTACTACAAATCCTGTATCCATGGATAATGCATCTGAAATTTCATCCAGTGGCAGCGGAGAAGTCTTACCTGTAGCGATCAGCTTTGCAGTTTCCTTTCTGCTCAACGGTGTCGTAGCCGACATGATATCAATTCCATCATCTTCATCTGGAATCTCCCGGTCATCCGGCTCTTCACTGTGCTTCGGATCTACCTTGAATTCATCTTCAAAATCAGGTGTATCTTCCTTGTCCGGTTCTTCTTCATCTTCATAGTAGAATCCATCATCATCTGCTAACTCATCATCTTCTGATTCTTCATAATAAGCTTCATCATCATCTTCATATTCGCCATCATAGATTTCATCTTCATACTCATCCTCATCATAGGACGCATATTCTTCTGAATCGTCATCTTCTTCCGAATCATCGTCTTCATAGGAATCGTACTCATCTTCTTCTAAATCATCGTCTTCATAGGAATCATACTCATCCTCTTCATCCTCTGACTCTAAAAAGTCTTCATCTTCAAATAAATCTTCGTCTTCCTCCTGCAGCTCATCTAAACGGAGAGATTCTGTCACTTCTCCCATATTTTCATGCGGTTCTTCCGGTGCTTTTTCTATCTCTTTTTCTTCTGGCAAAGACTCCTCTGCCGGAACTACACCTTCAATTTCATCAATCAGCTGCTGAATATCAGGAGACAGGATTGGAGTATCTTCCTCGTACGTCTCTTCTGCCGACTCATCATATACTTCTTCCTCGGCATCCTCAAGCAACGCCTCTGCTTCTTCCGAATCCCAGTCAGATAAAATTTCCTCAAAACTCAGCTCTTCTGCATCCGCTTCTTCGAAGGATTCTGTATCATCTTCCCAATCCTCAGCAGGTAAATCCTCCAGAAAGTCTTCCGCTTCTTCCAGATTGAAGATCTCTTCTTCCGGTTCAGCCGGTTCTGCATCAGCAATTTTTTGCAGTTCTTCTTCTATTGTTCCCGTCTGTACTTCTTCAATCGGCTCTGCTTCTTCGGCTTCTTCCACCTCTTCTTCAGCCGGCTCTGCTTCTTCCTGCTCTTCTGCGTCAGATTCTTCCGGCAGCTCTTCTGCCACCAGATCTTCAAGATCCAGCTCTTCTGCGTCATCCTCCGTAATATCTGTTGTGATTTCTACAGGGATCCGCTCTTTCTTATCTGCCGCTTCTTCTGATACTTCTTCAGGAATAAGTTCCTTCATTCCGATCGGCACATCACCTGTATGCTTTTCCTGTGAAATCTGATTTACCATATCAAGATCCACGACCGACTCAATATCACCGATCGCACTCTCAAGATCTGAAATATCCGGCTCTTCATCCTCTGCCGCAGATACTTCCGGCTTGCGATGCAGTAACTGCTCCAATGCCTCATCCAACCGCATTGTATCACCGATCTTTTTCTTTTCCGGCTTACAGACTGGTTTCTCTGAATTTTCTTCTTTTCCTGTATCCTGCTGTCCAATGCTCTCAGAAATATCCTCAACCGGCTCTTCTGAAACAGTCTCTGAATGCTCCGTCGCTGCTTCATCCGAATGATCTTCCGGCTCTTCCTTTTCTGCAACATACGTCTCAAGATCCGGAATCTCTTCCGTCTCACCGTCATTTTTTTCAAATCTGCGATTATACTTTTCCTGCTGCGAAGGTGTCAGTGGCTTATACTGCATCTTCAATTCCATTGCTTTATAGACATATTTCCCTTCACTGAACCACAGGATCAGATCATCACATTCTTCCAGGCACTCTGCCGTCATACCTGCTTCCTGATAAAGCTTTGCAAGTTCAAATGCCCATTCTTCAATATATTCTGCCTTCTTAAACTCTTCCAGTGCTTCAATCTGCTGCTCTAACGGAGCCCGCTGTGCCCGTAAGATCTGATATCTCAGAATATGTCTGTTCGGATCTTTTGGTGCTAACTGCACAAACTCATCATAAAAATCTATTGCTTCATCTACATTCCCCGTCTTCAGTGCAAGAGAACTCAGACGATACAATACCTTCCGGCTGCCTTCTGCCCGATGATAAGCAATCTGCAAAATATCATAGCTTTTCTGATATTCACCGGTCTTTTCATAAATATCACTTACATTCGCAAGCATCATGGCATTGCGAACCCTTCTCCAGTCAATGGAGTCAGCAATCTCTTTTGCTTCTCCGTATTCTTCATTTTTCATAAGCTCTATCATTCGCTCTGACAACTGCTTATATTCATATTTGTCCACCGCATTCACCTCATTACATTAATGTTTCTTCGGTAACTCAAGATCTCTTCATGTCAATTTAACATAAGGCGATACTCTTTCATTAGTGTACCATACCATCTTCCCAATGTCAAAAAAATGCACCTTCAATTACCTTTGAAGATGCATTTTTTATAATATTTAATTTTTTCATTATTTTTATTTTATATTCTGGATCGAAGGTAAATCCTGATACGATTCCTGTAAGACCATTTTTCTTTTACAGCTGCTGTTCCATGTTCCTTTACACATCGTTCAGTTCTGTAGGTGGTAACTTTATTCAATATATCTGCAATTGCTTTATCTTTTTAGTATGAATCCGGTCTTATATTCTCTCCGTTCCACTTATTTTCATTCTTAATCTTTACCGGATCTGCGAATTAACTTTTGCTCAGGTCTCTTTCTTCACAGGAACCTGCAATCGCCGCACCACTGACATATTGATGAAATTCTGAAACTATACTGTCCATTGGTCCAACCTCCTGTTATCCGTTATTTTTAATCTAATCAGGCATCCGCTTCTTGTACCTTCTTAGTTAAATATCTTTTTGATGGTTCTATCTTATCATTTGGGCTTTAATTTGTCAATATTTTTATTTGAATTTATTGTATTTTTTATTTATTCTATCGTTTTTATATAATTATCTGAATTTTCTTCATTTTTATTTATACTATTATGACTTGAAATTTTACTGCTGCTACAGCAGAATCCCATAAAAACAGCCAGCCTGACCAGTACCTGCTTTTCCTGCATTTACTGTTCCTAGCTGGCAGACTATATGATCCCTGCTTATTTTTTAGTTCTTTCTTCTATAACGAATTAGCAGATTTCTGCACCTGCAGGCATCTCTTTCTCCGGTGTCATCAGTGCCAGATTTCCATCTGCATCCTCAGCACAGAGCAACATTCCCTCTGAAAGAACTCCGGCAAGCTTCGCAGGCTTCAGGTTGACAAGAACCATAACCTTCTTTCCTACCATCTCTTCCGGCGTATAATACGCCTTAATTCCTGATACGATCTGCTTTACCTGACTTCCGATCTTTACCTGGGAGCATAAAAGTTTTTTCGACTTTTTGACTGCTTCGCAGGCGATGATCTCACCGACCTGGAACTGCATTGCACCAAACTGCTCGAATGTGATCTCCTCTTTTGGTTCAAGATCAATGACTGCTTCTTCTTTCTTTTCTTCTTTTTTCGGATGAAGTTCCTCTACTTTTTTCAGAACTTCTTCCAGATCCATTCTCTGGAACAGAATTTCCGGTTTTTCTGTCACATGACCATTTCCAAGCTGCTCAAGGATCTTTTTGCTTGTGGATGGCATATATGGCTCAAGAAGTCTTGCACCCTCTGAAATACCCTGGATCAGGTTCCATAATACAGCAGACAGACGATCTTTCTTTGACTCATCTTTTCCAAGTACCCATGGTGTAGTCTCATCAATATATTTGTTGCAGCGTTTAAACAGATTGAAGATTTCTGTGATCGCATCTGCCACACGCAGATCTTCCATCTTTTCATCGACTGCCTTTGCAGTATTCTCTACGACTGCCTTCAGGTCAGCATCCACTTCTTCTGCCACGCCTGTATCTGTTACTGTTCCGCCAAAATACTTATTTGTCATGGAAATCGTACGGTTTACAAGGTTTCCAAGCGTATTGGCAAGATCTGAATTCAGACGCTCTACCATCAATTCCCAGGAAATCACTCCATCATTCTCAAACGGCATCTCATGGAGTACAAAGTATCGAACCGCATCTACTCCAAAGAAATCAACCAGTTCATCCGCATAAAGTACATTTCCTTTAGACTTGCTCATCTTTCCGTCTCCCTGAAGCAGCCACGGATGTCCAAATACCTGCTTTGGAAGTGGAAGATCCAGTGCCATCAGGAAGATTGGCCAGTAGATCGTATGGAAACGGATGATATCTTTTCCGATCAGATGAAGGTCTGCAGGCCAGAGTTTGTCAAACTGCTCAGTACTATTTCCATCTGCATCATATCCGATTCCTGTAATATAGTTTGTCAGAGCGTCCAGCCATACATACACAACATGCTTTGGATCAAAATCAACCGGGATTCCCCACTTAAATGATGTTCTTGATACACACAGATCCTGCAGACCCGGGAGAAGGAAGTTATTCATCATCTCATTCTTACGGGATACCGGCTGGATAAACTCCGGATGCGTATTAATATGCTCGATCAGACGATCTGCATATTTGCTCATTTTAAAGAAATACGCTTCTTCCTTTGCCGGCTGCACCGGACGTCCACAATCCGGACATTTTCCGTCCACAAGCTGGGATTCTGTAAAGAATGACTCGCATGGAGTACAATACATTCCCTCATAGTGACCTTTATAAATATCTCCTTTATCATAAAGTTTCTTAAAGATCTTCTTTACCTGCTTTTCATGATCCTCATCTGTTGTACGGATAAACTTGTCATACGAGGTATCCATCAGATCCCAGATTCTCCTGATCTCTCCTGATACCTTATCAACAAATTCCTTTGGTGTAATTCCTGCTTCTTCTGCCTTCAGCTCGATCTTCTGACCATGCTCATCTGTTCCCGTCTGGAAAAACACATCATATCCCTGACTTCTCTTATAACGTGCGATCGCATCTGCCAGTACGATCTCATAAGTATTACCAATATGCGGCTTGCCGGATGTATAGGCGATCGCTGTTGTAATATAATATTTTGGTTTTTCTGACATAATTGTCTGCCTCCTTTTAAAAAAATACCGTCTTCCTGAAGACTTTCATCCTCAAGAAGACGGTTCTGTTTCACCGCGTTACCACTTCTCTTCATTCCCACTTCACAGTGAAAACCTCCGTGAGTGACCTGCATCTCTCTGCTGCCACTCCTACGCTGTAAAGGGCGAACCCTTTGCAGACTTACCTGAAAGCTCATCTGCACTGCTCAGGAGCCATCTTCCCCTGCCTCCTGTTCATCCCCTCTCAGCCAGCAGAACCTTCTTAAGTTCTCCCGGGGATCTCTCTGTAAAACGGTAATCAGGCTACTCTCTCCATCCTTGCTTTTCTACGCTATTCTGCTTTTCGCAATCCTTAGAAAGCGTAGCACACCGCCTTAAAAATGTCAATTCAATCTTTTTTCTTTCTCTTCTTTCTACTGCTTTTTCACTCTCGGGAAACGGATATTTACCCGGAACAGATCTCCATCCAGATACAGGTTGAAAGTTCCACCCTGCATTGTGGTCAGGCTCTGTGCGATCGACAGTCCAAGTCCACTTCCTTCAGAACTCCTTGAAAGATCTCCACGGATAAACCGTTCAGTCAGTTCATCTGCCGAAATGTTCAATTGATGTTCAGAAACATTTTTCAAAGACAGATCCACAGTATCTTCTTCCAGCTTCAGATCCGCATATACCCTGGTTCCCGGCATGGCATATTTGGCTGCATTTCCGAAAATATTCTCCAGAACTCTCCACATTCTCCGCCCGTCTACATGAACGACCGCAGAGTCCTCCGGAAGATTGACGATCATTTTCAGATTTCTCGCCTCAAACTTCTCAGCCATCTCGCCTTCCGTCTGCTGGATCATCTCCACAAGATCTACATCCATATACTCCAGAGAAATATTTCCACTGCTTACCTTGGATGCCTCGACAACGTCTTCCGTCAGTGTCTTCAGCCTCTGTGCTTTCGCCTCCAGTATATCCAGATAACCCTGAATCTTTGGATCTGCAATATCCGACTGCTTCAGGATCGCTACATAATTAATGATCGAAGTCAGCGGTGTCTTGATATCATGCGATACATTCGTGATAAGATCCGCCTTAAGACGCTCATTTTTCATTGCCTCTTCTACGGCCATATGGAATCCATTGGCAATTCCATTGATCATCTCTGCCAGCTTTAAGTTCTCACCTCTTAAGCCTTGCAATGGGATCTGATATTCCATATTTCCCAATGCAATTTCCTCAATACCTTTTTTCAGCTTTTCCTTAAGCAATAACTCATTCAGAACAGCATAAAATACACCTGCGTCTGCCAGGAATACCAGAAACATTGTAAACCCATTCTTGAACAGCACTGCCATTCCCTGTAAAAGGAAAAATCCACCCAACAGAAGCACTGTCTTTGTCATCTTCTTCCGGTTATCATATATTTTATAGAGGAACCGCACAATCACTCTCAACAGACTGTTCTTCCACAGGGTTCGTCCCTTGATCCGCTTGATCAGACTCACATATCCCATAAAAAAGCAGCCCAGTGTAAATACTCCATAAAAATAAATTTCCGCCAACTCTGCAATACTCAATGACAGAACATATAAACTTGCTGACATATATGCTGCAGAAACGTCCCGTTCATGTGCATAATAATCCTTAAAATAGGTGCCTCCATCGGTCAGATAAGTCGGAGCATCATTGATTATCATATTTATATTTCCATTCCAGAAATGACACCCGATATAAGAACCAACGATCCATATCAGTACGATCAGTACCGCTGCAATCTCTGTCTTCCAATGATCAAAACTGTTCAAATGCAGTTCTTCATCTTTCACAGTTCTTCCCGCCTCCAGTGTCAGCCAGATTGTCGCCCCAAGGAACAGGATAACGCTCAGGACCATCAGCCATATTGTTCCTTTAAAATACGGGAGATTATTATCATAAGCTGCCTTATTCTGATAAAACGGATCCTGGATCGTATAGGTTGTATCCACTGCAACCGCAAACACGCTGTTCCATTTCTTTTCACCGCTGTAACTGCGGAGATTTTCCCATTCATCCGATTTCGATACATTCATATTACTGTTAAAATCTTTTAGCTTCGGATAAATGACCATATATTTAATATCTTTCTCCGAGATCAGATTCCGGACATTTTTTTCCAGCTCCGCATAGTTCTCGTAAGAAGTCTTATTCGTCACTACTTTTTTCGTGTCATTATTCGCATAAATGTAAGTAAAGTTTGTATTGCCTTCCTCTAAATGTTCAAATCCCATCTGATAATTCTGATAATCTGAGTAAATATTTCCCAATGTATACGCAAGATCATCATAAATGACGGACAGCTTGCCATTCAGACGCGGACTGCTATTCACTACCTGCAGAAGATTTTCCGCTCCCTGCGGTGCATATTTTTCGATTAATGCACTTCCAAAATTCCAGCAGTCTGTGTACAGGATATTTCCTTCCATGTCCACAATATCAAAATTATAAAAGCCTGAAGATGTATACTCACCATTCTGAAGTTTCTGCAGAAATCCATCAACGTCACTCCCATCCTGCATGATAATACCAAATACTCCCGACTCTACCCGTGTCATAAAATCACTCGTATAGTAATACTCATATGTCCCTTCAGGCTTCTGACATACGATCACACTGTTCTTCGCATAATTATCACTCTCTGCACTGTCAAAATCTTCTCCCCAGTTGATCAGTTCTTCCAGTGAATACGCAACACCCGAAATATTTTCTCCGCTGGCGGTATCATTCTTGCTGTACTCCATTACGTCGATCTCTTTGTTCCGGTTCATCGTCCCATCTGTCTCAAAAAGATTTTCCAGTCGGATCTGCGTAAGGACATCGTCCATGTAACTTTCAACCATGGAATTAAATTCATGCGATTCCTCAAATGGCTGCTGACTCATCGTCCATAAGGACTGCAGATCTGTGCTTCCTGCAAGATTCATAAGAGACAACAGATTCGTTATCAGCATTGCACCGCTGAGGATCGCTACAATAAGAACGATCGCCTTTACACCCGTCTTT
Organism: uncultured Mediterraneibacter sp.; assembly: GCF_934330165.1. Lineage (GTDB taxonomy): Bacteria > Bacillota > Clostridia > Lachnospirales > Lachnospiraceae > Mediterraneibacter. Next base: position 22,072 of record NZ_CAKRGI010000030.1, read on the forward strand.
CTGTACCACTTATTCATATTTTGTCCTTTCAGCCTTTATCAATTTTATAGCCTACACCCCATACTACTTTCAGATACCGCGGATCTTTCGGATTGATCTCGATTTTTTCACGAATATGGCGGATATGGACCGCAACTGTATTATCCGCACCAATCGCCTCTTCATTCCAAATCGACTCATAAATCTGATTAATAGAAAAAACCCGCCCCTGATTTTTCAGTAATAACAGAAGGATATTATATTCAATCGGCGTAAGCTTCACTAACTCTCCGTCCACCGTCACTTCTTTCAGATCATCATTGATCCTGAGTCCACCAACCTCATACACTTTTTCCTTTTGTTCCTGGGATGTTCCACCAAGCTCATTATAGCGACGCAGTTGAGACTTGACCCTTGCCACCAGTTCTAACGGATTGAACGGCTTTGTGACATAATCATCCGCCCCGATATTCAGTCCGAGTATCTTATCCGAATCTTCTGACTTTGCAGAAAGAATAATGATCGGTACACTATTCGTCTCCCTGATCTTCAGAGTTGCCCTGATTCCGTCCAGCTTTGGCATCATCACATCAAGGATCAGAAGATTTACTTTCTCTTTCTCCAGAATATTCAATGCCTCAACTCCATCATATGCCTTCAGGATATGATATCCCTCCTGGGACAGATAAATATCTATTGCCTCTACAATTTCTTTATCATCATCACAAACTAATATATTATACATTTCAATCACCTCCCTTTTAGTATACATGATATCGGTCATTTTTTAAAACCAGAGTGTAAAAATCTTAGAATTTTATTAAAAAAGAAAAGTCCGCCAGATTTTCATCCAACAGACTCTTCTCTCTTAAACTTTCATATGGAAAACCGCTTATCTTCTTTTCCTTCTGAAGACAACCGTTCCCGCTGCCAGCGAACCACCAAGCATGAATACAAATACTGCCATATTTGTGCTGTCGCCTGTCTTGGCTGCTGTATTCTGCTTCTTATTTATTGTTCCGGCATCAGGATTCTGATCCTTAGACGGATTGTTTACACTGGCATTTCCGTTATTGCCATTATTACCGTTGTCTCCGGCATTTCCGTTATTGCCATTATTACCGTTGCCGCCGGTATTTCCGTTATCGCCATTATTACCGTTGCCGCCGGTATTTCCGTTATCGCCGCCGTTACCATGATCTTCACTCTTTGTTGTTACACTCAGTTCTGTGGCTGCATACTCTGTTGCATTCTCATCATCACCTACCGCAACAACTTCGATCTGATAAGTCTTACCGGCTTCAAGACCTTCAATCGTATATCCTGCAGCATCTGCCGGGATATCCGTCACGTATTCTTTTCCATTTACATAGATCTTGTAACCTGCCAGTCCTGCTGTGCTTGCCGGTGCATCCCATTTCACTTCAACGGAATTTTTCGTAACTTCACCTGCCACTACATTCTCTGGTGCTGATGGCTTGTCCGGCTGATCCGGCTCACTTCCTTTTTCAAATTTTGCGATCAGGGTCAGGTTTTCTTCAGGAGTTACTGTATAAACGGCTTCATCACTTACCTTTGTTCCAAGGACATCATACCATCCGGTAAATGCAGCACCTTTCTTTGCTGTTGCGGTAAAGGTAACTTCCTCTCCCTGTTCGATCTTCTCTTTGGAAACAGTTGCTGTACCTTTTCCTTCTACGTAAGTACTCATACGAAGCTGCATCTTTGTAAGATCCTGAGTTCCTGTAAGTACTCTGAACTCTGCTGCACTACCAAAATCATTCTGTCCTTCTGATACAACCAGCTTGATCTTAGATGTCTGAACCGGTGTGAAGTTCACCGTCTTTTCCGTGCCGGTGCTTTCCCATGTTCCATTCTCTACAAGAGTTGCCCAGTTTCCATCTGCATCCTCATAATACAGAGAATATTTCAGAATGTATCCGTTATTTCCGGTTGGTCTCGGCAGATAATAGAATCCGTTCACATCATAGGACTGTCCCATATCGATCGTGATCGTTGCCGGCAGTGCTTTCTTACTCGGAGAGTACTGCGTATGCCAGATCGTTGACCGGTCATTGTCAAATGCCGCACTGATCGGCCCGTCACTGTTTTCATTATCTGATGTCACTGTAAATCCGGATGGATCGATCGGTGAAGATGCTCCATCTGACATCGTGGAGGAAAGATTCACATTATCAATGATGGCATATACCGCATTCGTATCAGAGCCAATCCTTGTCAGCGGAAGGGAAAGTGTAGAGCTTGTAATACCGGTCTTCTTCACATCACCTTCATATGTAAAGCTTCCGGTTGCTCTATACTCTTTTCCATCTGCGATCAGGACAGTACTTCCGTTCTTTGTACGGATCTTTAATGTCATCTTCTGATTAACAGGAAGTTTATAGCCAAAGGAATAGTCATATCCTTCTCTTGTAAATCCAAGTGTTCCATCTTCCATGATGCGGATATTATGAGTGCTGTAAGCTTCATGATCTTCGTCCTTCTCAGCCTCAAAAAGGATCTGTCCCGGTTCTGCCGGCTGAGTCAGTGTGATATCAAAGCTCAGTTCTTTCTCAGGTCCGACTTTATCCAACGGAGTAGAGATATAGCTTTCTCCACCCTTCAGGACAAGTTCTCCGTCTTTCACTTCTGCATTCTTTCCAGTTTCTGCATCATATTCATTTGCACTCTTATCTGAAAGTCCATCCTCAAAATCATAGGAAAGGATCTCATCTGTCTCACTGTCTGCTTTATCATATGCATTGACTCCGGGAGCTTCACCAACATTCTCGCTTGTCTGCTGTGCTGCTGCAAAAGAAACTTCTCCCGATTTGCCCCACAACGCAGCCGCATAATACGGTGCAGCATCATTGAAGCGGTCATAGATCTCCATCTCAGTCAGTCCGTTCGCTCTCTGGTCAACCATATCGTTCCAGATCGCATAAGCTCCTCCCAGTGTCTGTTCAGAACCTGACGGAACACCCATACGTGTAGCCGGATCATAATTATACATGGACTGACGATTCAGATAATCTGCATAATATCCTGCTGCCGGTACGATATATACACTTCCGTCATTCATATCGATCAGGTCATATCCCTGCTGATACATGGCTTTCGGATTTGCCCATCCATCGTTCCAGATATTCATCTGAACCCCTTCGCTTCTTACGGATGTGCTTCCGCTTCTTGCTGTAAGACTTCCCCACAGACGAACGGTATTTCCATTATCCTGAATATAAGCCAGAAGATCATCTGTAAACTTACGGAACTGCTCTGTATACTGTCCATCATACTCATCTGTTCCGATATTAACTATCGTATCCTGGTCAAATACCGGGTCATCACCCTTAATATACTCATCCCAGATGCTCTCAACAAATGCCAGTGACTCATCATACTTCGTATTCAAATTGAAATGGTCATTCTGACGTCCGGTCGTTCCGAATCTGAGATCCGGTCTTACCTTTGTAAATGACAGAGAATGTGCAGGAGTATCAAATTCCGGGATAATATCCAGTCCTAACTTCCGGTAATTCTGGATCATGGACTTCATCTCAGCCTTGGTATAATACATATCGTCACTGGTCAGGTCTGCCTGATTCAATCCACCTGCTTTGACATCAGACTCCATACGGAATCCCTCATAAGCCGACATTGCACCCTCGGAAGTCGAATAATTTTCAAGGAAAATATAGTTATCGTTCAGATGAAGCTGCAGGTCATTCATCTTATACCACAGCATCGTCTTTGCAACTTCCTGAAGTGTCTCGCTTTCAAACGGTCTTCTTCCTACATCCAGCATAAAGCCTCTGACTTCATACTTTGGATAATCCCTGCATTCGCCCTTCGGAATGGTCGTACCATTCTGCTTCAGGATCTGAAGGATCGTTCTTGTAGACCAGTAAGCTCCTGCTTTCTGCTCTGCCTTCACTTCCACTTTATCCGTTACATTCATGGAATATCCTTCTTCTTTCAGTCCATTTCCGGCTGCTTCAAGCGTAAAGAAGAAATCTCCCGCTGATGCCTGATCCGCATAAACGATCTTGATGGACTTTCCTGTGATCTCTTTATAATCATTCTTAAATTCTTCAGCCATTGCAGATAATTCTGCCTTATCCTTGGCTGCTACAACGATACGGCTGGAATCACTGATCTCAAAGGAACCGCCCTTTGCACCTTTCCATTCTGCCAGCTCCGGCATTACATTCGGCTTTGCATTATCTCCGTCTTCTGCCGTATACTTTCCGGTTACAGTCATGGTATATTCTTTTGAATCTACTGCCGTACTGTCGTCACCGGCTTTCTTTACATTGAAGTTCATCTTCACAGTCTTTGTAACAAGCGGCTGATAAACTGTCAGATCCCTGTCTACGATCTGCTCATAATCTGCACCGACAAAACTGATCTCATATCCTTCAGGAACTTCCGGCATTGCCAGGTTTCCTGATGCCCCGTCAATACTGGAAAGAACTTCCAGGCTGTCCGCAATCTCTTTCGGAGTTCTCTCCGCCTCGGTTGTTCCAAGATCTGTCTCATAAGTCTCAAACTCATAGACAGAAACCGTCGGCCAGCTTACAGAAGCACTTCCCTCCGGTGCTCCCGCCTGATCAAAGGACTCAATATATAATCTCAGATATCTTGTTGTTACTGCCTCATCAAATACGATCGTCTCTCTGTAATCTGAAGGACTTGTCGTAAATGCTTTTACTGTCTCCCAGTTTTCTCCGTCGGCAGACTTCTCGATCCGGTATGCAGTTGCATTCTTTCTCTCCCAATGGATCTTTGCTGTTCTGATGGTCTTCTCACGGCCATAATCCAGCTTCAGCCAGTGTGATCCTGTTGCCGCCGGGCTTGCCCAACGGGTCGTATCATCACCGTCAGCTGCCTTGGAAGCATCCATTCCTGCTGCCTCACTTCCATCTGCTGTCGCAGTTGCAGCCGTACTTAAATTCTCTGCTTCTCCAAGGATCTTAAACTCATACAGGGATACAGACTGCCAGCTTCCCGGATTTACCGTATAGCCATTAACCGTCAGCTTTACATACCGAGCTGTCACAGCTTCATCCAACTGGATATCACTCGTAACCGACGTAATATTTTCTCCGTCATTTTTTACATAAACATCCCGGTATTCTCCATCTTCTGTATCACATACAGAAATCTTGAAGTTAGTAATATTCGTTCTTTCCCATTCGATCACAAAATGATCAAACGTCTTCTGTGTACCGAGATTCACAGTCAGCGTCCTTGCTGCCTGACTTGAACTCTGATTCGTTGCCCATCTAGACTGATCTGCTTTTGCAGCATCTCTGTTGACGATCCCGTCGATCGCCTTATCTGCTCCCCAGTAATTCGTCTCCTGATCACTGACGGTTGCCGTTCCGCTTAATGCATAATTGATCTCATTATTTGCCGCAGCACTTACTGTGGACGGCGGAATGATTGTAACACCACTCAAAACCATGGCAGCAGATAAAACGCACGCATTCATACGCTTTACTGTCTTTAATTTCATTCTTCCTTTTTCCCTTCTTTTTAGATAGAATATTGTACGGTTTTGCCTTAAAAGTAACAATCCATTTACATAGTTGTATTAATTATCTCATTCAGTCAGAAACTTTGCAAGGAGTTTTTATTTGATTTGCACAAATTTGTGTTTGTTGTGATGATACGCTTAGAAGGCATATAAATTCTTAGTGACGGATCGGACGCGGAAAGCAGGATATTCCTTCGCAGTGCAGAGCCCGCTTTACCTCAGCCCGTTGACCGTTTGTAACTCGAAAGTGGAAATCTTCGTGCAATGGCACTCGATTTACTTTCTCTAACAAACGCTGCAAAGTGTCTTCGGAACGCTCCTGCTAATGCACCTGCTCAGGAACACCCTGCTTTCCGCTGACCATCTCGGTAAGAAGTTACACTGTCTCCACAGCGTATTCACTCAACAATACAAAATTTAAAAGATAAAAAGAGCCGGAAGGTTATCGACCAGGATAAACGACCTGCAAAACGCAGGATATAATATCTTAGTTGGTAACCTTCCGGCTCTTTATTTCTTATTGAAATTTCGTGTTTGTTGGGAGAAAATGTCCCGGTGCGAGGAACGCTTTCTGACTTGAAAAGCCAAATATCCGCAC
>NZ_CAKRGI010000031.1 GCF_934330165.1 uncultured Mediterraneibacter sp.
GTATGGAATAAACCATCAATTGAATATCATTATCAGAACTCGGCTTTCCACTGAAATCAGCAAAGCTGTTACAAATCTATACATGATTGGGGGATAATTTCAAAAATAATTGTTCCTCTACCTATAAAGCTTTGAAAACGGTATTTACCAACCCTCTTCCTCCAAAATTAGATTTACTGTTTTACAGAAGTTGACTGCCAGGATATATTTTTTAGTACGAAAAAAGCACCTCTCAGATTAACTCTAAGAAGTGCTCTTGTTGTCATGCATATCAATCATTGATCCAGTGAATCAATTTTGATTTCATTCTCAAACCTGTGTCCTTTCACCCGAAATTCGTCATGCTTCATAACGATTCATTATTATCCCAAATTTTGTTGTCAAATTGTTGTCAACTGTGGTCTGACATCATGGTTTTAGACATTTAATATTTAATTTTAGTACAGCTTTGCACCAGCCGGGATGTGGTTATCAACCATCAGAAGATGAAGTTTTTCTTCGCCCTCTTCCTCATGGATTGCACTGAGAAGCATTCCACAGGATTCAATTCCCATCATGGCTCTTGGCGGCAGGTTAGTGATCGCAATTAAGGTCTTTCCAACCAGTTCTTCTGGCTCGTAATAAGCGTGAATACCGCTTAAAATCGTACGATCTGTGCCTGTTCCGTCATCCAGAGTGAACTGTAACAGTTTCTTGGATTTCTTAACAGCTTCACAAGCTTTTACCTTTACAGCTCTGAAATCTGACTTGCTGAAAGTATCGAAATCAACAAATTCCTCAAATAAAGGCTCTACCTTTACCTTGGAGAAGTCGATAACTTCTTCTTTCTCCGGTGCTGCTGTGGAAGTGCTGTTTTCTGACTTCGCAGCTTTCTTGTCAGCATCCAGGGACTTCATTGTCGGGAACAGCAGTACATCTCTGATTGCCTCTGCACCTGTCAGGAGCATACACATACGGTCAATACCGAATCCGATACCACCTGTTGGCGGCATACCAATCTCCAGTGCGTTCATGAAGTCTTCATCGGTTGTGTTGGCTTCATCATCGCCCTGTGCAAGCAGTTCTTCCTGTGCTTTGAAACGCTCTCTCTGGTCAATCGGGTCATTCAGCTCAGAGTAAGCATTTGCCATCTCCCAGCCATTCATGAAGAACTCGAAACGCTCTACATATTCTGGATTTTCCGGCTTCTTCTTTGTAAGAGGTGAAATCTCGATCGGATGATCCATAACAAATGTAGGCTGAAGCAGATGTTCCTCTACATACTCTTCAAAGAACAGATTCAGGATATCACCCTTTTTATGTCTTTCTTCAAATTCAATATTATGCTCTTTTGCGATTGCTCTCGCCTGCTCAAGATCCTTTACTTCATTCCAGTCAACGCCTGCATATTTCTTAACGGCATCAACCATTGTAATACGCTCAAATGGCTTACCGAGATCCATCTCGATTCCCTTGTATACGATATGAGTTGTTCCAAGAACTTCCTGTGCAACAAAACGGTACAGGTTCTCTGTCAGATCCATCATGCCATGGTAATCTGTATATGCCTGATAAAGCTCCATCAGAGTAAACTCTGGATTATGTCTTGTATCAAGACCTTCATTACGGAATACACGACCAATCTCGTATACCTTCTCAAGACCTCCAACGATCAATCTCTTCAGGTACAGCTCCAGCGAAATACGGAGCTTCAGATCTTCGTTCAGGGCATTGAAATGCGTCTCGAACGGTCTTGCGGCTGCTCCGCCGGCATTAGCTACAAGCATCGGAGTCTCAACCTCCATAAATCCTTTTCCGCTTAAATATTTACGGATTGCACTGAGGATTTTTGAACGCTTAATAAATGTATCCTTTGTATCGCTGTTCATGATCAGGTCAACGTATCTCTGACGGTAGCGTGTATCTGTATCTGTCAGACCGTGGAACTTCTCCGGGAGCATCTGTAAACTCTTGGAAAGGAGTGTCATCTTCTCTGCATGGATGGAGATTTCTCCTGTTCTTGTTCTGAAAGCAAATCCTTCCAATCCGAAAATATCACCGATATCAGATTTCTTAAAATCAGCATAAGATTCTGCTCCGATTGCATCCCTGGCAACATATACCTGGATATTTCCCTGTAAATCCTGGATATTGCAGAAAGAAGCTTTTCCCATAACTCTCTTGAACATCATACGTCCTGCGATTGCTACATGGATCGGATTTGCATCCATGATGCTTCTTCTCTCTTCGTAATCCTTTTTAAGAGCCTCTTTTGCCTGCTCTTCATCTATTCCTTCTACGTTCGGCTGTTGGTGATCTTTTAAAAGTTCAGCCTCATGTGCCTCATAAAGATCCTTTACCTCAAGAGAATGATGCGTCTGATCAAACTTTGTGATCTGGAACGGGTCTCTTCCGTTCTGCTGCAGTTCTGCAAGTTTATCACGGCGAACCTTTCTCAACTGATTCATATCTGGTTCCTGTGCATTTTTCTGATTCTGTCCCACTGTCTGTTCTCCTTCCATATTGTCTGTCCTGCGTCCGTCCGTTTCAGATCAATGACGCAGAAAACATATCTCTTTCTGCCGCTTTCAGGTTACCCTTTAAGCGAACTAAGACCTCTTAATTATTTAAGAGGTCTGTGCTGGTATATCTTATACTGATTATGAACGCTGAATATCAAGTACTTTGTACTGGATAATTCCTGCCTGAGTCTCAACATCAACAACGTCGTTGACTTTCTTGCCCATAAGAGCCTGACCTACCGGAGATTCATTGGAAATCTTTCCTTCCAGACTGTTAGCCTCTGTAGAACCAACAATCTTAAATTCCATCTCCTCGTCAAAAGTAATATCAAATACTTTCACAGTACATCCGACATTGATCTTATCCAGATCTACTTCATCCTCAACAACTACCTCTGCATTTTTCAGAATTGCTTCTAATTCTTCAATACGAGCCTCGATATCTCTCTGCTCGTCCTTAGCTGCATCATACTCAGCATTCTCGGAAAGATCTCCCTGCTCCCTTGCTTCTTTGATCTTGCCTGCTACTTCTTTTCTCTTTACTACCTTCAGATTCTCCAGTTCATCTTCCAGTGCTTTTAAGCCTGCATAAGTAAGTAATCTTTTCTTAGCTTCTGCCATCGGTTACGCTTCCTTTCTGATTCTATCTTTTCTGTCTATACTTACAGGTTCAACCTTGCTCGTATACTGTTCAGACCTGTTCATCTATACAGACTGTACACATCCTGATTTTCACCTGTATGCTGTCATTTAAGTCTATTTCGCAATTTCAATATTATACCCAAACCACCTACTGATGTCAAGCAGATTCGGCTTTCGTATCACCGATTCTTCAGCCTTCGTATCAGCGATCCTGCACTACCTTTTACAGCTGTCTGTACAGCAGATCTTCCAGTTCTGCATAAGACTCAACCCGGTTGATCTCTTCCCGCAGTTTTGCTGAACCCGGCAGCCCTTTCGTATACCATGCCACATGTTTTCTCATTTCCCGGATTCCCAGATATTCTCCTTTATATTGAAGCTGAAGCTTTGCATGTCGGAGCATCATTTCCCGAATTTCTTCGTTCATTGGTCTCGGTGGAATCTTTCCAGTTCTTTCATGTTCGATCATCTCAGAAAAAATCCACGGATTTCCCTGGGCTCCCCGTGCGATCATCACACCATCACAGCCGGTCTCTTTCACCATGGTATCTGCACGCTCCGGGCTGGTCACATCACCGTTTCCGATCACAGGAATGGAAACCGCCTCTTTTACCTGACGAATAATATCCCAGTCTGCTTTTCCGCTATAATACTGTTCTCTTGTCCTTCCGTGGACTGCAATGGCTGCCGCCCCCGCATCTTCTGCGATCTTCGCCATCTCCACCGCATTAATACAGCTGTCATCAAAGCCTTTTCTTATTTTAACTGTCACCGGTTTCCTGATTGCTTTGACCATAGCACTGATAATTTCATGTGCCAGCTTTGGGTTTTTCATCAATGCCGATCCCTCACCATTTTTTACGACTTTCGGTACAGGACATCCCATATTAATATCCATAATATCAAACGGTCTTTCCTCGATCCGCTTTGCCATTTCACTCATAATCTGAGGATCTGAACCAAAAAACTGGAGAGATACCGGCTGTTCATCCGGATGGATCTCTAAAAGCATTTCTGTATTCTTATTATTATAGAGAATGGCTTTTGCACTGACCATTTCCATGCACAAAAGACCTGCTCCCTGCTCTTTACACAATAAACGAAACGGCAGATCTGTCACTCCTGCCATCGGTCCTAGAATATAAGTATTCTCTAAGGTTACATTTCCTATTCTTAACTGTCTCATCGTATTATTCCGTTCTTCTCAGATTTTATCGTTTCCATCTTAGACGAAACCATTTTAAAAGTCAACCTTGCCTCTATTGACATTTTGACATTTTTATGCTAGGTTTCTACTATATATTGGCACTCGTTAGTCGAGAGTGCTAATAACTCATCAGATGAAAGGAGATTACTATGGTAATACAGCCAATTTATAATATATTATTTCTTCCCGATGTCACCTATCACTTCAAAAAAGAGTTTTTTACTGAAAATGCATCCGAACAGCTTGAAGTCGGCAGTGAGTTGCTTTTTGCTTTCTTAAAAAATGAAGATGACGCTGAAGAACTGGACGCTGACCATATCTGTCCGGTCGGCATTTCCGCCAGAGTGGAGGCTTTTGGAGACGATGACAGTGTTCAAATCCGCACGCTGGAGCGTGTTGACCTTTCAGATATCGAGGTTGAAAATGGTCAGATTCTCGCAGACGCATCCATTCGTCCAGAGGTTAATGATTATACAGCAGAAGAAGAGAAAGCTCAATTTCTCCGTTTACGTGCCGCACTTTTGAAATTTGTCCAGGGATACCAGTGGGGGATGTGGGCGAGAAGCTTCATTTTGCAGCGGAAAAATATGTATGATCTCGGATCTGCCCTCTCGGAATATCTGAATATCAGCCCGGAAGAAAAATACGCCATCGTTGAAACGGATTCCCGTCAGGAACGCTGTACGCTGATCGAAGCTGCCATCAATGAATTTATGGAAGTTGCCAAAGTTTCCACCGAGGCAAAGGAAGCTCAGAAAGATGATCAGGAGCAGCTTTACCGCGAGGCAGCCATCAAGAAGCAGATCAGTTATCTTCAGAAAGAACTGGATGAACTTCATCCTGAAAATATTTCAGATACCAGAAAATTCGAGAAAAAGCTTGAAGAATCCGGTATGAATGAAGAAGCCCGCAAAGAGGCTGAAAAAGTGCTGAACCGCATGAAGCAGGAAGGCAAGGACAGCCATGAGTACGGTCTTCTGTATGATTACCTTGACTTTATGACCAGTCTGGACTGGAAAGTGCCGCAGTTTTCCCCGATTGATCTTGACCGGGCAGAGCAGATTCTTGATGAAGATCACTATGGTCTGAAAAAAGTCAAAGAACGCATCATCCAGCAGATCGCTGTTATGGCTCTCAACCGGAGACAATATGGCTCGATCCTTTTATTTGTCGGTGCTCCCGGAACCGGAAAGACCAGTATCGGACAAAGTATTGCGCGGGCTCTTGGAAGAGAATATGTCAGGATCAGTCTTGGTGGTATTCGCGATGAGGCGGAAATCCGTGGTCACAGACGTACTTATATCGGTGCTATGCCCGGACGGATCATGGAAGGAATTAAACGAAGCGGTGTCTCCAATCCGGTTATTGTACTGGATGAGGTTGACAAACTTGCCAAAGATTACGGAGGAGATCCTGCCAGTGCCCTTTTGGAGGTTCTTGATCCTGAACAGAACAGTACCTTCACTGATCATTACATGAATGTGCCTTACGATCTGTCCAATGTACTTTTTGTCTGCACTGCAAACTCACTGGATACGATTCCGGAACCACTGCTCAACCGTATGGAGGTTATTAATTTCTCCGGTTACACTGCAGTAGAAAAATATCAGATTGCCCGCAGACATCTTCTTCCAAAGGCTCTCAATGCCATGGGAATTAAGAAAAATGCATTGAAAGTAACCGACGGAGCGATCCGCAGGATCATTGATGAATACACAATGGAGGCCGGTGTCCGTGATCTGAAAAAACTGATCGATACTCTTTGCCGGACGGCTGCCGTCCAGCTTGTTAAAAATGAGGGTACGACACTGACAGTCACTAAGACAAATCTCGAAAAATATCTTGGGAAAAAGCAGCTCCACCATGAGCGGAAACTCTCTGCTCCTGAACCGGGAGTTGTCACCGGACTTGCATGGACAAGAGCGGGTGGAGAAATTTTATTCATAGAAAGTAAATTGATTCCGGGCAAAGGAAAGATTATTATTACCGGTCAGCTTGGAGATGTAATGAAGGAGTCCATTCAGATTGCACTGAGTCTTGTAAAGGGACTTTATCTAAAGGAAAGTAAAGTGCTTGATGACCACGACCTTCATATCCATGTACCTGCAGGTGCCGTTCCAAAAGATGGCCCTTCGGCCGGAATTACGCTGACAACAGCACTTGCATCTCTTCTTACTAAAAAGAAAGTCAGTCCGGAGTATGCCATGACCGGAGAAGTTTCCCTGCGTGGTGGAGTCATGCCGATCGGCGGACTTCCTGAAAAACTTATGGCTGCCCAGCGTGCCGGTATCACAAAGGTTCTGATCCCTGCCGATAATGAGCAGGATCTCGATGATGTTGCCGACGAGGTTAAAAATAAGCTGGAGATCATTCCGGTGAAAAAAGTAACTGAGGTACTGAAACTGGTCTTGAAATAGCCCTCTAAATTTTGAAAAAATGCCGGGATACAGGAGTGAAAATAATTGCAGGAAGGAAATAACGAAACATGAAGGTTACAAAGATTACGTTGGTACCGACACTGCGTAAATATAACAGAAAAAATTTGGTGAAAGATATTATTACAGGTATCATTATTATGGCAGTGTCGATCCCGATTTCTATGGGATATGCACAGATTGCCGGACTGCCGGCAGTATACGGACTGTATGGATCAGTATTTCCGCCTCTTTTATTTGCGGTATTTTCAACTTCTCCGCAGTTTATTTTTGGAGTGGATGCAGCACCAGCGGCACTGATCGGATCAGCCTTACTGGGAATGGGGATCGAGAGTGGGTCAGGAGAGGCACTTTTGGTTGTTCCGGTTCTGACATTTTTTGTAGCAGTGTGGCTGCTTGCATTTTATCTGATGCATGCAGGAAAACTGGTCAATTATATTTCTGCACCGGTCATGGGTGGATTTATCAGTGGAATCTGTATGACGATTATTCTGATGCAGATTCCGAAATTACTGGGTGGAACTGCCGGAACAGGAGAACTTCCTGAATTGGTGGAACAGATTATAAAGACTGCCGGGCAGATGAATCTTCCGTCGTTGCTGCTTGGAAGTATTTCATTAATTATTTTGCTGGCGGTAAAAAAGACTGCTCCCAAATTTCCGATGGCGGTAGTTCTGATGGCAGCAGGGGCAGTGCTTACGCTGGTTCTGCCGCTGGAGAAATGGGGGATCAGAACCCTTGAGACAGTGCAGCCGGGATTGCCGGAATGGAGGATTCCGGATCTGACATTGATTCCATTGAACCAGGTCATTACGGTGAGTCTCTCAGTGGCAGTTGTGATCATGGCAGAGACGCTGCTTGCAGAAAATAATTTTGCTCAGAAGAATGGATACCGTATTAATGACGATCAGGAACTTTTAGCCTTTGCAGTTGGCAATCTTGCGGCATCACTGACCGGGTGCTGTGCGATCAACGGGTCGGTTTCAAGAACAGCAATGGGGGAGCAGTATCAGGGAAAAACGCAGTTGATGAGCATCGTAGCGGGAGCATCTATGCTGCTTCTTCTGATCTGTGGGACAGGGTTCATTGGCTATCTTCCAATTCCTGTCCTGACAGCAATTGTAATTTCAGCACTGCTTGGTGCGACAGAATTTAAGCTTGCAGCAAAGTTATGGAAGGTGAGCCGGACGGAATGTCTGATCTTCTGGGGAGCTTTTGTGGGAGTTATGTTGCTGGGAACAATTAATGGAGTATTGATCGGAATTATTTTGTCATTTTCAGAAATGGTGATCCGTTCATCCAAACCTGCAAGATGCTTTGTGGGAATCCAGCCCGGGCACAGACATTTCCGTGATCTTGCAGAGGGCAGTCAGATCCATGCGGTGGAGGGAGTTTTGATCTACCGGTTCAGCAGTAATCTCTTTTTTGCAAATGTAAATATCCTGCAACAGGATATAGAGGCGGAGCTGGAAAAGAAAAAGGGAACAAAAGCAGTGATCCTGGATGCCAGTGGAATTGGAAGTATTGATATTACTGCGGCAGACCGACTGGCGATCCTTTATGAGACATTGAAAGAACAGGGAATTCGTTTTTACATTACAGAGCATATAGCAGATTTGAATGAGCAGATGCGAAAGCTGGGACTTGGATATCTGATCTCCGAAGGATGCGTGAGGAGAACGATCCATATTGCATTGAAAGATATGGGGATCAACCGCCCATATCCGCTGGAAGGCGGTGTGGATAATGAGGAGCGGAGTGCCTCAAGAAAGCGGGTAGATAACCGGGTGCAGGAGTTTGTATGGGCATTTGGATCTGAGTCGGAAACGGAGATTGAGAAGCAGATCCTGCACCAGATCGAACAGCTAAAGCAAAGCGGGGATGTGGAGAATCTGCTGCATGGAAGTTGGTCGCATATGGAAGCGATGGATGAAGATGAATGGCTGGAACATCTGGAAGAACATCTCAAAGAGATTGTGAACATTTCAGGAAAGGATGAGAAGACACTTGCCGCAAGACTGGAGGAGCACAGAAGAGAGGTGCATGACCGGATTGCAAAAGAACACCCGGAGCTTGCAGAGCGTTTCAGAGAACGCCGACATCATCTGGATCAGCATTTGAAAGAACGGAGACCTGAGGTATATGATCTGGTTATCAGTCTGAGGGAGAAGGAAAGAAAATGAAGAGGAAAAGCATGATATTGCAATGGATATTAAGTGTAAATTGTAAACTTTTGTGAACGGTGGTTATAACGACAAAAAGAGCCGGCACAGCCGCAATCTCTTTCGGTGGCTACCGCTTCCGATAACCACCGTATAGGATAATCTGTTCTGTTATCTGTTGTATTTTTTCTTTCTGCTGACAACCGTTGTACCAATGGCTGCACCGCCGCTGACAAACAGTAAGGCAAACCACAGAAACATACTGCTGGTGTCACCTGTCTGAGGAGAAAGGGTGTTGCCTGTCTGAGGAGAAGAGGTGTTGCCGGTCTGCGGGTCTTTTGTCTCATTGACGGTGTTTGTCGCTATAATTCCATATTGACTTAAATGGCTTGTTTCAAATACGATATAGCCGTTTTCTACCGTAGCAGGTATGGTTTCTTTAATTTCGCCGTTCAAGATATAGGCAACTTCGTATTTGTTATGGTCCTTCAAGTCATCCGGCAGAGCAATTCGGATCTTCATTTTGGTATCACTGATTTTTACAACATGGTTATTTCCATCCAACACATTGATATCCGCAATGAATTTCACATTTTTGTCTGCTAATTCTTTCTTGACTTCAACTGGTTTGATCTCCAATTTGTAATCCTTGCTGACCTCTGTTGCAAATTCGATTTTTGCCTTTATCTCTCCCGTACTTTGAATTTCCTTTACCGTGTCCTTGCCTGGGTTTTCCGGTTCTCCGGCAGTTTTCGTCCAGGAGGCATACAAGGTTACATTTTTATACCGCTCATAACCCGATTCTTCTGTAATTAAAGTGTCCTTATCAAATTCTTTATTGGTTTCCTCGTTATTATCCCAAATTCTCCAATAAACATACTTGTAATTATCCCCGCTGCCGTCGCTTTTTGTGTTCCAGCCGTTAAAGGTATAGCCCTCTCTTACGGGAACATAGGGCAAAAGAGACATTGATGCACCGGAGTCTCTGCCGCCTACATAGTCGTATGTGTCAGACTCCTTACCATTGAGCTGTCCGCCGTTAGCATTGAGTGTCAATACTATACCGTCATTATCGAAGGTATTTTTGGTATAGGTTGCGAGAACATTCACAACATCTTTTTCTTTAAAGCAATCGGCAGGTACGGAGGTTACATACTTGCCGTCTAAGTCCCAACCGACAAACGTATAGCCCTCTCTTACGGGTGTGTATTTAGTCAAGTCGACCGTCTGATACTCACTCGAGCTGCTTGTCATGGTTATTTCCTTTTTGCCGTTTATGTCGCCGCCGTAACCGTCAAGTGTCAGGTAGTATGTGCCTGTTCCCTTTAATGCTTCTTCAGAAAAAGCAGCATAAATCGTAAGACCGTTAGAGTATTCCACAGGCTCACGCTCTAAGTAAAAAGTTCCCTCGGATGTAAAATCGGACAGGGGGATATTCTCTGCAACTTTTGTTGCACCCGTCCAATCCGTTGCCCAATAAGCAAATTGGGTTCTGCCGTTGAACGGAAGAACGCCCGCAGTCAATTCGGATAAGTTTACTGTTGTGTCACCGTCGGCAACATCAAACTTTATCATTTTTGAATAATCACCGTCGATTTTGCCGTCCGGACCGTTCAGACCGCAAGTGAGTATCAGCGTGTATTTTCCGTCATCTTTGATGGTAGCGGCATTCGCAGTCACGATACCGGCGAGGCTCAGCACCGTCACTAGCAGCATCAAAAGTGCGGTTTTCAATTTCGTACTGACTTTCCCTCCTGGATTTTTGTATAGTTTTTTTGCTTTTTTCATAAAAGTTCCTCCTTCTACGGCTACCGCCGCGTAAAAATGGTTGTGTCTGTTTGTTGGTTTGATATGGTTACCGCCACATTGGCAGGAAAGCGGTAATTAAAGAATCATCTCGCAAACCTGCCAAAGTTTTCATCATTATTTTAGCATATTCCAAAGTATAACTTCAGCACATTTCCAAAAGTGGCAATTGACTCTTTTGAAATTATTTTGCAATATACTCTTCCCACTGACAAAGTAATCCTCTATAATGTTATGAAAGAACGAAATAGATTGGAGCGATGCCTGTGAAATTCTCTGAAAAATTAAATGAGTATATTGTGGAGTTATCCTGTACGGCAAAGGATGTCTGTAATTTGTCCGGTATTTCTGCGGCATCATTCAGCCGATACAGAAACGGTGAGCGTATTCCGGAGCTGGGGACAAAGCCTTTTGAAGCGTTATGCTGTGCACTGGTGCAGATCGCCGTAGAAAAGAAAGTGCCGGGAATTACCGTTGACACTGTGAAAGAGGCATTTGTAAACTGTGAAGATTTCTTATCCATAGACAAAGAGCAGCTGCGAAAAAATTTCAACACATTGCTCTCTGCCCTTAATGTCAATCTGACGCAGTTGTGTCAATACACCAATTACGACGCATCCACCATTTTTCGTATCCGAAACGGAACAAGAAAGCCCGGTGATGCTGAGCAATTTGCTGCAGCGATCGCTTCCTTTGTGGCAAGGGAGATGCAGACGGTCTCCGAAATTGCCGCCGTTGCAGAATTGATCGGCTGTGATGCTGATGAGATTTATGAGCTGTCGATGCGATACGCAAAAATAAAAAGCTGGCTTTTGGAACAGCCCGTGCAAAAGGCTGAAAGCGACAGCATTTCTGAATTTTTAAGCAAGCTGGACGATTTTGATCTGAACGAATATATTAAAGTCATTAAATTTGATGAGTTGAAAGTTCCGTCTGTACCATTTCAAATTCCATCCTCCAGGACATATTTTGGCATTAAAGAAATGATGGAGAGTGAATTGGACTTTCTGAAAGCGACCGTACTTTCAAAATCTATGTTGCCGGTGACTATGTACAGCGATATGCCGATGGAGGAAATGGCAAAGGATCCGGAGTTTCCGAAAAAGTGGATGTTTGGCATGGCGATGATGCTTAAAAAGGGATTACGTCTTAACCAAATCCATAATATTGACCGTTCCTTTGACGAGATGATGTTGGGTCTTGAAAGCTGGATACCCATGTACATGACCGGGCAGATATCACCCTACTATTTCAAGAATGTGCAGAACAATATCTTTTTGCATTTTCTCAAGGTTTCCGGAGCTGCCGCACTTTCGGGCGAAGCCATTGCCGGATACCACGCCGATGGGAAGTATTATCTCACAAAATCAAAGCACGAGGTGGAATATTACCGAAAAAGAGCAGATGAAATGCTGAAAAATGCCTGTCCCCTGATGGAGATTTACCGCAGCGAACGAAAAAATGAGTTAAATGCCTTTCTTGTTACCGATACAAAAATAGCAGGCAGCAGACGCAGCATTCTGTCCACCCTGCCACTTTATACGATAAGCAGTGAGCTTCTCGATCATATTCTTACACGGAACAATACGAATGAAGAACTGAAAGAAAAAATAAAAGAGTATGCTAAGGTACAAAGACAACGGGTGAAAGCAATTCTTGCAACAGGAACGATTGAAGATGAGATACCTGCTTTTACACCGGAGAATTTTGTAAATACTCATCCTGTACTGGAGCTTTCCGGGATATTCTGTGAAGCAGATATTCCATACAGTGAAGAAGAATATGCCGCCCATTTGTGTGAATCAAAGACATTTGCAGCACAGAATCCGAATTACACATTAAAGTGCAGTACGGCACACGCTTTTCGCAACCTGCAGATCAGGATTCATGTGGGGCAATGGGTGATAGTGTCCAAAGGAAAAGCACCTGCAATCCATTTTGTCATTCGACACCCCAAGCTGTGCAGTGCGATAGAAAGCTTTATTCCGCCGATAACGGAATATGAGTAAATCGGTTAAAGTACAGATCGGATCAACAGAGGAAAATACTGCAAATGACGATCAGAGGAACTGTGAAAGCTCAATGTCCGAGAATGAGAGCGAAATAGCCCCAGTCCCAAATGAGAGCTTCAAAACTGTTGGTCAGATATTCGCGGATATCTTCTTCTTCGTAGCCTGTCATTCTTGTGATGATAACGAGTGTCCGGCGAACCATTTCATAAGTAAGTGTACTCCTGTTATTCTGAAGCCATTGCAGAAAAAGACTTTGACGGATCGCTGAATATTCAAGGGCAATCCACTGGATTCGGATCAGAAGATCTTCCAGGTGGCTGTCAGGAGTGACAAGATCCGAAAAAATTTCATTGGCAAGAAACTTCAGCATCAGTGGCTGAACTTCAGAAAATCTGATCTGAAAGTCTGACCAAAGTTCAGAGAGTGATATTCCTGTATCCAAAGAAGAAAAAGAAACCGGATGCATAAAATCTGTTGCAGATTCTGAAAGGTACTCTGAAAGAGAAATGATTGGATTTAAAAAGTCACAATAAAGGTTCTCGTTCTGATAATTAACTGCAAGATCCTGCAACAGTTCATTGCATTCAAAAAAAGTATCTTCTGCCGGAAGATGGATCGATTGGATGGCATCACTTAACTGAGAGAGTGTATCAGCTGAAAAGTAATCACGGATCAGAGTCTCATCCAAAGAATCGTTACGGTATAACTCCTGTAAAATATAATTGATCTTAAGCAGGAGATCCTCAGTGGAGCAGACCTCGGCAGAACGGATTTCGGTGGAACAATGCTTAATGGAGTCATCCTGAACAGAATGATCTTCAATGGAGTAATCCTCAGCAGAACAGACCGGTGAAGATGCAGGCAACAAAAGACGGAGAATGTTCCTGCGGATCTGAAATAAAGGAGTGTCACATTCGGTTGGAACATCTGGAAACTGCGGCGCATCAGCTTGCTCCAGCAGATCGATCACTGCAGGACAGCACGGCATCAGCGTTTCCTCGATATGACAGGGAAACCGGTGAATTTCTCTTGGAAACGTAGTACAGGTTTCGGACAGGATTTTATCACCGTAAGCAGTAACAAGCCGGCAAAGTCTGTTCTCGGCAAGAAAGGGGCAGCGATGGTCTGAGCCAAGCTGAATGCCCCGGAGACCGTCTTTTTTTTCTGTATAGGCACTGAGATTCTTTTTTCGTTCCGGTACATCAGTGGGGGCAGGAATCTTTTTCCATTTTCGGTTAGTAGCCGCATCAACAGCAATTTTCCATTCCTGGCAGCAGGTAATTGTGCAGGAATCTGCGATGCAGTGAAATTCATTATAAAAATCAGGGCGTATTCTTTTCATTTTAGTTTCTCCTAAAAAGCTGATAAAGTGTTATCTGGTATCAGGATAGTCTGTCTGATCTTGTGGATCAATACCTGATCCAGCGGTTTATACAATCTTGTGAATAATAGTATTATCATACCACAGAAAGCACATTCGGCAAAATCAGATAGTTACATTTATAGAAATTTATAGAAAAATGAAGTATACTGATTACAGATTTTTTTAAAGGAGAAATGCAGAAGTATGGAATCTCAGATAAAGAAAAGTAAATACGAAATAGATATGTGCAATGGGACGATTATGGATAAGCTGATTTCCTTTTCGCTTCCATTGATGCTTTCAGGAATCCTTCAGTTGATGTTTAATGCGGTAGATATTGTTGTGGTTGGAAGATTCAGCGGAAGTCAGTCATTGGCGGCAGTTGGATCGACAACAGCATTGATCAATATGTTTACCAATCTTTTTATTGGAATTTCTCTTGGAGCAAATGTTCTGGCAGCACGTTTTTATGCGGCAAAGCGAGAAAAGGAGATGTCAGAGACAGTACATACTGCAATTACACTGGCATTGATCAGTGGAATCGTCATGGCATTTGTGGGAGTGATCTTTTCGAGATTTGCGTTAGAATTGATGGATACACCGGATGACGTGATCAGACTGTCAACATTATATATGAGGATCTATTTTTTAGGAATGCCATTTTTCATGCTCTACAATTATGGTGCAGCTATTCTGAGGGCTGTCGGAGATACGAAGCGTCCACTGTTCTTCCTGGTTGTTGCAGGAGTGATTAATGCCGGTCTGAATCTGCTGTTGGTCATTGTTTTTGATATGGGTGTGGCAGGGGTTGCGATCGGAACAATCGTTTCTCAGATGATTTCAAGTATTTTGGTTTTACGATGCCTTTGCAGATCGGAAGGCAGTTACAAACTGTCATTTTCAAAGCTTCGGATCAGGGGAATCTATATGAAGCAGATCTTTCAGGTTGGTATTCCGGCGGGAATACAGAGTACGGTGATCAATTTTTCAAATGTACTTTTGCAGTCTTCTGTAAACTCTTTTGGGTCTACCGCAATGGCAGGATATACTGCAGCCAATAATATTTTCGGATTTTTGTATGTGACTGTAAATTCCGTGACACAGACATGTATGAGTTTTACGAGTCAGAATTATGGTGCAGGAAAAAGTAAACGAATGGATAAAGTTCTGATTGACTGTATTATTTTATCAGTAGTTATTACATCGATTCTTGGTGTCAGTGCGTATGGATTTGGTCCGGAACTGTTGAAGATCTATACGGAAGATGCAAAAGTTATCCAGTGTGGAATGGAAATTCTTTTATATACAACGGTAACGTATTTCCTGTGTGGGCTGATGGATCTTTTTCCGGGGGCATTGAGAGGAATGGGACATTCAGCCGTTCCGATGATTCTTTCGGTGATCGGAACAGTAGGGACAAGAATTGTCTGGATTTTCTGGATCTTTCCTGCACATCGTTCATTGGATATTTTATTTATTTCTTATCCTGCGTCCTGGATCATTACGATCATTATGCAGGTGATCTGCTATTATTTCGTGAGAAAAAAAGTACACCGGAGTATGCAGCGGCAGGTATAGAGTAGAAAAAATAAAGTCAGATCTGATGAAAGTAGTCAGCGTATAAGAGAGAAGAGACAAAGTCAGATCTGATGAAGGCAGTCAGGGTATAAGAGAGAAGAGATAAAGTCAGATCTGATGAAAGCAGTCAGGATATAAGGCAGAAGAGACAGAGCAGAAGAAACTGGAATTAACAGGAGGGGAAAAGAAGTGATTTGGATGATAGAAATAACGGATTTTCATGCACCAGAGTTGGATATATTTGCGAGAAAGACCGAGGCACAGTTGTTAAATAAAGATCACCCGGAGGAGGGAATGTTTATTGCAGAAAGTCCAAAGGTGATTGAGAGAGCCTTGAATGCCGGTTACACTCCGGTAGCGGTATTGGTAGAGAAAAAGCAGATTGAAGGTGAGGCGGCCTCTGTTCTTGCACGATGCGATGAGATTCCGGTTTATACAGCAGAATTTGATGTGCTGGCACAACTGACAGGGTTTAAGCTGACAAGAGGAATGCTGTGTGCTATGCGACGGAGGGCATTGCCAGAAGTGGAAGCGGTATGTCAAAATGCAAAAAAGGTTGCAGTTCTTGAAAATGTAATGAATCCGACGAATGTGGGAGCGATTTTTCGTTCTGCCGCAGCCTTAAATATGGATGCAGTACTTCTGACAGGCGGATGCAGCAATCCACTGTATCGCAGAGCAAGCCGTGTCAGTATGGGGACGGTGTTTCAGATTCCATGGACATTTATCGGAGAAAAGCAGGAAGACTGGATTGAAAATGGAATCAGGAGATTACATGGCCTGGGATTTCAGACTGCGGCTCTTGCTCTGAGCGATGATTCTGTGAGTATAGATGATAAAAGACTCCGAGAAGAGGAAAAACTGGCAATAATCCTTGGGACAGAAGGTGACGGACTTGCAGAGCAGACAATCGCAGAGTGCGATTATACGGTGAAAATACCGATGACTCATGGAGTTGATTCATTGAATGTCGCTGCGGCAAGTGCAGTTGCTTTTTGGGAGCTGGGGAGATAAATTTTAATTTTGCAATTCTTAACTCAAAATAGCGACGACCACCGTTGTCGATAGTCGTCGCATAAATCGCATAAATTAGTCCGTTCTGTTATCTATTATACTTTTTCTTTCGATGTACCATCATCGTACCAATAGTTACACTGCCACTGACAAGAAGTACGATAAACCACCAAAGCATATTGTTTGTATCGCCGGTTTTAGGGCTTGTTGTTTCGCTTGTATCCGGGGTGCTTACTTTTGATGAAGTGCTACCCGGATTGTTAATACTTGAAGTGGTGTCTGCCGCCCTGATTTCAAATTCCGTGCTGCACTCGCCGTCGTTATAAACAATAGTCAGGATGTGCCTGCCGACAGAAAGAGTGCTGAGATAATCTTTTTTCAGCGTAATCACTGTAGAACCGGATACGGCAGTGTACTTATCCGCTGCAACAAGTGTGCCGTCCATTTTAACGCCAGTAAACTTGGAGAAATCTCCGTTTGCGACAAATTTCAGCGTACAGTTGCTGTTCTGTTTCCAAGAACTGTTTGCACCCCCGGTGATTTTATATTCAGGCGTTGTACCGATTGCCTGCGGTGTCATGGTCAGATCTGTGTCAACCCACATCGTTGCATATCCGCCATTAGGATATTGTAACATCGGATCATAGTCAGTAATGTCATAACCGTAATACTTACCATTTATTTTTAATTTCGTATCAGTTGTAAAACAATAACCTTCTTTTGCCTTGAAATAAATTCCATAAGTGTAAGTTTTACCGCTCTCAAATTCGGTAAATAAATCATCAGGATTGTTGTCGTTCCAAAAATCGGCAGAGTAATAGTATTTTTTACCTCCATCCGTACTCCAAAATTCAGATTGGTAAATATACGGAACATTCGCAGGTGTATTTCCTGTGAATACGGGCTTATCTCCTACCTTAAAACTGATTGTTGCATTGTTTATTTCGACAAGACTAATATTTTGTAACTGAACAGTTTGAGGTTTTATTGTACGCACAGCAACTATAAAAAGTCCTGTTCCAGTATTTGTTACATTTACATGATTTACATTTGTTCCATTTACCATTACTTTACTGTTAGCTGCAAATGTATTTCCAGCTCTTGCTTTAAGAGAAATGCTATACATATAAGTTTTGCCTTCCTCGAAGGTTGTTATTTTTTGGCCTTGTGCAAGGGCATTATTTTTATTTTCATCAGAGTACCAGTATTTTACTGGTACAGATTCGCCATTTGCATTTGTTTCCATTTCTTCCCAATATTCGTACTCTATATCATATTGTTCATCCCATGGATCACATTTGTAAGCAGTTGCTTTTGGAGTATCTCCCGGCTCATAATTAAAAGTTACACCCTCGATGTCTACGTCGCCAATTTCCTTGGACTCGACTGGCGTGGTCGGTTTAATTGTTACGATTCTGTCGGCAAACAGCAGCGTTCCCTGACCTAAGATTTCCGAAACCTTCGCAGTAGTCCCGTTTACCTGCAATGATACACCTTCAGATGCAAAGGTGCGTCCGTTTTGGGCTTCCAATACAATATCATAGTAATAAATTTTCCCTGCTTCAAATGAGGTAAATTTTTCGTTAAAGCTAAAACGGTTCTCGTCTGAATACCAGTGGCGTCCCGTTGGCTGAATACCATTGTCCGTCTGCTCATATTCACTCCATTCCTCATATTTCACAACGCAATTAGAAGCCGTATTTCCCGATACCTTAGCCGTTGCCTTTGGTGTATCTCCTGCATTGTAGGAAAGGGTAGCACCAGTAACTTCAATATCTTTTATTACTGTATCACCTGCCCTATCGCTTACCGTAACAGGTGGCAGAAATTCCCACGCAGTAAATGTTTTTCCATTATCTGACACAGCAGTGTTTGATGTATAGGTCTGTCCGTCACAAATAAACGTCACATTATCAGAAAATCTGTATCCATCTTTTGCTTTCAATATGACACTATACCAGTATTCTCCACCGGCAATCGGATTACGTGGTGTATCGGTACTTTTGATAATGTCTGTTATCGGAGTACTTTCTCCTGCAGTGGACTTTTCCCATGCTTCTTCCACTATTTCGACTTTTCCACTACAGGCAGAATTGTTGGGATTTACTTCTGCTGTAAATGCCAGGGGTTGTGAGGAATCGAGGTTTTTCCAGACATTTCCGATATCAACCGTATCAACAATCTCATCGGTACTTTCCTCTGGAATATCAATTGAGTACGGACTATAGATGTATAATTTTGTACTCATTTCTTTAATTGCAAGATTTGTGTGATTTCCGGGTGTTCCCCATTCATATTCCCCCACGGAAACAGTCGTTTCATCATCACTGAAAAAATAACCACTGTCCGTAACAAGAACAATATTATAGGAATAGTGATGTCCCGCTTCAAACTTTGTAATCTGCTTGTCTGCTGCAAGAGATGCCATTTTATCTGGATCAGAATACCAATAACGTCCTGTACCAGACCAGACACCGCCTTCTTCCTTCTGGTAAATCTCACGCCAGTATTCATAGGCAACAGAACATTTTCCTTCCGTCACTGTCGCTGATGCCTGCGGTACATCTCCGGCTTTATAATCTGTGTGGTTATAAGTAACCCTGACCTTATCAATGTAATTGATTCCAGCAGCAGATACCGGAGCTGGTATCAACGACAGCATCATACACAGCGAAAGAAGGACTGTCAGCATTCTGGCTTTTATGGGTCTCGTCTTCATTGATTTTCTCCTTTCTGTGACCATCGTCACATAAAATTTATTAGCGGTTTCGTTGGTATTTTTCATGCAACCAATCTATAGAAATATTAAGTGACGGCAGGCTTAATATTTTTTCATGATGCACTTCAAATTCTTCCAGAATCCGCAAATTCAGTGTAGCATATACCTGGTTATGATTTCTGTATATTTCCAAAAATGTCAATTGACTCTTTTGGAATAGGACTATTCAATTTATAAAGAAATCCTTTATAATATTTTTAAAACCAACTGGAATACGGGGGAATATTTATGAATTTTCAGCAGATACAGAAATGGCGAACGAGTACCTGAACTCGGAACTCAGTCTTTTGATAGTTTATGCAGTTCTTCAATATACTACTGACAGCTCTTAATATCAATTTGTCTCAACTGTGTAAATATACGAATTATGATACCTCTACTATTTTTCGTATCCGAAACGGTACGAGAAGAATAGGGGATGCTGAACAATTTGTCAGTGCAGTTGCTTCTTTTGTATCGAGAGAAATGCAGACGTCTTCTGAAATTGCTGCTGTGGCAGAACTTATTGGCTGTGATACTGATAAAATTTATGACTGGTCTGTACGTTATGCAAAAATTAAAGGCTGGCTTTTAGAACAACCGATAAAGAAAGCCAATCAAGACAGTGTGTCAAACTTCTTGGATAAGTTGGATAAATTTGACTTAAATGAATATATAAAAGTGATTAAATTTGATGAATTGAAAGTTCCCTCAGTTCCATTTCAAATCCCAACATCTAAGACTTATTGGGGAATAAATGAGATGATGGAGAGTGAACTGGATTTTCTGAAAGCAACGATACTTTCAAAATCTACGGCTTCTGTGACGATGTATAGTGATATGCCAATGAAAGAAATGGCTAAGGATCCGGACTTTCCAAAAAAGTGGATGTTTGGAATGGCACTGATGCTCAAGAAAGGATTACACCTTAATCAAATTCATAATCTTGACCGCTCCTTTGATGAAATGATGCTGGGACTTGAAAGCTGGATTCCGATGTATATGACCGGACAAATATCACCATACTATTTGAAAAATGTGCAAAATAACACATTTTTGCATTTGCTGAAGGTTTCTGGCTCTGCGGCACTTTCAGGTGAAGCAATCGCCGGATGCCACGCAGATGGAAAATACTATTTGACAAAATCCAGACGGGAAGTTGAATACTATCAGAAACGTGCAGATGAATTATTGAAAAACGCTTATCCCCTGATGGACATTTACCGCAATGAACGGGAAACTGAGCTAAACACTTTCCTGATCGCTGATACCAGAAAACCAGGGAAACGACGGGGCATTCGTCACACACTGCCGTTATATACAATAAGTGATGAATTACTGGAACATATTCTGATTCGGCATGGTGTTGACAATAAACAAAAGCAGAGGATTAAAAATCATGCGAAAGTGCAAAAGCAAAGAATTGAATCTATACTGGAATTTGAAATGATTGAAGATGAAGTATCTGTTCTGACACCAGAAGAATTCAGAAAAAATCCACCTGCACTGGATCTTTCCGGAATTTTTTGTGAAACCAGTCTTTCATACAGTGAAAAGGAATATATGACGCACATGAACGATACGAATGCATTTGCCCGAAAAAATCCTAATTACATATTCAAGATGAGCAAAACTTATGCTTTTCATAACCTGCAGATATTGATTCATGAAGGACAATGGGCTATAGTGTCAAAAGAGAAAGCACCGGTAATCCATTTTGTTATCCGTCATCCCAGGCTGCGTAGTGCAATTGAAAACTTTATTCCACCAATAGTGGAATTAGCTGACTGAAAACATTTACAGGAGAAACAAACGATACCTTATAATTATTTTAACCATGAACTATTATAGGGAGAAGCGGACAGCCTTCTGATCAGGCGGTCCGCTTCTCCCTGATAATATCCTCGTTCTTCCTGCCAGTCTTTCACATCACACTCTCTCATCCCTTGCATAAAACTCAGTATGATGTCCAACATATTTATAAGCCGGACGGATGATCTTACCGGCATTGAGCAGTTCTTCCAGCCGGTGCGCACTCCAACCGGCAATACGGGCGATCGCAAAGATCGGTGTGAACAGTTCTTCCGGGATTCCGAGCATGGTATAGACAAATCCACTGTAAAAATCAACATTGGCACAGACTGGTTTAAACATTTTGCGGTGAGTCAAGATCTCCTCTTTGGCAAGACGCTCTACACGGTCATACAGAGCAAATTCATTTTCCAGTCCTTTTTCTTTTGCCAGTTTTTCGGCAAAACTTTTCAGAAGCTTTTCTCTTGGATCGGATAAAGTATAAACTGCATGCCCCATACCATAGATCAGTCCTGAATGATCAAAAGCCTCTTTATTTAGAATTTTACGGAGATAAAGACGAATTTCATCTTCATTGCTCCAGTCTTCTACGGAAGTTTTTATATCATCGAACATTTTCTGGGCTTTCAGGTTTGCACCACCATGTCTTGGTCCTTTCAGTGAACCGATGGATGCAGCAGTCGAGGAATAAGTATCAGTACCGGAAGAGGTAACAACGTGTGTCGTGAAAGTTGAGTTGTTACCACCACCATGCTCTGCATGCAGAACAAGGGCAATATCGAGAACTTGTGCCTCCAGTTCTGTATACTGTCCATTTGGACGGAGCATCAGGAGAAGATTTTCCGCAAGTGAGCGTCCCTTTTCAGGATTACGAATGAGAAGCGTTTCATCTTTGCGGAAATGTCTGTATGCATGGTAAGAATAAACTGCGATTAGTGGCATTTTAGCAATCAGCTCTAATGACTGGCGAAGTACATTTTCCACAGAAATGTCTTCCGGATTGTCATCATAAGTATACAGTGTCAGAATACAACGCTGCATGGCATTCATGATATTGGAATTGGAAGCTTTCATGACAACATCACGGACAAATCTTCCGCTCAATGCTTCGAGTTCAAACATAACACCAAGGAAACGTTTTAATTCTTCTTCTTTTGGAAGACGACCGAATAAAAGAAGGAAAATAGTTTCTTCAAATCCAAATTTCTTGCTTCCAAGACCATGAACAAGATCATTGACATTGATTCCCTGATAATAAAGACTGCCTTCTGCAGGAATCTTCCGTCCGTTGATGACATCGAATCCACAGACATCGGACACTTCTGTCAGTCCGGTCAGGACACCTTTACCATTAGAATCACGAAGTCCACGCTTTACATCGTATTCTTCATAGAGATTCGGATCAATTCTGTGGGTATTCAGCAGAACCTGTTCCAGATAATCCATTTCATTTTTTAAGCTGCTGTTATTTGCGATCAAAGTTTCTTCTAAAGCCATAATACAAATCTCACCTCTCGTTGTTATACCATTTGTAAATCTGTGATGTGGCGGCAGATTTTGTCGTCCTGACAGTTACATATGGATTTATTATAAACAGAAATCCCCGGTTTTGCAAGAAGTAACGGTCGATTCTTGCAAAAAACCGAGGATTTATCTATCGTTTCAGTACAGAAATGAATATTTTGTTTTGCTGTAAGTCAATTATCAGTAAAATCCATTTTTATTTTGATGTTGCAATAATTTTTTCGGCATGCTCAAGTGCAGCACGAATATTCGGACAGAAATTATCTTTTCCAACCAGATCGACAAAGCCGGATTTTACCATAACCTTCATGGGCTGTTCATTTACATGTGAGAAAACAAGCGTAATTCCTTTGGATTCGCATACTTTTGTCAGATTCTGTAATGCATTCAGTGCAGTACTGTCAAGGGCAGGCACGCTTCTCATACGAAGGATGAGGCAGGTTGTAAAGTCTTTGACCACGATATGTTCAATAGCATCTGCGGCACCGAAGAACAAAGGACCGGTAATCTCATAGACACGGATCTGAAGGGGAAGTCGGCGGAGGTGTTCATCCACATCCGGAGTATCATCATCCACATAGGTCCAACTGTCCACATGAGTTTCTTCACTCATCCGTTTAATGAAAAGCAGGCAGGCAAGCACCATGCCTATTTCGATCGCGACAACGAGATCAAATACGACCGTCAGAATAAATGTTGTAAGTAATACAATAATGTCACTCTTTGGAGCGGTGCGGATCAGATGAACAAAAGTACGCCACTGGCACATATTGTAAGCAACAACAAAGAGGATCGCTGCAATCGTCGGCATTGGGATCATTCCTGCAAATGGCATCAGAACAACAAGTACGATGACCAGTGTAATGGAGTGGACGATTCCGGCAATCGGGGTACGTCCTCCGTTTTTGATATTTGCTGCGGTACGTGCGATCGCTCCGGTAGCCGGGATTCCACCGAAAAGAGCAGAGGCAATATTTCCCGCACCCTGAGCGACGAGTTCCATATCGGAGCGGTGCTTTCCATTGATCATGCCGTCAGCAACTACACAGGAGAGCAGTGATTCGATTGCGGCAAGTACGGCGATGGTAAATGCATTTGGAAGTGCATCTCCGATCATAGAAAGGCTCATGGTTGGAATATGAAGAGTGGGCAGGGAGTTGCTGATGGTATAAAGATTACCGATCGTGGCAACCTTTAATGGAAGAAATCTTACCATCAGGATACCAACAATGACTGCCGGGAGTGAACCGGGAATTTTTTTCAGCACATAAGGAGCGAGGACCAAAATGGCGAGGCTGACTCCACCAACGATCAATGCATCAAGACTGAATGTGAAAAAGCTTTCAAAGAAAGCCTTTAGTTTCTCTACAGTCTCAATTGGTTTTACTCCGTTGGGGTAAGAAATACCGAAGAAATCTTTTAACTGTCCGATCACGATCGTCACTGCGATTCCGGATGTAAATCCGGTTGTGATCGTATATGGAATAAATTTGATCAGACTTCCGAAGTGGCAAAGTCCCATCAGGATCAGAAAAACTCCTGCAAGGATGGTTGCAATGATCAGTCCGTCCATTCCGTTTTTGGCAACGATCCCTGCGACAATGGTTGCAAAAGCAGCTGTTGGTCCCGCAATCTGAACACTGCTTCCACCAAGGGCTGAGATGACAAATCCGGCAACAATGGCGGTAAAAATACCGGCTTCCGGTCCGACACCGGAGGCGAGTGCAAGTGCAATGGAAAGCGGAAGTGCTATGATCGCAACAATAATTCCCGCAGTTACGTCTTTGACGAACTGGGAACGGTTATAATTTTTCAAAGATGTAAGTAACATTGGTTTTAATTGATTCATTTGTTTATTCCCTTCTTTAGATTCTCATGTTCAGATAAAAAACCACAGGATAAGAGTATACCATATTCGAATATCGTTGGAAATGTAAGGAAATATAAAAAACTGCACTAAATCAAATACAATATGGAAAAAGAAGGAATTGCGAAAGCAGAGGGGATGGTATATATTTTAATAAGATACCAGGATTGAGGAAGTGTATGGCACGGAGCAATCAGCAGGAATCATCGTTGGGGATTTTGTTCCAACGTATTCTGATTAAGAATAGACACTGGTAAATGAAGGAGGAGAGGGAATGGGAAGATATGTCATGGCACTGGATGCGGGAACAACGAGCAACCGGTGTATCCTTTTTAATAAAAAGGGTGAGATGTGCAGTGTGGCACAGCGGGAATTTACGCAGTACTTTCCAAAGCCTGGATGGGTCGAGCATGATGCGGATGAGATCTGGGCAACGATGCTCGGTGTGGCAGTAGAGGCAATGACGATGATCGGGGCATCGGCAAAAGATATCGCAGCGATCGGGATCACGAATCAGAGAGAGACGACGATCGTGTGGGATAAACAGACAGGTGAGCCGATCCATCCTGCAATCGTATGGCAATGTCGGAGGACTTCAGGATATTGTGATGAGTTAAAGAAAAAAGGTCTCACAGAAGAGTTCAGACGAAAGACCGGACTGGTTATTGATGCCTACTTTTCGGGAACAAAAGTAAAGTGGCTGCTGGATCATGTACCGGGAGCAAGAGAGCGGGCTGAAAAGGGCGAGCTTCTTTTCGGAACAGTGGAGACATGGCTGATCTGGAAGCTGACGAAGGGCAGAGTGCATGTTACAGATTATTCCAACGCATCCCGGACGATGTTATTTAATATTAATACACTTCAGTGGGATGATGAGATATTGAAAGAGCTGGGGATCCCGCTATGTATGCTGCCGGAACCGAAACCGTCGAGTTATATTTACGGAGAAGCAGATGCATCGTATTTGGGAGGAGCAATCCCGATTGGAGGTGCTGCGGGGGATCAGCAGTCAGCGTTGTTTGGTCAGACGTGCTTTCAGGCAGGTGAGGCAAAAAATACATATGGAACGGGCTGTTTTTTACTGATGAATACCGGAGAAAGACCAGTTTTTTCTGAAAATGGACTGGTTACGACAATTGCGTGGGGACTGGATGGAAAAGTTACCTATGCGTTAGAAGGCTCTATTTTTGTGGCGGGAGCGGCAATTCAATGGCTGCGGGATGAGATGAAGCTGATCGATTCGGCTTCGGATTCAGAAATAATGGCAAAAAAAGTAAAAGATACCAATGGATGTTATGTAGTGCCGGCATTTACAGGACTGGGAGCACCATACTGGGATCAGTATGCGAGAGGAACGATCGTAGGGCTTACAAGAGGTGTCAACCGCTGCCATATTATTCGGGCAACGTTGGAGTCACTGGCATATCAGGTCAATGATGTCCTTGTGGCAATGAAAGCAGATTCGGGAATTGAACTTGCAGCATTGAAAGTGGACGGTGGTGCGAGTGCAAATGATTTCCTGATGCAGACGCAGGCAGATCTTATTCATGCCCCGGTCAAGCGGCCGAAATGTGTAGAGACAACAGCAATGGGAGCAGCCTATCTTGCAGGACTTGCGACAGGCTACTGGAGCAGCAGGAAAGAAGTGATAAAGAACTGGGCGATCGACAGAACATTTGAACCAATAATCGGAGAAGAGAAGAGGCGTGAAATGCTCCGTGGATGGAATAAAGCTGTAAGATATGCGTATGGCTGGGCAAAAGAGGAGGATTAGGAAATGAGTGATTTTTTGATTACGGCAGAGGGCGGACTGACAACTGCCGGATATGTAGTGTGTATTGTATGTGGAATTGTGCTGTTGGGGATTGCAGCTTATATGGCAGGAAAGCATACAGATCGGAAGAAAATGTCGACAAAACAGCTGGTTTTTTGTGCCGCGGCAATGGCAATGGCATTCATTACTTCTTATATCAAGATTTTTCAGATGCCGTGGGGTGGAAGTGTAACGCTTTGCAGTATGCTGTTCATCGTACTGGTTGCGAACTGGTATGGTGCAGGAACCGGAATTTTTGTCGGTCTTGCATACGGAATCCTTCAATTTATACAAGAGCCATATGTGCTTTCATTCTTTCAAGTATGCTGTGACTATATCTTAGCATTTGCAGCACTTGGTATGGCAGGATTCTTTGTGAAACAGAAAAGTGGACTTGTTAAAGGATATATTGCCGCAGTAATTGCAAGAGGTGCATTTCATGCACTGGGCGGATATCTCTATTGGATGGATTATATGCCTGACAATTTCCCGAAAGCACTTGCAGGTGTATATCCGATCGCTTATAACTACAGTTATCTTCTGGCAGAGGGCGTGATCACGGTTATCCTGATCTCGATACCGGCAGTGAAGCGGGCGATCGCTTCTGTTAAGCAGATTGCGGTAGAGTAAAAATTTGTAGTTGTTGGGAGAAAATATACAGGCAGCAGGGAGTTCTTTGATAGAAGAGCGTCCATATCTGCACTTGTTGTTGCATCGCAGTGCAGGACCCGCTTTACCTCAGCCCGTTGACAACTTGTAACAGAAACGTGGAAATG
>NZ_CAKRGI010000032.1 GCF_934330165.1 uncultured Mediterraneibacter sp.
ATAGCAACACCCCTTTTCTTTTCATTTTACCAGAAAAAGGGCGTGTTCACAATTTATTTACTCATGCGTTTGTCGTGTGAACACTTTCTGTGCATAACTCAACTGAACACTCTCTGTGCATAATGCACGGACTGCATGGCGTCTTTTCCATAAAAATCCGCTCCGATCATATCAGCATAATCCTGATTCAGTACAGCTCCTCCTACCATCACCAGGCAATCCGGGGCTTTTTCCCGCAACTGGCGGATCGTCTCTTCCATACTTACAACCGTCGTTGTCATCAGGGCACTCAGGCCAACTAAATGGACATCCTGCTCAAGAACTGTCTCAACTATCTTTTCCGGCGGAACATCTTTTCCAAGATCGATCACATCAAAACTGTAATTTTCCAGCAGGACTTTCACGATATTTTTTCCAATGTCGTGAATATCTCCCTTGACCGTCGCAAGGATGACCTTTCCTTTTTTCTCCTGTACTTCCCCACTCTGATCCATTCTTTCTTTGAGTACTGCAAATGCACTCTTCGCAGACTCTGCACTCATCAGAAGCTGTGGGAGAAATACGGTTCCTTTTTCAAATCCCTCACCCACATTATTCAGAGCCGGGATCAGTTCTTCATTAATGATATCCAGTGCATCTTTCTTTTCTGCCAGTTCTGCCGTGATCGAACTGGCTTCTTCCTTCAGTCCTCTCTCGATCGCACTTTGCAATGTCATCGTATGCTTTCCACCTGCTGCCTGTACCGGAGTCGTTCCCGGCTGCTGTGCATACCTTGCAATATATTTCTCACAGTTACTGTCCAGAGCCATCAGAGCATGAAATGCATGCCATGCTTTCATCATATCCTCTGAACCCGGATTGATGATTCCCACGCTCAATCCATTCTGCATTGCCATGGTATAGAAGATGGAATTGACGATCGGACGGCTCGGAAGCCCGAAAGAAATATTGGATACTCCAAGTACCGAGCAGACTCCGACTTCATCCCTGAGTCTTCGCAGTGTCTCCAGCGTGATCTTTGCACCTTCCGGCTCAGAGCTGATGGTCATTGCCAGTGCATCAATAACGATATCTTTCTTTTCGATTCCATATTTTGCTGCTTCTGCAATGATCTTCTTTGCAACCTGTACTCTTCCCTCGGCATCTGCCGGGATTCCGTTCTCATCCAGTGCAAGTCCGATCACCACTCCTCCATATTTCTGGATCAGAGGAAATACTTTGTCCATAGACTCCTGCTTTCCGCTGACAGAATTGACCATCGCCTTTCCATTATAAATTCTTAACGCACCCTCCATTGCTTTCACATCAACGGTATCAATCTGAAGTGGAAGGCTTGTAACGCTCTGAAGTTCCTGTACCACTTCTTTCATCAGTGCCGGTTCGTCAATATCCGGGAGTCCCACATTCACATCCAGAATATGTGCCCCGTTATCCTGCTGGGTAATCCCCTCCCTTAAGATATAATCCAGATCATGCTCTTTCAATGCCTGCTTAAACCGCTTCTTTCCGGTCGGATTGATACGCTCACCGATGATCTTTGATCCTGTACCGAGAAAGACACTCTGTCCATAGGAGGACACCATGGTAAAGTTCTTTTTTTCTACCGGCTTTATAGGGATCGTGCGACAGGCATCTGCCATCGCTTTGATATGATCCGGTGTCGTTCCGCAGCATCCACCGATGACGACAGCTCCCATTTCCACAATTTTCTTCATAACTTCCGCAAACTCTTCCGGTGAAACATCATAATAGGTCTGCCCGTTCTTCTGCTTCGGAAGTCCTGCATTTGGCTTTACAATAACAGGCAGGGAAGAATATTTTGTGATCTGCTTTAGTATCGGGAGCATCTGTTCTGGTCCCATTCCACAGTTGATCCCGAATGCATCCACTCGCAGTCCTTCCAGCAATGCCACTACTGATGGTACATCTGCACCAGTCAGAAGCTTTCCTCTTTCATCAAAGATCGTGGTCGCAAAGACAGGAAGTGACGTATTTTCTTTTGCAGCAAGAACTGCAGCCTTCAGTTCATACGTATCACTCATCGTCTCGATGTGGATCAGGTCAGCTCCTGCTTTTTCTCCATAGATCATTACTTCTTTATAGGCTTCATACGCAGTCTCAAAATCCAGATCTCCCATTGGCTTTAAGAGCTTTCCAGTCGGACCAATATCCAGTGCGGTATAAATTCTTCTTCCATTTCCCGCCTGTTCTGCAGCAGCTTTTACATGACCAACCGCAGCATTGACAATCTCCTCCAGAGAATATGCATCATCATGAAACTTTAATGCATTTGCACCAAACGTATTCGTCAGTACAATGTCACTTCCAGCTTCAATATATTTTCTGTGGATCTCACGAATTTCTTCCGCATGCAGCAGATTCCATGTCTCCGGGAGTTCTCCCGGCTGCAGTCCACGCTCCTGTAACAGAGTTCCCATTCCTCCGTCAAAATATAATAATTCTTTTCCCAGCCGTTCTCGTAACATCTGTCTTTATCCTTCCTGCCTTTTCTTTGTATCGATTCCCGGCTTCGCCTTTCGGCTGCCTTCGTATACTTTTACTTTTGTCGCCTTACCTGCGGTATGCACAGTCCTTTTTTCCACAGGCTTCACAGCCTGAGATAGGACATCTTTCCTTCTCCGCACTAATTCCTATGATCGCAGTCACTGACTTTGTCGGACTCATCATATAACTGTCTGTCATCGTAAGACCGATCTTCTTTGCACAATCCAACATCCTCATGATCGGTTCCTGGAACTCAATCGGAAAGTCACCATATCCAGGACTGAACCTTGGTCGCAGATACAGGCTCTTTTTTTCCAGTTCCCTGCTGATCTTTTTCTGCTGCTCATCGCAATACTCTTCCAGTTCTGCAGCAGCACATGCCTGGAGTACAACCGCCCTTGCCATATCGGTAAGAGATATCCGGCGGATCAGCCTGTCCACTCCGGCTCCCAGTGTCGCCCCAAACAGAACAACCTGTCCGCAGCCTTTGAGATTTCTCAGCAGACTTTTACTTTGTATTTTCATAGCTCCGACCTGCAAAATGCCATCCGAAGTATGATCCAGATCAAAAATGCGGTAGACGAATCTCGGACTTGCCTCCCTGTTCAGATCGTCAAAAGACGCTTCGACCAGTTCATAAGTCCTTTCGTCTGCCGCATTTCGTCCGAACCCCAGATAGCGAATTGCCTCACGCCTTTTTTTGTCCATCTCACTCATCTGGTATTTCACTCTCTTAACACTTAATGATCTCAGAAATATTACTCATGATCTTTGCTGCTACTTCCGGTTTATTCATGGAATAAATATGAATATTCTTTACTCCGTTTGCCAGAAGATCAATGATCTGATCCGTCGCATAAGCTATACCTGCCTGCATCATTGCCTCCGGTGAACTTCCAAACCGGTCAAGCAATGCAAGAAATCTTCTCGGAAATACAGTTCCTGAAAGTTCCTGGCTTCTCTTCATCTGAGCCGCACTTGTGATCGGCATGATTCCAGGGAGAACCGGAACTGTGATTCCTGCTTCTCTGATCCTGTAAAGGAAATTATAATGGATATCATTGTCGAAGAACATCTGCGTCGTAAGAAAATCAACTCCACAGTCCACTTTCTGTTTTAAGAAGTGGATATCATCTTCTTTATGTTCATTCTCCACATGCCCCTCCGGGTAGCACGCTGCACCGATACAGAAATCTCCCTGCTTCCGGATCTCCTCCACCAGCTCATATGCATAATGGAAACGGTCTCCATCCGGGAACTTCATTCCCTCCGGGATATCTCCACGCAGGGCAAGAATATTTTCAATTCCAAGTCCTTTTAAATTCCGTATCACTTCACGCACTTCTTCCTTTGTGGAAGAAGCACAGGTCAGATGTGCAAGGCTTAATACATGCAGATCGTCCTTGATATGCGATGCGATCTTCGCCGTATTCTTGCTTGTGCCTCCGCCCGCTCCGTACGTCACACTGATGTAGGATGGATTCAGCTTTGCGATCTCATCAGTCGCACGCTGCACATTTGCAAACCCCGCATCTGTCTTCGGTGGGAACACCTCAAAAGATATATTTATTCTGTCTTCATTCAATCTGTCAATGATCTTCATCTAGTTGTAAACTCCTTTTATTCTCCTATCAGGCTCTTATAAAGTTCTTCATACTGTCGTGCAGAATTCTGCCATGAGAAGTCCTGACTCATCGCACGTTCTACGATCTTATTCCAGTCTCTTTTTTTATCATAATAGATCCGTTCTGCATAACGAACTGTATTCAGCATCTCATGTGCATTATAATTTGTGAAACTAAAACCTGTGCCCATCTTTTCGAATTCATTATATGGTTCAACTGTGTCCTTCAGTCCACCTGTCTCTCTGACGATCGGCAGTGTACCATACCGCAGGCTCATCAACTGGCTCAGTCCACATGGTTCAAATAGCGATGGCATCAAAAATGCATCACATCCTGCATAGAACCGGTGGGAAAGATCATCCGAATAGAAAATATTCGCAGAAACTTTTCCTGAATACTTCCATGCGAAATGACGGAACATATTCTCGTACTTCGGATCTCCCGTACCAAGCACAGCGATCTGTACTGCATCCTGGCACAGCTCATCCATCATATAATCGATCAGGTCAAATCCCTTCTGGTCTGTCAGGCGTGAGACAATTCCGATCAGCATCACATGACCGTCCTTATCCAGTCCAAGCTCTTCCTGCAATGCCATCTTATTTACCGGCTTATTCCGTCTGAAATTTTCAATATTATAATTCTTTGCCAGACGATAATCTGTATCCGGATTCCAGTCATTATAATCCAGTCCGTTGACAATTCCCCACAGATCATTTGCTCTGGCGTTCATCAGACCATCCAGTCCCTCTCCATAGAACGGTGTCTTAATCTCCTCTGCATAGCTGCGGCTTACCGTCGTCACCTTGTCTGCGTAAACGATACCGCCTTTCAGAAGGTTGGCATCCTTATATGCCTCCAGCTTATCCGGTGCAAAATAATAGTCCGGCAGCCCCGTAATTTCCTGCACTGCTTTTGTATCCCATACCCCCTGAAATTTCAGGTTATGTATCGTCATGACCGTCTTAATGCCTCTGTAATACTCACCCAGATACCTGAAATTATCCAGATAAACCGGGATCAGACCGGTCTGCCAGTCATGACAGTGGATCAGTTCCGGTCGGAAACCGATCACCGGAAGGATACTTAACACTGCCTTTGAGAAGAATGCAAACTTCTCAATATTCCACTTCGGATCACCATCATATGGTGCAAATCCCGAGAAATAATATTCGTTATCAATAAAGTAGAATGTCACACCGTCGTGTACCAGTTTAAAAATCCCCACATACTGGCTCTGTCCGGCAATATCCATGTAAAAGTTTGTAATATACTCCAGCTTTTCTTTCCATTCCTGCTTCATGCACATATACTTTGGAATGACTACCCGTACATCATACTTCTCCTTATCAAAATCCTTTGGGAGTGATCCCACAACATCTGCGAGACCTCCGGTCTTAATAAAAGGAACACATTCTGAAGAAGCAAATAAAATATTTTTCATATTACTATCCTCCGTTTTTCGCTTACGCCGGATTTTCCGACGATGAATTACGAATATTATACCGCATTTTTTCTGTAATGCAAAGTATTTTCCAGTATTTATCCCCTATTTTCCATGCTTATATTCCAGTTGGATCGTATCTGCGATCAATGCGATAAATTCTGAATTTGTAGGTTTTCCTTTTCCGGTACTGACTGTATAACCGAACAGTTCATCCAGTGTATCTAATTTTCCACGACTCCACGCCACCTCAATGGCATGACGGATCGCCCGCTCGACCCGGCTCGATGTCGTCTGATATTTTTTGGCAACGGTAGGATAGAGAATCTTCGTGATCGCATTCAGGACATCCATGTCTTCCACTGCCATCATGATCGCATCCCGCAGATAATGATATCCTTTGATATGTGCCGGAATCCCGATCTCATGCAGCATATTAGTCACTCTGTTCTCCAGATTTTCTCCTCCCGGAGTCTGGCCGGTCACCGGTTCTTCCGGCCTGCGTTCTGCTCCGTGAGCCATTTTTCTTACGAATTTGATCCGTTCCAACAACATTCTGTTATTAAACGGTTTCATAATATAGTAATTTGCACCTTTATTAAAAGCATCTTCTGTAATCTTTTCCTGTCCCACCGCTGTAATAACAATAAAATATGGACGTTTACTGACACTTTTATCCTGATTGATCTGATCCATGACAGTCAGTCCGTCCATTTTCGGCATAATCAGGTCGAGAAGAACCACATCAGGATTTTTTTCTTTAATGATCCGACACATCTCCTCACCATTTTTCGCCTTTCCGACCAGATCCAGTTCCTGATCCGTCCCGATCACCTTTTCCAGCAGATCTAAGATTCTCTGATTATCGTCAGCGATGGCAACACTCAAATGATTCATTCTCTTCTCCCCTTCAGGTCATGAGAACTTCTTTTGAAAACGCCACTCGCTTATTATATTCCCCTGTACCTTGCAGAATCAAGCAGATTTTGTAGCAGTAATTCGACAGCATTCTCGACGATTCTCGTCATTTCAACTGTTCTAGCATCGTTTCTGCAAAAATACCGTAACCTTTTGTCGAATCCATGACAAATACGTGCGTCACCGCCCCGATCAGTTTTCCGTTCTGAAGGATCGGACTG
Organism: uncultured Mediterraneibacter sp.; assembly: GCF_934330165.1. GTDB lineage: Bacteria > Bacillota > Clostridia > Lachnospirales > Lachnospiraceae > Mediterraneibacter. The sequence continues at coordinate 6,714 of NZ_CAKRGI010000032.1, forward strand.
CCGCTCATTCCCTGGATGATCCCTCCGGTTTTTTCAAGCAGTTCTTCATCCGTCACCCGGATCATCATTCCTTTATTGACCTCTGCGGTTTCCTGATCCACCTTGATCACTTCAATGTCAAATTCCCTGACTTCATTTTCCAGGAAACATCTTATCTTTGCCGGTCCTGTCACGATTTCCTCTTTTGCTGCAGTTTCAACCAATTCTTTTTTTCCAAAAAGATCCTCGGTTTTATCCAGTCTGCCATAAATCCCTGCATCGGTATTTTTTTCGATCGTTCCGAGCAGATTATAACGGTTATAGACGATCAGCCCTTCCATTGTCCCCGGATTTCCACTGCTCCCTTTTACCACATTCTGAATCGTTGTCCTGTAAAGCTTTCCCCCGGAAATTTCCATCAGACCATTTGTATCTGTATCATGGATTCCATGTCCCAAAGCTCCGAATTCATTCTTTTCCGTCAGAAATGTAATGGTTCCGAGTCCCTGCACATTATCTCTCACCCAGATTCCCAGTTTATATTTACCAGTTACGGTCTCCACTGCCTGCAGAGCGATCTTCTCCAGTTTTCCCTCTCTCCTGACTGTCAGTTCCACATTCTCACCGGAAAGCTTTTCCAGTTCTTTCAGCAGTTCTTTTTTCCCACAGATTTCTTTCTGATTGACTGCCTTAATATAATCTCCGCTTTTCACCATTCCCTGTGCCGGTTCGTACATCTTCCCATCAATTCCTTTTATCTGCTGCGTATCAAGGATCAGTACTCCGTCCGTTTCCATATAAATTCCTGCCGGCATACCTCCCACAGCTACTTTTTTCGTCTGTACCGCTTTCGTCTGTGCCTGAGTTTCCATGCTTTCCGGGAAATATTCTGCCGCTGCACTTCCGACAGAAAAGCCCAGTCCCACAGCCAGAAGAAAACTGCACACCACAGTCATCCACCTGGAAATTTTCTTTTTTATCGTCCGGTTTTTTAATTTTTTATCCCACATAAGATCACACCTCTTTCGTCTTGTTAAGCCTCATCAAATGTCGTCAGGTATACCGCACTTTTTCTGCCGTATGCCTTGGCAGCAAAAAACGGATACATCTTCTGTATCCGCTTTTAGTATGTGATCCTGTCGTGCTTTTCACACTGGGATTATCTTTCACACTTTGCCAATTCTTTCAATTCTTTTGCACTTTCCATGACACGCTCCGTCACATTCGCTCCTCCGAGAAGTCTTGCCAGTTCTTCCACAGATGCAGCTTCATCCAACATTTCCACATCCGTCCGTACTGATGTTCCTTCTGCTTTTTTTCTGATCAGAAAATGGTGATCTGCAGCAGCTGCGATCTGCGGCAGGTGAGTAATGCAGATGACTTGTCTGCTCTGTCCGATCAGTCGGAGACGATCTCCCACTTTTCCTGCCGTAATGCCGGATATTCCCGTATCGATCTCATCAAAGATCAGGGTCGGTGTATCTTCTTCATCCGCAAGTACTGTCTTCACTGCCAGCATCACACGCGAAATCTCACCGCCTGATGCCACACTTCCCAATGACTTCAACGGTTCTCCCGGATTGACTGAAAGATAAAATTCTGCCTCGTCTTTTCCATTTGGACTGTATTTTTCTGCCTCAGAAATCCGGATTTCAAATCTCGAATCAAGAAAATTCAGTTCTTTCATCTGACCACAGATCTCTTCTGCGAACTTTTTACACGAACGCTGCCGAACCTGACTCAGCTTTTCCGCCATTTTTTTCATTTCGTCAAAAGCATCCTGCTGTTGCTGTTCCAGCTTCTGCATAAATGTATCATAATCTGCCAGTTCCTGTAGTCTTTGCTTTTTTTCATCATAATATGCAAGAACTGCTTCAATGGATCTTCCATATTTTGCCTTTAAATGATTTAAAAGGTTCAGACGGTCTTCTGTCTCACGGAATTCTTCCTCTGAAAACTCAAAACTTTTTGCATATTCCGATAATTCCCGGTTAAAATCATTCAACAGTCCATCGAGCTGTGTAAGCTGCTCATACAGTCTGCCCCCCGCTTCATCAAACTCCGCCGCCTCCTGAAGGCTTCGGATTCCACGGCTGATGAGATCACTTGCATTCCCGGAAGCGGCCTCCCCTGTATAATGGTATGTCTCTGCTACCGCTTCTGTTACTTTCCTGCTCTCCGTCATTTTCCGGTAAAGTTCTTCCAGCTCCTCATCTTCTCCCACAACCAGTCCGGCTTCTTCAATCTCCTGTGCTTCAAATTCAGCAAGAGAAAGTTCTCTTCTCCTGGTCTCTTCATCCATGGTCAGGCTTTCAGTCCTCTTTTTCAGTTCATTCCATCTGCGGTACATTTCAGCCATCTTTTTCTTTAAAGGAACGATCTTTTCTTTTCCATACAGATCCAGAAGCATCAGGTGATTCTTTTTGTGGAGCAGTGTCTGATTATCTCTCTGTCCATGGATATCGATCAGCATACTTGCAGCATCTTTCAATATCCCAGTATTCACAGTCTCCCCATTGATCTTACTGATACTGCGGCCTTCCATCAGCCGCCTGCTCAGAGTCAGGAACCCGTCTTCAGGATACAGGTTCATCTCTTCCAGATGCTTTTCGATCTGTTCATCTTCAATCTTAAAAGTGAGTTCCACAAGTCCGCTCTTTGTCCCGTTTCTGAGCATATCAGGACTGTATTTTCCGCCAAGAGCAAGATGGACTGAACCCAGCAGGAGAGACTTCCCTGCTCCTGTCTCTCCTGTCAGTATATTCAGTCCCTCACCAAACTCCACTTCTGTCTCATCGATCAATGCCAGATTTTTTACATACAGATTCTGTAACATATTCAACACCTAATCCTTCTTGGACACAATCTTTCTGATCTTATCCATAACTGTCACTGTATCTTCTACTGTACGGATCGCACACATAATCGTATCATCACCGGCAATGCAGCCCACCACTTCATTCCATTTCATTGCATCCACCGCAACTGCAACTGCCATTGCCATTCCGGATACCGTCTTGATAACAAGAATATTCTGTGCCATATCCATTGACATATATCCGTCTCTTAATACCCGGATATATTTTTCACTCATTCCATCTTCATCCTGACGATGGATCACGTATTTCTGCTTCCCTCCGTTGAGTGACACTTTTGTCAGCTTCAGATCCCGGATATCTCTCGATACCGTTGCCTGAGTCACCTTGAAGCCGGCATTATTAAGATATTCTGCCAGTTCCTCCTGCGTCTCAATGTCGTATTGGCTGATAAGTTCAATAATCTTTGCATGTCGGCTTACTTTCATTTCTTAATTTCCTTTCATTTTTTCACGCATCGTCTTCATGAAGCTTTCTTTGCTCAGTTTAATAAGCTTTGCCGTCTCCTCCGCTCTCCTGATACAGACGCGGTCTCCCGATACCATTTTTCTCTGGACTGCACCGTCATAGCACAGGGCTACTTCCTCCTGCCTGCCGTATCTTCCCGGACAAACTTCCACCTCGATCACATCTTCTGCCGAAAGCACTACACTGCTTGTATTCAATGCATGGGAACAGATCGGGGTAATGACGATAATACTTGCCGTTGGTTCTACAACAGGACCTCCCGCTGAAAGATTATATCCGGTACTTCCGGTAGGAGTTGAAATGATCACCCCGTCTGCAAGATAAGTATTCAGAAGCGTTCCGTTGACATAGACATTAAACTGTACGATTCTGATATTCCCTTCCCTCGTCAGTACAATATCATTCACCGCAAGATCCCTTTTTTCATCTCCTGCCACGCCCTCCAGCATCATCCGCAGTTCGATCGCTGCATGTTCTTCTCCGCACAGTCTGTCGATGGCATACTGATAATCCTTTAATTCTACTTCTGCAAGATATCCCAGTGTCCCGAGGTTGATTCCAAGCAGAGGGAGTTCCTCTCCTTCCAGATCCCGGATTGCACGGATCAGCGTTCCGTCGCCTCCGAGTACCAGTCCACATTCTGCGTCGGACGGCACTGTCCCCGGAAGGATATGACCTTCTTCATCCTTTTTTGCAAGTGTCCATTTCTTTCCTTTCTGCATGATATAATTGCAGATTTTCTCTGTAACCGCATAGTCTTTATCTTTTAATATATTCGTTATGATATAAAATGAATCCATGCTTTATCCCCGCTTATTTTGCCAACGTATCGAATGCACTGTCCACGACCGTCTCCAGATTCTGTGCCAGAATCTTTCCCGGAAGTTCCTGCGTCTTCTTCAGATGCACCAGATATTCAATATTTCCCTCCGGTCCTTTTATCGGTGAAAATTCAATCTCAAGAATATCAAATCCGATAGAAGCTGCATAGGAAGTCACTTTTTCGATTACTTCATGGTGCGTACTTTTTTCTCGCACAACTCCTTTTTTCCCGACCTTTTCACGCCCTGCTTCAAACTGTGGTTTAATCAGAGCTACGATTTCTCCGTCTTCTGTCAGATAATCCCTGATCGGCTCTAACACTTTTGTCAGCGAAATGAATGAGACATCAATGGAGGAAAAGTCCACCGGTTCTCCGATATCTTCCGGTGACACATAGCGGATATTGGTCTTTTCCATGCAGACTACCCTTGGATCCTGACGCAGTTTCCAGTCCAACTGCCCCCGTCCGACATCGATTGCAAATACCTTTACAGCTCCGTTCTGCAGCATACAGTCCGTAAAACCACCGGTAGAAGATCCCACATCCGTACAGACTTTTCCTTCTACACTGACATCAAAATTTTTGATCGCTTTCTCCAGCTTCAGACCGCCTCTGCTGACATACGGCATGATATGCCCTCTCACTTCGATCTTTACGTCTTCCGGGAACGTGGTTCCTGCCTTATCTTCTCTCTGATCCTCTACGAATACATTTCCGGACATAATGATCGCTTTTGCCTTTTCCCTGGACTCTGCAAGATTCCTTTTTACGAGTAATACATCTAAACGTTCTTTCATTTTTAATCTTCCTTTATCATCAGATAATCTTTTTTTATCTGTGCCACAATAGTCTCCTGATCCAGTCCCACTTCTTTTCGCAGAACTTCTACATTTCCGTGTTCCACATAATCATCGGAAATTCCGATCGTCCGTACCCGGGTCTTCTCACCAGTCTGCATCACATACTGGACAACCTGCTCACCGAAACCACCTGCCAGCACATTTTCCTCGATCGTCACGATCAGTTCATGATCCCTGCAAAGATCGCGGATCAGCTCTGTATCCAGTGGCTTTGCGAATCTTGCATTGATCAGGCTGCAGTGATATCCTGCTTCTTTTATTGCCTTCCATACAGACTCTCCCAGTCCTGACATGTGTCCGATGAAAAGGATCGCAATCCCACTTTCGCGGCTGATCACTTCACTTTTTCCATAAAGAATCGGAGTACGGAACTCTTTCAGCCCCTCATAAGCCTCTCCTCTTGGATACCGCAATGCAACCGGGTACGGAAAATCAACAGCAAAACGGACCATATCTGCCATTTCCCATCGGTTCTTTGGTGACATGACAGTCAGATTCGGAATTTCCAGAAGAAATGACAGGTCAAATACTCCCTGGTGCGTCTCTCCGTCACTCCCTACAAGTCCTGCACGATCCACTGCTATAAAAACCGGCAGATTCTGAAGACAGACATCATGGATTGTCTGGTCAAAAGCTCTTTGCAGGAAAGAGGAATATACCGCAAAGACCGGTTTCATCCCGCCTGCTGCCAGTCCTGCCGCAAAGGTCATCGCATGCTCCTCTGCAATACCGACATCAAAAAATCTCTGCGGGAACATCTTTGCAAATCTTGCCAGTCCCGTCCCGTCTGCCATCGCCGCAGTAATTGCTACTACCTTTTCATCCTGCTTTCCGATATCTGCAAGTACTTTTGAAAATACATCTGTATAAGAATCTGTCGCTTTTTTCCCTACCGACATTCCGCTTGGGATGTCAAACGGTCCCGTCCCATGAAATCTGGACGGGTTTTCTTCAGCCGGTCCATATCCTTTTCCCTTTTTCGTCATCACATGAACCAGCACTGCATGATCAACCCGCTTCGCCTCATTTAAGATCCTTGTGAGCTTACGGATATCATGTCCATCTACCGGACCTAAATAAGTAATCCCCATATCTTCAAAGAACATCCCCGGAACAAACAACTGCTTGATCCCGCTTTTTGTCCTTTTCATATGGCAAATGATCCGGTCTCCCTTTCCGGGGATCTTTTTCAGCGTATCTTCCACACCTTTCTTCAGCCCCGTATAAGCCTGTGCCGTACGCAGTCCGTTGAGATACTGGGACATTCCTCCTACATTTTCAGAAATGGACATATTATTATCATTGAGGACAATGATAAAATTACTTTTCAGTCTGCTCGCATTGTTCAGTGCCTCGTATGCCATTCCTCCTGTCATAGAACCATCTCCGATGATCGAAACCACACTATGGCTGCCGCCCTGAAGTTCTCTTGCCGCCACATATCCAAGTCCTGCTGAAATAGAAGTGGAACTATGCCCTGTATCAAAGGCATCACATTCGCTCTCTTTTCTTTTTGGGAATCCACTCATCCCCCCGTATTTTCTCAGTTCATCAAATCCTGCTTTTCTTCCCGTCAGTAACTTATGCGTGTACGCCTGATGTCCTACGTCCCAGATCAGCTTATCCTGTGGAAGATCAAAGACAAGATGAAGTGCCATCGTCAGTTCCACAACACCCAGATTCGATGCCAGATGCCCTCCGGTCACACTGATCTTCTCGATCAGAAACTGCCGGATCTCGTCTGCAAGCATGATAAGTTCTTCGGGACTGAGATTTTTTATATCATTTTCCTTATGGATCTTCTCAAGTACCATCAGGATTCCTCCTTTTATTTTTCCCTGTATACCAAAGATTTTAGTAATTCTTCAAGGAATTCATCCTTCGCCGGGAACTCCCGCAGCAGATCCACTGCCTCCTGCGTCATCCGTTCCACATCTTCATGTGCCTTTTCAATCCCTTTCCAGGTCACATACGTCGTTTTTTCGTTCTTTTCATCACTGTGAACCGGCTTTCCAAGCAGTTCCGTCGTACTGGTCACATCCAGAATGTCATCCTGGATCTGGAATGCCAGACCGGTCTTTCCTGCGATCTGCTCCATCCTGCTGACCTGCTCTTCCTTTGCACCTGCAAGAACTGCACCTGCCATCATAGAAGCCTCAATCAATGCACTGGTCTTAAGCCTGTAAATAAAGTCCAGTACTTCACCTGACACAGCTTTTCCTGATTCCTGCACATCTACAACCTGTCCACCGATCATTCCATAAATTCCTGCCTTATCCGCAAGGATCTTCAGTGCTTTCCCGATCCTTAAAGCATGCTCCGGCTCCTCTTCAAAAGCCCGGCAGGCAGTCTCAAATGCATAATTAAGCAAAGCATCTCCTGCAAGGATCCCCATATCTTCACCATATACAATATGCGTTGTCTTTCTTCCGCGTCTGTATTCATCATTATCCATTGCCGGCAGATCATCATGCACCAGCGAATACGTGTGGATCATCTCAATGGCAGCCATAAACGGTTCGATCGCAGATCCTTCTCCGCCAAATAATCGATAACTCTCCCACATCAACATGGGACGGAGACGCTTTCCACCCGCCATCAGACTATACTCCATAGCCTCCATGATCGTCTTCTGATATCCTTCTTTTTCAGGAAGATACTTTTTCAGGATCTTTTCTATTTTTTCTACTCTGTCCGTATACTCTTTTTTAAAAATCATGCTTTTCTCCATTCTCATCCAGTACAAGGATCTTCTTTTCCACTTCATCGATCGTCTGGTTGCATCTCCGGATCAGCTTCATTCCCTGATCGTACAATCCAAACGCCTCCTCCAGTGAAACATTCTCTCCCTCCAGAGCACCGATCACCTGATCCAGCCGGTCAAACATCTCTTCCAAATTTTCCTTTTTCTCTGTCCCCATCTTACGTCTCCTCTTTTTCAACGCCGGTCACTTCTGCCCGGATCCGTCCATCCGTCACATAGACCGTGATCTGTTCTCCCTGCTTTACATTGCTGACCGCCCTGACATTTGCCCCCTCACTATTCTCCACATAAGAATACCCCTGACTGAGTTTTTCAAGTGGGGATAACCCTTTCAGGCGTTCTGCCATAAGTGCCAGACGATGCTTTTCCTGCTCCAGCCTTCGCATCATTTCTCTTCTCAGCCGGTTCTCAGCATCTGCCGCATACTGTCTCTGCTCATTCAGCCGCTGCTGCGGATGATATGCCCGCACCCTGAGCCAATACTGCTCCAGTTTCTGTCTCTTCCGTTCCAGTATCAACTGCATAAAATGCAGCAGCCTCTCTTCCCGCAGCTTCAGGTTCTTTTTCATCTCCATGAAATCATACACCGCCAGTTCTGCGGCAGCGGAAGGAGTCGGTGCCCGCAGATCTGCCACAAAATCAATGATCGTTGTATCAGTCTCATGTCCTACCGCTGAAATTACCGGGACAGAACAGTCAAATACTGCCCTGGCGACTACTTCTTCATTAAATGCCCAGAGGTCTTCCATGCTTCCTCCGCCACGGCCCACGATCATGACATCCACCTTTTCTGCTTCCAGTGCATGGATTCCTTTTACAATACTCTCAGCAGCACCCTCACCCTGTACCAGTGCCGGATACAAGATGATCTGCACAAAAGGATTCCTGCGCTTCGTAATATTGATGATGTCTCTGACTGCCGCCCCGGTCGGTGCAGTCACAACTCCCAGCCGCCGGATATACTTTGGGATCTTCTGCTTGTACTCCGGTGCAAACATTCCCATTTCCTGCAGTTCTTTCTTCAGAAGTTCAAAACGTTCATACAGAAGTCCTACGCCATCCTGCACGATTTTCCTTGCATACAACTGATATTTTCCATCTCTCGCATAGACATCCACCGCACCGAGTACAATGATCTGCTGACCTTCCTCCATACGAAAAGAAAGCCCTGACCTTGAGCCTGCGAACATGACGCAGGCAATCGTGCCGGACTCGTCTTTCAATGAAAAATATATATGCCCTGATGTATGGTATTTCAGATTCGATACCTCACCCTTTACATAGATCCGGTTCAGCATGAAATCCTGGGCGAACATATTCTTAATATAAGAATTGACCTGTCTCACCGTATAGACATTCTTCATCCTGATATCTCCGTTCTGCATATGCTGACTTACTTCGTCTCATCCCCGTCTGCAGAACGGGCGATCTTTCCAAGTACCCCGTTGATAAAGGACGGACTGTCTCCACCGCTGAATCTCTTTGCCAGCTCCACTGCCTCATTGATAGCAACTCCGACCGGTACTTCCCCGTCCCATTTCATCTCATAGACAGCAAGTCTTAAAATGGCAAGATCCACCTTGTTCATCCGGGTAGTCTTCCATCCTTTTGCATACCGGTTGATCAGTTCATCAATCTCTGCAATATGCTCAGCAACCGCCTCATATTTTTTCTGAATATAATCTTTATCTTTTTCTGCCGCATTCTCAAGCGTCATGAAATAGTATTTCAGATGCTCCTGCATATCCTCTTCCTGGTTAAATTCCTCCTGAAATAACAGCTTGAAAATATGCTCGCGAAGTTCTGTTCTAATCATATTGATTCCTTTCCTTTGTAAGCCTACTCCTGATTCTCCATCTCTACGCCGGCCACTTTGATATTCACGTCTGCAACTTCAAGCCCTGTCATGTTCTCAATCGCATTCTTAACCTTTTCCTGCACTTTTCCTGATACTTCTACTACACTGTAGTTATACTTCAGATTCAGGGTCAGGGAAACGGTAACCACGCCTTCCAGCACATCTACTTTGACTCCCTTGGAAAGATTTTTCATCCCGAGTCTGCTGATCAGCTCATTCGTGATATTGCCTGCCATGGAGGCTACGCCTTCCACTTCTGTAGCTGCCAGAGCTGCAATGATCGCAACAACTTCATCTGCAATCTTTACTTCTCCCTTTCCTGCGTCATTCTGTATCGTATAAATATTTCTTTCGTCCTTTGCCATGTTCAAAACCTCCTGCATTGTCTGATTCTTTTTCCATTATAACAAATATCGTTCCGTTTGCAAAGAGGAATTATGACCGCCCGAACTCTGACAGGATCAGTCCTTTATTTCTTTCCTCTGTCATGCGGATACTCCATTCATGTGCAAAAAGCAGCAATGGACGGTCCTTCAGATCCTTGATCTTCTTCATATCTGAAGTTCCGCTTAAGTGGTCCATATCCACATCTTCGTTTTCAATCCAACGGATATACTCATATGGCAGATTTTCCAGCCGGATCTCCACATTATACTCGTTGTTCAGACGGTATTTCAGCACATCAAACTGAAGGACTCCGACAACTCCGACAATGATCTCTTCCATTCCGGTATTATATTCCTGAAAGATCTGGATCGCACCCTCCTGTGCAATCTGGTTGATTCCCTTGACAAACTGCTTTCTTTTCATCGTATCGACCTGACGCACACGTGCGAAATGCTCCGGTGCAAATGTCGGGATTCCCTCATAAGCGAATTTTTCCTTTGAAGTTGTAAGGGTATCTCCGATTGAAAAGATTCCCGGATCAAAAACTCCGATGATATCTCCCCCATAAGCTTTGGTGATCATCTTCCGTTCACTCGCCATCATCTGCTGCGGCTGAGAAAGACGGATCTCTTTTCCTCCCTGCACATGGTAGACGTTCATTCCCGCCTCGAATTCGCCTGAACAGATCCGCATAAATGCGATCCTGTCACGGTGTGCTTTATTCATGTTCGCCTGAATCTTAAATACAAAGGCTGAAAAATCCTTTTCCTCCATCGGATCTATCTCTCCTTTATCCGACATGCGCGGCAGCGGAGATGTAGTCATCTTCAGGAAATGCTTCAGGAATGTCTCTACTCCGAAATTTGTCAGTGCCGAACCGAAAAACACCGGAGAAAGCTGACCCTTATCTACCAGCTCCTGGTCAAATTCCGCAGAAGCTCCATCCAGAAGTTCAATCTCATCCGCCAGAATTGCTTTTGCCTCTGTGCCAATCAGTTCCTCTGTCTCGGGTGCATCAATCGGAACCATCTGAACTTCTCCCATGGTTGTTCCTTTTTTTGTATCCGAGAAAAGTTCTACTTCTTTCTTCGCCCGGTCATAGACTCCTTTAAACGCCTTTCCCGAACCAATCGGCCAGTTCACAGGACAGGTAGCTATCCCCAGTTCTTTTTCGATATCATCCAGCAGTTCAAACGTATCTCTCGCCTCACGGTCCATTTTGTTAATAAAAGTAAAGATCGGGATATGACGCATCACACATACCTTGAACAGCTTTCTCGTCTGTGCCTCTACACCCTTGGATGCATCGATCACCATCACCGCAGAATCCGCAGCCATCAGGGTACGGTACGTGTCTTCCGAGAAATCCTGATGTCCCGGTGTATCCAGAATATTGATACAATATCCGCCGTAGTTAAACTGCAGTACCGAGGATGTGACCGAAATACCTCTTTTCTTTTCAATCTCCATCCAGTCCGAAACTGCATGCTTTGCCGTCGCTTTTCCTTTTACAGAACCCGCCTGATTGATCGCTCCTCCATAAAGCAGAAATTTCTCCGTCAGTGTCGTCTTTCCTGCATCCGGGTGCGATATGATCGCAAAGGTTCTTCTCTTTTTTATTTCATTCGTAATATCTGACATATGCTTATCTCCTATCGTCCACGCCCCCGCCGGCCGGTTTTTCCATATCCGTGCGGGTGGCATCCAGTAGTTAGTGTATCACAAGTACAGCCATACGGCAAATAGTTTTCCCTGAAATTACTCCGGCGATCCTCCCCTCATCCGGTCATTCATGGATTGGCGTGATCACAACCTCTTCCGGGGATACTTCGGTTTTTCTTGTAAGAATTTCTTCGATCTGTGCCCGGTTGGCATCTGTCAGTTCTTCTGCCTTTACAACAACATCAACAGAATCATCCCCGATGCTGACCACTGCCTCAGAAAAGCCTTTCGCTGCCATCAGGGATTCTATGTCTGCTTCCAGCTCTGCTCTTTTGGTCAGTTCCACCATCTGATCGACCGCATCCTGTTTCTGCTCATCACTGAGATTTTTATTATCAATGATTGACTGCAACGTTTCTTTGCTCTGTGCCATAACCTGTTCTCTGGACACTTTCGCCTGTGCCACAGTGGTCTCAGCGGTTGTATTGGTCAGTACTGCTTCTCCCGGAGTTCCTTCCGTCTCAGAATCATTACTTAAAATATCCTCTGATCCGGTCGCCGTATCTTCTTCAGAAATATCCAGAAGTTCCTGATTTGTCAGATCTGCACTGGTCTGCGTCGTGCTGTCTTTTTCAGTTCCGAACAGCCTCCCTGTATAATTCAGATACCCGGCTGCCGCAATCATCACCGCCAGTGCTGCAATCATCACCTGATTCTTTTTAAATACCCGCTTCACTATGTTCCTCCTTTTATTCTGTGCCTGTCACATTGTGTTTCATTACTTTTATTTTATGTGCTTCTACCCCATATAATGCCTGAATCGCACCGGTTATATTCTGCACCACGACCGCATTGTCACCCCCGTCCGCGATCACGATCACTCCTTCTACTTCAGGGGAGAGTTTTTTGCTCACATAGGGGATCTGCGTTCCATCGGATTTTTGTTCATAAATACTCGTCTTATCAGAGGAAGTTTCTTTTGTCGTCCGCCTTCCACCCTGACTGTCCTCTTCCTCCACAGACTGCCCGTCACTCTGCTGATCTTTTTCGACCACATTTTCTTCTGAAGACCTCAACGTAATCATCACTTTTACGTTCCCAACCCCCTCTACACACTGCAGGGCTTCTTCTGTCTTCTGTTCAAGATACCGCTCATATGATCCCCGGTTTTCTGTGGTCGTCTCTTCTCCGGTCTCCGCCTCTTCCGAATCTGATTTTTTCGGAAATGGCAGCACGATCACCAGCAACAGCAGTCCGGTCAGAAATAGAAGCAGCAGTTTTTTCCGAACCGGCAGTTCTTCCTTGTTCTCTTTCTTCCTTATCTTCTCCTTCAATCTGACAAGCCACTCGTTATTCAATGCGAATTTCCTCCACTTCTACAGCCTGGGATTCCGATACTTTTTTCTGCTCTTTTTTGTCTGATCCTTCCTCTGATGTATGATATTCCTCAGGCAGAATTTCTGTCAGATCTGCAGATTCATATAATTTCTGCAATAATTCTTTTTCTGCCTGGTCTTCTTTTGCCAGATTTCCCTCATAAAGTTTTGCGATCATCCCGTCTGTTCCCGTTAGTTTCAGCATCGGTTCAAGGAAAAGCAGTAACAGAACCATTCCTGAAAAAAAGCGTACATATTTTCCATAATCTTTCCCCGGAACTAAATGCAGGATTACCGCACTCAGAACCAGCCATACGGATAGATTCTGAATCCACTGATAAACCATTGCCATAATCCTCTCCCCCTTTCAGGAAGTCGCTCCTGCTATTACCGCCAGCGTGATCAGGAAAAAAAGTGCCGTGTAGAGGAGGATCTGCAACAGCAGTCCATATCCTTCACTTACCCCACCAATACAGGCTGTGATCCTTTTATCCGACACCGGCTGAACCATCGCTGCCACAAATTTATATACGAAAGCAAGCAGCACCAGCCGGATCACTGGAACTGCACAGACCATAACTGCGATCACCATTCCCGCTGCCCCGATCCCATTTTTGATCAGCACCGCACTCCCCAGTGCTACCTCTGCCACTCCGCCCGTTACATCACCAATCCACGGGATTGCCTCCACTGTCCGGTTTACCGCACTTCGCTTCACAGTATCGATGGCAGGTGCAAGAAGTCCCTGAAGCACATTGATCCCGACCACGCCTGCCAGCAATGTCTTCAGACACCAGGCAATTCCTTTTCTGATCAGATCTGCAAATTCTGACAGCAAATCCTCTCCCGTCAGATTGGAAAGAACCTGTATCATAACAAATACATGCACAATCGGCATCAGAAGTTCCAGAATCACCAGCTCTACTAAATAGATGATCCACAGTACAATATTATAAAATACCAGAGCTGAGGAACTGCCTGCCGCAAATGCAACTGCAAGAAAGTAGCTGGGGCATAACAGCTTCATAAACTCGGTCAGGTAAGAAAGCAGTTTTTCTGTGTCCTGCAACGTATGCTGAAAAGTTACAAGTGACAGGGTCATCAGCAGCATATAAAGGATATAAAAGCTGACTTCCGATACCTGCCGGTTCTGAAAGACGCTTGTAAAATTATTGAACAGGGCAGCGACTACTGCGATCAGGATCATATACACCAGTATTTTCTTATTTGTGCCGAACTGGTAAAAAACGGTTTCCTTTATAAATCGCACCACTGTACCGGCTGTGGATTTTCCGTTTCCTGAGATCAGCTGCGTAAGTATTTCCCGGAAAGAAAGCTTTTCATCCGGAAAAAGAGTTTTCATTTCCTGATCCAGTTTTGAAAAATCAAATTCTTCAAATAATGCCTCCTGCACCCGGTCTGCCTCTTTTTCTGTATTTTCCGCAGCATAAATAACCTTGCTCCCGAACAGAAAGATCAAAATGGCCAGGAATACAGGAAAAAGCATCCTGATCCCCCGCCTCATCCCAAGAACCCCGTCATGACTTCCAGCAGAGTCTGAAGGATCGGAAGTCCCATCGCCAGAATCGTCAGCTTACTGAATATTTCAATCTGGGATGCGATGCTCTGATATCCTGCATCTTTGCAGATGCCTGAAGAAAATTCTGCAAGATAAGTAATCCCGATCATTTTCATCATGGTTCCGAAAAAACGCTGATCCACCTTGATATAACTCCCGATCCTGCCAAGTGAATCCACCGCATCTCTGAGCCTTTCCAGCATACAGCCAAATAAGAGCAGACTCACAGCAATACTGATATAGACGGCATATTCTGATTTTCCATTTTTGAACTGGACAGCAAAAAGGACTCCCAGTACTCCGATCACTCCCACCTGCAACATACTCATTTTTCTCCCCTCTCACAACATGAACAACTGCCGGATCGACTGAAACAGATCGTAAATATATGGAAGCACCCACGATAAGACCAGGATCAGTCCTGCAAGACTGGTCAGAAATGCCTGTTCATCTCTTCCGCTGTGCTTTAAGACCTGACTCAGGATCGACACAAGGACTCCCACTGCAGCTATCTTAAAAATCAGATTGATATTCATATCCCCTCCCCTGTTCTACCACAGCAGAATGATCAGGAACAGCCCGCTTATTACACCCAGCCAGTTTCCGATCTTTCTTTTTCCCGCCAGTTCCTCCCTCTGCCGCCTGATCATCAGATCCATCTGCTTCATGGAAAGTTCGATGGATCGTCCCATGGTCTCACGGTCTCCCTGTCCTAAAAATGCTCCAAAATCCCTGATCCATTCCCGGTGTTCCTTCTTTAACCCGGCAGCTCCAAGATCCTTTTCCACGCATCCTTTCCATATTTCTGTGAAATCAGCGTCTGTTCTTTTCGCAGTCCTTCGTGCGGTATGTTCCAGCCAGCTTTTATATGGCTCTTTTATTTTCGCTGATACATCCATCAGAAGTTCCTGCAACGGTGCCCCAGTATATTCCAGTTGTCCCCGGATCATCCCGGCAATATATCGCAGATATTCCATCTGCCTGAGATAATCTTTCAGTCCTTCCCCATAAAGATAGCCTGCTCCTGCAGTTGCCGTCAGCACGAAAATGCTCCCTATAAGTTTCTGCACAGCACGCTCCCCCGTTCATCATAAATTCCCAGGATCTCACCCGGTCCTTTTTCATTTCCAAGCACCACGTATCTCTGGAACATCCGCCTGCGGATCAGATCTCCCAGTACCGGCTTGTTGGATGCTTCATCCATGTTCAGTCCATGGACGCTTGCGATCATCCGGCAGCCACACTGCATGGCATATTCAATGGCATGGATATCCTCTACCGTTCCGATTTCATCCACTGCGATCACCTGCGGTGACATGGAACGGATCAGCATAATCATCCCTTCGGCCTTCGGACAGCAGTCCAGCACATCTGTTCTTGCTCCCAGGTGGTTCTGTGCAATCCCGAGATAACATCCTCCCAACTCTGACCGTTCATCCACAACTCCCACTGAACAGCCTTTCACATATTCATTTCCGTCAGAAATCTGTCGGATCAGATCCCGAATCAGCGTCGTTTTGCCGCAGCATGGCGGTGAAATGATCAGTGTATGACACACCTGCTTATTTGCCACGATATACGGGATCAACCGATCCGCACATCCGAGTACTTCATGCGAAACCCTGATATTTAACGATGATATGTATTGTATATTTTTCACCCTTTCTTTTTCCATAATTACTTTTCCTGCCACGCCTACCCGATGACCTCCTTCCACTGTAACAAATCCCTGTCTCAATTCATTTTCATATGCATAGAGAGAATAATGGCTGATATAGTCCATTGTCTCTCTTAATTCCTCTTTTGTTACAATGTACGGTTCTGTTCCTGATCGTAATACTATCTCTTCTTTTCCCTGCACAGCTCGCAGCGGCTGTCCAAGTCTCATCCGTATTTCCTGCAATTCTTCCGGCTTTGGAACTGTATCTAAAAGTACTTTTCTGATCCCGGCTGCAAGAATATTCAGTATCTGTTCTCTTCTTTCCTGTCGTTCCATCTTGTCCACCCCTTTAAACAATATATGTGCAGGTTGTGGAAATATGCAGCAACATACTGGCTCTTTTAAGAAAATTTTTCTTAAAAATAAAAAAGCTACCAGATTTTTCTCTGATAGCTTTCTATTTATTTCAATACCAATTCCTCATTCAGTACTCTTTATTCTGCCACGTCTTTCATACTGAAGCTGAATCTTCCCATTTTATCTTTTCCAAGGCATACAACTTTCACCACATCACCAAGACTTACAACATCCTCAACCTTTTCAACTCTGTTCTTTGAAAGCTTGGAAATATGGACCATACCTTCCTTACCCGGTGCAAATTCCACAAATGCCCCAAATTCTTTAATGCTGACAACCTTTCCTTCAAAAAGCTGTCCCGCCTCGTAATCCGTTACGATCGTATGGATATATTTTGCAGCCTTTTCCATATTTTCTTTCTCTGTACCACAGATGGATACATTTCCGTCATCATCAATATCGATCTTTACACCGGTCTCTTCGATGATTGCATTGATCGTCTTGCCACGCTGTCCAACAACATCTCCGATCTTCTGCGGATCGATCTGCATCTGGATGATCTTCGGAGCAAACTCTCCAACTTCTGCCTTAGGCTCTGCGATTGCTTTGCTCATTACTTCATCCATGATGTAAGTTCTTGCTTTCTTCGTTGCTGCGATTGCTTCTTCAATGATCGGTCTTGTCAGTCCGTGGATCTTGATATCCATCTGGATCGCGGTAATACCCTTATGAGTACCTGCAACCTTAAAGTCCATATCCCCAAAGAAATCTTCCAGTCCCTGAATATCTGTCAGAACCAGATAATCATCATCTGTCTCGCCTGTTACGAGTCCTGCAGAAATACCTGCTACAGCAGACTTGATCGGCACACCTGCTGACATCAGTGACATACTGGATGCACATACACTAGCCTGGGAAGTAGAACCGTTGGATTCAAATGTCTCAGATACAGTACGAATCGCATACGGGAACTCAGCCTCACTCGGAAGTACCGGGAGCAATGCTCTCTCGGCTAATGCTCCATGTCCGATCTCACGACGTCCCGGTCCTCTGGAAGGTCTTGTCTCTCCAACAGAGTAAGACGGGAAATTATAATGATGCATATATCTCTTTGTTGTCTCTGTCTCATCCAGTCCGTCCAGTCTCTGTGCCTCGGAAAGCGGTGCAAGCGTTGTAACAGTACAGATCTGTGTCTGTCCTCTCGTAAACATTGCTGAACCATGGACTCTCGGAATCAGGTCAACCTCTGCTGCCAGCGGTCTGATCTGATCAATGGCACGTCCATCCGGACGCTTATGGTCTTTCAGGATCATCTTTCTTACTGTCTTTTTCTGGTACTGATATACAGCTTCACCCAACTTTGCAAGCCATTCTTCATTGTCGGCAAATGCCTCTTCCAGCTTCTCGGTAATGACACGGATATTTTCTTCTCTTATCTGCTTGTCGTCTGTAAATACAGCTTCTTCCATCTCTGCCGGAGTAACGATCTCCCGGATGGCATCAAATAATTCCTGCGGAACTGCGAAGCTCTGATACTCGTGCTTTTTCTTTCCGCACTCTGCAACGATCGTATCAAAGAAAGCAATCACCTTCTGGTTCAGTTCATGTGCTGCAAAGATTGCCTCGATCATTTTATCTTCAGGAACTTCCTTTGCTCCTGCCTCGATCATGATCACTTTCTCTTTTGTAGATGCAACGGTCAGTGCAAGATCAGATACAACCTTCTGTGCGGCTGTCGGGTTAAATACAAACTCTCCATCTACCAGTCCTACCTGTGTCGTGGAGATTGGACCGTCAAACGGAATATCGGAAATGCTTGTTGCCAGTGCGGCTCCGAGCATTGCTGTCAATTCCGGGCTGCAATCCTGATCAACTGCCATAACGAGATTTTCCAGTGTTACATCATTTCTGTAATCCTTCGGGAACAGCGGACGCATCGGACGGTCAATAACACGGTCTGTCAGGATTGCATTCTCTGATGCCTTTCCCTCACGCTTATTGAAGCCTCCCGGGATCTTTCCTACAGAATACATTCTCTCATTGTACTCTACACTGAGCGGGAAGAAATCAATTCCGTCTCTCGGTTTATCAGAAGCTGTTGCTGTACATAATACCGTCGTATCACCATAGTGCATCAGAACTGCACCGTTCGCCTGCTTTGCCACGCGGTCAACATCCACACGCAGTGTTCTGCCGGCAAGTTCCATTTCAAACTTTTTAAACATATACCTTCTCCTTTGATCTTATTTCATTTCACTTTCTCTGTGGTCAGTCTCTCCTCCGAAACTACTGAAAAACCTATCATCCACTTCCGGATCATACGCTTTTCAGTGGTCTCGGTCAGTATATCTGTCCACAATCTTTTTTATTATATCATACCGTTGTTCCATTAGCAAATTATTTCTTTTACAATCAATCTACAGAAAAATGGGACTGTCGCTTTAACGATTTTTAAATCGTTGATATGCTCCCTTCTAGTGAACTGCTCCCCGTCAAGTAGACAATTGAAAAAATATAAATTTTTCCTGCCAGCAGAAATTTATCTGCTGGCAGTT
>NZ_CAKRGI010000033.1 GCF_934330165.1 uncultured Mediterraneibacter sp.
CGAGTTACAAACGGTCAACGGGCTGAGGTAAAGCGGGCTCTGCACTGCGAAGGAATATCCTGCTTTCCGCGTCCGATTCGCTTTTAAAAAGTTAGCTGATTCTTTATAGCGTATCATCCCAACAAATACAAATTTTAATCTTCATCATCTGTCTGTACAGAATAGGTCTGTCTCTTTCTTGCCATCTCATCGCTTTCAAGATATTCATCATAAGTAGTGATCTTGTCAATAAGTTTACCACCCGGAACGATTTCCATAATGCGGTTTGCGGTTGTCTGTACAATCTGATGGTCACGGGAGGTAAAGAGAAGGACTCCCGGGAACTTGATCAGTCCGTTGTTGAGTGCAGTGATGGATTCCATATCCAGGTGGTTGGTCGGCTCATCGAGGAGCAGGACATTTGCACCTGAAATCATCATTTTGGAGAGGAGGCAGCGAACCTTTTCACCACCGGAAAGGACAGCAACCTTTTTCACTCCATCTTCCCCTGAGAAAAGCATTCTTCCGAGGAAACCACGGACATAAGTAACATCCTTCTCTTCAGAATACTGAGTCAGCCACTCTGTGATATTATAATCATTATCAAATTCTCCACCGAAATCTTTCGGGAAATAAGCCTGAGAGGTCGTAACTCCCCATTTGTAAGTGCCTTCATCCGGTTCCATTTCACCGATCAGGATCTTAAAGAGGATCGTCTTGGCAAATTCATTGCCTCCGACAAAAGCAACTTTATCTTCACGTCCAAGAGTAAAGCTGATATTATCAAGAATTTTTTCTCCGTCGATAGTCTTGGAAAGCCCTTCTACGGTCAGAACCTCATTTCCAATCTCACGGTTCGGACGGAAATCAATGTATGGGTATTTACGGCTGGATGGCTTGATCTCATCAAGCTGGATCTTTTCAAGAGCACGTTTCCTGGACGTTGCCTGCTTGGATTTGGAAGCATTGGCACTGAACCGGGAAATAAAGTCCTGAAGTTCTTTGATCTTTTCTTCCTTTTTCTTATTAGCTTCTTTCATCTGACGGATGAGGAGCTGGCTGGATTCATACCAGAAATCATAGTTTCCGGCATAGAGCTGGATCTTACCGTAATCAATGTCCGCAATCTGTGTACATACTTTATTCAGAAAATAACGGTCATGAGATACAACGATGACGGTATTATCAAAATTGATAAGAAATTCTTCCAGCCATGCGATGGCATCCAGGTCAAGGTGGTTCGTTGGCTCGTCAAGAAGCAGGATATCGGGATTTCCAAATAATGCCTGTGCAAGAAGAACCTTTACTTTTTCAGAACCGGTCAGTTCTTTCAGGTATTTATAGTGAAGTTCGGTATCAATTCCGAGTCCGTTCAGAAGGTTGGCAGCATCTGATTCAGCCTCCCAGCCGTTCATGGTAGCAAATTCAGCTTCCAGTTCACTGGCTTTAATTCCGTCCTCATCAGTGAAATCTTCTTTTGCGTAGATTTCTTCTTTTTCTTTCATAATCTCATACAAACGGGCATTTCCCATGATAACGGTATCAAGAACTGGAAATTCATCATATTTGAAATGATCCTGCTGCAGGAAAGAAAGACGCTCTCCCGGAGTGATCACGACATCTCCCTGAGTCGGCTCAAGCTGACCGGAAAGAATCTTAAGGAAAGTAGATTTTCCTGCACCATTGGCACCGATCATACCATAGCAGTTACCTTCTGTAAATTTGATATTAACGTCTTCAAACAGCGCCTTTTTCCCGACGCGGAGGGTTACGTTATTTGCACTAATCATAATGATCTCCTTATCAGTCATACATTAAAATAAACATCAACGCTTATATTAACATGGGTGAAAGTAAAAAGGCAAGTATTTACGGGAGAAAAGGAATCTTGATTTATAAAAAAGCAATCTGCATTTCCGTAAGAAAACCGTTGTTCTTTCGGAATGAAAAAGATATAATAAATTGTGGAAGACAAAAAGACATAGATTCAGGAAAAGAGGAAAATTATGGCGATAAAAAAAGCTACAATCGTACTTGAGGGCGGGGCAACAAGAGGCATCTTTACCTCAGGTGTGCTGGATTGCCTTATGGAGAAAGAGGTTTATATGTCAGATGTAATCGGGGTATCAGCAGGAGCGTGCAATGCACTGGATTATGTATCCAGGCAGCCGGGGAGGACAAGAGACTGTATGATCCCTGATGAGCAGTATGGAAAATATATTTATGGGATCAGGGATACGATCCGTACAAAGAGCATGATGAATATGGATCTGATCTTTGACCGGTTTCCGAATGAACTGATCCCGTTTGATTTTGATACATATTTCAGTTCACCGATGAATTGTGAACTGGTTACGACAAACTGTCTGAGCGGAAAGGCAGAGTATCTGTCAGAAAGGGAAGATCGGGACAGACTGATGAAGATCTGTAGGGCGTCAAGCAGTATGCCGCTTCTGACTCCGATCGTAAATATTGATGATGTTCCGTATTTAGACGGAGGACTGGCTGATTCAGTACCGATCCGCAGGGCAAAGGAAATCGGGAATGAGAAGATCGTAGTTGTGCTGACCAAAAATGCCGGCTACAGGAAAAAAGTGCTTTCTCTTGCAATGCAGAAGCTTTACAGAAAGGCTTACAGTTCTTATCCCAATGTGGTGCGGACGATTTTACGGAGAAGTTTTATGTATAATAAGACGATGAATTATCTGGATGTGCTGGAGCGGAAGGGTGAGGTCTTTGTGATCCGTCCCCATGTGAAGCCGGTATCAAGGCTGGAGCGGAACCGGGAGGCTCTTTACGCATTTTATGAGCATGGTTATCATTATATGGAAAGACAGTTGGAAGCACTGGAGGAATATCTTGAAAAATAATCGTGTATCAGGACACGTATACGGAAAAGGGGAATGAATATGAGCAAAAAGGAAATACCGGATTTTACGCAGAATCGGGAGTTATCGTGGCTTCGGTTTAATCAGAGAGTGCTGGAAGAATCGAGAGATGAAAGTGTGCCTCTGATGGAGCGGATGAAGTTTGTTGCGATCTTTACCAGTAATCTGGATGAGTTTTTTATGATCCGTGTCGGAAGTTTGTACGATCTGGCAGCGACGGATGATAAAAAGATCGATCAGCGTTCAGGCATGACAGCAAAGCAGCAGCTCGATGCGATCTATCGTGCAGTTTCTCCGCTTTATAAAGAACGGGATAAGACTTATGCGGAGATTAAAAAGCAGCTTCATCCATATGGAGTCTGTGGACTGGATTTCAAGGAACTGGAGCAGCAGGAAAAGAAATATGTAAAAAAGTATTTCAAGGAAGAGGTTCTGCCGGTGCTTTCTCCTCAGATCGTAGATGCAAATCATCCGTTTCCTCATCTCCTGAGTAAAGAACTTTATGTGGTGGCAAATTTAAAGCAGGGGGATAAATCCATGCTGGGAATTATCCCTGTTCCTCAGTATATTTCCAATATTCTGTATCTTCCAGGATATGATATCCGTTATATCAGAATGGAAAAGATCATTCTGGAATTTGCAGAACTGGTATTTAACCAGTATCAGGTTTCGGATAAGAATTATATCTGTGTGACGCGGAATGCAGATGTATCACCGGATGATGAGGCTTATGCAGACCATGGGGATTTCAGGCATATTATGAAAGAGACGCTTCATAAGCGGAAAAAAATGGCGGTTGTGCGTCTTGAGGCAGCAAATCCACTGAGCAAAGAGCTGGAAAAGTATTTTTGCGAGAAATTTAAGATCGGGCCGGAATGTATTTTCAGGACAAAGATGCCGATGAAGCTGGATTTTATTTTTGCGATCGCAGATAAACTTCCTGAGTCAATGAAGCGGACTCTTGTGGATGAGCCATTTTCCCCACAGCCGGCTGCAATGCTCCATGAAGGCAGTGTGATGGAACAGGTAAAAAAGAAAGATGTACTTTTAAGTTATCCCTATGAGAGCATGGAGCCGTTCCTGCAGCTGATCCGGGAGGCTGCGTCAGATCCGGATGTGCTGACGATCAAGATCACGATCTACCGTCTGGCAAAGAAAGCACGGCTGGTAGAATATCTTTGTGCCGCAGCGGAGAACGGGAAAGAAGTAACGGTACTGATCGAGCTGCGTGCGAGATTTGATGAGCAGAATAATATTGAGTGGTCAGAACGTTTAGAAGAGGCAGGATGCCGGGTATTATATGGATTTGAAGGCTATAAGGTACATTCCAAGATCTGTCTGATCACTTATAGAAGTAAGAGTGAGCCGCACAATAAAAATGAAATTCGTTATATTACCCAGATCGGAACAGGTAACTACAACGAAAAGACTGCAAAGATGTATACGGATTATTCCCTGATGACTGCTAATCAGGAGATTGGTACTGATGCAGCAGAATTTTTCAAAAATATGTCCATTGGAAATCTTCATGGTGCATACAGACACCTGATCGTTTCACCGGTCAGTTTAAAGGCAAGAGTTCTTGCCACGATGGATGAAGAAATTGAAAAGGGATCTGCAGGCAGGATCATCATGAAAATGAATTCCGTAACGGATGTAGATTTTATCAGAAAAGTGGAAGAGGCATCCTGTGCGGGTGTTAAAGTAGATCTGATCGTGCGGGGAATCTGCTGCATCTTACCGCAGGTACCGGGACATACGGAGAATGTCAGGGTGACAAGTATTGTCGGACGGTATTTAGAGCATCCGAGAGTATTTGTGTTTGGAAAAGGTGAGAAGACGAAGATCTACATTGGCTCAGCTGATATGATGACCAGAAATACAGAAAAGAGAGTGGAGGTAGCATGCCCGGTTTATGATGAGGCAGTCAAAAAACGTCTGCTCCACCAGTTAAAAGTGATGCTTGCAGATAATGTGAAAGCAAGAGAAATGGCAGAAGACGGCACTTACCATAAGAAAGCGGAGAGCGGAAGAAAGATCAATGCACAGGAGACATTTATGCAGGAGGCACTTCATGCAAGAAAAGAAGAAAGCAGGGATATCCGTGAACAGAAAAATACAGGCGTAATAAAAAGAGTGTTAGGATTTTTCAGGAGAAGAAAGCAGGAGAGAGAATAGAATGGAAAAACTTCAGATTCAGAAATTCGGGATAACGAAAGATGGCAGCAGACCATATCTTTATAAAATGAAAAATGATGCAGGGATGGAAGTACAGGTCTCTGACTTTGGGGCAACCCTTGTGAATGTGACCGTTTTGGATCAAAATAAAAATCCGGTAGAAGTGGTACTTGGGTATGAGGATGCCGCCGCTTATGAAAATGGAACGGCAGCGATCGGTGCAATTGTCGGAAGAAATGCAAACCGGATCGGTGGTGCGTGTGTGACGATTCACGGGATTGATTATAAGCTGGCAGAGAATGACGGGAAAAATAATCTGCACAGCGGGCCGGATGTCTATCAGAAACGGATGTGGAAAGTCATCGGAAACGGGGATGATCATGTAACCTTTCTTCTGCACAGTCCGGATGGAGATCAGGGATATCCGGGAGCATTGGACATGAAAGTTACCTATACGCTGGACGAGGAGAATGGACTGACGATTCATTATGAAGCAGTACCGGATCAGGATACGGTGATTAATATGACAAACCATAGTTATTTCAATCTGAACGGTCATAAAAGCGGCTCTGTGTTACATCATAGAATGCAGCTTTTATCTGATGCTTTTACCCCGGCTGATGCCCAGTCCATACCGACAGGAGAAATCCGCCCTGTAGATGGAACACCGATGGATTTCAGAAGTACAAAAGAACTGGGAGCGGAGATGGATGCAGCGTATGAACCGCTGATACTTGGAAATGGTTATGACCATAACTGGGTATTGAAAAACGAGGGCAGATTTGATAAAGTAGCAGAAGTGACTGGAGATGAAAGCGGTATCGTCATGGAAGTATGGACAGACCGTCCGGGGGTTCAGGTTTATACAGCTAATTTCCTGGAAAATGAAGCAGGAAGGAATGGGGCAGTCTATCAGAAGCGGGATGCAGTGTGTCTGGAGACGCAGAATTATCCGGATGCAGTCCATCAGAAGAATTTCCCTGAAGCAATCTGCAAAAAAGGGGAAACTTACGATACGAAGACCGCTTATCGTTTCCATATTGAATAGAAAGAGAAAAGACTGGCATATTTATGGGAAAATCAATCTACATAGCGGAAAAACCAAGTGTTGCAAGAGAGTTTGCAAAAGCTTTGAAATTAAATGCAAAGAACCGGGACGGATACATGGAGTCGGAAGATGCGATTGTTACGTGGTGTGTAGGACATCTTGTGACAATGAGCTATCCTGAGGAGTATGATCCGGCACTGAAAAAATGGAGTCTGGATACACTGCCGTTTATTCCGGATGATTTTAAATATGAGGTGATCCCGCAGGTCGCAAAGCAGTTTCAGATTGTCAGCGGGCTGTTGACGAGAGAGGATGTAGACCGGATTTATGTCTGTACCGACTCAGGACGTGAGGGAGAGTACATATACCGGCTGGTTGAACAGGAAGCTCATGTAAAGGGAAAAGAACGGCGGAGAGTCTGGATCGATTCACAGACAGAAGAAGAGATCCTGCGTGGGATCCGTGAAGCAAAAGATCTTTCCGAATATGACAATCTGGCAGCTTCAGCTTATCTGAGAGCAAAAGAAGATTATCTGATGGGGATCAACTTTTCAAGACTGCTGACATTGAAGTATGGAAGCAGCATTTCCAATTATCTCCATACGAAGTATTCGGTGATTTCGGTCGGTCGGGTTATGACGTGCGTACTGGGAATGGTGGTCAGGAGAGAAAGAGAAATCCGGGATTTTGTAAAGACTCCATTTTACAGAGTTGTCAGTACGATCGATGCACAGGGTCAGCAGTTTGAGGGAGAATGGAAAGCGGTCAAAGGTTCACGATACTTTGAGTCATATGATCTCTATAAGGAAAATGGATTTAAGGAAAGAGAAAAGGCAGAAGAACTGATCCGGTTCTTGCTGGAAGGTGTGGATCAGAAAGAGGGTCCTGTCTGTCGGATCGAATCCATTGAGAAGAAAAAGGAAAAGAAAAATCCACCACTTTTATACAATCTGGCAGAATTGCAAAATGACTGTTCCAAAAGATTTAAGATCAGCCCGGATGAGACGTTGCGGATTGTGCAGGAACTGTATGAAAAGAAGCTTGTAACTTATCCGAGAACAGATGCGAGAGTACTTTCCACAGCAGTTGCAAAAGAGATATCCCGCAACCTGAACGGTCTGTCAAAATATCCGATGGCGGCTCCTTATCTGAAAGATATCCAGGCATTTGGCAATTATAAGGAGCTTGCGAAGACCAGATATGTAAATGATAAGCAGATCACGGATCATTATGCCATTATCCCGACGGGGCAGGGTCTGAATGCTTTAAGTTCTGTTGCACCGACAGCACACCGGGTCTATGACCTGATCGTACGGCGTTTCTTAAGTATTTTTTATCCGCCTGCCGTATATCAGAAAGTTGCAATCGTATCGTCCATCAAAGAGGAACGGTTTTTCTCAAATTTTAAAGTGCTGGCAGAAGAAGGTTATCTGAAAGTGGCAGGAGTTCCGAAAGGCAGGAATACTTCAGCAAAAGGAAAACCGGAAGGCAGTATGACAGAAGGGGAAGAAAAAGAAAGCGGAGCAGATGGAGCAGAGGAAGAGCAGGGACTGGATACTGCATTGTTTGAGGTGATCAAATCTCTGAAGAAAGGGGCAGTTCTTCCGGTCAGGGCATTAAATATCAAGGAGGGAGAAACCTCTCCACCGAAAAGATATAATTCCGGTTCGATCATTCTTGCGATGGAGAATGCAGGGCAGTTGATCGAAGACGAGGAATTGCGTGCCCAGATCAAGGGCAGCGGAATCGGAACGAGTGCGACTCGTGCAGAAATCCTGAAAAAGCTGATCAATATTAAATATCTTTCTCTGAATAAGAAGACGCAGGTAATTACACCGACGCTTCAGGGAGAGATGGTTTATGATGTAGTCGATCATTCAATCAAGTCGCTCTTGAATCCAGAGCTGACAGCAAGCTGGGAAAAAGGACTGAACTACGTGGCAGAAGGAACGATCACTTCCGGGGAATATATGCAGAAGCTGGATCATTTTGTAACGGTCAGGACTGTGGGCGTGAAAGGATTGAATAATCAGTATCAGCTACGTGCGTGTTATGACCATGCAGCTGCATTTTATAAAAGAGGTAGAAAATGAAAAAAATACTTGTAACCATTCCGGTACGGGAAAAAGACCGGAAGTTTCTGGAAGAAAAGGGGAAGGAATTTCAGTTCTGCTACAGGACAAAAGAGGAAATAACCGTCTCAGATGTGGTGGATGCGGAGATCATTCTGGGAAATATCCCTGTAGAGCTGGTCCCTAAGGCTAAAAAGTTAAAGTTTCTCCAGCTTGACAGTGCCGGATCGACAGAATATACGGCATCAGGAGTCCTCATGCCGGATACAAAGCTGGCAAATGCCACAGGAGCTTACGGGCTGGCAATTTCAGAATATATGCTGGCAGGAGTATTGATGCTGCGGAAAAAGCTGCATCTGTATCAGAAAAATATGGAGCAGCATCTGTGGAAGGACGAGGGAGAAGTGCTGGCAATCCGTGATTCGGTGACGCTTGTTGTGGGACTTGGTGATATTGGAAGTCAGTTTGCGGAAAAAATGCATGCACTGGGCAGTGAAGTGATCGGTGTGAGAAAGCATAAAGCAGCAAGACCGGATTATATAAAAGAAGTCTGTCAGCAGGAAGATTTAGACCGTCTGCTTCCGAAAGCGGATATCGTTGCGTGCTGTATGCCGGGAACAGGGGAGACAGCAGGGATGTTTGACCTGGAGCGGATGAAGAAAATGAAACCGGGAGCAATCCTCATCAATGTAGGGCGTGGAAGCCTGATCCCGGGAGAAGCATTGAAAAAAATGCTTGTTGAAGGTCATTTAGGAGGTGCAATTCTGGATGTGACGGAGGAGGAACCGCTTCCGGCAGATTCTCCTTTGTGGGATTTTCCCAATCTTCTGATCACACCACATGTATCGGGCAATTACCATATGAGGCAGATCCTTGATACAGTTGTAAAGATCGCAGGAGAGAATCTGGAGGCATTCCTTGATGGAAAAGAACTTGTCAATGAGGTAGATCTTTGTACCGGGTACAGAAAATTCAAAGCGTAGAAAGGAAAAAAGATGACAGAAGCATTAACAGTAAAAAAACTTTATACATTGGATCAGACAATAGCAAAGGATATTTTTGAAGGAGTGACTTATCCATGGGAAGTACTTCCAAAGATCAGCAGCTTTATCCTGGAGCTGGGAAAGACGCTGAGCGAAGATGACTATGAGAAGCGTGGAGAAAATGTATGGATCGCAAAGAGTGCAAAAGTAGCACCGACTGCATTTATCAATGGACCGGCGATCATTGGGAAGGATGCAGAAATCCGTCATTGTGCATTTATCCGTGGAAATGCGATCGTAGGAGAGAGTGCTGTTGTAGGCAATTCGACCGAGTTGAAAAATGTGATCTTATTTAACAAAGTACAGGTACCACATTATAATTATGTAGGAGATTCTGTATTGGGATATAAATCCCATATGGGAGCAGGCTCGATCACATCCAATGTGAAATCAGACAAGAAACTGGTTGTTGTAAAAGCAGACGGAGAGAAGATCGAGACAGGCATGAAAAAGTTTGGTGCGATGCTGGGGGATGAAGTGGAAGTCGGATGCGGAAGTGTCCTGAATCCGGGAACTGTTGTTGGAAGTCACAGTAATATTTATCCACTTTCTTCTGTGCGTGGATTTGTACCTGCCTACAGTATTTATAAAAAGCAGGGAGAAGTAGCCGAAAAGCAGGGGGAATAAAGCGTGAAAAAGATTAGTTTTATTGGCGTAGGCATCATGGGAAAATCCATGGTAAGAAATCTTATGAAAGCAGGATTTGAGCTTCATATCTATGCCCGGACAAAAGCAAAGGTTGAAGATGTTATCAGTGAAGGTGCGATCTTTCATGAATCGATCAGAGAGTGCGTCAGTGAATGTGATGCAGTGATTACGATCGTAGGATTCCCACAGGATGTGGAAGAAGTTTATTTTGATGAGGGGAATATCCTTGACTGTGCATCGAAGGGGGCTTATCTGATTGACATGACAACAACCAGTCCTCAGATTGCAGAAAAGATTTATGCAGAGGGAACGAAGCGGGGATTTCATGTGCTGGATGCACCGGTGACAGGTGGAGATACAGGAGCGAAAGCAGGAACGTTATCCATTCTTGTGGGTGGAGATAAGGAAGATTTTGAAGTATGTATGCCGCTTTTTGAGGCGATGGGAACGAACATCAATTATCAGGGAGAAGCCGGAAAAGGTCAGCACTGTAAGCTGGCAAACCAGATCATGATCGCCGGAACACTTTCCGGTGTATGTGAGGCTCTTACTTATGCCAAAGAGCAGGGACTGGATCTGGATGTAGTGATGCGATCTGTTTCTACAGGGGCAGCAGGAAGTAAGCAGTTAGATACATTTGGACCAAAGATCATTGCAGGAGATTATGCACCGGGATTTTTCATGAAGCATTTTATTAAAGATATGAAGCTTGCCCTGATCGAGGCAAACCGGAAAGGGTTATCACTGGATGTCTTAAGTATGGTTCTTGCGAATTATGAAGAACTGGAGGCAGAAGGATATGGAGAACTGGGGACGCAGGCATTGATCAAATTTTATGATGAAGAACATCGATATATGGAAGATGAGGAAGAACCGGAACAGGCAGAAGAATAGAAACATCATCGAATCTTCAGAAAAGAATTGACACGGGTGATTGTCCCGTGTTATTCTATACAAAATCACTTTAATGCTTTAAAGCGTAACGGTTTAAAGCGAAGAATGAAACGAAGGATAAAAAGGAAGAGGAAGAGAGGAAAAAGAAAAGAGATGGGGATTAAATTATTTTTGCTGATCATATTTTTTGCAGTGATGGTTGGCGTTGGATTTTATTCCAGAAGACATGTGAAAAGTGTAGACGGGTTCGTACTTGGCGGGCGTTCGGTAGGTCCGTGGCTGACTGCATTTGCATATGGAACCTCCTATTTTTCCGCAGTTGTATTTGTAGGATATGCGGGACAGTTTGGATGGAAATACGGAATTGCAAGTACCTGGATCGGAATCGGAAATGCATTGATCGGAAGTCTGTTGGCATGGGTTGTTCTTGGAAGAAGAACGAAGGTCATGACACAGCATCTGAGAGCAAAGACGATGCCGGATTTCTTCGGACAGAGATATGGCAGTAAAGCACTGAAGATCGTAGCATCGGTGATTGTGTTTGTATTTCTGATCCCGTATACAGCATCCGTCTATAATGGGTTGTCCAGGCTTTTTGGAATGGCATTTAATATTCCTTATACGTGGTGTGTGATCGCAATGGCAGTGTTTACGGCAATTTATGTGATTCTGGGTGGATATATGGCAACAGCGATCAATGACTTTATTCAGGGGATTATTATGCTGTTCGGAATTGTTGCGGTGATTGCTTCTGTATTGAACGGTCAGGGCGGCTTTATGGAAGCTGTCTCTAAGATGGCACAGATCCCAAGTGATGTCCCTGCAACGATGGGACAGCCCGGAGCATTTACATCGTTTTTCGGACCGGATCCGCTGAATCTGCTGGGCGTGGTGATCCTGACTTCACTCGGAACATGGGGACTTCCGCAGATGATCGGGAAATTTTATGCGATCAAAGATGAAAAGTCTATTAATACGGGAACAGTGATCTCTACACTTTTTGCTATTGTGATTTCAGGAGGATGTTATTTCCTGGGTGGATTTGGAAGATTATTTGACAGTGCAGAAATTTATAATGCAGAAACCGGAGCAGTCGTTTACGACAGTATTATTCCTTCCATGCTTTCAAAACTGCCGGATATTCTGATCGGGATTGTAGTTGTTCTGGTGCTTTCCGCATCAATGTCAACACTTTCCTCACTGGTACTGACATCCAGCTCAACGATGACACTGGATCTGCTGAAAGATAACATTATGAAAGAGATGAGCGAGAAAAAGCAGATCATTACAATGCAGATCCTGATCGTATTTTTTATCGTTGTATCGGTGGTGATCGCACTGGATCCGCCGACCTTTATTGCTCAGCTTATGGGAATTTCATGGGGAGCTCTTGCGGGAGCGTTTCTTGCACCATTTCTGTATGGTCTGTACTGGAAAGGTGTGACAAGAGCAGGAGTCTGGGCAGGATTTATTGCCGGAGTCGGTATTACGGTTTCTAATATGTTCATAGGCTATATCGCATCACCGATCAATGCAGGTGCTGCTGCAATGGTAGCAGGTCTGGTGATCGTTCCGCTGGTAAGCCTTGTGACACCGAAATTGAAGAAAGAAGATGTAGATGAGATCTTTACGTGCTATGAAGAAAAAGTAGTGAGTACGAAGAAGAGGAATTTGTAAATTTATAGTTGTTGTGATGATACGTTTAGAAGGCATATAAATTCTTAGTGACGGATTGGACGCAGAAAGCAGGATATTCCTTCGCAGTGCAGAGCCCGCTTTACCTCAGCCCGTTGACCGTTTGTAACTCGAAAGTGGAAATCTTCGTGCAATGGCACTCGATTTACTTTCTCTAACAAACGCTGCAAAGTGTCTTCGGAACGCTCCTGCTAATGCACCTGCTCAGGAACACCCTGCTTTCCGCTGCCCATCTCGGTAAGAAGTTACACTGTCTCCACAGCGTATTCACTCAACAATACAAAATTTAAAAGATAAAAAGAGCCGGAAGGTTATCGACCAGGATAAACGACCTGCAAAACGCAGGATATAATATCTTAGTTGGTAACCTTCCGGCTCTTTATTTCTTACTGAAATTTCGTGTTTGTTGGGAGAAAATGTCCCGGTGCGAGGAACGCTTTCTGACTTGAAAAGCCAAATATCCGCACTTGCTGTTGCGTGAGCAGTGCATTGACAGGGAGCGTTCCGAAGACACTTTGCCCAACTTGTTAAGGAACGTAAACAGGAGTGCCTTTGCACGAGTGTTTCCACGTTCCTGTTACAAGTTGTCAACGGGCTGAGGTAAAGCGGGTCCTGCACTGCGATGCAACAACAAGTGTGGATATGAACGCTCCTCTATCAGAAACACTTCCTGCTGCCGGGATATATGCTCTTCAACAAATACAAATTTAAACCAATCCCTTTTTATGCTTCTCCAGTAATGCATGGATCTTATCTGTCGGATTCATAACGGAACCGATGGTTACATCATGGTTGAGAGAATCAATGATCAGTGCAAGGAATTTACTCATATCTGCCTTTACGAAATATGGTTTTTCATAAAGTACCGGTGGCAGATAGGTCAGGTTGGTTGTGACCACTTTATTGATATATCCTTTTTCATAGTATTCATCAAACTTATCGAATCCATCTGTGAAAAGTCCGAAAGTCGTGCATACAAAAACGCGTCCGGCATTCCGTTCTTTTAACTGCTTGGCAACATCCAGCATACTTTCACCGGAGG
Source organism: uncultured Mediterraneibacter sp. (assembly GCF_934330165.1). Classification (GTDB taxonomy): domain Bacteria; phylum Bacillota; class Clostridia; order Lachnospirales; family Lachnospiraceae; genus Mediterraneibacter. The sequence continues at coordinate 13,488 of NZ_CAKRGI010000033.1, forward strand.
AGATCATATCGTCTACGATGATGACATCTTTTCCGGTCACGTCATCTCCAAGAAATTCATGTGCAACGATCGGATTCTTTCCATTTACGACAGTTGAATAATCACGGCGTTTGTAGAACATACCCATGTCAACACCAAGTACGTTAGAAAAGTAAACCGCACGATGCATCGCTCCCTCATCAGGGCTAACGATCATCAGATGTTCTTTATCAGGCTTGATATCAGGAACTTCACGGAAAAGTGCCTTCAGGAACTGATACGGCGGGTCAAAGCTGTCAAAGCCACTTAACGGGATCGCATTCTGTACACGTGGGTCATGGGCATCAAAAGTAATGATATTGGCAACCCCCATTGCATTCAGCTCTTCAAGGGCAAGTGCACAGTCAAGAGATTCTCTTCTGGTACGTTTATGCTGTCTGCTTTCGTAAAGGAATGGCATGATCACATTGATACGGCGTGCCTTTCCGGTTGCAGCAGCAATGATCCTTTTGAGATCCTGATAATGGTCATCTGGGGACATATGGTTTACATGACCATTTACAGTATAGGTAAGGCTATAATTACATACATCGGTCATAATGAACAGATCTGTTCCCCGGATCGTCTCTTTTAATACACCTTTTGCTTCACCGGATCCAAATCTCGGACAACTGCAGTCAACCAGATAATTGTTGGACTTATAATTGATATATAAGGGGGATTCGGTTACTTCGTTGATGGTGTTCTCCCTGAAAGATACAATATAATCATTGACCTTCTGTCCCAGAGCCTGACAGCTTTCCATTGCGATCAGCTTCAGTGGGGCAACCGGGAGAGTTTTTTCTAACATTTCGATATTTGTCATTTTTTTTCTCCTGTGCTGAATATTTATCTGAAATAGATTTGATATTTTACATATATGGTTATAACATTTTTAATATCGAAATTCAAGCATAAAGGCTGTAGTTTCAGGTCAGTGCAACAAAACCAGGAAAGAAAATCGGAACAGCCGTTGAAAAAGGCATAGAACAAAGTCTTTTAAGCATGGAAAAATCATGTTATAATAATAAAATGCACTAAGAGTATAAGGAGTTTTTAGATTATAGATGAAAAAGCATGAACATATCGTGAAAAAGGTTCAGTCCGGAAGTATCGCAGAGGAGCTGGGGATTGAACCGGGAGATCGATTGCTGGAGATCGACGGGAATGTGATCGAGGACATTTTTGACTATCAGTTTTATGTAGAGGCAGAAGAACTGGTTGTTTTGGTTGAAAAACCGGATGGCGAACAGTGGGAGATGGAGATCGAGAAAGAGGCCGATGAGGGACTTGGGATTGAATTTGAAGAGGGACTGATGGATGAGTATCATTCCTGCCATAATAAGTGTATTTTCTGCTTTATTGATCAGATGCCGCCGGGAATGCGTGAGACACTGTATTTCAAGGATGACGATTCCCGACTTTCCTTTTTACAGGGAAATTATATCACACTGACGAATATGAGTGATAAGGATGTTGAGAGGATCGTAAGGTACAGACTGGAACCGATCAATATTTCTTTTCAGACGACGAACCCGGAACTTCGCTGCAAAATGCTCCATAATCGTTTTGCGGGGGAAGCACTGAAAAAGGTGGACATCCTGTATCAGGGCGGAATCGAGATGAATGGGCAGATCGTACTTTGCAAAGGGGTTAATGATGGGGAGGAACTGGAACGGAGCATCCGGGATCTGACGGGATATCTGCCGATGCTGAAAAGTGTGTCCGTTGTGCCGGTAGGTCTGACGAAGTACCGGGAAGGACTTTATCCGATGACCCCTTTTACAAAAGAGGATGCGAGAGAAGTGATCCGGGTGATCCATAAGTGGCAGGAGAAAGTTTATAAAGAGTATGGAACGCATTTTATCCATGCCGGTGATGAATGGTATCTGCTGGCAGAGATGGAAGTTCCGCAGGAAGAAAGTTATGATGGTTATCTGCAGTTGGAGAATGGAGTTGGAATGCTGAGGCTTTTGTTCGATGAGTTTGAAGAGGCATTTGGAAAGCTGACGGGGGATGACCGGGTGGAAGAACTTTCCGTTGCAACGGCAAAGCTGGCGTATCCGTATGTAGACAGGATGGCACGGCGGATGCAGGAGAAGTATCCGGGGCTGAAGATCCATACGTATTGTATCAGAAATGATTTCTTTGGTGAGAGGATTACGGTATCCGGGCTGATCACGGGGCAGGATCTGATGGCACAGTTAAAAGATCAGGAACTTGGGGAAAGACTTCTGATTCCGTGCAATATGCTGAAGATGGATGAAGATATTTTTCTGGATGATTTTACATTGGATGAGGTGGCGGATACTTTACAAGTTCCCATCAATATTGTAAAATCAAGCGGGCAGGATTTCGTGAATGCCATTTTAGGAATTGATACAAGAAGAAATAGAGACAAGCAGAATGTAAAAGACCGCAGGATCGAGTCGGTCTGAATTAAAAAAGAGAAAGGTAAGATAAGATGAGTAAACCGGTAGTTGCCATTGTAGGGCGTCCGAATGTAGGCAAATCCACACTTTTTAATGTGTTGGCAGGGGAGATGATCTCCATTGTAAAGGATACGCCCGGTGTGACAAGAGACAGAATTTATGCAGATGTGGACTGGCTTGACAGAGAATTTACCCTGATCGATACAGGCGGAATTGAGCCGGACAGCAGAGATATCATTCTCTCACAGATGCGGGAGCAGGCTCAGATCGCAATTGATACGGCAGATGTCATTATATTTATTACAGATGTAAAGCAGGGACTTGTGGACTCGGATTCCAAGGTCGCAGATATGCTGAGAAGATCGGGAAAGCCGGTCATCCTTGTTGTAAATAAGGTTGACAATTTTGACAAGTATATGGCAGATGTGTATGAATTTTATAATCTGGGAATCGGAGATCCGATCCCGATCTCTGCTGCTTCGAGGCTGGGACTGGGAGATATGCTGGATGCAGTGATCGCCCATTTTCCGGAAAGTGACGGAACAGAAGAAGACGATGACCGTCCGAGAGTGGCGATCGTAGGAAAGCCGAATGTAGGCAAATCCTCTATTGTAAACCGTCTGCTGGGAGAGAACAGAGTGATCGTATCAGACATTGCAGGAACGACAAGGGATGCGATTGATACAGAGATCGTTCACAATGGAAAAGAGTATGTATTTATTGATACGGCAGGTCTGAGAAGAAAAAATAAGATCAAAGAGGAGCTGGAACGCTACAGTATCATCCGTACCGTCAGTGCTGTAGAGCGTGCGGATGTAGTGCTGATGGTCATTGATGCTGCAGAGGGTGTGACAGAGCAGGATGCAAAGATCGCGGGAATTGCCCACGAAAGAGGCAAGGGAGTTATCATTGTCGTAAATAAGTGGGATGCGATCGAGAAGAATGATAAGACCATGAGAGAGTATGAGGCGAAGATCCGTCAGGTACTTTCTTATATGCCATATGCGGAGATCATGTATGTATCTGCAATGACCGGTCAGAGACTTCCGAAGCTGTATGATATGATTGATATGGTGATAGAAAACCAGACACTCCGTATTGCAACCGGAGTTCTGAATGAGATCATGACGGAGGCAGTTGCGATGCAGCAGCCACCATCGGATAAAGGAAAGCGACTGAAGCTTTACTATATTACGCAGGTAGCGGTGAAACCGCCGACCTTCGTTATTTTTGTAAATGATAAGGAACTGATGCACTTCTCATATACGAGATATCTGGAAAATAAGATCAGAGAGGCATTTGGATTCCGGGGAACTTCTTTGAAGTTCTTTATCAGAGAAAGAAAGGAAAAGGATCAGTAGAGTTATGGAACGGATCATTTGTCTGGCAATCGGATATGTCTGTGGACTTTTGCAGAGCGGCTATCTGGTTGGAAAATTACATCATATAGATATCAGAAAGTCCGGCAGTGGAAATGCAGGATCAACGAATGCACTTCGTGTGATGGGTTGGAAAGCAGGACTTATGACTTTTGCAGGGGATGTGCTGAAGTGTTTTGCAGCAGTGCTGATTGTAAGAGGGTTGTATCATGGAAGTAATTGCCTGGCACTTCTGATGATGTATGCCGGAGCAGGAGTGACGCTGGGACATAATTTCCCGTTTTACATGAAGTTTAAAGGTGGAAAGGGAATTGCGGTCATGGCAGCACTGACGGTAAGCAACTGCTTCTGGCATCTGCCGTACAGTGTACTGATGTTCTTTATTACGCTGGCATTCTTTGCTGTTCCTGTAGCAGTGACAAGGTATATTTCACTTGGATCACTGCTGGCGTATGCCGCATTCTTTATAGAAATGGTCGTATTTGGGCAGTTAGGATGGTTTGGAATGGAACAGGCATACCTGTACGAGCTGTACATACTGGTATTCCTTCTGACGGCACTTGCATGGTGGCGTCACCGTGCGAATATCAGAAGACTTCTGAACGGAACAGAGAATAAGTTCGGGTCAGGAAAAAAGTAAAAGTAAGGAGGGCTGATGATGGCAAATGTAGGAGTACTTGGTGCCGGAAGCTGGGGTACGGCACTGTCCGTTCTTCTTCATGACAACGGACACGAAGTAACGATCTGGTCGATCGATCAGAAAGAAGTTGAAATGCTCAATACCAAAAGAGAGCATGAGTCAAAGCTTCCGGGAGTGAAGCTGGCAAAAGAGATTGTGGTCACGAATGAATTGAATAATGCGATCAATGGAAAGGATTTCCTTGTTCTTGCAGTTCCTTCAATATTTACAAGAGCAACAGCAAGGAAAATGAGTCCTTTTGTAGCAGAGGGACAGATGATTGTAGATGTTGCAAAAGGAATTGAAGAAGCCACCTTGATGACACTTTCGGAGCAGATCCATCAGGAAATCCCACAGGCAGATGTTGCCGTCCTTTCAGGACCAAGCCATGCGGAAGAGGTTGGACGGAAGCTGCCGACAACGTGTGTGATCGGAGCGAAGACGAAAAAGACAGCAGAGTATCTGCAGTCGATGTTCAACAGTCGTGTCTTTCGTGTTTATACGAGTCCTGATATCCTTGGAATTGAGCTGGGAGGAGCATTGAAGAATGTCATTGCACTTGCAGCCGGAATCGCAGACGGATTAGGATATGGGGACAACACAAAGGCAGCGTTGATCACCCGGGGCATTGCCGAGATAGCAAGACTGGGGATGAAGATGGGGGGAAAGCTTGAGACTTTTACAGGGCTGACCGGAATCGGTGATCTGATTGTCACCTGTGCCAGTGTCCACAGCAGAAACCGGAAAGCAGGTTATCTGATGGGACAGGGAAAGTCCATGCAGGAGGCAATGGATGAGGTGAATATGGTCGTAGAAGGCGTCTATTCAGCTAAGGCGGCTGCAAGCCTTGCAAAGAAATATGAAGTTCCGATGCCGATCGTAGAAGAGATCAACCGGATCCTTTTTGAAGGTAAAGATCCGAAGAAGGCAGTGGATGATCTTATGCAGAGGGAATCGAAAATCGAGAATAGCTCTCTTTTATGGGAAAAAGAATAAAAGTAAAATGCATACCTCCCGGCAGTGCGGCATACACTTGTATCAGCACAGCAAGGGGGTATTTTTATGGATTCATTTCAGGTATACAGAGATATAAAAGCACGGACAGACGGAGAGATTTATCTTGGCGTAGTAGGACCGGTACGGACAGGCAAATCAACATTTATTAAAAGATTTGCAGATCTTCTGATCCTGCCTAATCTGACGGATGTACATAAAAAAGAACGAACGAAAGATGAACTTCCACAGTCTGCATCAGGTACTACGATCATGACCACAGAACCTAAATTTGTCCCGAAGGAAGCGGTCAGTGTCCGGCTGGCGGAAGATGTGGAGGTGAAGATCCGGCTGGTGGATTGTGTAGGCTATATGGTAGAGGGGGCATCCGGTCACACTGAAAATGGTGCAGAACGGCAGGTGAAGACACCGTGGTTTGAGTATGAGATTCCATTTACAAAGGCTGCGGCAATCGGAACGCAAAAGGTGATCCATGACCATGCAACGATCGGACTGGTAGTGACCACGGATGGAAGTGTGACAGAACTGGCAAGAGAAAATTATATCCCGGCAGAAGAAAAGACGGTTCGGGAACTGCAGGAAATCGGAAAACCGTTTTTGATTATATTGAACTGTCAGAAACCTTATGCAGAAGAGGCAAAATCTCTGAAGGAAGAGCTGCAGGAGAAGTATCAGGCTCCGGTGATCGCAATGAATTGTGAACAGATGAAAGCGGAGGATCTACATGAGATGATGCAGCAGATATTATATGAATTTCCGGTTACAGAAGTGGAATTTTATCTTCCGAAATGGGTGGAAATGCTGTCGAGAGACCATCGGATCAAGCAAAATCTTCTTGAGAATGTAAAAACTGTTCTGGATGCATTAGGTGATATACGGAGTGCGGTGAACTTGAAAATTCAGCCTCAGGGAGAATATATTGACCGGATGCAGGTCGAAAAAGTGGAAATGGACAGCGGAAAAGTCTGTGTCAGAATTGGCTTTGACCAGAAGTATTATTACGAAATACTCAGTGAACTGACGGGAACAACGATCAGTGGAGAGTATGAACTGATCGCAACGATGAAAGAACTTGCAACGATGAAAGAGGAATTTTCGCAGATCCGGGATGCATTTACCGAAGTAAAAATGAAAGGTTACGGGGTTGTATGTCCGAGAAAAGAGGAGGTTACGCTGGATGAACCGGTCATTATCAAGCAGGGAAGTAAATTTGGTGTGAAGATACGTTCGGAAGCTCCGTCAATCCATATGATACGTGCGAATATAGAGACTGAGATCGCTCCGATCGTCGGAAATGAACAGCAGGCGGAAGACCTTGTGGAGTATATAAAAAAAGAGAGCGAGACACCACAAGGAGTCTGGGGAACCAATATTTTCGGAAAGTCGATCGAAGAACTGGTGATGGACGGAATGAAAAATAAGATCACTCTGATTGGGGATGAAAGCAGATCCAAGCTGCAGGATTCCATGCAGAAGATAGTAAATGATACAAATGGTGGTCTGATCTGTATTATTATCTGATCTGACCGGAGTGGACAGAACAGGCTGAGTCCGCTATAATAAAGAGCAGAAGTTTCTTGTGGGATTTCAAGGAGGAAGCGATGAGTATACAGTATGAAAAGCTGGAACGATGCTATGAATATTATAGAAGTATTACAGAGTTCCATCCTAGAGTCGGTCTGATCCTCGGATCGGGGCTGGGAGGATATGCAAAGAATATGCACGTGGAGCAAGAAATTCCATACCGGGAGATCTCTGATTTCCCGGTTTCCACTGTACAGGGGCATGATGGAAGATTCTTATTGGGATGGATCGGGAAAGTGCCGGTTGTTGTCATGAAAGGCAGAGTGCATTATTATGAAGGCTATTCGATGGAAGAGGTAGTTCTTCCGGTCAGACTGATGAAAAGGATGGGAATAGAAATTCTGTTTCTGACTAATGCATCCGGTGGAATCAATCCAGAGTTTGCGGCGGGCGATTTTATGATGCTCCGGGATCAGATCGCAAGTTTTGTGCCATCTCCGCTGATCGGACAGAATATAGAGGAACTGGGAACCAGATTTCCTGATATGACTCATATTTATGATGAGGAACTTCAACAACTGATCAGAGAAACTGCAGAGGAAGAAAAAGTACCACTTCGGGAAGGAGTCTATCTACAGACTACAGGACCGAATTTTGAAAGCCCGGCAGAGGTTAAAATGTATGGACTTCTGGGGGCAGATGCCGTAGGGATGAGTACAGCCTGCGAGGCGATTGCGGCAAGGCATGCGGGAATCCGTGTATGTGGGATTTCCTGTGTGTCAAATATGGCAAGCGGGATTTCAGGGAAAGAACTGAGCCATCAGGAGGTACAGGCTGTTGCAGATCAGAGAAGTGCAGCATTTGAGCGGCTGGTTACGAAAATTATAGAAAAAATGTAAGGAAGTCAAGAACGGTATGATAAAAGTGACATATTTAGACCACAGCGGTTTTTTGGTAGAATTAGAAGATGCCTATTTTTTATTTGATTATTATAAAGGCAGATTACCGCAGATCGATCTGGAGAAAAAGATGGTTGTGTTGGTAAGTCATGCACACCATGATCATTATAGAAAGGATATTTTTAATCTGAGAAAGCATTTCAGGGAGATCCGGTATGTTCTGTCATCTGATATCGAGATAAAAGCAGAAAAAGATATTGTTCAGATGCAGCCGAATGAGAGGAAAGAAGTGATGGGAGCAGAGATCAGAACGCTTCGCTCCACGGATGAGGGAGTAGCCTTTGTCGTTCATTATGCAGGCAAGACGATCTACCATGCAGGGGATCTGAACTGGTGGCACTGGGAAGGAGAACCGGATGAAAAAAATACAGAGATGCGTCGGGCTTATCAGGCAGAGATCAACCGCCTGATGGATGAGAAGATTGATATAGCTTTTGTTCCGGTAGACCCAAGACTGGGAGAACAGTATTGCTGGGGGATTGACTGTTTTATGAAGCGGACAGAGACAAAAGTAGTATTCCCAATGCATTTTTGGGGAAACTACAGTATTTTTAACCGGCTGGCACTGGAAAAATGTGTGAAGGATTATGAAGACCGTATTGTCAGGATTGAAAAACCGGGACAGGTATTTCTGTTGGATGAGATGGATGAAAATGACAGGATCCGAGTGCGGTACAGCAGTATTTTGCAGCAATAGATAAAAGAAGGAGGAGCAGATCAATGCTTGTAAAAGTTTATACAGATGGTGCAGCAAGAGGAAATCCTGATGGTCCGGGAGGTTATGGAGCTGTACTGGAGTATGTGGACGGAAAAGGACAGTTGCATACAAAAGAACTGTCGCAGGGCTATAAAAAGACAACGAATAACCGGATGGAACTGATGGCTGTGATCGCAGGACTGGAAGCATTGAACCTGCCATGTACGGTAGAGGTTTATTCAGATTCACAGTATGTGGTGAATGCATTTAACCAGCACTGGGTTGACGGATGGATCAAGAAAGGCTGGAAACGTGGAAAGAATGAACCGGTGAAAAATGTGGATCTCTGGAAAAGGCTTCTGGAAGTGAAAAGCCGGCATCAGGTTACTTTCCACTGGGTAAAAGGACATGACGGACATCCTCAGAATGAAAGGTGTGACCAGCTTGCAACAACTGCGGCAGACGGGAATGAACTGATCGTGGATGAAGGATTGAAATAAGAAAATGAAACTAAGAAGGGGCTGTTGCAAAATAGATGAGTAATCAATCTGATATGCTCCCTTCTAGGTAGACAAGTGAAATAATAAAAACT
>NZ_CAKRGI010000034.1 GCF_934330165.1 uncultured Mediterraneibacter sp.
CCGTTTTCTGTTTTTAGGCATAAAAATGGAGCTATTGCTCCATAGATTGATTACTCATCTATTTTGCAACAGCCCCTCCTCATTCATTGTCTTTATTCTTCCAGACACATATACCTGCCGCTGCAGTTTCTGTGCATCATATTTGCTGACTATTTTTTCCAGCTTCTTAATCAGTGCATTCGATTTCTTTTCCGTGATGAATTTGGAAGATTGGATTGCATCTACCAGAAGTTTCAGCTCAGGAAGTTCAAACGTGCGACTGACCACATGATAATGGTAGCGATTTCCAATCGGCTCTCCTTCCACTTCAATGCCAAGAACACTTAAGTCACGGAGATCAGTATAAATACTTTTACGGTCAGCTGTGATATTGTATTCTGCTAAACTCTCTATAATTTCTGGCATTGTAATATAATGCTCTTCATCTGTTTTTTCCAGCATAATCTGTGCCAGTCGGTACAGTTTAAATTTCTGATTTGTTCCTTTCGGCATGATGCACTTCTCCCTTTCATTATAGCTCCTCATCTTTTACCAGACTCTTTTTACAAATTTTGCAGATTGTCCCAGCTGGTGTAACAAGTATTACCTTTGCATATGCAACCTCTCCAATCTTGTCGTAGAGACGTCCGGCACTCATCGATTCACCAATAACAGTATAAGAACTGTTCGCCACATACCCGATTTTTCCAAGGCCTTCATAAGTAACTTTAATTGCTTCCTTGTCATACTCATTATCCGGCTCTTTCTCCAGTCTGATTTTCGTACCCTTTTCAAGAAAATCATTTCCGAAATAATGTTTTGTTCCTGTCAGTGTGATAAATACTTTTGCCATTGTAAATGCTCCTTCCTTAGAAATCATATTCATCCGGATCCAGTCCGGCATCTTCCAGTGCTTCTCTTCGTTCATCTGCATCCATAAACTCCAACTCGTCTGGATCCAGCCCTGATAATTCTAACTCCGTCTGTATGTCAGAGTCGTCTTTCAGTAGTTCATTTAGGAAGGCAAATTCCATTGCACTTTCCAGTGGACTAATATTTCCATCATGGTTCAGATCAAACATACTTCCGAATATTCCTTTCATAGCATCTTCTCCTTTAATCGTTCATGTATTCATAGTAATCGGATTCACTGGCAAACAAGATATATTTACCATCTACCAATCCCATGTAACCATCACCAGTGTTAAATCCTTTCATCGCCAGTTCCTCCATTTCTTTGAAATTTATGATTTAATCTTCTTTGATGGTTACAGTGTATATCAATAGGTGGGGTATAAAAATCCCACGTAATTTTCAGCTTTTTCAGCAACCAGCAGTCTTTCTGGCTTCCTATCCATTTATAACCTTGTTGTTTACTGATGCTTCCAGTATAATAAAATCCATACAGAAAATACACGCAAAGCATATGGACTTAACGCCTGATAATCCTCATGCTTTGCGATATACGGAGAGGAAATTTTCATGGGGAAACAATCTACGAGAGAAAATAAGACAATTTATTAGATTTGTCGGGAAGAAGCTGGTCTTACCAGATCAGAAGCCAGCGAAAAAATGACTGCTTTTTCTGATTCTAAAATTGAAAAGTTTGAATATAAAATGCAGGCCTCCACACTTTACGATATTATCCAGATGGCAGATGCTTACAGGCGACCGGATTGCTGCAATTATTACCGCTCTCATAAATGGCGAAATCGGTCATCGTTATATCCCAGAAGTCGAAGTTTCTGACTTATCCAATATAATCCTGGAAACCATTGCCAGTCTGAATGAGATTAATCCGCTTACCACACGTCTGATCTAGATTGCCCGTGACGGTAAGATCAGCGATAATGAGATCAAAGATTTTGCTTTTATCAGCAACAAACTGGATGCAATTTCTCTGGCAATAGATTCTCTGAATCTCTGGGTTGATAAAACAGCCGGAGAGCAGGGACTAAACATCGAATTGCTCAGAGAAGAAAAAAAGAAACAGAAATAAGTATGAAAAAACAAGGCAGCGAACCTATTTATGGTCCACTGCCTCTTTCCTTTACATATACGGTATTATCGACCGAGTCTACGGCAAAAGCAAGATGTCGAAGACCGTAAGCCTCTGGATAACTGGGGCGTTTCGGACAATTTTTAATGATAAAAAGTTCTAATTCCATATCATCGAGTTGAAGATCAATTTTGTAATCATCACGTTCTGGTCTGTAATTTTCTCGAACGATAGAAAAACCTAACAAATCCACATAAAAGTGCTTTGATTGCTCATAGTTGCTCCCAATAATGGCAATGTGATGAACTTTTTTTAAATTCATGGTGTGTTTACCTCTCTCCCATTTCATGTTTACTGTTAATGGCGTCAAACTCATTGCGGCTACCTCTCGCCAACTCCCGATTTCTATTTTAGTTTCCATAGCATGGTGTACTCTTGTTCACCAGTAGCTTCATCCAAACCTTCACATTGAATAATGAACCCTTCTCTTTGGTAAAAAGAAATTGCTCTGGCATTCTTCTGGTATACATTTAATCGTAAGCTAATTTTTTTATCCTTAATATAATCCAATAAAAGCTTACCTATGCCGCATGACTGCATTTCTTCAGAGACAAAAATACCTTCGATATATTCATCGTTTAGTCCTACAAATCCTTGTATCATTTTATCCGATTCAAACACATAGACTTCGGATTGTGACATCAATTCTTTCACTAATTCATAATTATTTTTCCAGTATTGATTGGAAATAAAATAATGTGCTTGCAGATTTGTCTTTAACCATATGTCAGCAACTCTATCGATATCTCCGTTCAGCAACTTTCTAATCATAACAAATATTCTCCACAACTACATCCTCTATGCTTTTCTCTTTTTTCCATTCTATCACAATGAACCCATGTCTTTGGTAAAAAGAAATTGGATATACAGCGATAGCCCCTTATATTTTCGGAAATCGGAAAATAAAACTCGTTCCGATATCTTCGATACTTTCGACGTGAATGGTTCCATTGTGGAGGTTTACAATCCAGCGCACCATAGAAAGACCGAGACCGGTACCGCCATTTTCTCTGGAACGGCTTTTGTCTATGCGATAGAAACGTTCCCAGATTTTGTCCAGGTGTTCCTCACTTATTCCAATACCATCATCTTTTACTTCACCGACAATCTGGCCATTTTCGACCTTCAGGATAACATGAATATGTCCATTTGTTTTTCCGTAATTGATGGCATTGGTTATTAAATTCATCATCATACGCAAAATCAATGTCTGGTCGCCATTCATAAATAAGTCGTCCTGCTTTTGCAGGGTGATCTCAATATTTTTTTCCTGTGCTTTTATCTGCAGTTCTTCTATTACAAGTTCGCTTAATAATCCAAAATCCAGTTTTTCCATCAGATGCTGCTCACCCTGTTCATTTCTGGCGATCATTAACATTTCGCTTGTCAGCTTTGACATTCGTTTTGCCTGTCTTAAGATGACTGCAATCTCTTCCTTATCTTCCGCAGATAAGTTTTCATTTTCCAATAAGTACTCACACTGGGAAATGATAACAGCAACGGGAGTCCGCAGTTCATGGGATACGTCTGATGTGAATTGACGTTCCTTCTCAAACGAAAATTCCAGGCGCTCGAACATTTCGTTAAATTTCTCCGACAATTCGTATAATTCATCTTTTGCTTTTGGCAGAGACAATCGTTTGGAAAGATCTTTTCCATTGCTGATGTTTTCAACTTCATCGCAGATAAGATCCACCTGTCTCAATGCCCGCTTGATCATAAAATATCCGATAGCCCCGATCAGAATAATGAGTAATGGGAATACAATCAACAGCATTTTCTCGGATGTCTGCATGAAAAGTTCTATAGAATGTACAGAGGTAATTCCTCGTACCCACATTTCCTCATCATCACCGTAAGTGTAAACGCTGTCATATATCATCCATTTTCGATTTGATCCGGTTATTATTCGCGGTGTATTCGACTTGAGGATAGTTTCTTCTGGAAATTGGGTTGGAATCGTTCCATAAAGTAAGTGTCCGTTTTTGTCATAAATACAAAACATAATACCGTCATCGTAAAATTCGGTATCGCCGTCCAGATAAAAGGAATCATCCTGAAAATTAATATTTGAAGAGAAACCAGTCACTGCGGCACTGATTTCTTCTTCTGTCGCAGAAATTCCAACCCTATCCACAAAAAGAAGGACGAGAACTAAAATAGTCCCAAGAACTACGGCAATGATTCCGGTGTACCATAGCGTAATTTTTTTCTTGATCGTCAGCTGTTTCATTCGTTTTCCCTCATTACATATCCGACACCGCGAACAGTGTGGATGAGTTTTTGTTCATATTGTGCATCGATTTTTTTTCGCAAATAGCGAATGTATACGTCGATCACATTGGAAGCACCTTCAAAATCAAAGTTCCACGCATTCTGTTCAATCTGCTGTCTTGTCATTACGATATTTTTGTTGTGCATAAGACATTCCAGAACCATAAATTCTTTTGCAGAAAGATCAATTTCATTTCCGGCTCTTGTAACCTTTCTTGTGTCACGATCTAGAATAAGATCTGCTATTTTTAGTTGATTGGATGTAAATTGTGGCTTTCTACGCATCATGACACGGATTCTTGCAAGCAGTTCTTCAAATGCAAATGGTTTGATCAGGTAATCATCGGCACCAAGATCCAGTCCTTTGACACGGTCTTCAATGCTGTCTTTTGCTGTCAGTAACAGAACCGGTGTATCATCTTCTCGTTGCCTTAATTCTCTTAAGATTTCATATCCATCCTTTCCCGGCAACATGATATCAAGAATAATACCATCGTAGGAAGTCATATCGATATAATTCATCGCCTCTAGACCATCCCCACAGGCATCTACACTGTAATGTTCCTTGACAAGCCTTTTTTTGACAATATTTCTTAAATCATTCTCGTCTTCCACAATCAGTAATCTCATAATGTAATTATTATAATACCAATCATTTTCGTGTGCTAGAGTCCTTTTTTTCATTTTTTGAAATTACTATTTGTTTTAATCTTTTTTTAATCTTCCCCCTATATGATACATATAACAGCAAAAACAAAACATCCAAGAGACGGAAGGAGAACATGTTATGAAAAAAATATTAGTAGTTTTATTATCTCTCACATTAATATTTGCTTTTACAGGATGCACTTCATCCAATAATGAAGCAGCAGAAGATATAGAAATTAAGACACAGGAAGTTGTAACATCAAATACAGATGACAATGATGATAATATCAGTAACACAGAAAACGCAGTAGAGAATGCGAACGAAAAGGATTATGATTTCTCTTCTTATGAAAACGATATCCGTAATATAACAAAAAGTGTAAACAATGCAAAAACATCTACAAATGCATCTGAGAATCACGAACAATTCTACGCTTTGAAAAAACAGGTAGATGCAGTCGATGACGAACTGGATAAGCTTGACGATGAATTTGAGTATGCTTACCAGATGAAAGAGATTAGCTTCGAGACATACAAAGCGAGAGAACGTGCGATTGAAAAATTGGAAGATGAACTGGAATTAGCAGAAGAAGCACTGGAAAATAAATACGGAATTGATGATTAATTCCATATCGACTTCTTCAGAAACCATATTTGTCTGGGAATGACCAAAATCACCCTGCACAGCTTTTATATCACCTTATTGAGCTTTATTTGGAATATCTTGATAATCTACACTAGAATCAAAAATCGGATTGCGTTAGCTGGAAATTGATCATTTTGAATGGAATTTCATGTCACGAACGTGATTAGAAAATAACAAAAGCGTTCGTTGTCAGCTAATCCAGCTAACATTTTCGAACGCTTTGAAGCCCGTCGCCAAGAGGATTTGAACCTCCGACCCCTCGCTTAGGAGGCGAGTGCTCTATCCAGCTGAGCTATGACGACACATGCCGCAAACCCTTGATTTTACTGGGTTTCTGGGATTTTTCCCTTCGGCCATATATAAGATTATCAACTCTATTTCGAGTTGTCAATCTACAGATTTTTTCGATTTGGTAACATTAGAACGCTCCCCAATTTGGGGAATGCCTCGTTATCGCTTATTCTATCATAAAATCAAGTGATTCTCAATAGCAAAATTCCTTGAGTTTCTGCAGTTTTATCCACAATGGCTTTCTTTTTCATATATAGTTATTAACAACTTTCAAAAAATGCCCAAAATATAAGGAATCCGAAACAAGCACAGTAAAGGTTTCAATTATAAAATCAACAGATCCTATAAAGAGAAAGGTATATTTCTGTTATTACTGACTGGCAAAAGGCATCCGTGGCATACTATCGTATGCAAAACTAAAGTCCGGTTCACGACGGGGCTTATTAAAGTGCCTCTAATCCGGAATACTGCCGTTTTTGATTCATTAAAAGCTGGCAGATTGGTGCTTTAGGAGAAGTTATTCATTTCAATGTGCCTTCAGATGATAAACTCTCCCTTTTCTATCACAAAATATGAAAAATACATTGAAATAATTCTGCTTTCCAGAAGTGTATCTATAATTTGATATTGATTATACTTGAATAAATCCGGAACAGCAAGTAATATGAAAAATGTAAGTATTCAAAAAGCAAATTTGAAAAAGAACTTATGAGGGAGAAAAAAGAATGAACAATAAAAGTAGAAAAAAGAAAGATGCTGTTCCAAAGATCAGCCCTTTGAAAGTACTCACTTCCATTCCAGGATTGATAAAAGGAGTCATAGGAATTATAGTGATCGTGCTGATTGTATTTGTTATAAAAAAAGGATTTTTTGATTCAAAAGGGGGAGAGGTGACGACGATCAGTCAGTCATCGATTGAAAAAATTTTAGATATCAGTGAATTATCTACACTTGAGTATACGTATAATGCGGTAGCAGCCGGTTATAATGAAGACGGAAAGACGCTTCTTTATCATGTGGCATATGAGGGAACTGTGAGTGCGGGAATTGATTTTGATAAACTGAAAGTGAAAGTGAATCCGGACAAAAAGGAAATAAGGATTACTGTTCCAGAGGCAAGAATTCTGGGCTGTAGCGTAAATGAAGGATCATTGAAATATATTTTCGAAAAAGATAAATATAATACTGCAACAATTTCTGCTGATGCGTACAAAGTCAGCAAAGAAGATCTGAAAAAGAAAGCAAATGAAGAAACTAGGATTACAGAGCTTGCAAAAGAAAATGCGATTTCTGCAATTTCCGGTCTGATTGAACCATGGGTTAATCAGGTGGATGATAAATATACAGTTATAATTAAGTGAGGTGGATACAAATGAAAAAGAAGATCATAAATCTTTCCCTGATCGGGATCCTGCTGATCAGTTTGTTAAGTGGATGCGGAAAGTCAGAAGATAAAGAGGAAGCAAAAAGTACAGAGCCGGATATTATGCAGATCCGTTCCATCTGTAAACTTGCAACAGTAGAATGTTATTATCATAATGTGGCAAAATCCGAGAAGTCGGCAGGTACGGGAATCTGGCATTTGGGAGAAAAGGACAGGCAATTCTGGATTGAATATACCGGAACGGTCAAACTTGGCATTGATATGTCGAAAGTGCAGATGAAAGTAGATAGAACCAATGTAACGGTTACAATTCCTGAAGCTGAAGTACAACAGGTAGATGTAGATGATGATTCATATAATTCTGACTCTTATATTTTTAGTGAAGACGGGATTAATAAAAATGAGATTACTGCGGAAGATGCAACCGGTGCAGTGGAAAATGCCAGAAATGAAATGATAAAAACAGCAGAAAAGAATACAGCACTTCTTGTAAATGCACAGGAGCGGGCAAAAAAGATGATTGAGAATTATATCATGCAGCTCGGAGAAACGACAGGAACAGAATATCAGATTACATGGAAATATGAATGAAAATCTGAAAAAACAATCAGTAAAAAATAGAAAATATGAAGATAAAAAGGTGACGGAGATCAACAGAGATTTCCGTCACCTTTTTACATAAAGTGAATTAAATACATATAAAATAAACAATTTAAATCACATGAACCATTACAGGCTTTTAAATAAAATCAGCACAGGAAACGAGCAGATCAATCTTTTTCCACTGCGTTTCATCATCAATGCAGTTCCCTTCTTCGACAGAAGCAAATCCACACTGTGGGGAGAGGGCGATCTGATCCCCCACGATTTTCTTGGCTTCATTGTAACGGGCTTTCAGTTCATCATGATCTTCAAGAACCGGGTTTTTTGTGGAAATAAGTCCGGCAACAAAAACAGCATCTTTATCGCGAAGAACTTTCCATGGTTCAAAAGAACCGGAGCGGGCATCATCATATTCTACGAAAAATGCATCATAAGGGATTTCTGCAATGACTGGTGCAACCGAGTCATAGAAACCATGGAACAAAGGATTACCCTTGAAATTTCCTTTGCAGAAATGTGTGGCTATGAAGCAGTCTTCCGGTTTGTTCTGCAGAGCTTTTGTAGAGACGGTCTGGAACCAGTTAAGAACCTGTCCCTTTGTATAGCCGAGAGACGCGACTTTTGCAAGGAAATTATCATCGATCAGGTAAGTCCATGAAGTATCGTCAATCTGGATATAGCGACATCCATGGTCATAAAAATCACGGATAGCATCCTGATAAGCTTCGGCAACATCATCGATCAGAGCTGTAATATCAGTTCCGTAATAAGGAGTTTCTTTATTTCCGAGCTGAAGAAAATGATCAATAAAGATCATATTTGGACCGGAAATGCATTTTTTGGCAATGACACCGTCATATTTTTGTGCAAGAGAATAAAGAAAATCCCATGCACGAAGCTCCGGGTGAACCTTTTCTTTGTCATAGAAAATCTTTCCGGTAACAGTTCCAAGCTCGATTTCGTTGGAAGTTCCGTTAATTTCTTTTGTAAAATGCAGGGTATCAAAACCATCAAATTCCTTCAGCCAGTCAAGATGCCACCATCTGCGACGAAATTCACCGTCCGTAACATATTTCAGACCGTGAGCGACTTCTTTTTCTACCAGTTGTTCGATTGCGTGATCTTCAATTTGTGTCAGTTGTTCACGGGAAATTTGTCCTTCTTTAAAAATTTTACGTGCCTCTTTGATTTCTTCCGGACGGAGAAAAGATCCTACAATGTCATATGTTAAATTTATCATGCATTTGTACCTCCTGAAATTATACTTTGTGAATTTACATTTAAAAAATTGTGTTGTTTGATATTGTGCCTTTATTATGACAGAAAAAGAAATCTCTGTATAATATTTAAAAATACTGGTTTGATATAGCTTGAAACTATTTTGGCACTGCGTAAAATCATCATAAAAAAGAGAAATAGAGTGGATTGGAGATAGAGAATATCAGTTGATTTGCCGACAGACGCTGACAGAGGAAGGAGCTGTTTCAGACATGGATCCAGGTGTCTGAAATTATCTGAATGATAAAAACATCGTAGTCAGAAAGAGTTGAAAAAGTAAGAGCCGAGATTTATAATAAAGAAGATTATCGGAGGAACTCTTTTATGATAAATATAAAAAGATATGGATCGCTCTGTCTTTCAGCCATACTGGCTGCGGCGTTTGTTCTGACCCCGGCAGTAAAGGCATTTGCTGAGGAAGGGGATACAGCGGCAGACCGGGAAATCCAGCGGCAGGCCTGTTATGCAGAACCAACGGACTCGAATAAACTGACGAACTGGCCGCAGGGACCGGCAGTTTATGCAGATTCAGCGATCGTGATGGATATGAACAGTGGTGCAATCTTATATGGAAAGCAGATTGATAAGCAGCATTATCCGGCAAGTATTACAAAGCTTCTGACTACACTTGTTGCATTGGATCATGCGAAACTGACAGATAAGGTGGAATTTTCACAGGACAGTATTTCTTTCCTGCAATATGGAGACGCTCATATCGGGATGCGTGCGGGAGAAGAACTGACGCTGGAAGATTCCTTATATGCCGTATTGCTTGCATCCGCCAATGAAGTATCATACGCAGTTGCGGAGAGTGTTGGAAAAGAGATGGGTGGAGACTACAATACTTTTATAGAGGCGATGAATGAAGAGTCGAAAGCACTGGGATGTACCGGTTCGCACTGGACGAATGCAAATGGTCTTCATGATGAACAGCATTATACGACAGCTTACGATATGGCACTGATTGGGGCGGCAGTATATCAGAAGGAAGCATTTCGTACGATCTCTCAGACGCTCACGCATCAGATTTCGGCAACCAATCTGGTGAACGAGGTTAGAACTGTCAATCAGAAGCATAAGATGCTCTGGCCTCAGAATGCAAATTATTATGAGTATTGCAAAGGTGGAAAGACCGGTTATACAGATCAGGCGAGAACGACCCTGGTGACGATGGCAGACAATGGAGAGATGCAGCTGGTTGCAGTGGTGCTGTATGATTTTGGATCAGATGCGTATAAAGATACCCGGGAGATATTTGATTATGGGTTTAATAACTTCTCAAAGGTAATGTTGAAAGATCAGGAAAAAGCAGACGGAGTGAAAGAATATAAGGATGAGGAAAATGCTTATGTGGTGCTTCCGTCAGATGTGAAATTTTCAGATCTGAAAGCGGAAGTTAAAAGTAAGGACGGTTCTGTTAATGAGGGAACGGTTACATATACCTATGAGGGACAGATCATGGGAAAGGCGGATGTAACGCTGGACAATAAAAAGCTGGCGGAGAAGCCGGCGATAACAAAAGGAACCGACAAGACGGCAATAACTACAGATACAAAGGAAAAAGAGAGCAGACCGCTGGTACTTATAGCAGTGATCGCAGTAGTTTCAGTGATTGTGGCTGCAGTGGTTCTATGGATAAAATATAAGCAGACAAGGGGCAGAAAGCACCGGCGGAAAAGACGTCGCAGAAAGAGAAAAAAACTTGACTAGCAGGCAGAATCTCTTTATAATAATTCTGTATGGAAGACTACAGGTTAAAGCAATGACGGAGAGAGTAGGTTTTATCTGAACATCCCAGCGAGCCGGGGAAGGTGCAAGCCCGGTATCAGTAAGAGATTTCTGAAGATCACTCCAGAGCAGCAACCCCTGAAACGGCAGCATTTAACAGGCATACCGGTGATTTCGGTGAGACAGATTTCGAGGAGTAAGGGTTGACGTGAGTTCTGCGTTAAAGAATACCATATGCGGATCGGAGAGGTCCAAGTATGCTGTAACAGGTGGTACAACGAAAGGAATTTCAGACCTTCGTCCTATTACGGGCGAGGGTCTTTCTTTATTTTAGAAGATTCCTTTTCCAAAATATATTTTAAGAAAGGATCAAAGCTATGTATAAGAAAGTTTCAACAGACATGAATTTTGTTGAGCGTGAAAAAGAAGTTGAAAAGTTCTGGGATGATGAACAGATTTTCCAGAAGAGTATGGATGAAAAGGAAGGATGCCCGGATTATATTTTCTATGATGGACCTCCGACGGCTAATGGTAAGCCGCATATCGGACATGTTTTAACCCGTGTTATCAAGGACATGATCCCGAGATACCGCACAATGAAGGGCTATAAAGTTCCGAGAAAGGCAGGATGGGATACCCATGGTCTTCCGGTAGAACTGGAAGTTGAGAAGATGCTCGGACTGGACGGAAAGGATCAGATTGAGAAATACGGTCTTGAGCCGTTCATCAGGAAATGTAAAGAAAGTGTATGGAAATACAAAGGAATGTGGGAAGACTTCTCCGGCACAGTAGGATTCTGGGCTGATATGGAGCATCCATATGTAACATATGACAATAACTTCATCGAGTCCGAGTGGTGGGCTTTGAAGAAGATCTGGGATAAGGGGCTCCTTTACAAAGGATTTAAAATCGTTCCTTACTGCCCTCGTTGTGGAACACCTCTTTCTGCACAGGAAGTTGCACAGGGATATAAGGATGTTAAGGAGCGTTCTGCAATCGTTCGCTTTAAAGTAAAAGATGAGGATGCGTATATTCTTGCATGGACAACAACACCATGGACACTTCCATCCAACCTTGCACTCTGCGTAAATCCGAAAGAGGATTATGCAAAGGTAAAAGCAGCCGACGGAAGAGTTTATTATATGGCATGTGCATTGCTTGACACTGTTCTTGGAAGACTTGCAGAAGAAGGAAAAGATGCTTACGAAGTACTTGCAACGTATAAGGGAACAGAACTGGAGGGCAAAGAATACGAGCCCCTGTACCAGTGTGCGGCAGATGAGGCTGCAAAGCAGCGTAAGAAAGCATTTTACGTTGTATGTGATGAGTATGTAACTCTGACAGATGGTACAGGAGTTGTTCATATCGCACCGGCATTTGGTGAAGACGATGCCAACGTAGGAAGAAAGTATGAGCTTCCATTTGTACAGCTTGTAGATGAAAAAGGTAACATGGCAGAGTCTACACCGTTTGCAGGACTGTTCGTAAAGAAAGCAGACCCGGAAGTATTAAAAGATCTGGATGCAAGGGGACTTCTCTACGATGCACCGAAGTTTGAACATAGCTATCCTCACTGCTGGAGATGTGATACTCCGCTGATCTATTATGCACGTGAGTCTTGGTTCATCAAGATGACAGCAGTTCGTGATGATCTGATCGCAAATAATAATACGATTAACTGGATCCCGGAGAGTATCGGTAAGGGACGTTTCGGTGACTGGATTGAGAACGTTCAGGACTGGGGAATCAGCCGTAACCGTTACTGGGGAACTCCGCTGAATATCTGGCAGTGTGAGTGCGGATGTATGCATTCTGTCGGAAGTATTGAAGAACTGAAATCTATGTCCGATAACTGCCCGGATGATATTGAACTTCACCGTCCATACATTGATGCAGTAACGATCAAATGTCCGGATTGTGGTAAAGAAATGCACAGAGTACCGGAAGTTATCGACTGCTGGTTCGACAGTGGTTCTATGCCGTTTGCACAGCATCATTATCCGTTTGAAAATCAGGAGCTGTTCGAGAAGCAGTTCCCGGCAGATTTCATTTCCGAGGCCGTTGACCAGACAAGAGGATGGTTCTACTCCCTGCTTGCAATCTCAACGCTGCTGTTCAATAAAGCACCGTATAAGAACGTCATCGTGCTTGGACACGTACAGGATGAGAATGGACAGAAGATGAGTAAGTCCAAAGGAAATGCAGTTGATCCGTTTGATGCACTGGAGAAATATGGAGCAGATGCGATCCGCTGGTACTTCTACATCAACAGTGCACCGTGGCTGCCGAACCGTTTCCACGGAAAAGCAGTGCAGGAAGGACAGCGTAAGTTCATGGGAACTCTGTGGAATACTTATGCATTCTTTGTATTGTACGCAAATATCGACAACTTTGATGCTACAAAGTATACACTGGAATATGATAAACTTCCGGTTATGGATAAATGGATTCTTTCCAAGATGAATACCATGGTAAAAGATGTGGACAACAACCTTGGTAATTACAGAATCCCGGAGGCAGCACGTGTGCTTCAGGATTTCGTAGATGATTTAAGTAACTGGTATGTAAGAAGAAGCCGCGAGCGTTTCTGGGCAAAGGGAATGGAGCAGGATAAGATCAATGCTTACATGACTCTGTATACAGCTCTTGTTACGGTATCAAAGGCAGCAGCTCCGATGATTCCGTTCATGGCAGAGCAGATCTATCAGAACCTGGTTCGCAGCATTGACAAGGATGCTCCGGAGAGTATCCACCTGTGTAGTTTTCCGGAAGTTCATGAAGAGCAGATCGACAAAGAGCTTGAGAATAATATGGAACACGTACTTGAGCTTGTAGTAATGGGACGTGCATGCCGTAACGCATCCAATATCAAGAACCGTCAGCCGATCGGTCAGATGTTTGTAAAAGCAGACTTTGGGCTTTCTGAATTTTATCAGGAAATCGTAGCAGACGAGCTGAATGTTAAGAATATTAAATTTACAGATGATGTAAGAGACTTTACTTCTTATAGTTTTAAACCACAGTTGAAGACAGTCGGACCAAAATATGGTAAAATGTTAGGTGGCATCAAAACAGCACTCAATGACATCGATGGAAATGCAGCAATGGATGAGCTGAATGCTACCGGTGTACTCAAACTGGATGTAAATGGACAGGAGATCGAACTTTTCAAAGAAGACCTTCTGATTGATACAGCTCAGATTGAAGGATATGAATCTGTCAATGATAATGGAATCACAGTTGTACTGGATACGAATCTTACACCGGAACTTCTGGAAGAAGGATTTGTAAGAGAGATCATCAGCAAGATCCAGACGATGAGAAAAGAAGCTGATTTCGAGGTGATGGATAAGATCCGTGTTACGTATGAAGGCAGCGAAAAAGCAGAAGCTGTTTTTGAAAAGAACAGCACCCTGATCGGTGGAGAAGTACTTGCCACAGAAGTTGTAAAGGCAGAGCCTGCAGGCTATGTAAAAGAGTGGAAGATCAACGGCGAAGCAGTTACGATGGGTGTCGAGAAAAAAGGAGAATAAAAGGATGTTCAGTAAAAGATTTGAGAAGGCTGCATTTAAGACAGCGGTGAAAGAAAATGTAAAGACGCTTTATAGAAAGACGATTGATGAGGCTACACCTCAGCAGTTATTTCAGGCGGTTTCTTATGCAGTTAAGGATGTTATTATTGATGACTGGATCGAGACGCAGAAGCGTTACGATGAGACAGATGCAAAGACAGTTTACTATATGTCCATGGAGTTCCTGATGGGACGTGCATTAGGTAACAACCTCATCAATATGACAGCATATAAAGATGTAAAAGAAGCGTTGGAAGAGATGAATATTGATCTCAACGTGATCGAAGATGAAGAGCCGGATGCGGCTCTCGGAAATGGAGGACTCGGTCGTCTTGCAGCATGTTTCATGGATTCTCTTGCAACATTGAATTATCCGGCATATGGCTGTGGAATCCGTTACCGTTACGGTATGTTCAAGCAGAAAATTGAAAATGGATATCAGGTAGAAGTACCGGATAACTGGCTGAAAGAAGGAAATCCGTTCGAGATCCGTCGTGAAGAGTATGCGAAGGAAGTACGTTTCGGAGGAAATATCCGTTTCGAGAAAGATCCTGTTACAGGAAAAGATAAATTTATTCAGGAAAACTATGAGTCTGTCATGGCAGTTCCGTATGATATGCCGATTGTTGGATATGGCAACCACGTAGTAAATACACTGCGTGTATGGGATGCAAAGCCGATCACGGATTTCAAACTGGATGAGTTCGACAGAGGAAATTATCATAAGGCAGTAGAGCAGGAAAATCTTGCGAAACTGATCGTAGATGTTCTTTATCCGAATGATAATCATTATTCAGGAAAAGAACTTCGTCTGAAGCAGCAGTACTTCTTCATTTCTGCAAGTCTTCAGGCACTGATCGCAAAATATAAAAAGAAGCATGGAGACATCAGAAAGCTGTATGAGAAAGTTGTCATTCAGATGAACGATACGCACCCGACAGTTGCTGTACCGGAGCTGATGCGTCTTCTGATTGATGTGGAAGGACTTAGCTGGGATGAGGCATGGGAAGTAACAAGCAAGACCTGTGCTTATACAAACCATACGATCATGGCAGAAGCACTTGAGAAATGGCCGATCGACCTGTTTTCAAAACTGCTTCCACGTATTTATCAGATTGTACAGGAGATCGACCGCCGCTTCGTGATCCAGGTTCGTGAGATGTATCCGGGAAATGAAGAAAAAGTAAAGAAAATGGCAATCCTTATGGACGGACAGGTTCGTATGGCAAATATGGCGATCATTGCAGGATTCTCTGTTAATGGTGTTGCAAGGCTTCATACTGAGATCCTTGAGAAGCAGGAACTGAAAGATTTCTATCAGATGATGCCGGAGAAGTTCAACAATAAGACGAATGGTATCACGCAGAGACGTTTCCTGGCTCATGGAAATCCGCTGCTTGCAGACTGGATCACCAGTAAGATCGGTGATGGCTGGATTACAGATCTCTCTCAGATCTCCAAGCTGAAACCACTGGTTGAGGATGGAGAGGCAAGACGCGAGTTCATGGAGATCAAATACCAGAATAAAGTACGACTTGCAAAGTATATCAAGGAGCATAATGGAATTGATGTAGATCCGCGTTCGATCTTTGATATTCAGGTAAAACGTCTGCATGAGTACAAGCGTCAGCTTCTGAACGTACTGCATATTATGTATCTGTATAATCAGATCAAAGAGCATCCTGAGATGTCCTTCTATCCGAGAACATTTATTTTCGGAGCTAAGGCAGCAGCAGGTTATCTTCGTGCAAAAGAGACGATCAAACTGATCAACTCCGTAGCGGATGTTGTAAATAACGACAGAAGTATCAATGGTAAGCTGAAAGTGGTATTTATTGAAGATTACAGAGTATCCAATGCAGAGATCCTTTTTGCGGCAGCAGATGTCAGTGAGCAGATTTCTACAGCTTCTAAAGAAGCTTCAGGAACAGGTAATATGAAGTTTATGCTTAATGGTGCACCGACGCTCGGAACAATGGATGGAGCGAATGTAGAGATCGTTCAGGAAGTTGGTGAGGAGAATGCATTTATCTTCGGATTAAGCTCACAGGAGGTTATCAACTATGAGAACAATGGTGGATACAATCCGGTTGACATTTATTTCAATGACTGGGAGATCAAGCGTGTAGTAGACCAGCTTATGGATGGAACTTACTCCAACGGTGACCATAATATGTATATCAATCTGTACAACTCACTGTTAAATACACAGTGTACAGACAGAGCAGACACTTATTTCATTCTGAAAGATTTCCGTTCTTATGCAGATGCACAGAAGAGAGTTGAGGAAGCTTACAGAGATCAGCAGAAATGGTCTAAGATGGCAATGCTCAACACTGCATGCAGTGGTAAATTTACATCAGACAGAACGATTGAAGAGTATGTACAGGATATCTGGCATCTTGAAAAAGTAGAAGTACCTTCAGGACAGGATCTTTTTGATTAAGACAGGGAGGAATGACAGATGGAATATGGAAATGATTTTGATTTTTCGTACGGAGTTCCGGATGGTCCGACAATGAGCAGCAGTGGATTAGGTATCTTTTCAGTGATTATGACCGTTTATCTGTTGGTGATCGTGGCAGCCGTGATTATTGGTATTGTGAAATATGTATTTAAATCCATGGCACTTTACCGTCTGGCACAGCGAACAGGAAATGCAAATCCATGGATGGCATGGGTACCGTTTGCGAGATCTTATCTTCAGGGAGAACTTGCAGGCAGTATGCCTTTAAAGAAAAGAAGACTTCAGAGTCCGGGACTTTGGAAAGTCCTTATTCCGTTGATCGGAACGGCTGTAATCACAGGACTTTATTTCCTTTTCATTGTTGTGGCAGGAATTGGAACGGTATTGAACTATTCCGTTGGAATGGGTGCGGGAAGTCTGACACTGAGCTGGGGGATAGTTTTCCTGCTGATTATTGCAGCAGTAGCACTTCAGGCAATTGAAGCGGTGTTGGATGTACTGGTGAACTTCCATATTTACCATAGACTGACATCCCATAATATGGCGATTATCCATAGTGTTCTTGGCTTATTTATTCCAATGTACGAAGCAATCTGTTTATTTGTTATGAGCAAGAAGCCGTATAACCCGGGAATGGAGCCAAATCTTCCACCGCAGACACCAAATTTCGGTTGTGATCCAGTTCCTCCGACAATGCCTGTACCTCCGGCAGCATCAGAGCCTCCGACAATGCCTGTACCTCCGGCAGCATCAGAGCCTCCGTATGTGAATCCGATGCAGGTTCAGGGAACAGAAAACCTGGAAAAAGATGCACAGAGTACAGAAGCAGAACCGACAGAAAATAGTGCAGAAAAATAAAGCGTAAAGGTAAAATTTAATACAGGTTCTAAAATAAGACAGCCCTTCATATAATAAAGTATGGAGGGCTGTCTTTATGAGCTTTTATTCAGCAAAAAAGAAAATAAAAAATATAGCTGCATTTCTGATAATCCTCATATTTCTTCCTTATGTTGTCTCTATTTTTGTAAATGGAAAAGATGTGAATCCACAAAATGGGAGTGGTCATTTTACAATAAAGGTTGCAAGAACTGATCCTGATGGAACAGAACTGGATCTTGATCTGGACTGGGAGGAGTACCTGATTGGAGTTCTTGCATATGAAATGCCGGAATCTTACGAATTGGAAGCGTTAAAGGCACAGGCCGTGGTGCTTCGTACAAGCCTGTGCAGGGAACTGGCGGGAAAAGATGAGAAGACTGCAACAGAGAAATATCTGACTCATGCAGAAATGAAAAGAAAATGGGGAGCGGCAAAATTTGATACATATTTGAAAAAGTATACAAAGGCGGTCGAAGACACAGAAGGAACGGTGGTATGGTATAATGATGCCTGTGCATGGACACCATACCATCAGTCCAGTAACGGTGAGACGCGGAACGCATCAGAAGTCCTTGGAACAGAAGATTATCCCTATATCAGTAAGAGAGAATGTCCGTTGGACAAAGCGGCAGACGATGAAATTCAGGTAACAGTTTTTGAGTATCAGGAAATACAACAGTTATGCAGAGATTTTTTGGTAGCAGAAGAAAATTCAGAGACCGCAGAAAAAGGTTATGGTTTTGCCGATTTTGAAATACTGGAAACAGATTCTTCCGGTTATGTCCGACAGATGAGGATTGGAGATACGGTCTGTACCGGGGATCAGTTCCGGGATGCATTGTCTCTGTCTTCCAGTGCATTTTCATTTTACGAGAGCATAAAGGGATTGAAGATTACAACCATAGGAAAAGGTCACGGCCTGGGAATGAGTCAGTGGACAGCAAATGAAATGGCAAAGGAAAAGAAAAATTATGAAGAAATCCTGCAGTTCTTTTTTGAAGGAACAACGTTAAATAAAGAATTTGATGAAAAAGAAGCGACAGGGGATTAAATGGAACTCTTTCCGAATAGAAGTCACATATTCTGGCAATGCTATAGTCAGAGGTGATGATGAATGAATAAGAAAGAGAAGTTTTCCTTTTTAAAAGGAAAAGGAGCTTCTGTTGGAATCGTACTTTGCTTCGTGGCAGTTATTGCAATGGTTGGGACAGTTACATTCAGAAATTACAAAAAAAATATGAATGAACAAATTGCAAAGGTTCAGCAGGAGACAGAAAAACTGACAAAAGAAAATGATGCAGCAGCAAATTCAAAAGATGTGCTTCCGATGGATGGCGAGGAAGACGCAACACCGTCACAGACAGACAATGCAGATCGTCAGAAACAAGGAGGAGCATCCTCCACAGACGGAACAGATGGGACAAATGAACAACAGCAGGAACAGGAAACGAATGAGACTGCGGCACAGGGAAGTTCCGCTGCATGGTTTACGGAAGCAAGTATACTGGAGTGGCCGGCAAGCGGGGCAACGCTGATCGGTTACAGTATGGATCAGACCGTTTATTTTCCTACTTTAGAGGAGTATAAGTACAATCCGGCAATGATTATCGGTGGTGAAGTTGGGGAAAGCATCAAGGCATCAGCGACAGGAACAGTGAGCAATATTGAAGAGACAGCTCAGACAGGAACAACCGTTACATTAGATATGGGAAATGGATATGCGGCTGTCTACGGGCAGTTAAAAGATCTGTCTGTATCAGAAGGAGATACTGTTGCGGCAGGTGAGTTGATCGGTCTGTTGAATGAACCAACAAAATACTATAGCGTAGAAGGACCGAATCTCTATTTTAAAATTATGAAAGATGGAGAACCGGTAGATCCAATGAAATTTATGGAGTGAAATTTGTATTTGTTGAAGAGAAAATATACAGGCAGTAGGAAGTTTTTTTGACAGAAGAGCGTCCATATCCGCACTTGTTGCTGCATCGCAGTGCAGGACCCCGCTTTACCTCAGCCCGTTGACAACTTGTAACAGAAACGTGGAAATGCTCGTGCAAAGGCACTCGCATTTACGTTCCTTAACAAGTTGGGCAAAGTGTCTTCGGAACGCTCCCTGTCAATGCACTGCTCACGCAACAGCAAGTGCGGATATTTGGCTTTTCAAATCAGAAAGCTTTCCTCGCACCGGGACATTTTCTCCCACCAAATACGAAATTTCAGTAAGAAATAGAAAGCCGGAAGGTTACCAACTAAGATATTATATCCTGCGTTTTGCAGGTCGTTTATCCTGGTCGATA
>NZ_CAKRGI010000035.1 GCF_934330165.1 uncultured Mediterraneibacter sp.
TTCCGATTTTTTACATATGATAGAGCGAGGGCATCACTCTATCATCTAATCTGATGATTTTGCGACACCCTCTTTTTATACAAAACTGTATTGCACTACACACTTACCATGCCATCCTTAGCACATCTCCTTCAATATTTATATCAATATAGTAATTCTATCATAATCTCTTAATAATTTTTATAATTCTTTTTCTTTCCCGACACACCCCGGACACAATTTCCCTCTATAATAAAATCATCAAATAAAGAAGACGGCGATTGTATTAATTGCTTTTTATGATTGCCGGTCTTCGCCTAAAAATTACGAACAGTTTACATAGATTACAGCCCGGAGCCAAAGCCCCGGGCTGATTTTATACTAAAAAATCTGCTTTAGATACCATAGCTATCTCATACAGATATACACCATATAACCTATATAGAGCAGCAGCATGATAATGCCTTCTTTCCTGCTCAGTCTTTTCTTTGTCCACGCCATCAGCCATACAACGATACTAAAGCCAACAAGAATCACAATATCAACAATATTTTCCATTAAAAATGCAATCGGACTGATAGATGACGCAACTCCAAGTACCAGCAGTATATTGAAAATATTAGACCCTACTACATTTCCCACCGCCATATCCAGCTCGTTCTTTTTTGCCGCTACAATGGATGTGACCAGTTCAGGAAGGCTTGTTCCCAGTGCAACGACCGTAAGACCGATCAAAGTCTGAGTCAGCCCGAAACTTCTTGCCACCATTGTTGCACCATCCACGACAAAATCTCCGCCAAACTTGATTGCTGCCGCTCCTCCAATGACATACACGATACATTTCCATGCCGGAAATGTATCAATCTCCTCTTCCACAGCTTCTCGTCTCGCCTTCAATGCCGAAAAGATCATCCACAAAAGATAGCATACAAAAATCAGGATCAGGATAATTCCTTCTGTGCGTCCAAGATTCATCCCTAAATAACCAAGTGCAAGCAGAAGCAATGCACAGAAAACCGAAAATGGGAACTCTTTTTTCAGAGTCCCAACCTGTACTGTCAGCGGTACGATCAACGCACAGATTCCGCATACCACCATCAAATTAAATATATTAGATCCCACTGCATTGCTGACTGCCAGTGCATTATTGTTTGTAACAGATGCAGCAACGCTTACCGCACACTCTGGCAGGCTCGTCCCCATCGCCACGATCGTAAATCCAATGATCAGCGACGGAACTTTCAGCTTCTTTGCAACTGCAGAACTTCCATCTACAAAATAATCTGCTCCTTTGATCAAAAGTACAAAACCGATCACCAGCAGGGCAATAGCCATTACTATTTCTTTCATCTTAACTTTCCTTCTTTATTCTGAGCCTCTCCGGTTATCTTGACAGCCGCCAGGATCTTTCCACAATCTTGCCAGGATCTTTCCAACGGCTTGTGCCAGCACAGGCTCCGGTTCGTTGCCTGCGTATATAAAAACTCCTCAGAACAATCTCGTTCTGAGGAGTAAATAAATCTCGTTCTGAATAGTAAAGCAGATTAACGCTTGCTGAACTGCGGAGCGCGACGGGCTGCTTTGAGACCTGGTTTCTTACGTTCTTTCATACGTGGGTCACGAGTCAGGTAACCTGCGGATTTAAGAACCGGTCTATAATCAGCATCAGCCTCAAGGAGTGCTCTGGCGATTCCATGACGGATAGCTCCTGCCTGTCCTGTATATCCGCCACCACATACATTGACGATGACATCAAACTTGTCAACAGTCTCTGTAGCCACGAGCGGCTGGCGAACAACAACTTTCAGAGTCTCGAGTCCGAGATACTCATCGATGTCTCTCTTATTAATAGTAATTTTTCCTGTTCCAGGTACAAGATATACTCTTGCGATCGATTTTTTTCTTCTTCCTGTTCCGTAATATTTTGCGTTAGCCACTGTTATTTCCTCCTTTCAACCTCTACCTAAAATGTAAGAACTTCCGGCTTCTGAGCCTGATTTGCATGCTCTGGGCCAGCGTAAACATGAAGCTTCTTGATCATGTCTCTTCCCATAGGTCCTTTCGGAAGCATTCCCTTAACAGCAAGCTCGATTACCTTCTCCGGCTTCTTTGCAAGAAGCTCAGCGAGTGTAGTCTCTCTCATTCCTCCAACATAATCGGAGTGATTATAATAAATCTTCTGCTGTAATTTCTTTCCTGTTACTTTTACTTTCTCAGCGTTCACAACGATTACATAATCACCTGTATCGATGTGCGGTGTATATTCCGGTTTGTTCTTTCCTCTGAGCACCTTAGCGATCTCAGATGCAAGGCGTCCTAATGTAGCACCTTCAGCGTCAACCACATACCATTTTCTTTCAATCTTATCCGGGTTAGCCATATAAGTTTTCATGGGTGTTCCTCCTGTAAATAATTATCAATGTTCTTGCTTATTTATTTGAAATCAATATACTCCGGGGCTTTGGTGTATATCGTTTCTCCTTATGTCATGCTGTACTATTATAGACCTTTCTTCTCTGAATGTCAACATTTTTCTCCGTCCTTCTTACCCTTTTTCTGCTGATTTTTTTCCGTCATATTTCATTTTATTCTACGTTGTTCAAATTTCCTCCAAATGCTATAATAAAAGATATCAACCTCACTGCATATTTCCAATGCGGTGAGCAAAAGCAGAAAGAAGGTACATCTATGTGGGCTTATAATGAAACTTTTTATCAGATTTATCCCATCGGTTTTTGTGGGGCTCCCGTTCACAACGACGGCGTTCCCGCACACCGCATTTTGAAGATCGGGAACTGGGCGGAATATCTAGGAGATCTTGGCATCGGATCGATCATTCTTAATCCGATCTTCGAATCCGACAATCATGGATATGATACAAGAGATTTCCGCAAAATTGACTGCCGCCTCGGCACAAATGAAGATTTCAGTGAAGTATGCAAGAAACTTCATTCACAGAATGTCAAAGTAATCCTTGACGGTGTCTTCAACCATGTCGGGCGTGGCTTCTGGGCATTCCGGGATGTCCGGGAAAAGAAATGGGACTCTCCTTATAAAGACTGGTTTCATATCAGTTTCGACGGAAATAGTTGTTATAATGATGGTTTCTGGTATGAAGGCTGGGAAGGTCATTTTGAACTGGTCAAGCTGAATCTTCAGAATCCGGCTGTTGTAGATTATCTGCTGGACTGTGTAAAGCTTTGGATCAAAGACTTCGGCATTGACGGACTCCGTCTGGATGTTGCCTATTGTCTGGATCATAATTTTATGAAACGTCTCCGCAGCTTCTGTGAATCGCTCAAACCAGGGTTTGCACTGATCGGAGAAGTCCTCTTTGGTGACTACAATCTGATCGTCAATGACGAAATGCTTCACAGTTGCACAAATTATGAGTGTTATAAAGGAATTTATTCCAGTTTCAACAGCATGAATCTGTTCGAGATCGCACATTCCCTGAACCGTCAGTTCGGATCAGAACAGTGGTGTATTTACCGTGGAAAGCATCTCATGACATTTGTGGATAATCATGATGTCACAAGGATCGCAAGTATTCTGACGAATAAGAACCACTTACCGTTATGTTACGGAATCCTCTTCGGAATGCCTGGAATACCCTGCATTTATTATGGAAGTGAATGGGGGGAGGAAGGGGTGAAAGCTCCCGATAATGACTATGCCCTCCGCCCATGCTTTGATGCACCAAAGCCAAACGAACTGACGGACTTTATCTCCCGGCTGATCGAAGTAAGACGCACCAGTGATGCTCTCTGTAACGGTTCCTACCGAAATGTTGTCATTACGAATCATCAGCTTATCTTTGAACGCCGCACAGAAACAGAACGCATCCTTGTTGCCATCAACGCTTCTGATTCTAACTTCACCGCAGGAAATGGAGAACTTCAGGGATCTTATATTGACCTGCTGAAGATCTGCGATTCATCAGAAGCCGCTCCACAGGTTCTGAATGGCCAGCTTTCCATGCCGGCTTACAGTGTCCAGTATCTAAAAATGCTGTGATCGGCTTGTCGCTTACGCAAAAGACATCCGGTGTCAGACCTTTTAAGGCTCGATCCCGGATGTCTCTTTTTTATCTTTTTATAACTCTTTTTTCTTCTTTTTGATCTGCTCTTTTCCCCTGCAACTCAGCAGCTATACTTCACCACTTTTAAATCTGATAATCATCTCATTGGTGATGCTGTCCCGTTCTGGCTCAACCGGGATCTCATCTCTTTGAAACCATTCTGCCATGGCAAGTTCTTCCCGATCCAGCGTAATGGCAGCTTCTCCATCTAAATCACAGTAAAATCCCATCAGAAGCGTATCAGTAAAAGACCATGGCTGACTCTTATAATAACGGATATTCTTTACCTTAAGTCCAACTTCTTCCATGACTTCTCTCTGTACCGTCTCTTCCAGAGTCTCACCGATCTCCGTAAATCCCGCCAGCAATGCATACTTTTTATAAGTTCTTCCGGCATACTTTGACATCAGGATCTTATCGCCATCTGTCACTCCAATGATCACTGCCGGACAGATCTTCGGAAACTCCATATTATGGCAGGATTCACAATACAGCATTCTTTCCTTACTGTCTTTTTTCATTCTCCTGCCACATTTCCCACAGAATCTCCGGCTCTGATACCAGTTATGAAGCTGATATCCCGTAATCCCGGCAAATGCAAGATACTGTGGCTCTGCATACCGGAAGATTTCCGTATTTTCCATTGTATAATGTGACTGCCGCTCCCGGTTGATTTCCTCTACAAGATAATACCGCTCTCCGTCAATACTGAACAGATATACTGCATCTTCATAGACATCTTCATTCAGACGCTCAATATCCCGGAACCTCGGAAACTCAATTCGATCCGGATATTTTCTCACAAGGGCTGCATGGTCTTCGTAATACAGTGCATAAGACTCCCGGTCAGGCAGACTCGGATGATACTGGTTATCAAATATATGCTCTCCTATATCCTGGATCATGCCTCTTCTTCTGCTGCCTCCTGTGAACGGGCTGCCTCTCCTTTCACTGCCTCCTCTTCAAATAAAGACGCATCTTCTTCCCGGAGCTTTATATCTTCAGTCTCATCTGCAAGATGCTCATCTTCTGCTGCTGCACTCTTTTCTGCCTCTGCTGTTGCCACAGTTTTCTCTGCCTCTTCTCCCGCAAATTCTTCATAATCTGCAAAAACATCTTCATCATCCACTGTTACCGCCGGCATCTTTTCTCCACAATACGGACAGAAGACCATCTCCTTTGCTACCGTCTTTCCACAATTCGGGCATTTTCCTGCTCCTCTGATAGCTGAGATCTTCTCCTCAAACTCTGCAATGCTCTCTTCTCTTGAGCTGATCGCCTCGCACAGTCCTTCTGCCTTCTCATCCAGAGCAGCTCCATTCTTATACTGCTCATAGACTCCCCGTCCAAGTTCCAGCAGATCGACTGTATTCTCATGTGCAAGGCTTCTCACCTGCGATTTCAGCTTCTGGGTTTCGATTACCTCTCCGGCTTTATTTCCTACTGTCGTCGCGGTCTCCCCGATATATTTTCCTAATCCTTCGAAAAAATCTTTCATCTTTTTTCTCCTTTCCGTAACCATTCCGTCAATCTTCTCCTCCGACTGCTATTCTCATCACACCCATGGGTATTTCTTCTGACCATCTTTCTCATCGCAGCCATGGGTCATTGTCTCCGGCCCCCGCCTTCCTGCGGTCATGAATTAAGTTCATTATACCTCATTCTTCTCCTTTGTGAAGACTGACGGGCAAAAATTTATAGATCTTTTAGGGTTATAAAGAAATTCTTAAGTTCATATATTGACAGAAAAAGAGTCAGGAAATGTGCCATGCCAGATTTAGAAACCTGTCGTCAGAACATCCTTTCCGAAGATTACCGTGATTTTATCGAGAATCGGACACGCACACCTCTTTTTAATGAGCTTCTCCTTCAAAATCCCTGTGAACAGGATGCCGGTGGTGGATACACCTGCTATTATTTTCCAAAAGAATCAGTAGAACCGATCACGCTCTCCCGCTTTTCTTATAATTCTATCCCCCAGTGCTTTTCGCCCCTGAGTATGGAAACGCTGAACCATGCAGGAATCCTTCCGGTTCAGAATTATCCTACGCTCCAGCTAAAAGGACAGGGGGTGTTGATCGGATTTTTGGACAGCGGTATTGACTATACAAGCCGCCTGTTCCGCAACCTTGACGGTTCGACAAGAATTGCCGCCATCTGGGATCAGACGATCCAGAGCGGAACACCACCACAGGGATTTGCTTACGGAACAGAATATGTCCGAGAAGCCATTGATGCCGCCCTTTCTTCCGAAGATCCTGCATCTCTTGTTCCTTCTGTTGATGACACCGGACACGGAACTTTTGTTGCAAGCCTCGCTGCAGGCGGTGCAGATATCTCCGAACAGTTCCTCGGAGCCGCACCTGAATGTACCATTGCGATGGTAAAATTAAAAACTGCCAAGCAATATCTGAAAGAATACTATTGTATTGCCTCTGATGCTGTCTGCTATCAGGAAACGGATCTTCTGCTGGGACTGAAATATCTAAATGACCTTGCATCCGCTCTTGACCTTCCGCTCGTAATGTGCATTACTGTCGGTACAAACATGGGGGGACACGTCGGCACCCTCCCCCTTCCCAGCCAGGTTGGTGCTTACAGTCTTGTGGCCAACCGGATCGCAGTCATCGGAACAGGAAATGAAGCCGACAAACGCCATCATTATTACAATACGATCCAGAATCTCAGTGACACCAAGACCGTTGAAATCCGGGTGGGCGAAAATGTCTCCGGCTTCATGCTGGAACTCTGGGTTATGATCCCCAACATTTTATCCATTTCCATCATTTCTCCTTCCGGTGAAAACACTTCCCGTATCCCCTTCCGGGCTGGCTCAAATGTCGAACTGGACTTTCTTTTTGAAAAGACAAAAGTTTATGTCGATTACCGGCTGATGGTAGAAAAAACCAACTCTGAGCTTGTCTTTTTCCGGTTCAATACTCCTGCTGCCGGGATCTGGAAAATTGTTGTTGAACCAGTCCGCCTCATTGACGGACAGTTTCATATGTGGCTTCCCGTCACAGAATTTCTTGATGGAGAAGTATATTTTCTTGCATCAGACCCCTATTACACCCTGACCAATCCCGCTAATGCACCAAGTCCCATCATCGTTTCCTATTACGATGGGAAAAATGGAGGACTCGCCCAGGCATCCGGCCGCGGATACACCCGCACCCAGTTTCAGAATCCTTCCATCACAGCTCCCGGCATCAATGTAAAAGGAGCATTGCCGGGCGGACGCTTTACTGTTCGTTCCGGCTCCTGTATTTCCACAGCCATCACTGCCGGAGCCGTTGCACTTATGCTGGAATGGGAACTGGAGCAGAAAAATGTCACCGGCATTGATGTCTTTCAGATCAAAAGTCTGCTGATCCTCGGCGCAATCCGCCCGGATTTTCTGGAATATCCAAACCGTGAATGGGGATACGGCCAGTTAAACCTCTATAATACATTTGAAGCCATGAGGCAGCTCTGACGCTGTCCCATGGCTTCTTTTTTAAATCATTTTCCCTGTGAATTTTCCATCCCATATCCCGGATTACCGGTTATCCTCACGGTTCTCGTAATAACTCTTAACCCGTTCTGATTCAGGTACGATCTGCTCTACTGCAGGAGCTGTTCCCGGTGCAAATACAACTTTCAGCATAATCGGTGTAATAATCGTTGTAATTACAACCACAACGATGATTGGTCCAAGCAGGGCAGAACTCATCAGCCCCAGTGCCGCACCCTTGCTGGCAACGATCAGTGCAACCTCACCTCTTGAGATCATACCAACTCCGATCCGCTTTACCTGATAATTTTTATAACCACACACTTTTGCTCCAAGTCCACATCCAACAATCTTTGTAATTACTGCAACGATTGTCAGAACTACTGCAAAGGCAATGATCGTCATAGACATCTTCGGCAGTTCCACCTTCAGTCCGATACTTGCAAAGAACACCGGTGAAAGAAGCAGGTAAGACATTGTATCAAATTTAGACTCCAGATAAGTAGAACGCTGTACATTGGAAATAATAAGTCCTGCGATATACGCTCCCGTAATATCTGCAACTCCGAATACTTCCTCTGCCACAAACGCCATGATCAGGCAGAATACAAATGCAATGATCGTATGGCGGTGAAGTTCTTTTTCCGCTTCATCGACCCATTTCTTATACATTTTATAGAAGATCAGACCGATGACACCTGAAAATGCGAAGAATCCAACAATCTTCAACAGAACGATTCCAAGGCTTACAGAATCATCTGCCATACTCGTAACGATCGTCAGTGCAATGATTCCAAGTACATCATCAATGATCGCTGCCCCGAGGATCGCATTTCCTGAGCGGGTCTTCAGCTTTCCAAGTTCTTTCAGTGTCTCTACCGTAATACTTACCGATGTCGCCGTCAGAATGACTCCGATAAAGATATTCTGTAAAAAGACCGGTGAAGTCACATCTGACTCGATCGCACCCGGTTTATTGAAGAACCACGCAACCGCATAACCTCCTGCCAGCGGTACAAGTACTCCAAATAATGCAATGATAAAAGAAGCTTTTCCACTCGCCTTAAGCTCTTTGATATCCGTCTCCATACCTGCCGAGAACATCAGTACGATCACACCGATCTCGGCTACTTCATGGATAAATGAAGTTTCTGTTAATAATCCAAATCCTGCAGGTCCCAAAACAAGTCCTGCAAGCAATGCTCCTACAACCTGCGGCATCTGGACTTTCTTTGTCAGAAGACCCAGTACCTTTGTTGATAATAAAATTATTGCCAAATCCAGTAAGTATCTATAAGCATCCATTTTTTTCACTCTCTTCCGTTTTCTCTATTCGCTGTCATCTGATCCCATGGTTCTGCCATACTCATGGAATCCTTTTTATTGCAGTGCACCGGTCTTTTTCAACCATTTAATTCCAGTACTTCCTGCCCCCGCAGACGGATGACCGGTCCGCCTGTTCCTTCAATATAAGCTCTGGTGATCGTCACCTCTCCAATATTATCATCTTTCGGAATTTCATACATGATATCCAGCATAAATTCCTCGATGATCGCACGAAGTGCTCTTGCCCCGGTATCTTTCTCCATTGCCTTTTCCGCGATCGCCTCCAATGCACTGTCATCAAAATCCAGTTTCACTTCATCCAGTGCCAGAAGCTTCTGGTACTGCTTCAGGATCGCATTCTTCGGCTCTCTTAAGATCTTCACCAGCATCTCTTTATCCAGTCCTTTCAGGGTAAAGATGATCGGAAGTCTTCCGAGGAACTCCGGGATCATGCCGAACTTACGCAGATCTTCTACCGTGACCTTTGACAGAAGATTCTCGTCATGCTCATATGTATCCTTCAGCTCTGAATTAAATCCCATGGACGTCTTCTTCTGAAGACGTTCTTTGATGATCTCTTCAATATCCGGGAACGCTCCTCCACAGATGAACAGAATATTCTTTGTATTCACTGTGGTCAGCGGAACCATTGCATTCTTACTGTTCGCTCCCACAGGCACTTCTACCTCACTGCCTTCTAAAAGCTTCAGCATTCCCTGCTGTACGGATTCTCCGCTCACATCCCGCTGGCTGGAAGTCTTTTTCTTGGCGATCTTATCGATCTCATCAATAAAAATAATTCCCTGCTCTGCACGTTCTACATCATTATCTGCTGCCGCAAGCAGCTTTGATACAACGCTCTCGATATCATCTCCGATATAACCGGCCTCTGTCAGGGAAGTCGCATCCGTGATCGCCAGCGGCACATCCAGCAATCTTGCCAGTGTCTTCACCAGATATGTCTTTCCGCTTCCTGTCGGTCCGATCATCAGCATATTGGATTTTTCAATCTCAATATCATCCATCGTATTGGTTGCCACCCTCTTATAATGATTATAGACCGCTACTGCCATGGTCTTCTTTGCACGTTCCTGACCTACCACATACTCATCCAGTCTGGCCTTGATCTTATGCGGTGCAGGAATATTCTTAATATCCAGTTCTGGAAATTCCTTTGGTTTCTCTTTTTTCTTCTTGATCTTTTTTGCTTCTGGCTGCATTCCTTCCAAATCAGAAAGATTCAGAAACTGCACTCCCGGCATATTCATCATTTTTCCCAGATCCAGAGGACTGCTGCCCATCGCATCAAAGCTTCTCTGCATACAGTCCGGACACACCGTAATATGGTTCGGAAGATCGATCATCTTCCCGGTCACACTCTCCGGTCTGTGACAGATAAAGCAGATTTTCTCGTAACCGTCATCATCCTTACGCTCCTTTTCAGCGTCTTTGACCACTTCCTTACGGGAATCCTCTGTCCGGTTCTCTTTTTCCTGTGGAATCTCAGAATCTTCTTCTTCGTCCACAATAACGAAATCCTGATCTGACATACGCTTTCCCTTTCTTCTCCTGTTCCATTTGCTTCCTGCGTCCCGTCATATCCTGCCTGAAAAATTCATAAATATCACAACCAGAAATCTCTGACCCCTGTTCCATTTTGCAGAATCCTGACGATCCGCAGTTCATTATAGTACAATCACTTCAAATATTCAAATAAACAAACTGTGAACTCTTACACAATCTTAACACCACACTACTGTCCCAGCATCCCGATCAACGTCTCTTCCGAAATGATCGGCACTCCAAGTTCTCTCGCCTTTTTGTTCTTTGAAGAAGTTGAATTTACATCATTATTGATCAGATAACCGGTCTTTGATGTCACGCTGCCGGTTACCTTTCCTCCACGCTTCTCTATTTCCGCTTTTATCTCTGCCCGATTAGCAAAATGTTCCACACTTCCCGTGATCACGAAATTGATTCCCTCAAATTTCTGACTGTCCTCTGTCACAGCCTCCTTCTGCAGCTCCACCTCGTCCAGCAGTCTGCGGTAGATTTCCCGATGCTTCGGGTCAGCAAAATATTCTACATAGGTCTTCGCCATGATCCCGCCAATGCCCTGAATCTCTACCAGTTCTTCTTCGGCTGCCTCTTCCGCACGCTTTGGATCATCTCCGAATGCTTTACAGATGACCTTCGCATTGGCACTTCCGATATTCGGGATCCCAAGACTGTAGATCAGTCGTGCCAGCGTTGTCTTCCTTGCATTTTCAATATTTCTAAGCAGCTTCTGATAAGATTTCTCTCCAAATCCATCCATGCTCTTAATGTCTTCCTCATACCGATCCAAATGGAACAGATCCGTAAAATCTTTCACATACCCATGCAGAATGAATTTTTCCAGCGTTGCCTCTGAAAGTCCTTCGATATTCATCGCATCTCTGCTTGCGAACAGGCTGAATGCTTTTACGTGCTTCGCCTGACATTCCGGGTTCGTACAGAATAACGTCTTCGTCTCATTTTCCATGGAGATCTTTGTCGCACCACCACAGACCGGACAGACTGTCGGAATATCTTTTACACCGCTCCGTGTCAGATTCTCCGCAATCTGCGGAATGATCATGTTGGCCTTATACACCTGGATCGTATCACCGACTCCCAGTTCCAGCTCTTCCATAATACTGATATTATGCACGCTGGCACGACTGACCGTTGTTCCTTCCAGTTCTACCGGTTCAAAAACCGCAACCGGATTGATCAGTCCCGTTCTTGACGGACTCCACTCAATCTCAAGAAGCGTTGTCTCCCGGATCTCATCTGCCCATTTAAATGCAAAAGAATCTCTCGGAAACTTTGCGGTCGTTCCCAGTGACTGTCCATAGGCAATATCATCATAGACCAGTACCAGTCCGTCAGACGGGATTTCATTTTTCCCGATCGCCTTGGCAAACCATGCCACTTCCTCTTCGATCGTTTCTGCCGTCACAGGATGATGTTCCACCACGTCAAATCCCTGTTCTTCCAGCCACTGCATCTGATACATTCTCGAATTATGAAAATCTGCCTCTTCCGCACTCACCAGTGTAAATGCGAAAAACTTCACATTTCTTTTCGCAGTGATCTCATTATTCAACTGCCGTACAGACCCACTGCACAAATTTCGCGGATTTTTATATTTTGCATCGACATCTTCGATCTTTTCATTGATCGCATCAAAATCTTTATAGGAGATCACTGCCTCTCCACGCAGAACCAGCTCACCCTGGTACGGAATATGCAGCGGTACATTCTGAAAGACCTTTGCATTGTTCGTGATGACCTCTCCCTCGATTCCATTTCCTCTTGTAACGGCTTTGACCAGTTCTCCACCCTGATACGTGAGAACAATAGTCAGTCCGTCCAGTTTCCAGGAGATCATCGCTTTCTGCGTGCCAAGAAATTCTTTCAGCCGCTCTACTTCCTTCGTCTTATCCAGTGACAGCATCGGCCGCTCATGGCGTTCTTTCGGCAGTCCGCTGACCACCTCATAACCGACATTGACCGTCGGACTGTTCGCCATCTTTGTTCCCAGTTCTTTTTCCAGTTCTTCCAGTTCTTCATAGAGCCTGTCATATTCATAGTTGCTCATGATCTCTGTATTGTCCTGCTCGTATGCCTTTCTCGCCCGGTTCAGAAGTTCTACCAGTTCCCGCATCCGCTGCTGCTCACTTTTTCCCTGCTCCATTTTATTTCTTTCCTGCTCCATCTTTCCTCTCCTGCCTGCTTGCCCTTCCGCCCGGAAGACTGGAAGACTGCTCCAGCAACTGATCCAGCTCATTTAATTCCCGGTCTGTCAGTTTACGGTATTTTCCTTCTTTCAGTCCATCCAGCGTAATATTCATCACCCGGACTCTCAAAAGATCTTTTACCTCATACCCCAGTGCTTCACACATTCTGCGGATCTGACGGTTCAATCCCTGCGTCAATACGATCTTAAATGTATATTTCCCCAATTTCTCTACTTTACACGGTCTCGTCACCGTATCCAGAATTGCCACCCCCTGTGACATTTTCTTAAGGAAATCTTCTGTGATCTCATGATCCACCGTTACTTTGTATTCTTTCTCATGATAATTTGCTGCTCTCATGATCTTATTGATGATATCTCCATTATTCGTCATCAGCAGCAGACCTCTGGAATCCTTGTCCAGCCTTCCGATATAAGTCACCCTCACCGGATAATTCAGGAAACGCACAATGCTGTCTCTTTCCCGTCTTTCTTCCGTGCAGACAATCCCTCTTGGCTTATTTACCGCAAGCACGATCATCTCATCCTGCTTTGACACGGTCTTATTTCCCACTTTTACCGTCTGGCCCGGATAGATCTTCATTCCCATTCCGGCACGCTTTCCGTCCACGCTCACCTTTCCGGTCTCAATGAGGCGGTCTGCCTCTCTCCTGGAACACACTCCTGCCTCACTTAAATACTTATTCAGTCTTACCGGTTCTTTTTTCTGTATAAATTCTTCTCTGATCCGATTACTCACCCGTCAACACTCCACTTATATTATTGTCTGTAAAAAATGTATTTCCACTGTAAAGGAACAGCACCTCTGAGATCCTGTAGGAACTGAGCAATTCCTCGATCGTGCCACTATAATATCTCGGATCGACCACCACGATCTCCCGGTAATACGGTGTTAAAAACTGCACAAAGCAGTCCGCAAAAGAGTCTTTGATCAGAAGAAGTCTTTTGCTTGCCGTCGATACTGTCTTAATATCTACAACAGAAAAATCTCCTCCCAGAAAGACATTATACTGATCCTTTGTATCCAGCCTGGAAGACTCAAAAAGAGACGTCGTCCTTTTTCCCTCATCTACATAATCTACGATCACATCCGTATCACTGTCACTCGGAACATAAATATCAATCTGCTCTTTCTCGCTCAGATAAACTCCACTTTTTGATGCCAGCATTCCGTTAAAATCATTGGAAACCGCATAAGATACATATTTCCCTGAAATATCTCCCTCGATTCCCAACGAAGGGGCTGCCTCCTGAAATGCATAAAAAGCCCCCAGAGAAGTCCAGTGATGATCCGTCTTATAATAAATCTTTTCACTCCGGTGCTTATTCAGAGCCGAAGCTGCATCGATCCATTCAACGGAACTCCCCAGTTCCTTCTTTACCATGCTTAAGAGCTGTGTCTGATCCTCCACTTCTGCCATAGCCGGGAGCTTTGCTCCGAGAACCCCTGCTGCATCCGGCACAAGCATCATTCTCACCGGAAGACCCGTATTCGTCTCTGCAAAATTCTGAATGGCTTTCAGATTGTCTGCCAGATATTCCTGGTTTGGCAGCTCAATCTCCT
Source organism: uncultured Mediterraneibacter sp. (assembly GCF_934330165.1). Classification (GTDB taxonomy): domain Bacteria; phylum Bacillota; class Clostridia; order Lachnospirales; family Lachnospiraceae; genus Mediterraneibacter. The sequence continues at coordinate 14,228 of NZ_CAKRGI010000035.1, forward strand.
CCATCAGTTGTCCGTCTTTTCCTATATATACGCCGTGTTCCTTGCTGACACCCGCCAGCCTGTCCACACCGACCTTGATCCTTCTCCAGAAATCTCTTCCGACAAACTGATCCGACATATACCGCTCAAACTTTTCCATATAATCGCCCGAAATGACATTTCCCCAGTTCCATTTCGGAGCGGATGCAAGCATCCTGTTCTCCTGCACTGACTTTTCTTTATCCGGCACAATGATATTGATTAAAAGAAATACAAATAGTACCAAGATAAAAATTGTCCCTGTCACCCGCTCTAACGAGCCTCTCTGCTTCTTTTTCTTCATACTCTTTCACCTGAATCAGCCCTTTGGCTGCACATTTTCCTTCACCTTAAAGCTACGGTCTTTCTTTTCTTAAAATCTGAAATATAAAAATGGCTGATATGTCTCCGTCACCAGAAATGCCACCGAGATTGCCATCATTCCGAAAAATAAAATTCCGGCTACAACTGTTCGTGCCGTCTCACTCTCCGGCAGACCAATGATCCTTCTGAGCAGTCTGCCTCCAAATGCCGACATCCCGACCACTGCCAGCAGATAATACAGCCAGTGGGAAAAGAAGACATACCCTGCCCCTGCATCCAACAGTCCGGCTCCCGTTCCGACCATTGCCCCGAGATAACGGAATGCTGCTCCCAGGCTCGGACTAAAGAAAAAGACCCAACCGACCAGCACGCAGACCGCCGTATAGATTCTTCTGAGCGGTGATGGCAGCCGGTCCACTTCTGAACCCCATACATATTTTTCCATCACCAGCAGGACTCCGTAATAAAATCCCCACACAATAAAATTCCAGGCAGCTCCATGCCACATTCCCGTCAGTGTCCAGACGATCAGCAGATTCAGGATATGCCTTCCTCCACTGCAACGGTTTCCACCCAAAGGAATATAGACATATTCACGAAACCATGTACTCAATGAAATATGCCATCTTCTCCAAAATTCCGTCACACTTCTCGACACATAAGGGTGATCAAAATTCTTCTTCAGTTCAAAGCCGAACATTCTCGAAAGTCCGATCGCCATATCAGAATATCCACTGAAATCATAATAGATCTCAAATGCATAGGTGATACAGCCGATCCATGCCATCGGAACAGAAAGGTTACTTGCTGAAATGGCTGAAATCTCCTCAAATACTGTCTGAAATGTATCCGCAAGTACCGCCTTTTTTGCAAGACCGATCAGGAACATCATTGCCCCCTGTCCCAGCTTTCTTGCGGAGACTTTCCGCTGTGCAAGCTGTGGTTCTATATCTTCATACCGCACGATCGGTCCAGCGATCAGCTGTGGGAACAGGGCGATATAAAGTGCAAAATCCAACAGACTCCTCTGTGCCTTTGCTTTTCCCCGATAGACATCCACCACATAGGAAATGCCCTGAAAAGTATAAAAAGAAATCCCCACCGGAAGAGCCAGTTCGCGGTAAGTAAGTTCCGCTGAGGTCACGGAATTGACCAGCTCCAGGAAAAATCCATAATATTTAAAGAAAAGCAAAAGAGCCAGGTTCACAGCCACCGCAAAGAGCATCCCCCGGTGAGCCTTTCTCTCATCCTCTGCATTTGCCGCAATCTCTCTTCCACAACAATAATTCAGAAGAATACTTAAGATCATTAGAACCACATACACCGGTTCACCCCATGCATAAAAGATCAGGCTTGCCAGCAGAAGCAGTAAGTTGCGTATTTTAAGTGGGGCGAGATAATATACTGCCAGAACGACCGGCAAAAATAAAAATATAAACGTAAGACTGCTAAATAACATCCTTCTTTCCCTTCTACAAGCTCTGGTCAAAAGCAGCTCTGTACTCAGATGCTTTTGAAGATACTACATAAAAAATATAATTCCCACGGACACTGATCTGTGCCTCTTCCAAAAGTTTCTCCTGCTCCGGCAGATATCCCTCAAAATCTTTTTTCCGCTCCTGCAGCCGCTGTTCTACCGCATCTGTCACCTGCTCCGTCTGACTGCTCTTTTTGACACAGATCATCAGGACTTCCTCGGCATCAATGCTTGATTCAGAAGAATAATACATCACGCCCTCATAATCTGTACTGTTCAGTCCGAAGTTCCTCTTGAGCATCTGACCGTCCAGTTTCTTCATCCCGGTCGTATCAATGACTTTCTCCATGGAACTCTCCATCTCAGAAAAAGAGCGGTTACTTCCGCTTACATAGATCATAAGCAGGGCAATATAACCGAGAATCAGAAAGAATACCACATATGATGCAGCTTTCCATATTCCCTGTCTCTGTCTTGTCATAATGTTGCTACCTCCGCCATATTCGTTGCCCAGACCGGATAAAATTCTGCTTTGAAATGAATCCCGTCTTCTTCATAATAATTGTCCTGCACAAGTCCGGTATTATCAATAAATCCCAAATGCTTTCCATCGCACATTTCCCGCAATGCGGTATTATAATCGGCAATCTTCGCCAGTGCCGGTTCTTTTTCAGTCGCAGATGCACTGACCGGAAAGATGGAATTGACATAAATACGGACGGACGGCATCTCTTTCGTGATCGACTCGATCACCGCTGCATATTTCTTAATAAACGCTTCTGTATCTCCGTCTGTTGCGATCACATCATTCATCCCATATGACAGGAACACGACCTGTGGATTCAGCTTTTTCGCCTGACTGATCTGCTCGTCCAGTCCATCCAGCTGTATGCCTCTCTTTGCAACAACACTTGAGGCATTCAGTACGTCATATTCACTGAATCCGCTGCTGATGGAATCTCCCATCACCACCGCACCTGAAAAACGATCCTTCAGACTTCTCTCTGTATCCTCTGATGCCGGATCTTTTGCCTCCAGGCTGGCAATCTTCTGCTCGATCACCTTGACCTCTTCATTTTCCTTTGACTGAATATATTCAATTCCTTTTTTTGTATCTGCATTTTCTGCTGTAAACTGCTTCACTCCGTGGATCGCAGCTCCAAGAAGGATCAGTGCAATAATACAGCCTGCTCCAATATAGATTCGTGAAATTTTTTTCTTTCTTTTTTTCATTCTTTTCTCTCTTTCAAGACTGAGATTTCTAACTATTTATAATACTTTTTTTTCAGATAAAAGTCAAATTTGACATCTGAACCTCTCCGACTCTATAATTAACGATATCATAAAGGAAAGACAGAGGACAAAATCATGACAAATGAAAAAAAAGAAACCCCCGTCGCTGCTGTCAGCACGGAAAATATTTATCGCCTGAACGGACGTGTTCCACTGGGAAAAGCAATTCCTTTCGGTCTTCAGCACGTACTGGCGATGTTCGTCTCCAACCTTGCACCGGTTCTGATCGTATGCAGTGCCGCGCTGGTGCGTGGAACCGGTGAACCACTGACCGGTGCTGAGATCACCCAGCTTCTCCAGTGTGCTATGTTCGCTGCCGGAATCGGTACGTGTATGCAGTTGTATCCGATCTGGAAAATCGGATCAAGACTTCCTATCGTAATGGGTGTCAGTTTTACATTTCTTGGAAGTCTTCTGATGATCTGTACCAATCCCGAACTCGGATATGAAGGAATGATCGGGGCAGTCATCCTTGGCGGTATTTTTGAAGGCCTGGTTGGTTTAAGTGCCAAATACTGGAAACGGTTTCTTACTCCTGTAGTATCAGCCTGCGTGGTCATCGCCATCGGTTACTCTCTGCTGTCCGTCGGAATGGATTCCTGGGGCGGTGGTAATGGTGCAGAAGACTTCGGTTCCTGGTATCATTTACTGATCGGACTAATCACACTGGTCGTATGTCTGGTTTCCCGTTATCTTCTGAAAGGTGTCTATAAGAACCTGAATATTCTGGTCGGACTGATCGCCGGATATATCATTTCTGCACTTTTTACTGTTACAGGGGTCGCAAAAATGATCGACTTTTCCAGCATCGGAACAACCATCCACCAGGTTGGGTATTTCAGTCTTCCGAAACTGGTCTTCTTCACGGAGCATAAACCGGTCTTTGATCTTGGAGCTTTTCTCACGATCGCGATCGTATTCCTTGTATCTGCTGCAGAGACAACCGGTGCTACAACCGCTGTTGCAACCGGTGCTCTCCACCGTGATCTGAAAATGGAAGAACTGCAGGGTTCTCTTGCTGTAGACGGCTTTTCCAGTGCCATTTCCGGCTGCTTCGGATGCCTTCCGCTGACTTCTTTCAGTCAGAATGTAGGACTGGTCACCATGACCGGTGTAATCAACCGATTTACAATCCTGATGGGAGCATTGATCCTGATCCTTGCCTCTCTTTTCCCACCGTTGGGAGCATTCTTCAACTCTCTCCCGCAGGCTGTTCTTGGAGGCTGTACTGTTATGATGTTCGGATCGATCATGTACGAGGGAATTAAGATGCTGAAAGAATGTAAATTCGATGACCGGACAATGATCATCGTTTCCCTTTCTTTTGCGATCGGTGTCGGACTGACCCAGACTTCCGGAAACTTTTTCTCCGCCTTCCCATCTGAAGTCGGTGATATTTTCAATGGAAATGCAGTTGCGGGAGTTTTTGTTGTCTCGCTGCTTTTAAGTCTGGTTCTTCCAAAGCACAAAGAGGAAGCTTAATTTATTAAGTTTTCTGATCTGCATGGGGCAACAGGACTTTATTTTCCCGAAAGGATCTTAACTATGATTTCACTTACATTGACGAATGTTAAAAAATTTATGTCCCAGCTTCTGATGACAGAGACTTTCGACCGCTTTTCTTTTATTGAAGGCGAGATCGTAACTTTTAACCTATTCAAACTGGATGGATATCTCCAAAAGGATTTTTTTGATGCCCCCGGCGGATACGAATCTGAAGCGGAAACTTCTCCTGCTCCATTGGAAGAATATTCCCGCTGGGGAGATGTCCGGGAATTTTGCTTTTCCCTCATCAAAGGAAAGCGGACACCTTTAAGTTTCCGCTTTATCCTGAGTCTGTCACCGGATAATATCGTCCGGCTTATGGAGCAGACTGTTCCCGAGATGTCCCCGGAAGATGTGCAGGGACTTTACCTGAATCTAAAATTCGACGGTATGCATCTGACCTGTATTACCGGAATTTCTTTCCGTACTTTTACAATGGATAAATCTTTAGAGCATGCCTGGGATGAAATGGTAAAGAAATACTTTCTAAAAAAAGAAATTGAATTTGAAATTGCGTAAGAAAGGTAAATTTGTAGTTGTTGGGGAGCATCTATCCCGGCAGCAGAAAGTTTTTTGACAGAAGAGCGTCCATATCCGCACTTGTTGTTGCATCGCAGTGCAGGACCCGCTTTACCTCAGCCCGTTGACAACTTGTAACAGAAACGTGGAAATGCTCGTGCAAAGGCACTCGCATTTACGTTCCTTAACAAGTTGGGCAAAGTGTCTTCGGAACGCTCCCTGTCAATGCACTGCTCACGCAGCAGCAAGTGCGGATATTTGGCTTTTCAAGTCAGAAAGCGTTCCTCGCACCGGAACATTTTCTCCCAACAAACACGAA
>NZ_CAKRGI010000036.1 GCF_934330165.1 uncultured Mediterraneibacter sp.
CTGCTGTTCTTTTCAAGCGACAGCTTTTATATTTTATCAAAAGCTTTTCTCTTTGTCAAGAACTTTTTTATTTTTCTGTTTCGTTCGATTTGGCATTTTCATGTCCGTCTCAAGCGACAGCTTATTTAGGTTATCACATTCAGATCAGTCTGTCAACAACTTTTTTGATTAATTTTCAATCTTTCCAATCCCTTCCAACCAGGAATGTCCCGCCTCCGCGTCTTCTCTGCTCTTCCGTTCTTTTGTTGTCCTCAGTGCTGTTCCTCAGCGACGAACGTTATCTTACCATGCCAGTTCCTAATTGTCAATATTTTTTATATTTTTCATGCAATTCTGAATATTCTGATAATTCGATTTATTTTCTGCAAGACTATTTCTTTCACATTATAACAGATACATCTTTATATAGTAGAAAGTTTTTCAGAAGCCAAAAGAATCCGTGTGCATTTGGCAGAATACACACGGATTCTTTCACGGATTTATATTGTAAGTTGGCAGTTCTTACAAGACATTTCATTAGGGTTTGATAAAAAAACAATTTTACTAAAGACTTAATTCTTCTTACTATTTAATTTTCTGGCAAATTTCAATCATTTCACCACACGGACTTTCAATCTTAAAGCATCTCGAACCTTTCTCCCAGAAATTCATACTGACTTCAATCTCATCTGAGACGATCTTATAACCATGCTCTTTGCAATATGTATAATCTTTCTCTAAATCTTCTGACCGATATGCAATATGGTCAACTCTGGTTGTCGCACCTCCCGGGAGCTGATCCCTCTGAGAAATTTCATACATCTTTCCGTCTGACGGATTCTCTAAAAAGTATACATTATGCCCACCTTTTCCCGGAAATTTTCCGGCAACTCTGAATCCAAGCATTTCCTGATACCACTTTGCATTTTCCTCGACATCAGAACAATGAAGTCCGATATGATCCATTGGTAAATTAAACATTTCTTTCACCTCCTTTATGCAGCCCATTTTCTTTGAATCAAATCTTTTTTCTTCGTTTCAAAGATTTATTGTTATTATATATCTCTTTTTCACAGATTTCAAGTGGCTTTTTGCTTTTTTATAAAATAATCCCTTTTCACTTAATCATATTTTGAGTATAATCATCTTTACAGCTATATTTTCAAAAATAAATACTGATTTTTCTGCTACTTTACCTGTAATGCACTTACTTTCTATACTTGATAGCAAGTTCATAGATTCAAGGAGTACTAATATGTTCCATTATTATATGTTTAACAAGCCTTTTGGCTGCGTTACCGCACGACGTGATGCTCTTTACCCCATTGTTATGGATTATTTTTCAGAACTGCACAATGACCGTCTAAATCCTGTCGGACGCTTAGACCGTGAGACAACCGGTCTTTTGCTCATTACAGATGACGGTAACTGGAATCAACAGCTCACTCATCCTACCTATCATAAGAAAAAGACTTATCTTTTTACCGTCCTCGGAGACCTGACGGAAAACCGACTCCAGTTCCTGGAAAATGGAATTTTGCTAAAGGGATCTCCTGTTCCTACTTCTCCTGCAAAGATCACTCTTTTCAAAAAGGATACTCTTGGTAATATTCTTGATACGCTGCATCCAGAAGTGCAAAATGCAGTCCGTACTAATCTGCCTTCTCATCCGGTCACCTACGGAGAAATCACCATCAGTGAAGGGCGTAAACGTCAGATCCGCCGTATGATGAAGGCTGTTCACTGCTGCGTGATCGAATTAAAGCGGATTTCCATTGATGACATTCATTTAGATGAATCCCTTGCCCCTGGAAAATGGAAAGAAATTTTCCCCTTTGAAAAATTTTTTCCTGTTTAAGAGATTCCATGGACTCAGCAGACTTTTTGTCTGTTACTCACATAAAGAAAGATCAGGAAATGAGATTGCCTTGCTATGCTTTCCCGATCTCCTGATCCTTCTATTTTTCTTCTCTTTTCTAATCTATTCTTTTCTGATCTTTTATTCTTTCCTACTCTTTTTCTTCTTTACATTTCAGATTTTCCATACATGGTTCAGGCTGCTTTTTTATCTGTTCATTCAGCCTGCCATATAACTGGGTCATCCGATATAGTTTATGAACTGCCTTTTTATCAAATGCTCCTTTTTCCATCTGCCAGATCCAGTTTCCGCCCAATGTGGAAGGCATATTAATTCTTCCACTTCCGTCAATTCCCAGAATATCCTGCATCGGTGTCACGCATAATTGTGCTGCACTTCTCATTGCAAGCCGCATAAAATCCCACGTCAATGTATCATCATCCAGCCTGGAAACACCTATATATTCTTTTGCAAAATTACGGCTTTCTTTATCCAGTGTGCGATACCATCCTCTGGTCGTATCATTATCATGCGTTCCCGTATAAACCACACAATTTTCAGAATATCTGTGAGGAAGATAAACTGATTCTCCGCTTGGATCAAATGCAAACTGAAGTACCTTCATTCCCGGAAATCCACTTTCTTTCAACATCTGAAGGACACTCTCCGTCAGAAAACCGAGATCTTCCGCAATAATTTCCGGTCTTCCAAGTTCTTTTTCAATGGCACGGAAAAGTTTCATTCCCGGTCCGGGCATCCATGTTCCATTTTCCGCAGTAGGCTCACCGTATGGAATTGCATAATATTCATCAAATCCTCTGAAATGATCGATTCTTACAACATCATAGAGCTGAAAACAGTATCGGATTCTCTGAATCCACCATGCGTACCCGGTCTTTTGATGATATTCCCAGTTATATAATGGATTTCCCCAAAGCTGTCCCGTCTTTGCAAATGCGTCCGGTGGGCATCCTGCTACTCTGACCGGATTATTTTCTTCATCGAACTGAAATAATTCAGGTGCAGCCCATGCATCTGCACTGTCAAAAGCCACGTAGATCGGGATATCACCTATGATCTGAATCCCCCGCTCTTTTGCATAAGCATGCAGCGTTTTCCACTGCCGGTCAAATTCATACTGCTGAAACCGATAGAAGCCAATCTCATCTTCCAGCTCTTCCTTTACTTTTTCAAGTGCAGTTTTTTCCCTTTTCTTTAAAGGCTCTTCCCATTCACTCCAGCTTTTTCCCGCATGGGTGTCTTTAATTGCCATATACAGGCAGTAATCTTCCAGCCAGAAAGCATTCTCTTCAAGAAATTTTTCGTACTTATCATTTTTCTGAAATCGTCTGTATGCCTTTTTCAGAATCTTAAATCTGTTCTGATATATTTTTTCATAATCAATCTTTTTCTGATCTTTACAGTGTACTTCCTTACACTCCTTCTTTGTCAGAAGTCCCTCTTTTACCAATGTCTTCAGATCAATAAAATACGGATTCCCGGCATAGGTAGAAAATGATTGATAGGGTGAATCACCATATCCGGTTGGACCAAGCGGCAGGATCTGCCAGTAACTCTGCCCTGCCTTTTTCAGTTGATCTACAAATTTGTATGCTTCTTTTGAAAAGCACCCTATTCCATATTTTGATGGCAGCGAAAATACCGGCATCAAAACTCCACTTGCTCTTTTCATTTTATTTCCTCCAGATCTTTCGCGGTTACAGTTTCCAGATATCCCGGTTATACTCTTCGATCGTTCTGTCAGAAGAAAAGTATCCGGCTTTTGCAATATTGATCAGTGCTTTCTTTGCCCAGGCTTTCTGATCCGCATATGCCTCCAGTGCTTCTTCCTTCTTTTCTTTATAAGCATCAAAATCAAGCAGTGTCATAAACCAGTCTTTGCTGATGATCTCATGCTGAAGTCTTTCCAGATTCTCCTTCTGTCCTACTGCAAGTACTTCCTTACTCGTGATAAAATCAACTGCAGCTTTGATCGCAGGATTCTTTTCATAAAATTCTTTTGAAACGTAATCAGCTTTTGCATAATGTTCGATCACTTCATCACTAGAAGCTCCAAATACGAAAATGTTGTCATCTCCCACCAGTTCATGGATCTCCACATTTGCACCATCTTCCGTTCCGAGAGTCACCGCTCCATTCAGCATAAATTTCATATTTCCTGTTCCGCTTGCCTCTTTTGACGCAAGTGAGATCTGCTCGGAAATATCACATGCCGGGATCAGTTTTTCAGCTTTCGTTACGTTATAATTTTCCACCATCACCACTTTCAGGTAAGGGCTTACATCAGGATCATGATTAATGATCTCCTGCAGACAGAGGATCAGATGGATGATATCTTTTGCGATCACATATGCCGGTGCAGCTTTTGCTCCAAAAATCGCAGTTACCGGTGCAGCCGGAATCTTGCCTTCTTTGATCTCCAGGTATTTATCAATAATATATAACGCATTTAACTGCTGACGCTTATACTCATGAAGCCTTTTGATCTGGATATCAAAAATCGTATCTGGGCTGATCTCTATATCCTGCGTTTCTTTCAGGTATCTGCACAGTGCTTTTTTATTTTCTTTTTTGATCGTCACAAGCTTTTCGAGAACTTTTTCATCATCCTGATACTTCAAAAGCTTTTCCAGTTCTGCCGCATCCTTCTTGTAGCCTTCTCCGATCAGCGAATCGATCAGTTCTGTCAGAGCAGGATTGCAGTGGAGCAGCCAGCGGCGGAACGTAATACCATTGGTCTTATTATTAAATTTTTCAGGATAGATCTTATAAAAATTATTCAGTTCCGTCTCTTTTAAAATCTCAGTATGCAGTGAAGCAACACCATTGACACTAAATCCGTAATGCAGATCTATATGTGCCATATGGACTGTATCATTCCTGTCAATGATGGATACGCTCTCATCCTCATACTTTCTTCTTACTTTATCATCCAGAACTTCAATGATTGGAACCAGTTGCGGAACAACTTTCTTCAGATATGCAACCGGCCATTTTTCCAATGCTTCTGCAAGGATCGTATGATTGGTATATGCACACGTTTCTGATACCACTTTCACTGCAGCATCCATATCCATGCCACGCAGCATCAGCAGACGGATCAGTTCAGGGATCACCATAGTCGGATGTGTATCGTTGATCTGGATCACCGCATACTCCGGAAGATCATACAGTTTACAGCCTTTTGCAACGCATTCATCCAAAATCATCTGTGCTCCTGCACTGACCATAAAATACTGCTGATAAATACGAAGAAGTCTTCCATTTTCATCACTGTCATCCGGATATAAGAACAGCGTCAGGTTCTTCTCTATATCTTTTTTATCAAAATCAATTCCATCCTCCACGATCGTCTCATCTACTGAATCAAGATCAAAAAGATGTAATTTATTTGTCAGATTATTATATCCTGTCACTTCAATATCGTACATTCTTGCTTTGACGTCCAGACCCCTGAAGGATACCGGATATACCACATCGGTCTTTTTAAGCCACGATTTCTTCTCGATCCATGGGTTCGGAGTTTCCTTCTGCAGATTATTCTTAAATTCCTGTCTGAACAATCCAAGATGATAATTCAGTCCAACACCATCTCCCGCAAGTCCAAGCGTTGCAATGGAATCCAGGAAGCACGCTGCAAGTCTTCCAAGCCCCCCATTTCCCAAAGACGGTTCCGGTTCTATTTCTTCAATCTCGCTTAAATTCTTTCCATGCTTTTCAAGAATTTCTTTTACTTCTTTGTAAATTCCAAGATTGATCATATTATTAGACAATAATTTTCCAATAAGAAATTCTGCCGAAATATAATATAATTTCTTTTTGCTGTCCGTACGCTCTTTTTTTGAAGCCATCTCCTGTACGATTGTCAACAGAGCATCGTAAATTTCCTCATGAGATGCCTGTGAAATCTCTTTTCCCAATATCTGACCCAGCTTTTCCTGCATATTCATAGTCTCTTCTCCTTTTTCATTCCGTTCCATTCTATGGCGATTCCACACCGCCCGTCTTTATCTTATTTTCATAATATGTATTTTAATACTATTTTTTTATCTTTTCTTGCAATATAATTTCACTTTATAGTACAATACTATCATTCTATTGTATAAGCAGGCATTATGTGAGTCGATCCTGTCACTCATCCCTGAACCACTCTGAAAGGAGCAGATTTATTTGCAGATTAATAATTATCAGAATTATCACGAAACCAAGCAGCACACAACTGCTGAATTTCCATACAATACTTATCCTTGTTCCATTCCACTGGATTTTACCCGCATCCCGCTTCACTGGCACGACGAACTGGAACTGATCGTTATAAAAAAGGGGCATGGTCTGATCTCAGTCGATTTTCAGAAAAAGCTCGTTAATGCAGGAGATATCATTTTTATCCGTCCGGGCTGTCTTCATTCCATCGAACAACATGAATCCGATTCCATGGAATACGAAAATATCCTTTTACTTCCCGAACTTCTCATCTCCGGGGACAATGATCTCTGTGCCACGCAGTTTCTTTGTCCTCTTATGTCAGGTTCTGTTCCTGTAGAGATTTTTTTTACTCCTGCCGTCCCCTGCCATAGACAGCTTACTGAGTGTATTTGTCAGATTGACCTGTTATGCGAAACCCGTCCTGACGGATGGCAGCTTGCATTAAAAGGTTATCTTTTTCAGTTCTTTTACATTCTGATCTCAAATCAGAAAAAAAAGGAACACGCCTCTTCTCCCCGGTTAAAATCTCTCGAAAAAATGAAGCTTGTCCTCAGATATGTAGAAGAACATTATACTGAACCAGTCTCCATTGAAGATATGGCTGCTCTTACTTATTACAGTAAATCACACTTTATGAAATTTTTTAAACTTCATATGGGAACCGGTTTTATCGAATACCTGAATGATTACCGACTTACGATTGCCGGACAAAAACTGAAAAATTCTTCCGACTCCGTTCTTACGATTGCTGAAGAATGTGGCTTTGAACACCTTTCTTACTTCAACCGGCTTTTTAAAAGAAAATATGGAACTACTCCCGGAAAATACAGAAGCGGCTTACACTGAAGCCGCTTCTGTATTTTCAGTTTTTCTGACTCTTTTATTCCTTTCCATACGGAACGTATTACGGATGATAATATAATTCGATCGGGTCGATCGGATCAAATGGATGCTCCTCTTCCATTTTTTTATTTCTGCCATGACGCTTTAACAATTCACCACTTTTATTATAGACCCAGAATGAGTATACCAGAAATTTGTTGATCTTTCCGATCTTCTCCTTCGTCGTCTTATTGTAAAGCACTCCACCTGCTTTTAGCGGAGTCTTTTTATGGATCAGGGAGATCAGCTCCGTCTCACAACTGACCGGTTCAGGCAGGATCGTATACCCCCGACCTACACAGTCATTTTTATGGGAGTCACTTCCTCCGGTTGTCAGCTTTCCATATTTCTTTGCAAGCTTCATCGCTCCGGCATTGGACTCCGTTGTCTCACAACTGTTAAATCCCTCTACGAAATCAAAACGCTTGATAATCTCCGGTGACTGGTAGAATTTTCTTGCATGCGTAAAACTCATATACTTTTCACCGCATGGATGTGCAGGTCCAAGAACTCCGCCATTACGATGAACCAGATCGATCAACAATGCCAGCGGCATTCCCCTCATTTCCAGCAGACGGATCTTAACTCCTTCCGGCATGATCACCAGGATATGACCCGCATCACGCGTATCATATTCAATCCCTTTCAGTACAACAAAATCTGTATGCTTCTTTCCTTTGATATTCTCTTTCCAGTAACGGTATCCGTTATACGTATCATGATCCGTGATTACCATTCCCTGGAATCCCTTTTTCTTCAGAATTTCAATATACTCTTCAATCCCGACTCTGCTGTCTATTGAGCCTTCTTTTACATGACAATGCATATCAATCTTCATACGCACAGCCTCCTTTTCTGAAAGAATCCACTTCCATACCTGTTATTCTTCCCCTGATTCATCCTCGTCATAATAGTCCTCATCATCTATTTCAGGATCTTCGTCATCCAAATAGTAATCTTCGTCTATTTCAGAGTCTGCGTCATCTAAATAGTAATCTTCGTCTATTTCAGGGGCTTCCTCATCCAAATAGTAATCTTCGTCTATTTCAGGGGCTTCCTCATCCAAATAGTAATCTTCGTCATCTTCTATTGTGGAATCTTCTTCATCAAAATAATACTCCTCTTCCTCCACTTCAGATGCGTCTTCCCTTTCCATCTGGTCTTCTTCCACCATCTGGTCATCCTCTTCTACTTCCTCAATCCAGTTTCTTGCCCGTTCCACATCATTTTCTGTAGAATTATTTTCACGGATCTTTTCCGCTGTCTTCAGATTGCTCTTTTTCTGCTTACCCGATTCCATGAGCATCTGAATCCACACTCCGAGTACCGCTGCCACTATGCATAATACAATGTGGATCAATCTCATATTTACAGGAAGCAGATAATAAATACAGCTTCCTGTAACCATACCGCCAAAAATGGAAGTAACAAAAATCGTAACAATGCTTGAAAACCAGATAAAGACTACTGCTACAAGCAGACCGACACCGATACAGACTCCCCACAGAATCACACTGTCCGGTTTCAGAAGATGAACTCCCACCAGTGCTGCCATCAGCCAGCAGAACCAAAAACCGCCCACTTTTTTCTTCCATATACTTAACGCGGTCAGAATCACTCCCACTGCCAGTCCCGGAATCCATATGTAATCCACAGTGAGTCCTGCAAAATATGCTGCTGCCGCTCCACCGACAGTTCCTGATACAAAGCCGAATATAACCGCCCACACTCTGACAAATTTCCACCCGGTCAGGCAGATCCCAATTCCTAACACGCCTAATACGATCAGCGAAACCAATTCTACCCAAGTCAGCACATGAGAGCTGTCATTAAACCCTGCCAGCAGCACATTAAAATCAAAATTTCCGATCGAATCCACAATCATTTTCATATTCATATACTCCACCTTCGTTCTTCTGCGATTCTTTTCCCCTTTGTTACTTCTTCTGACCTGAAGACATTCCCTGTTATATATTTTAGCAATTTTCACATTATAATACAAGATAATTGACTTATAATATCTCTCCCATTAAAATAAAGAGGAATGCTGTTGACAATCACAGACATTGAATCATATAAAGGAGAAATCATATGGAACAGTTAAAGATTCCTGAAGGCTATACTTCTCCGCTCACGATCCGTGAAACGGAAGTTGCCATCAAGGAAGTAAAAGATCATTTTGAACGTGCACTTGCAAAGAACCTGCATCTGACCCGCGTTTCCGCTCCTCTTTTCGTCCGTCCTGAATCCGGGCTGAACGATAACTTAAATGGAGTGGAACGTCCGGTTTCTTTTGGAATTAAAGAGCAGAACGATGCTGCAGCAGAGATCGTCCATTCTCTTGCAAAATGGAAAAGATATGCACTGAAGCATTATGGATTCCACTCAGGAGAAGGGCTCTATACTGATATGAGTGCCATCCGCAGAGACGAGGATACCGACAACATCCATTCTCTCTATGTAGACCAGTGGGACTGGGAGAAAGTTATCTCCAAGGAAGAACGCAACATGGAAACCCTGGAGTATACCGTCCGCAAGGTTTATGCGGCACTGAAGGATACAGAAGACTACATATCCAGAAGATACAATTACATCGAACCTCTTCTTCCTGATGATATTTTCTTCATCACCTCTCAGGAATTAGAAGATCTTTATCCTGCTCTTTCCACAAAAGAACGTGAGACAAAGATTGCCAAAGAAAAGGGAGCAGTATTCATTTCTAAGATTGGCGGACTTCTTGCATCCGGTGAGAAGCACGACGGACGTGCACCGGACTATGATGACTGGGAATTAAACGGAGATATCATCGTTTACTATCCGGTTCTCGACATGGGACTGGAACTTTCCTCTATGGGAATCCGTGTGGATGAAATTTCCCTTAAAAACCAGTTAAAAGAAGCCGGATGTGAAGAACGTGCTGAACTGCCATTCCAGAAGGCTCTGTTGAACGGTGAACTGCCTTATACTGTAGGCGGTGGAATCGGTCAGTCACGTATCTGTATGTATTATCTGAGAAAAGCTCATATCGGAGAAGTCCAGTCTTCTCTTTGGCCGGATGACGTGGCAGAAAAAGCCGCTGCCGGCGGAATTCAGCTTTTATAAAGCAGGTGCAACTTTCACCCATTAAAATCGGCAATGTATCTTTTTGTCGTATACCTGGCAAAAAGCCGGGAACAGATCTACACTCTGTACTTCAGAGTGTCTCTGTTCCCGGCTTTCTCTTTTCTGCCAGATTTTCAGAACCTTTCACGACACGATCCATTTTCTTCGCTTATCTGGTATTCACATTCTCAATACACACATTCTTTTACCGACTCTTTTCGCAGTCATTTTCCAGGATCTCCACAACTGTAACTGCCTGCATATGCTGTGCCTGATGCCGATTCTCCACAAGAGCCTTTGGATAACCGATCACACCATGACCATCATACGGATCATTAAAGTAATAATTTCCCTCATCCGCTCCGACCAACAGCATACAATGCTCATTGGACATCCACGTAAATGTCTCCCCCGTCTCTTTCAGCTTCCAGACTGGCCCGGTCTTCGGTTCACGCATATTGATACATGCCCAGAAAATGACCGGCATTCCTTTGCTGACATATTGCTCTACAAGCTGCTCTGCTGTCTTTCCCGATTCATCAATCGCACGATAACGAATATTTTTCTCTATTTCTGTCTGCTGCTGCTTTTCATCCACTGCTTTCGCTTCAAAAATCCGGTTTAAAGACTCCACGATAACTGGAGCATAGCATCCATAGGATTCCACATCATAGGGACTTCCGCAAAAATAGTGTCGCGGATCCGGCCCATAAAGATCACCCTTTCGTTCTTCAAATGAATCCTGCTTCAGATAATCCCGGATAAACTCATCCACACTCACCCTGTAGCCAAGATACTGCAAAAGCATTACTGTCGATACGCTTTCACATCCCGTGGGATAATAAATGCTCTGATCAAGGTATGGTACTTCAATCTTTATCATCTTATACTGCCTGCCTTTTAGAAAGAACAATCTTCATTCCCATCAGGATTGCCAGAAGAATCAGCAGACTGATTCCCAGTGTCAGCCACCACATTTTCGTAAGTGCCGCAATAATATATCCAATCATACATACACCTGCCACAATCACCGCATACTGCATCTGTGTGGATACATGGTTCAGATGATTACTCTGAGCTCCTGCGGAAGACATAACCGTTGTATCCGAGATCGGTGAAATATGATCCCCGCACACTGCACCCGCAAGAACCGCTGATACAGAAATAATCATCATCTCCAGACTGGTATTTCCTGCAAACATTCCTGTTGCGATCGGAACAAGGATCGCAAATGTCCCCCAGGAGGTACCTGTTGAAAAAGACAGGAAAATTGCAACCGCAAATAATACTACCGGAATAAAAATGCTTGCTGAAGCATTCTCTCCCACGATACCGCCTACAAATTCAGCCAGTCCCATTGCATCACCGATTCCTTTCAGTGACCAGGCAAAGATCAGGATCGTAATCGCCGGGATCATCAGCTTAAAGCCTTCTACCAGGCTTTCCATAAAACCTTTAAAATCCACAACTTTTCTCGGAAGATACAGGAGCATCATAAAGAAGATCGTCACCATTGTTGCAAAAATCAGACTAGTTTCTGCATCACAGCCGGAAAATGCAGTGATAATGTCCTTCGCTCCGCCAAGATAACCGGTATAGATCATCGCTCCGACCGCAGAAACGATCAGCACCGCAACCGGAAGTACTAAATCCATCACTTTACCGCCCGGGTTCACTTCATCCTCAGACACCTGCTCAAATTCATCACCGCCACTGGTAAATAAGTCACCTTTCGCCGCATTGTCTTCATGCTTTTTCATCAGTCCGAAATCAAATCCCGTAAAGCAGATAAAAAATACCATCACCAGTGTAAGGATTGCATACAGGTTATACGGGATCGTACGCAGGAACAACTGAAAACCGCTGATTCCTGCATCTGCAGGCACATACGAGTTCACTGCCGCAGCCCAGCTTGAGATCGGTGCAATAATGCACACAGGAGCTGCTGTCGCATCAATGATATACGCAAGTTTTGCTCTCGAAACTTTCTGCTGATCTGTGACCGGACGCATTACCGATCCGACTGTCAGACAGTTAAAATAGTCATCTACAAAAATCAGGACACCCAGTCCCATCGTCGCAAGTAATGCACTCCGCTTGGTTCTGATCTTTGTTCCTGCCCATTTTCCATAAGCAGCAGAACCTCCAGATTTTGCCATCAGTACAATGATCATTCCCAACAGTACATCAAAAATAAGAATATTCAGATTCATACTGTTCTTCATGATCTCAAAAAAATTAACAAATGAATCCCACGGGTGGAATCCACTGTAAAGGAGTGCTCCTACAGCTACTCCGATAAATAAGGAGCTATACACCTCCTTTGTGATAAACGCAAGTATAATTGCGAGAAGCGGTGGAATCAAAGCCCACCATGTTCCAATAAACATAGACCCGTCCATTTATTTTACTCCATTCCTTTCATTTGCATCTCTTTCATTCTATAGGAAGCTTTATAGAATGACAAGCCTTTTCTGCAACAAGCCTTGCAGAAGTACAACGCTTTTCTCTTTTTCACATTTCAGATGCCCTGCTCCAGAACTCATTGAAATTCAGCAGATCCGGCAGATAAATATCCGCATGATTCCAGATCTGTCCCAGATTTTTGTCGTTCGCCTTATCATAGACTGCGACCGTCTTAAATCCTGCACTCTTTGCCGTTCTGATCGCATGCCATGCATCCTCAAAGACCCAGGTCTGCCCCGGATCTGTATCCAGTTGAAGTGCCGCTGCGAAATACAGATCCGGCTGATTCTTTCCACTTCCTATCTCTGAAGCCGTAAAGATTCCTTCAAAATAAGAAAAAACTTTCAGCCTTTTCAATGCTGCCTCTGCATTCTTCCGGTCACCGGATGTGGCGATCACCATCGGGATCTTCCGTTCTTGCAATTCTTGCAGATATTCACGTACGCCCTCTTTCAGAGGTACTTTTTCCACATAAAACTGCTCTACTTCCTTTACAATCCCCCTCATAACCTCTTCCACGGTCTTTTTCAGTCCGTAATGGGAAATCAGATACTCCGCTGCTTCTTTCAGACTCATTTCATATAGAATCTCACTTAAATCTTTTTCTGCCTGGATCCCGAATTTCTGTAAATAGAGTTCTCCGAGATTCTCCCATACAGGCATAGAGTTCAGAAGAACTCCATCTACATCAAATATAACACCTTTTACCATAACTCTTCCTGCCCCTTTATATCGTATATATAATCGCGGAAATAATTTTTGATATCTTCCGGCATAAATACTTGCTGTTCAGAATCATACCATAATTTTGTTTTTTTATAAAGAGATATCATTTCCAATTCTCATTCAGATGTGCTATAGTAATTGCTGGCTACAGTATCTGTAGACAGGAATCTATCGTTATCGCTGACTGAAGATTTTTATTACATGAAGCACAGGAGGAATATTTTATGAACTTTTTCAAGAAAAATGGTGCAGGCCTGCTTTTATGCCTGCTGATCGCCATTCCATCATGGCTGCTCGGAAAGGCTGTCCCCGTTGTCGGCGGTCCGGTCTTTTCTATTCTGATCGGTATGATCGTTACCCTGATCCTGACCGATAAAACTGTCTTTACACCGGGAATTAATTTTACATCCAAAAAGATCCTGCAGACAGCCGTTGTATTTCTTGGATTTGGAATGAATCTCACAGAAATTCTGGCAAAAGGAAAGCAGTCTCTCCCGATCATTCTTTCCACCATCACTACATCACTGGTAATTGCGTTTATTATGTATAAGATATTGCACATCAATTCCAACAGTGCAGTTCTGGTCGGTGTCGGTTCGTCTATCTGCGGAGGAAGTGCCATTGCAGCTACTGCACCTGTCATCGGTGCCGATGATGAAGAGATTGCCCAGTCTATCTCCGTTATTTTCCTGTTCAACGTCATTGCCGCACTTGTCTTTCCTTCACTTGGAGCTGCCCTTGGTCTGACAAATGAAGGATTTGGATTATTTGCAGGAACTGCGATCAATGATACCTCTTCTGTCACTGCCGCTGCTACCGCCTGGGACGGAATCCATGCAAGCAATACACTGGAAGCTGCTGCAATCGTAAAAATGACAAGAACACTTGCGATCATCCCGATCACATTAGTCCTTGCCATTTACAAAAGCCGGAAATCCAAAAATACCGAAGGATCTTCTTTCAGCTTGAAACGTGCTTTTCCGATGTTTGTACTGTTTTTCATTCTTGCATCGGTTGTCACAACCGTCTTTCGTCTTCCGGTCGGTGTAACCGCCCCATTGAAAGAACTGAGCAAATTTCTGATCATCATGGCAATGGCTGCCATCGGTCTGAATACTAATATTATAAAACTCATCAGGACCGGAACCAAACCGATTCTCACAGGATTCTGCTGTTGGATCGGCATTGCTTTTGTCAGTCTCCTGATGCAGCACATTCTCGGTATCTGGTAGAATTTAACTATCTGACGGGATTTAAAAAGTGCCACTTTCTTTTCCGGAGGATCATCCTCTGTGGATCAGAAAGTGACACTTTTCTTTTTCTTATCTGTTCTGCTTCAATTATTTTTCTTCAAGGATCTTCTCAATACTTACCAGCTTCACACTCAGTACGAAAATATCTGCTGCCATCTCAAGTTCCTCCGGAGTCGGATAAGACGGAGCGATACGGATATTGCTGTCATGAGGATCTTTTCCGTAAGGGAACGTAGCTCCTGCCCCGGTCATCACTACACCCGCTTCTTTTGCCTTTGCCACGATCGCCTTTGCACATCCATCCAGTGCGTCAAAGGAGATAAAATAACCTCCCCTTGGTGCGATCCATGAACCGATCTCCAGTCCGCCCAGTTCTCTGTCCAGGACTTCCAGTACCGTCTCAAACTTCGGTCTTAAAATATCAGCATGTTTCTTCATATGCTCTACGATTCCATGGATATCTTTAAAGAATCTCACATGACGAAGCTGGTTTACCTTGTCATGTCCGATCGTCTGTACCTTCATCATATTACGAATATCTTTCAGGTTCGCATCTGATGCAGCCATTGCAGCAATTCCTGATCCAGGAAAACTGATCTTGGATGTAGATGAGAACTTATAGACCATATCCGGATTTCCCGCTTTTTTACACTCCATCAGAATCTCCAGCAAGTAATCCTGCTTGTCCTCGTACAGATGGTGAACACAGTAGGCATTGTCCCAGAAAATACGGAAATCTTCTGCTGCCGGTTTCAGATTTGCAAAACGGAAGACTGTCTCATCTGAGTACGTGATTCCCTGTGGATTAGAATATTTCGGAACACACCAGATTCCTTTTACTGCAGGATCATTATTTACCAGTGCTTCTACCAGATCCATATCCGGACCTTCCGGTGTCATCGGAATATTGATCATCTCAATTCCGAAATGCTCTGTAATTGCAAAGTGTCTGTCATATCCCGGAACAGGACAGAGGAATTTTACCTTATCAAGCTTACACCATGGTGTACTTCCCATAACTCCATGAGTCATTGCTCTTGCAACTGTATCATACATAACATTCAGACTTGAATTACCAAAAATGATCACATTATCCCTTGGTACTTCCATCATATCTGCAAGAAGCTGCTTTGCTTCATCGATTCCGTCAAGACCACCATAATTACGACAGTCAACGCCATTGGCGCAGGTCAGCTCTTCACTACTGTTCAGTACATCCATCATCCCCATTGACAGATTCAGCTGGTCTGCAGCCGGTTTACCTCTGGACATATCCAGTGAAAGACCTTTCGCCTTAATCTCTTCAAAGCGGGCTTCCAGTCCGTTCTTTAACTCTAATAACTCTTCTTTGCTCAAATCTTTGTATGCAGTCATTGCAGGATTCCTCCACTCTTTCTTGAATACTCTTGTAACATTGCCACATTAACTTTTATTGTATACAACTTTTGACATTTCGTCAATGGTTTCTTGCATTTTTGTCAGTTTACATTGAATTTTATGGTTTTATTTTTATCTTTTTGCATTTTTTTATCTTTATTCATGCATTTTCTTCTTTTCATTTTTTCACTTTTCTTTTCCTTTTTTCTACTTTTATGATATGATGTTGAAGACAACAAGGAAAATCTGTTGATTTTCCTAAACTAATCACCACGGAGGTATCTTTTATGAAATTCACTTTTGCTCACAATAATCTGAATGTATATGATCTTGAAAAATCACTGGATTTTTATGAAAAGGCATTGGATCTGAAGGTTGTACGAACCTTTGAACCGGAAGATAAAAGTTTTAAGCTTGTCTATCTCAGTGACGGTTCCACTCCTCACCAACTGGAGCTGACTTGGCTGCGTGATATGGATCGCCCCTACAATCTCGGTGATAATGAATTCCATCTTGCTTTTGTTGTAGACGATTTCGATGCTGCTTATAAAAAGCACAAAGAGATGGGATGTATCTGCTTTGAGAATCCATCCATGGGAATTTATTTTATTTCTGACCCGGACGGATACTGGCTGGAAGTTGTGCCTGCATAGTAAACAATCGCAAAAAAGTCATCGCTTACTGCGATGACTTTTTATCTTTCCTGCTAATATCTCACATAGTATACCACACGGACTTTACTGACCTTGACCGGCACACCTGTCTGCTGTGCTTCAATCATCTGACCATTTCCTATGTAGATCGCCACATGTCCCGGTGTCCAGCAGATATCTCCCGGCTGCGGATTACTGACGATCGTTCCACCCGCAAGAATCGAACCACTTGTTCTCGGGATCGACTTTCCTGCCTGTCTGTAACAATACTGAACCAGTCCTGAACAATCCAGTCCGACATATGGAGTTGTTCCACCCCATACATACGGAACACCGATCTGTGAATACGCTGCATCTACAATCGCATTTCCGGTACTTGGATTGTATGCAGCACCACTGTTCGTCGTACCGCTGTTCGCTGTTCCTCCGGTATTGGTTGTACCACCGTTGTTCGTTGTCCCTCCGGTATTCCGGTTATTATTATTCTTCTTAGCCGCCTCGGCTGCCGCAGCTGCTTCTGCCGCTTTTCTTGCTTCTTCCTGACGCTTTGCCTCTTCCTCGGCTGCTTTCTTCACAGCTTCGTCAATCTGCACATCAAGATCCTTGATCTCTGAACTCTTCTCGGTGATCGTCGTATTCAGTTCAGTCTTCTGCTCTTCATACTCCGTCTGCGTCTTCTCAAGATCATCCATCTTTGTCTCAAGCGTATCCTTCAGCTCTGCAACTTTCTCTACTGTTGCTACATACTCATTCAGTTTCTTTCTGTCATAACTATGTAAATCCTGAGAATACTCTGCCTGCTTCAATGCACTTGTCGTATTGCCGGAAGAAAGTACCTTTTCCATAGTTGCACTTCCGGTTCCCGCCTCGTACATATACTTGATACGACGCTTCATTGCCTGATACTGCTGCTCCTGCTCTTCCTGAGCAGCTTTCAGATCTTCCTCTGTCTGCGAGATTTCTTCACCGGTCGTGATCAGATCATTTTCCAGCTCCGAAATCTTTGTCATCAGAGAATTGAGCTGCGTCTGCAGGTTGTTCACCTGCTCCTCAGTATCCTTTTTCTGCTTCTTCAGATCACTTACCTCATCTGCAAGAATCGGAGTGACTGAAAGTGAAAAGGTCAACGCTGCTGCAACAACTACACTGCAAATCTTCTTTAATTTCATCTTTTCACCAATCCTTATTATATTATCTATGTCCCCACATATATCGTTCATGATACAACATCAGACAGCTTTTTTCAACAGATTTATACGAATCATCCTTAAAAACTACAAAAACTGCCTGAAAAAGCGGTTGCATCTTCTGCTCTATCTTCTTTTAAAAACTTTTCTGTCAAAGACATATCCCATCATTTTTTCCATTCATATAAATCATTATAATAAATAATCGATGAAAATTCAATCCATTTTTAACATTTCTGTAACATTTAACATTTTTTTCATAATCTTTTTTGCAGATTCCGTCACGGCAAGTCCCCCCATACCAGTTTCCTTCAGACAAACAGGAAGTTCATTCCCGATCCGTCTCATACTGTCGATCGTATCATCCGGTGATATTGCACTGACGATTCCTGCCATGGCGAGCTGTGCTGCAGATATTGCATTGACTACTCCCGCAACATTCCGCTTGATACAGGGAACTTCCACCAGTCCTCCCACCGGATCACACGTCAGCCCCAACATATTTTTCAGAGCAAAGGCTGCTGCCTGCATAATCTGCCGGGTCGTACCTCCCTGTAAGAAAGTCAATGCCCCGGCTGCCATGGCCGCTGCCGTTCCGATCTCTGCCTGACATCCACCGGATGCTCCTGCGATGGACGCATTTTCTGCAATCACCTTACCAATTCCCGCTGCCGTAAAAAGTGCCTGCACTATCCGCTCTTCTGCCGGATCATCTCCTGATACCTCTGATTCTGCCACGACTTCTTCATAACTTATAAGTACTGCTGGGATCACTCCGCACGAACCTGCAGTCGGAGCAGCAACGATCCGCTTCATACAGGCATTGGACTCTCCCATTTTCAATGCTTTCTCCATTGCCAGAGCCATGTAGCCACTGCACAGATTTTTGCCGGTCATATTAAACCGCTGCATTTTTTCTCCATCCCCGCCAGCCATGCCACTTGCCGAACGAAGCTCTGCATCATATCCCTCATCCGCAGCCTTCATTTCATGATACATCTGACGCATTCTTTCAAAAATCTGTTTTTCCGTCTCATCTGTCTCTGTCTGCTCTGCCTTCAGTACGATCTTCCATACCGGTTTCTTTTCTGTCTTGCAAAGTTTTTCCAACTGTCTGATACTATGATATTCCATCCTTATCTTCCTCCGGCTTTCTTCAGATAGGTTACCTTGATGATTCCTTTCACTTTTTCCAACCACTCCAGTCCGTCTTCCGGCACATCCTGATCACATTCTACAACCATGACTGCACGACCGCCTTTACCGGAACGATATAACTGAAGCGTCGCAATATTGATCTTTTTCTGTGCAAGCATGGAAGTCACCTCTGCCACATGCCCCGGCTGATCCTGATTATGGACGATCAAGGTCGGATTTTCACCTGAAAAATTCGTCTCAATCCCATCGATCTGTGCGATATTGATCCTTCCTCCACCGATGGATTCTCCAATAATATCCAGTATTTTTCCTGAAACTCCTTTTAATTTCAGTTCCACTGTATTGGGATGTCCTTCCTTTAATCTTGCTTCTCCGAACTCAATTCCGACTTTCTTTTC
This sequence comes from uncultured Mediterraneibacter sp., assembly GCF_934330165.1. Lineage (GTDB taxonomy): Bacteria > Bacillota > Clostridia > Lachnospirales > Lachnospiraceae > Mediterraneibacter. The sequence continues at coordinate 19,267 of NZ_CAKRGI010000036.1, forward strand.
TTCTGCAATCCGCAGACTGTCAGCGATTCTTTCATCAGCAGGACTCATTCCCAGAAGTCCTGCCACAAGTGCCTTATCCGTTCCATGCCCTTTCCCGGTTGCAAGAAAGGATCCATAAAGGAGGATCCTTGCCTCTTTCACATCTTCTCCCAGTAGATTTCTTGCCACCAGACCAATTCTCGCCGCCCCTGCGGTATGGGAGCTGGACGGTCCGACCATAACCGGTCCGATAATGTCAAAAATTCCCATCTTTTCTCTCCATTTCTGTCTGCCGATACCAGACTTCTCTGACAATATTATTTCCCAAAGGGCAAAAAAGAGGGTGTCGCAAAATCATCAGATTAGATGATAGAGTGATGCCCTCGCTCTATCATATGTAAAAAATCG
>NZ_CAKRGI010000037.1 GCF_934330165.1 uncultured Mediterraneibacter sp.
ATATTATATCCTGCGTTTTGCAGGTCGTTTATCCTGGTCAATAACCATCCGGCTTCTTTCTAACGTTTTTAAATTTGTATTGTTGAGTGAATACGCTGTGGAGACAGTGTAACTTCTTATCGAGATGGTCAGCGGAAAGCAGGGTGTTCCTGAGCAGGTGCATTAGCAGGAGCGTTCCGAAGACACTTTGCAGCGTTTGTTAGAGAAAGTAAATCGAGTGCCATTGCACGAAGATTTCCACTTTCGAGTTACAAACGGTCAACGGGCTGAGGTAAAGCGGGCTCTGCACTGCGAAGGAATATCCTGCTTTCCGCGTCCGATCCGTCACTAAGAATTTATATGCCTGCTAAGCGTATCACCCCAACAGCTACAAATTTCAGCAACATCATCCCACAAACTTACTCCAGTATCCCTGCACGAAGATAAAGAGTACGATCAGTGGCAGAATATAAGACACATAAATTCTTGTCCATTTCGGGAATTTGATTCCTTCTCCTGCATTTGCCTCTTCACAGAATTTCTTCCATCCCCAGCCATAGCGGCTCGTACAGAATAAAAGGTAAACCAGACTGCCAAGTGGGAGCAGATTATTACTTACAATAAAATCTTCCAAATCCAGTACATTACTTCCTGCTCCAAGTGGCTGGAATCCGCTCAGTACATTGAAGCCCAAAATGCATGGCAGAGAAAGGATCACAATAGCGATCAGATTTATCACGACTGCCTTCGCTCTTGAGCAGTTGGTCAGATCCATTGCAAATGCAATAATATTTTCAAAAACTGCAATGATCGTAGATGCTGCCGCAAAAAGCATGCACAGGAAAAATAAGGTTCCCCAGATTCTTCCACCACTCATGGAATTGAAAATATTCGGCAGTGTAATAAAAATCAGACTCGGGCCACTGTCCGGCTGAACTCCAAAGGCAAAGCATGCCGGAAAGATGATCATTCCAGCGATCAGTGCCACGCATGTATCCAGTACTGTCACACAGACTGCCTCTTCTGTCAGCCTTCTCTTTTTATCAATATAACTTCCAAAAATTGCAATCGCACCGATGCCAAGACTTAATGTAAAGAAAGACTGTCCCATGGCTGCAAAAATAACTTCTTTCAGTCCTGATTCTGCTGCCTTTTTAAAGTCTGGCAACAGATAGAATCTGAGTCCTTCTCCTGCACCCGGAAGGGTTGCAGAACGGATTGCCAGAATCACCATCAGTGCCAGTAAAAGAATCATCATTTTCTTGGTAATCTTTTCTACTCCCTTCTGCAATCCCATGCAGACAATCCCAAAGCAGACTGCTACAACTACGATCATACAGATTGTCATCAGCCCCGGTTTCTCCATCAGATTTCCGAAGACACCTGCAATCTCATCTGCATTCTTTCCTTCAAACTCACCACCTGCCATCTTAAATACATACAGCAGGATCCACCCCCCGATCGTCGTATAAAACATCATCAGGAGATAATTTCCCGCCATGCCAAACCATTTATACCAGTGCCATTTTGTTCCCAGTGGCTCCAGCCGGTCAAATGACATCGCCACGCTTGCCTGACTTGCACGTCCTACAGCAAATTCCATGACCATGATCGGCAGCCCCAAAAGCACCAGAAATACCAGATAGATCAATACAAATGCTGCTCCACCGTATTTTCCGGTAATATACGGGAACCGCCAGACATTCCCCAGACCGATGGCACAACCGGCTGAGATCAGGATAAATCCCAGCCGTGAGCCAAATTTTTCTCTTTGCATTCTTAACTTTCCTCTCTTCCTTCTTTCTTGTCATAAAATGCCTTCACCGAACTTACTACCATCCGGTAAGTCATATCAGCCGCATAATCCGGACTTTTATCCTCTCCGTCCTCAAGCCATGTCTTGACAAGGCCAAGACATCCATTCAGGCAATAAGAGTAAAAATAATTCATCTCGCCTGATTTTTCCGGAAACATCTGCAGTAAAACTTCTCTTGAATTTTCCTCCAAAAGATCTTCCATCTTATGGATAAAACCAATATCTCCATAAGGTCCGATCAAAGCACATCCAATTTCCCGGTTACGATCAAGTACCTGAAAAATATCTTTAATAAAAGAAAATGCGGAATCATTTTCCCGGTCGATTGGATGATCATGGATCGCACGCTTCATCTCATCCATCATCTCATCTTCAATCTCTCTCAAAAGCGTTGGGATATCCGAATAGTGAAGATAAAAAGTAGAACGATTAATATCCACTTCCTCTACCAGTTCTTTCACCGTGATCTCTCCGATACTTTTTTCTTTCATCAGATGTGCCAGACCTTTTCTGAGCTGACTTTTCGTCTTTCTCACCCGCCGATCCGTCTTTTTCTGCATAAAATCTCCCCCTTTATGTGACCATTTGCACCTCTTTACTCCCATTTCCCGCTATCCTTTTCTCTAAGCAGCCCTGTCAGACAAATAAATACTGGTCATTTTTCATCATTTTGTCTACTAAGAGACAGATAAGTTGTTCATTGATGGTTGTAAATTAGTTTCTTCATTAATATAATACTTTTTAGCAAGAAAATCAACATTGTATCTATTACTAGAATATTTCTTTTAAAAGGAGTGTTATTTATGAAAAAAGCAATGCGAATCTTTCGCCGCGATCTGCGGCGGCTCATTCACAGTCCGGCAGCCATGCTGGTCATGGCAGGTGTTGCAATCCTGCCTTCACTCTATGCCTGGTTCAATATTGCTGCCAATATTGATCCTTATGCAAATACTTCAGCGATTCAGATTGCCGTTGCCAATAATGATCAGAATGCCTCCAGCAATGATCTCACGATCAATGCCGGTGATCAGATCATGGAAAATCTGAAAGAAAATGACCAGCTTGGCTGGGTCTTTACTTCTGAAGAGAAAGCAGTTGACGGAGTCCGTTCGGGAAAATATTATGCAGCTATTGTAATCCCTGAAGACTTCAGCGATTCCCTTCTCAGTGTTCTTTCCGGTACTCTTGAAACACCGGAACTGAATTACTATATTAATGAAAAGATAAATGCCATCGCTCCAAAGATCACAGATACCGGAGCAAGTACGATCCAGACCCAGATCAACGATACTTTTTCATCCATTGCCGCTGAATCTGTATCAGAAGTGTTAAAAGAATCCATTTTGGATCTGTCCGGAACTGTAAATTCTACTAATTCTGAGATTATCTCGCTTCTGAAAAAAGCAGATAAGAACTTAAATGAATACGAAACCCTTTTAACTGAATTTACAGAAAAGACTTCCCAGTCCCATGATCTGATCTCAGATGCAAAAGGTGCTTCTGATTCTCTTGGAAATGCAGCTGTTTCTGGGGCATCTGCCCTTGAAAATGCACAGGATGCACTGAAGATGAGCCGGCAGGCAGCAGGAGATTTCTCCTCCTCACTTTCCAAATCCATCTCCGACGGAGAACAGATTCTGAACAGTGCGAACAGTTCTGTCTCTTCGGGTCTGACTTCTTTGGAAGGAAGTGCCGGAAAGATCAACCAGTCTCTCCAACAGGCTCTGGACTCTGCCGGAAACGTAACAGCTCTGAATGCATCCCTTCTGGAAAAAATGCAGGAAATTGCTGCCTCCACACCAGTTGTCAGTGAACAGCTTTCTGCTGCTATTGCAAAGTTACAGACACAGAATCAGGAAAACCAGACTCTGCTCAACAGTTTAAGTACTGCAAATACAAGTGTTAAAAATGCTTTGGATACAACCTCTCAGACCCGGCAGGATATTTCCTCGCTCACGCAGCAGAGTATCGACGGACTGCATTCTTTCAGAACAACACTGGACGAAAATCTGCTCCCACAGCTCAATGCAACGCTGGATACATTTTCCTCGCTCACTGGAGAACTGACCGGAATCCTGAACGGCGTTCCGGCAACTTCCGAGCAGCTTAAGGGAATCCTGACGCAGCTTGATTCTGGTCTGACCGATACAGCCAACGCACTGAACGGTACAAAAGATGCCCTTTCCACCGTTTCGGACCGGCTTGGAACTGTGCAGACGGATCTGAATGCCATTACCAGTTCGGCTACTTTTCAGACACTCCTTTCGCTGGAAGGAATGAATGCTGATAAGATTTCCGAATTTATGTCCTCCCCGGTGAAGATTGAAACTGAAACTTTTTATTCTGTAAAAAATTATGGTTCATCCATGACTCCTTTTTACACAAACCTTGCGATCTGGGTTGGCGGAATCGTCCTGATCGCCATTTTAAAAATGGAAGTTGACCACGATGAGACCATGCGTTCCTATGGTTCTGTCTCACTTTATTTCGGACGCTGGCTGCTATTCGTCACAGTAGGTATGATACAGGGCTTTATTGTCTGCCTTGGAGATGTACTTCTTCCGGGAATCCAGTGCGTACATCCGGCTCAGTTTATTCTGACCGGTGTGATCTGTTCCTTTGTATACGTGAATATTATCTACGCACTTTCGCTTACTTTTAAACATATCGGGAAAGCACTGTGCGTCATTCTCGTTATTTTACAGATTCCGGGCTCTTCCGGTACTTATCCGGTTGAAATGACACCTGTATTTTTCCAGAAGCTCCATCCACTCCTTCCATTTACTTACGGAGTCGGAGCTATGAGAGAATGTATCGCAGGATTTTACGGAACAACCTTCCGAAAAGATCTTATGATCCTGCTGCTCGCCTATATTCCGCTCTCTTTGCTGATCGGACTTGGACTTCGCCCACTTCTTGCCGGACTGAATCACCTCTTTGACAAGAAACTGGCTGAGACAGAATTTATGATGTGCGAACCTCATGAAATTTCCGTCAGCCGCAGCACGCAGCTTGCTCTCCTCCTGAAAGCCTCTCTTTCACAGGAAGAGCTGAAACTGACAACCGCTGCCAAAGCACAGGCTTTTGAAAAGAACTACAGAAAAATGGTACGCTATGGATTCCTTGCGATCGCACTGATCCCTCTGATTTTCCTGATTCTGATGTTCAGCCTGGAATCAAAAATTATCTTCCTTGTACTCTGGATCATTTCGATCATTGCTATTGCATTGTTCTTGATCATTGTTGAATTTATTCACTCGAAACTGGAAGAACAGCAGCAGCTTGCCGGCATGACTTTTGATGAAATGCTGGAGACCTTCCGCAGAAAGGAGAATTAACCGATGAAAAATATCATTCAGATTTTTAAAAATGATCTCCTCAGAATTCATAAGAATGTCATCGCAATGATTGTCATCATGGGAATTACCGTGATCCCGACACTCTACGCATGGTTTAATATTGCTGCAAGCTGGGATCCTTATGGAAATACCGGTAATCTGAAGGTTGCCGTAGCCAGCAACGATGAAGGGTATAAAGGGGAACTTCTTCCGGTCAATTTGAACCTGGGAGACGATGTCATCAGTGAACTGCAGGGAAATAAGCAGCTAAACTGGGTCTTCACAGATGCAAAAGATGCGAAAAAAGGGGTACAGTCCGGTAAGTACTACGCTGCCATTGTCATCCCTGAAGATTTCAGTAAAGATATGATGAGTCTTTTTACTTCAGATGTCGTACATCCTGATATCACCTACTACATCAATGAAAAAGAAAATGCCATCGCCCCGAAAGTCACACAGAAAGGTGCCAGCTCTGTCCAACACCAGGTCAATGAAACGTTCATTACCACCGTATCCAAGACAGCACTTGAGGCACTTCAGTTCGTAAATGATGTTTCAGCCAAAACCGGAGACGAGTCCCTGACTGAACATCTCGCTGCCTCTCTGTCACAGATTTCCGCCGATCTTGGAAATATTTCCGGTACGGTGAAAGCCTTTTCTGATATGACCGATGCCGGAGCATTAATGCTGGATACGACTACCTCTTTTCTTGAACAATCGGGAAAAGGAACAAAAAGCAGTGTCAATGCACTGAATCAGGCAGGAAATGGAATTGATTCACTGACTTCTGCCCTGACAGGAACAACTTCTGATATCAATACCGCACTGAAGCAGAATGCTGATTTTTATTCTTCTGTATCTGCCGCCATTGACAAGGCACTCGACTCTTATTCAACTGACGCTGCCGCCTGCTCCAATGCCATTCAGGCAGTCAGCGGCCGTGTGCAGAATCTGATTTCCGGTTATCAGGAATTATCTGATTCCCTGACCGCCATTGCCAATGCACACCCGGATCAGACAGCTCTGGTTCAGGCGATCAATGGACTGAACGTGCAGATCCGGCAGGCGATCGACCAGCAGACACAGATCAAAAAGAAACTGGATGAAATTGCTGCTGCCCTTCCTTCAGCTACTGCCGATGCCTCCACTTTAAAGAAAGAACTGGATGATCTGCTTGCCCGGGGAACCGCTTCTGTCAACTCGGTAAAGACCTCTTATGAGCAGAATGTGAAAAGCAGCCTGGATGGTCTCGCCACGAATCTTGACTCCACCGGTTCTTCCCTTGTGAACCTCTTAGGGCAGGTAGACAACAGTATAAAGCAGATCAGTTCTGTCACCGGATCTGCTTCCACAGATCTTTCCACTGTGAAAGAGGCTCTTGAACAGACCGTCAGTCTGCTGAATGAATCTTCTGAAAAATTGCAGAAAGTCTCCACCACACTTTCCACAGATGGCAGTGATGGTGTGCAGATGCTTGAAAATATTCTTGCCGAAGATCCACAGACGATCGGAGCTTTCCTTGCAGCACCGGTAAGCCTGAATGAGACAAAAATCTATCCAATTGAAAATTACGGAACTGCCATGGCTCCTTTTTACTCCACACTGGCGATCTGGGTAGGAGCTGTCGTTATGGCAGCCATGCTCAAAGTCAATGTCTCTGAATCTGTAGTTAAGAAGCTTTCCGGAATGAAACCATATCAGCTCTACTTTGGACGTCTGCTCCTCTTTGTATGTATCGGACTGTTACAGAGCGGACTGATCTGTCTGGGAGACCTGTATTTCCTTGGTATTCAGTGCGAACATCCTTTCCTGTTCCTAGTGACGGGCTGGTTTACAAGTTTTGTTTATGTCAATCTGATCTATGCACTGACTGTCTCCTTTGGCGATATTGGTAAAGCGGTTGCCGTTGTCCTTATGGTCATGCAGGTAGCCGGAAGTGGTGGCACATTCCCGATCCAGTGTGCTCCGAAATTTTTCCGGGTTGTATACCCACTGCTTCCATTTACCCACAGCATGAATGCCATGCGTGAGTGTGTTGCAGGCTTCTACGGTATGAACTATATCAAAGAACTGGGATATTTAGGAATCTTCCTGATCCTTTCACTTTTACTCGGACTGCTGCTTCGCAAACCGGTTGTAAAATTAAATGATGCATTTACTGAAAAGCTGGAAAGTACACATCTGATTTAGGATCATCCCGGTTGTCCTGTAACTGAAAAGATCCATTGAATTTTTTTACTGCATGCCTGGCAGCTAAAAAGGTGGACAGAACTCAAACTCCAGTTCTGCCCACCTTTTATCTATGCCTTTTTCCTTACGCTTTTTTAAAATTTTTCTTCACCATCAACGCCAGTGTCCGTCCAAAATATTTCCTGATCAATGCCAGGAATTCTTCATAGGATACCTTTCCTCCCAGATACAGCATCTCATATTCTACCCCATACTCTCTTGTACTGTATCCTGCCTCCTGAAATCCATTTTTCAGATAAAACTCCTTTCTTTTTTTCCGCTCTTCATAATTGTCACAGTTCTCATCTACCACCTCTATATTCAGAATGATCCTGCGTGCCGAAAACCGGCGGCGTAATGCCTGCAGGATTCTGCTTCCATACCCCTGACCTCTTTCATCCGGCTCGATTGCAAAATAATACAGATAGACCACATCCTCAAAATAAACCAGATGGATAAATCCTACTAAAATATCATCATCATATACCTGCATCAGATCTGCGGTTGATGTGCGGCCTGCTTTTCTCAAAATCCAGAAGGGAATCTGTTCTTCTTTTGGAAATGCCTCATCATATAAGCTTTTAATTTCATTCAGTCTCTTTTTATCATTTCTTGCATTTACAAAGCGTAACATAATTTTCATTTTTCCTTTCTACTACTGATTCCTGTTGTCTATCCACCCCTGCATGATTCTCATTTTTTCTCACTCTTTCAATCAATCTTTCTGATCTTTCGATCATATGTATAAATTCCGTTGACTTCTTCTTCAATATCTGACCACTGTGTATAGACACTGGCACACAAACCTTCAGCCATTAATTTTTTCACCTGTTCCATTCTTTTTCTGTATCGACGGTTCAGTGCTTTTTTACTCTTGCAGATCCCATATCCATAAAGTTTTCCACAGGCACTATGTCCTTCGATCCGGTAACTGTATCCTCCAAATTCCGAAAGAACTGCCGCCCTCTCCTTTTCCGGGTGGATCTTCAGCTTAAAGAAATAATTATGAAGACTGCAAAAATCTCCTCCCCCCTGATCGAACCACCCACTGGCCTGATCGATCAGCCGGTCAGGGTCTTCTTTTCTGAGAATCGCGGTCATATCTTCCGTCTGAAACTGCCCCCAGCCCTCATTAAAGATGACCCAGGCGGCAATACTTGGATGCCCTTTTAACCGATGTACCGTCTCCCTCATTTCTTTCACAAATTCCAGGCGGCTTTCCTTTTCTTTCCTTGCCAGCAGCCCCGGATAAATATCTCTCATCCGGATCTTCCACCACGACATCAGCGTTGCCGCATACGTCACAAACCAGTGCTTATATTTTCCCCCGCCATTGACCATATCCTGCCATACAACCAGCCCCAGCCTGTCGCAATGATAATACCATCTCTGCGGTTCTATTTTCAAATGCTTCCGTACCATATTAAATCCGCATTTCTTCATCTGCTCCAGATCAAAGATCATAGCTTCATCTGAAGGTGCGGTATACAGTCCATCCGGCCAGTAGCCCTGATCCAGTACTCCATTCTGATACTGTATCTGATGGTTCAGGCAGATCCGCATGGATCCCTGTCCATCTTTTTCCAGTGTGAATTTTCTCATGGCAAAATAACCTGCTATCCTGTCTTTCTCCATTTCAACAGTAAAATCATAAAGATATGGTGTATCACACGTCCACAACTGCACATCCTGAACCGGAATCTCCAGCCATTCATTCGTCTTTCCATATATTTCGCTCCCGATCATGCCCTCCACTGGATCATGCGGTACATTTTTCTCCAGTTCTTTGTGGATCTTTGGCTTTTGCAGCACGATCTTTACAGCATATTCTGCATCAGACCGGACTATGATACGGACTTTTTTCTCATCCGGTTCAGGGATTGTCTCCACTTCTTTTATATACTTTTCCGGCACTCTTTCCAGCCAGACAGTCTGCCAGATTCCACTTTGAGCCGTATAGAACATACCGCCTCTTTCCAGCTTCTGCTTTCCCCTGGAATGATACGATGTATCACTCAGATCTTTCACAGCCACAACCAGTTCATTTTCTCCTGCCTGCACTGCCTCTGTAATCTCAAATTCAAAAGGCAGATACCCACCTGTATGCCTTCCGATCCGCTGTCCGTTCACCCATACAACGCACGCCTGATCCACAGCTCCAAAGTGAAGAAGCAGTCTTTCCTCTGTCAGGTCTGCTCCCATCCCGGATTCCAGATCTTCCTCTAAAAAAAATCCACCTGCTCTTTTTATCTTATGCCCGTCAACAGAAAATGTCCGGTGATACCACAGATATTCATCCGGCATTAACTGACGGTTCACGCCTGATAATGCTGCCTCCGGCGAAAAAGGAACCAGGATCTTCCCGTCAAATTCTTTCGGACATACAAATTCCTGTGTAAATGCATAATCCCAGTACCCATTGAGATTCAGATAACTGTCCCTTATCATCAGCGGTCTTGGATATTCGTCAAGTACATGCTCCCTGTCCAGCGTCTCTCCCCATACAGTAAAAAGCTGCTCCATCCTAAACTCCTCCTTCTATGGATGAATGATCTTATAAAGCGTCTGTGCCACATATTCCAACCGGTCGCAGTCCACAAAGGAATAATTCATGACATACGTATTTTCATATCTGCTGTCTTTCTGTTCCGCATTATAAAAAGAAGACAACGTTGCAAGCCGGATTCCTTTCGCCTTTGTCTTTAAAAGAATTTCCTGCTCGCTCACGGAAGTATTAACATGCATCAGGAAATGCACTCCTGAATCCTCTTCACTGATCGTAATATATTTTCCCAAAGGCTCTCTGAGAAATGTACTTAAGATCAGATCCCGCTTATGCTGATAATAGTTTCTCAGCCTGTTGATATGCTTCTCAAATGCACCTGCATTCATAAATGCTGCCAGCGTATACTGTTCAAAATTAGACACGGTACAGGAATAAAATGAAAGTTCTCTGTAATATTTCTCTGCCAGTGCCTCTGGAAGCACCATATAACTGATTCGGACAGTAGAACAAAGTGTCTTCGCAAATGTATTAATATAAATCACCTTGCCTGATACATCGATGCTCTGCAGGGACGGAATCGGTTTCCCCGCAAGTCTTAACTCACTGTCATAATCATCTTCTATGATATATCTCTCCTTCTCTCTCGTAACCCATCCAAGCAGTTCATACCTTTTACTGATCGGCATCACCATTCCGGTCGGAAAATGATGAGATGGGGAAATATGCATGATATCTACTTTTTTTTCTTCTAGTTTCTTTGCAGAAGTTCCCTCTTCATCCAGATCAATATACTCATACTTTACACCCATACTGTGGTAGATTTTTGCAATCTTTGGATAGCCCGGATTCTCCACTCCATAACAGACATTTCTCCCAAGAAGCTGGATCAGAATGCTGTACAGATACTCTGTTCCTGCTCCGATAATGATCTGTTCCGGTCTTACATACATGGCACAAAATTCTTTAAGATAACCGGAAATACTTTTCCGCAGCTCCATCACACCTCCACAGGGGGGATTGATCATCATTTCCTCCTGATAATCATTCATGACTGCCCGCATGGTCTTATTCCAGATGGAAAAAGGAAATGCCGCATGCTCCGTCTGATTGCTTGTAAAATCTGCAATAAATGCATTGTCCCCTCCGGTCAGAAGTACTTTGTCCCCGGCTTTTGCAGTCCGTGAATCTTTTCCCTGCTCTTCTGCCTTATACGGTTCTGACGTATACTCCGTCTGATGTACCGGAATCCCACTCAGATCCGACACATAATACCCGCTTTTAGGAATAGAATAAATATATCCTTCTGCAAGAAGCTGACCGTAGGCATTTTCCACCGTGATCACGCTTATAGCCAGATTTTTTGCAAGTGCCCGCTTGGAAGGCAGCTTCTCACCACTTAAGATTTTCCCCTGTATTATGTCATTTTTGATACATTTATACAGAAATTCATACAGGGAATCTGACCCTATATTTTCAAAATTATATGTCAACATCCGTTCTATTTTCTCCGTTCTGACCTTTTTGATTATATCTAAATTGAATATTTCTCTATAGTCACAATGCAATTATACTAATACCTGTCGAAATTGTAAAGAATTTCCACTATATTCTAAAATACGATTTTAAAGGGAGGATTTACCAATGAATACAAACGAAAGATATAAACTGAACAAAAATCTGGCTCAGATGTTAAAGGGTGGTGTCATCATGGATGTAACGACACCGGAGCAGGCAAAAATTGCAGAAGCTGCAGGTGCATGTGCAGTTATGGCTCTTGAACGGATTCCGGCAGATATCCGTGCAGCAGGTGGTGTTTCCCGTATGAGTGACCCGAAAATGATCCGTGGAATTCAGGAGGCAGTGTCCATTCCGGTTATGGCAAAATGCAGGATCGGACATTTCGCAGAAGCACAGGTGCTTCAGGCCATTGAAATTGATTATATCGATGAGAGTGAAGTTCTTTCCCCTGCTGATGATGTATACCATATCAACAAGCGTGACTTTGACGTTCCTTTCGTCTGCGGTGCAAAAGACCTCGGAGAAGCTTTAAGAAGGATCAATGAAGGAGCTTCTATGATCCGTACAAAAGGAGAACCGGGAACCGGTGATATCGTCCAGGCTGTCCGTCACATGAGAATGATGAACAGTGAAATTGCCCGGATCAAAGGAATGCGTGAAGATGAACTCTTTGAGGCGGCAAAGCAGCTCCAGATTCCATTTGACCTTGTTCTCTCTGTCCATGAAAACGGAAAACTTCCGGTCGTAAACTTCGCAGCCGGTGGTGTCGCAACTCCTGCAGATGCAGCCCTGATGATGCAGCTGGGAGCAGAAGGTGTCTTCGTTGGCTCCGGTATCTTCAAGTCCGGTAATCCGGCAAAACGTGCCGCTGCCATTGTTCAGGCTGTAACAAATTATACTGATGCAAAACTGATCGCTGAACTTTCCGCAGATCTCGGAGAAGCCATGGTCGGTATCAATGAGCAGGAAATCGCACTTCTTATGGCTGAAAGGGGTAAATAAGACTATGACGATTGCAGTTCTTGCCCTGCAGGGGGCATTCATAGAACATGAGCATATGCTCCAGAAGCTCGGTGCAGATACCATCGAACTCAGAAAAGCTGATGATCTGCAAAAAGACTTCAACGGTCTCATTCTTCCCGGTGGTGAAAGCACCGTCCAGGGAAAACTTCTGCATGATCTTGATATGTTTGAACCTTTAAAAGAAAAAATCTGCTCCGGTATGCCGGTTCTCGCAACCTGTGCAGGAATGATCCTGCTCGCTTCGGATATTGCCGGTCAGGAGGAATCCTACTTCGGGACTCTTCCCATGACAGTCAGACGAAATGCCTATGGCCGTCAGCTCGGCAGTTTCCACACTACTGCCAACGCCAGCGGAATCGGTGAAATCCCTATGACTTTCATCCGTGCACCTTATGTGGAAAGCGTTCATGCTGATGCAGCCGGAGAAAAACCGGAAGTTTTAAGTATCATACAGGATCGGATCGTCGGAGTAAAATATCACAATCAGATGGCATTTGCATTTCATCCGGAACTGGATCAGGATACAAAGATCCATGAAGCATTTCTTGGAATGATCAATAAATAATTTTGTGAAATGAATCCACTGTAAACCAGTTCACTTATTATATAAATCAGTTCACTTACTGACACAAAAGACGGGATCAGAACCGTATCACTTACGTTCCAAATCCCGTCTTTTTTCCTTCTATACTGTTCAAACAATGTCTTGTTGGCAATGATCGTCTGTGGTATACCGCAGATAGGAAGCCACTGAATCTCATTTTTTGAATTTTTATAATATTGCAATGCATAGGAGTAATATCTGGAAACCACATCATAAGAAGCAAAATCCATTAGATATGGCTCCAGATCCTGTGCATCTTTTCCAGAAAATCGCCGTACGGTTATGATATCCGGCAGTTCACCATGTTCCTCAAAATAGCTATATAAAGCGGTATCATTGGTACCGGTAATAAACTCAATATCCTGATCTGGAAACTGCTCATGGATATAGGGTACAATATTTTTCATTAAACGATTTTCCCACAGATACACGGTAAGGTGATCGTCATTTTTAGATACTGCTTTTTGAGATTGTCCACAGCCAGACAAAACAGTAATTGCTAAAAGTGCACCTGACAGTAATGCTGTCAGACATTGTTTTGCCTTTTTCATCCTCGTATTTTTCTCATTCTTTCCTGATAAAATCATTAATTCAATAATCAGGAAACAATTACAGCCAGCTTTCCAAAACATCATTCAGCTTATTCATATCCAGAGGTTTTGCGATATGTCCATTCATACCTGTATTTTTAGCAAGCTGTACGTCTTCTGCAAAAGCATTGGCAGTCATGGCAACAATCGGCAGTTTTCCCTGTTTGCCCGGAAGACTCCTGATCGCAGCGGTTGCCTCATAACCATTCATGACAGGCATTTGGATATCCATAAAAATAAGATCATACAAGCCTTTCGGAGATGCTTCCACTTTTTCAACTGCAATTTTTCCATTTTCCGCTGTTTCCACTTCTGCCCCTGTCATCTGCAGAATTTCAACAGCAATTTCTCTGTTCAGCTCATTATCCTCAACCAGCAGAATCCTTTTTCCTGTGTAATCTGCTTCAGACAGTTCCTCCAGATAATTTCTTGCTGTTTTTTCTTTTCTGCCAGAAGTAAACTGCCGCAATGTAGCCGTCAAACGGGAACGGAACAGCGGTTTTGCAATAAAAGCATCTACGCCTGCAGCCTTTGCTTCTTCTTCGATCTCGCTAAATTCATAAGATGTCAGTACAATAATGGTAGTCTCTTTCCCTATCCGTTTCCGAATCTGTCTGGCTGTTTCAATTCCGTCCATATCCGGCATTTTCCAATCTAAAATAACAGCAAAGTAATCATTTTTTAGCTCATGACGTGCATAACAGCGCTCAACGGCTTCTCTGCCGGAGAGGACCCATTCGCCTGTAATCCCAATCTCCTTCAATGTGGCAACTGTACTTTCACAACATGTCTTATCATCATCCACAACCAGAACAGGCAGATTCATCAGATTTCTGTCCTGTTCTTTTTCTTTTTCCTGAAGCTCCAGATAAATTGTTACTATAATTTTAGTTCCCTTATGTAAGGTGCTTTCCACTTTAATATTACCATTCATCAGGTTCACAATATTTCTGGTTATCGCCATTCCCAGACCTGTTCCCTGAACCTTGGTTGTCCGGTGGTCATCTGCGCGGCTGAAAGGATCAAACATGATTTTCTGGAATTCCGATGACATACCGATTCCATTATCCTCAATCGTAAATTCATAGCATCCAAGTTCCGAAAATCCATTTGGCTTTTCCTCTATGGAAAAAATAATATTCCCACCATCCGGTGTATACTTGATCGCATTACTCATCAGATTCACAAATACCTGCTGGATTCTCAGGCTGTCACCACAGACATCCTCATGTTCAATGTGATTAATGCGTATATCAAAATTGTGTTTATGTTCATCAAGCACCGGTTTTGTTAGTGTAATGAGATTATCCACCAGATCCGGCAGATTGAAATCCTCCTGTGCCAGCGTCATTTTTCCACTTTCAATACGTGCCATATCCAGCACTTCATTGATCAGCCCCAGCAGATGACGGCTTGATTCTGTGATCTTGCTGAGACATTCAATAACCCTGTCCTGACTCTCAATATTTGCTCCTGCGATTGCCGTCAGACCGACAATCGCATTCATCGGTGTCCGGATATCATGGGACATATTGGAAAGAAATTCTGTTTTCGCACGATTTGCATTTTCTGCGGACTGGTAGGCCTCTTTCAGTGCCTGGCGGGATTCGATTTCTGCTTTCTTCTCCTGTGTCACGTCCATGGATGCCAGCAATACCTTTATCAGTTTTCCATTCTCCCATTCCAGGGGAATGTAAGAAGCGATTTTATAAGTCTTTTCATTCAGGCTGCAGTACTCAAACTTATAAATATCATTTTCACTTTTCAGATTCTTCCGGATATTTTCCGGTGCTGTCAGGATATCCATAGCTTCCAGTGGCTCCAGTGTCTTATACTTTTCAAGAACCTGCATCTGAAAATCATGATAGAATCCCAGAGGTTTATATATCATCTGTCCATTCAGGTTGTAGAATTCATATCTGTCATTTTCCAGATCACAGACAACAAAACGGTCAACCAGATGCACAATACTTTGGATCAGCTGCTCCATGGAAGCATTGTCCGCTGCCATCTGCAGATGCCGTGCACTCTCTACCTTTGCCTCCGTGATATCCCGCAGGAAGATCATGGCATATTCTGAATCCGCTATCTCGCCTCGTATGATCACATTACGTACCCATCGTTCTTCTCCATTCAGGATAATACGGCATTCCAAAGCCAATTCGGTTTCCAGACCCTTCAGCTTTTCTGCAATATAACTACGATTATAAAAAGCGGAAACCGCCTTCTTATCTGTCTCCACAACATAGGAATCCACAAAATGCCGGATCAGTTCATCCCATGTATGACTCTGTTCAAAGACTGTCATCAGAGACGGTTCAACCTTAAACGTATCGAAAGTATTCGCTTCCAGATTCACATAATACTCGCACAGATCTGCTTTTGTAAAAGCCCTGTGGAAAGCTGCAGATTTTTGTGCCTGCATAGTCTCTTTTTTCTCCGCATCAATGTTAATAAAATTCCCGGCAATCCTGCTGGCAGAACCATCCAGACGACGTATCACTTCTGCCGATGCCCGAAACCACTGGTACTGATTATCCTTCATTCTCATACGATACTCTACCTGGTATTTTATCTGGTTCGTCTTATCCGCAATTGCCGCCTGAAGTTGTGCCATTACTCTTTCTTTATCCTGTGGATGCAGAAGATCTGACCAGGATTCCAGTTTATTCGGAAAGTCCAGAGTGTCATGATAGCCAAGCATTTTTCGGAACTCATGGCTCCAGTTTGCATTCACAATCTCACTGTTTTCGTCACAGTCAAAATACCAGAAGCCGGAACAGATAGCCTCATTGAGCAGTGTCAAATTTACATGATCCCAGTTGACCTGTACGGACATAACCCAGATCTGTCTGCCCGCTTCATCTGTCGCATCCTCTTTATAAAGTCGTACATTATTCACGGTACCGTCCGCAGTAAGGATCTGTGCTTCCCCTGCTCCGCGAAGCTGCAAAAAACGATTTCGATCCAGTATATCCTCCTCATCATAAAAGAAGTTTTTCAATGAGCCTTTTGTCTTTTCCATGAAAGTATCAAATGTATGTCCTGTACTATGTAACAGCAGATTACTCACAGACAAAATAGACAGGTTTTGGTCATAATATCCTGTCATTATACCTACCCCGCCATTATTTTCCAGTGTTTTCTGTACGGCCTGTG
>NZ_CAKRGI010000038.1 GCF_934330165.1 uncultured Mediterraneibacter sp.
CCAGATAGCTCAGTTGGTAGAGCAGAGGACTGAAAATCCTCGTGTCGCTGGTTCGATTCCGGCTCTGGGCATTTTTTAATGCATAAATTTAAAGGTAAATAGAATAAAAAAGTTCTTGCATTTATGTTATAGGTATGATAATATAAATTTTGTGAGTGTTTAAGGGCGTGTAGCTCAGGTGGTAGAGCACTTGACTTTTAATCAAGTTGTCCGGGGTTCGAATCCCCGCACGCTCACTTAGGACCAGTAAACTGTTGAGTTTGCTGGTTTTTTTGTTAGGAAAGTAAGAGGTTTATATGGAACACTTATATGATAAATTAGTAAAGTACAGTGTATCAGATTATTATGGATTTCATATGCCCGGACATAAGCGTCAACAGATTACTGGAGCAGAGAAACTTCCTTATGAAATTGATATTACGGAAATAGAAGGATTTGATGATCTGCATCATGCAGAAGATCTTTTTATAGAATTGCAGGAGTATGCGGCAGAAGTTTTTCATGCGGAGGAAACGCATTATCTAGTAAATGGAAGTACTGTGGGACTTTTGAGTGCAGTACTTGGATGTACTGGATATGGAGACAGGATTTTGATGGCGAGAAATTGTCATAAATCCGTTTATAATGCAGTAGACTTAAATGGGTTGATTCCTGAGTATGTTTATCCTGAATTTGATGAAACTACAGATCTTAATGGAGAGATCCGTGTAGAAAAAATAGAACAGATCCTGGAAAAGGACAGGGTGATAAGCCGGGAAGCCGGAATAAAGGCAGTAGTGATCACTTCGCCGACTTATGATGGTGTGGTATCGGATATTGAGCGGATCAGTGAAGTGGTTCATAAGTATGGAATTCCGCTGATTGTGGATGAAGCACATGGGGCTCATTTCGGATTTCATGAGTATTTTCCACAAAATGCAAATGTAAGAGGAGCCGATATAGTGATCCACAGTCTCCACAAGACACTTCCGTCATTGACGCAGACGGCACTGCTGCACATGAATGGAAAGCTTGTAGATCGAGATAGTGTGAGACGATATCTTCATATGCTTCAGAGCAGCAGCCCTTCTTATATTTTAATGGCTTCGATTGATGAATGTATCCGACTGGTCAACGAGGAAAGGGAAAGGGTTTTTAAACCTTATGTGGAAATGCTCCGACAGTTAAGAAAGGAAATTAGAAAACTGAAGAATCTTCAATTACTGGAAACGATGCAGTATGATGCTTCTAAGATTGTGATTTCTGCGAGGGGAAGACTGAGTGGTAAAGAATTGCAGGAAATCCTTTTGGAAAACTATCATTTACAGATGGAGATGGCAGCGGGTTCTTATGTGATTGCAATGACCGGACCGGGAGATACGCAGGAAGGAATAAACCGGCTGCTCAATGCACTAAGGAACTTAGATAAGAGATTGGATGAAGTGCTGCAGGGGAACAGGGAACCGGATAAGAGCCTGGATGAAGTACTATCAGGAAATAGAAAAACGGATGCAGCTACGATGAAAAAAGCTGTGGGATTTTGCAGGCATCCGCTTATTCCGGCAGAAAGAGTAGCAGAGAGTGCAAAGGTGAAAGGACGAAAAGGACTGGCTGTTCCATGGCAGGAAGCTGTGGGGAAGGTTTCACTGGAATTTGTTTATTTATATCCACCGGGTATCCCGATTGTTGTACCGGGAGAGAAAGTTTCGGAAGAAGCTGTGCAGCAGATTCTGGATTATGAGAAGAATGGTTTTACAATTGAAGGAACGAAGAAAAAGGACAGACTGGAGGTTTTGAAAAATGGGTAAGATATTTTACCTGATGGGTAAGAGTTCTTCCGGAAAAGATACGATTTATAAAGAACTGATTCAAAGATTTCCAAAAATGAAAAGGATTGTATTGTATACAACGCGTCCGAGAAGAGAAGGAGAACGTGATGGTGTAGAATATTTTTTCACAGATGAAGAAAAATTGCAGCAATTCAGGAATCAGGGGCAGTTGATCGAGGAAAGATCTTACCATACGCAGTATGGGGTATGGAGTTATTTTACAGCGGACGACGGACAGATTAATCTGGGACATGAGGATTATCTGGTGATCGGAACGATTGAATCCTATCGGGCAATGAAAGAGTATTTTGGAGAAGAAAGTCTGGTTCCTCTTTATATTGAAGTAGAAGACGGACTGCGGCTGACAAGGGCATTAGAGCGGGAAAAGAGACAGAGTCAGCCCAGGTACGAAGAATTGTGCCGACGGTTTCTGGCGGATTCAAAAGATTTTTCTGAGGAAAATCTGAGAGCAGCAGGGATAGAAAAAAGATTTCAGAATGTGGATATGGAGGAGTGCATCGAAGCCATTGAAAGGGAAATTAGGGGGTGTGACTTCCCATAAGATTGTGGTATACTAAAAGTGTATAATTTTATGTGTGGCAGGTGATAGAAATGAGTAGTTTTAAAGATGTAGTAGGACATAAGAATATAATCAAATATATTGAGAGTGCAGTCCAGGCGGATGCGGTTTCCCATGCGTATATATTGAATGGTGAACGTGGTTCGGGAAAGAAGCTTCTGGCGAATCTTTTTGCTATGAGTCTGCAGTGTCAGGATCGTGATGAGAACGGAGAGGCATGTGGAAAATGTCAGTCCTGTAAGCAGGCATTGCATGGAAATCAGCCGGATATTATCCGTGTGTCACATGAGAAGCCAACCACGATCAGTGTTGATGATATCAGACAGCAGGTTAATAATGATATTGTAATCAAGCCTTACAGCAGTAAGTATAAAATTTATATTATTCCGGAAGCGGATCTGATGAGCGTACAGGCACAGAATGCTCTTTTGAAGACGATTGAAGAGCCACCGGAGTATGCGGTTATCATGCTGCTGACAGAAAATGCAGAGGTGCTGCTGCCAACGATCCGTTCGAGATGCGTTATGATGAAGCTGAGAAATATCAAGGATCAGCTTGTGAAGAAGTATCTGATGGAGCAGATGGAGATCCCAGACTATAAGGCGGATGTATGTGTGGCGTTTGCACAGGGAAATATGGGAAAAGCAATCATGCTTGCTAACTCAGATTATTTTAATGAGATAAAAGAAGAGGTCGTTCATTTACTGAGAAATATTGACGAGATGGATGTCCCTGAATTGATGGATGCAGTGAAGAAGTGCATGACTTATAAGCTGGAGATCAATGATTATCTTGATATGATGGCAATATGGTACAGGGATGTACTGATCTATAAAGCAACGAAGAATGTGGATCGGGTCGTATTTTCGGATCAGCTTCGTTATATTAAAGCCCGTGCCAGCAAGAGTTCCTATGAGGGAATTGAAAAGATACTTGAGGCACTTGAGACTGCAAAAGCACGAATGAAAGCAAATGTAAACTTTGAGCTGGTGATCGAGCTGCTGTTACTGACAATAAAGGAGAATTAATTAGTATGATAAATGTAATAGGCGTTAGGTTTCGTACTGCGGGAAAGATTTATTTCTTTTCACCGGGACAGTTCGCTGTGAAGCAGGGTGACTATGTCATCGTGGAAACTGCTCGGGGTGTGGAGTATGGACGGGTAGTGAGCGGTCCGAAGGAGGTAAGTGACGATTCGGTTGTTCAGCCATTGAAGTCAGTAATCCGAATTGCAACGGATGAGGATAAGCGGACTGTCGAAGAGAATCATCAGAAAGAAAAAGAGGCATTTAAGATCTGTCAGGAAAAGATTCGGAAGCATGATCTGGACATGAAGCTGATCGATGCAGAGTATACATTTGATAATAATAAAGTACTTTTTTATTTTACAGCAGATGGAAGGATTGATTTCCGTGAGCTGGTGAAGGATTTGGCGGCTGTATTCAGGACAAGGATTGAACTGAGGCAGATTGGTGTGCGTGATGAAACGAAGATTCGTGGCGGACTGGGAATCTGTGGCCGTCCACTTTGCTGCAGCACATATCTGACCGAATTTGCAGCGGTTTCTATCAAAATGGCAAAGGAACAGAATCTTTCTCTGAATCCGACCAAGATATCAGGTGTCTGTGGCCGTTTGATGTGCTGTCTGACGAATGAGGAGGAAACCTATGAGGTTTTGAACAGCCAGCTTCCGTCTGTGGGAGATACGGTGACAACTTCAGATGAACTTACGGGAGTTGTACAGTCCTTAAGTGTTCTGCGTGGACTGGTGAAAGTGGTCGTAAATCTGGAGAATGATGAGAAAGAGATCCGGGAGTACAAAGCGACAGATCTGAAGTTCCGTCCTCGCAGGAAAAAGAAAAATCCTAAGAAAGATGGAGATTCAAAAGAAAATGGAAAGTAATCTGTTAAAGCAGGGAGAGAGGTTAGATGATCTTCAGCTTGGAGGTCTGGGACTGATCCAGGATCCGGACAAGTTTTGCTTTGGCGTGGATGCGGTTCTTCTTTCAGATTTTGCAAAGGTGCGTCAGGGAGAAACGGTACTTGATATGGGAACAGGGAATGGAATCATCCCTGTTCTTTTGGCTGGAAAGACGGAAGGAAAGCATTTTACCGGACTGGAGATTCAGGCAGATACGGCTGAGATGGCACAGAGAAGTGTCCGTTATAATCACCTGGAGGACAGAGTGGAGATTGTGACCGGAGATATAAAGGAGGCCGCAACAATTTTCAAACCGGCTTTTTTTGATGTGATCACGACGAATCCACCTTATATGCTGGCAGAGCATGGACTCAGGAATCCGGATGACAGGAAAGCAATCGCAAGGCATGAAGTCTTGTGTACATTGGATGATATTTTGCGGGAGAGTATGCGTCTTTTGCAGGACAAGGGCAGATTTTATATGATCCACAGACCGTTCCGGCTGACGGAGATCCTGATAAAGATGAGTCAGTACAAGATTGAGCCAAAGAGGATTCAGTTTGTTCATCCGTATATTGATAAAGAGCCGACGATGGTGCTTGTGGAAGGAATGCGGGGAGCGAAGCCGAGAGTGAAGATCGAACCGCCTCTGATTATGTACTCCAGGGATGGAGGTCTGCGGATGGAGAATGGATATGGGCATACAGGAGGTTGAGATGGCAGGAATCTTATATCTGGTGGCGACACCGATCGGAAATCTGGAGGATATGACGTTCCGGGCAGTCCGGGTTTTGAAAGAAGTTGATCTGATCGCAGCAGAAGATACACGGAACAGTATCAAGCTGCTGAACCATTTTGAGATACAGACTCCCATGACGAGTTATCATGAGTTTAATAAGTATGAAAAGGGCAGAAAGCTGGTGGAGAAGCTGTTGGATGGTATGGATATTGCTGTGATCACGGATGCAGGAACTCCGGGAATTTCAGATCCGGGGGAAGAGTTGGTGAGAATGTGCTATGAGGCAGGAGTAAGAGTCAGTTCTGTACCGGGGCCGGCTGCATGCGTGACAGCGTTGACGATGTCGGGGCTTGGGACAAGACGTTTTGCATTTGAGGCATTTCTTCCGGCAGATAAAAAAGAGCGGGAGGCAGTGCTGACAGAGCTGGAGACGGAGACAAGAACGATTGTTATGTATGAAGCTCCGCACCGGCTGGTGAAGACATTAAAGCTGCTGTCTGAACGTCTGGGAGTACGTCGGATCACGGTTTGCCGTGAGCTGACGAAGAAGCACGAGACCGCATTTCTGACAACCATCCCTGAAGCGGTGGCTTATTACGAAGCAAATGATCCAAAAGGGGAATGTGTGCTGGTGATCGAGGGACGCAGCAGAGAAGAGATGCGGCAGGAGGAACAGGCACGCTGGGAAGAGATGAGCATTGAGGAGCATATGGAACATTATCTCGCACAGGGGATGAACCGGAAAGATGCCATGAAGCAGACCGCAAAAGACCGGGGGATGCAGAAGCGGGAAGTTTATAATTACCTTGAAAAGATAAAAGAGTAAAAAGCTGCATCCGCAGGAAAGATTCAGGAGCTGGAATAATCAGCCGGCTGCATGTTCCTGCGGATGCAGTTTTATTATGCTTTGCGATCTTCTTCGATCTTGCCATCTCTCATGAAAATAATGCGGGAATCCAGAGAGAGAGCTTCTTCAGGGTCATTTGTCACATACAGGACGGTTACGCCGAGTTCTCTGTTAATGCGTAAGATGTCGCTGAGCATCTCATGACGTCGATCATCGTTCTGATGTGCAAAATCTTCATCAACAAGGAGTACTTTCGGGTGGCAGACGATCGCCCGTCCAAGTGCGACCCGCTGCTTTTCTGCATCAGAAATATTTTTGATCTTTTCATGAAGAATATCAGAGATTCCGAGGAATTGTGCCGCAGTGTTGACACGGCTGTCGATGACATTTCTCGGAAAATCTCTCAGCCGGAGACCAAGAGCCATATTCTCATAGACATTCAGATATTTGTAAAGCAGATAATTCTGGAATGCCATTGCCAGTTTTCTGTCGCGGGGAAGGATATCGTTGAGCAGTTCATCGTCAAGATAAATCTTTCCCGATGTGATATCTTCCAGTCCGCCGATCATCCGAAGAATCGTGGACTTGCCACAGCCGCTCGGTCCATGAAATACGACAAATTCTCCGTCCTGAATTTTTAAAGTAACATCATCAACGGAGATGAATCCGTTGGGATAAGTTTTGGTCAGGTGTTCAAACATTATATCAGACATCCTCATGCCTCCATCCATAGAAATATTGTTAGCACAATTTTAGCACAAAGGTAATATGTAAACAATGGTTTTGGGAGGATGTGTTGTTGGTTGACCGGTGTTGGGAGTCATTAAGCATGAAAATCAGGAACAGTAACCTGCGAGCAGGACGCTGGCGGCGAGTCCGGAAAAGGTCGCAAAAACAGCTCCGGGAAGAGTATAACGGGTATGGCGGATTCTGGCAGTCATAAAGTAGACACTCATAGTGTAAAAAATAGTTTCGGTACAGGACATGGACAGTGAGGCGATGAGTCCGATCCGGGAATCCGTTCCGTAAGTTTTATAGAGATCAACCAGCAGACCGGAGGCAGCAGAGGACGAGAACATTTTTACAATGGAAAGAGGTACCAGTTCTCCGGGAAATCCGATCAAATTCGTGAATTTTCCGATGAAAGAGGAAATCACGTCGAGAAACCCGGACGCCCGGAGGATTCCGGTTGCAGTCATCAGTCCGATCAGAGTCGGGACAAGCCGGATGACGGTACAGCAGCCATTTTTTGCACCGGTGATAAAGGTTTCATAGACCTCAATTTTTGCAGTCAGTCCACAGATGATGATGGAAAGGATCAGAAATGGGATAAAGTAGTTAGAGATGTAGAGAAGAATGTGCAAGGGGTGTCCTCTTTTATTATGGGGCAATTAGTAGATATATATGTATTTCTTTTGAAAATATGAAATGTACTGATGCAAAGGCTGATGGAATAAGAGGTCAGGACGATACATAAAATGAAAGAAAATGGTTCGGAAGTGTTCTATGAGATTCTGGGAAAAGAAAGAGGAACAAAGGAGCTGTACCATGCAGAGGATGAGAAAGATCTGCGTGGCAGGGCTTTTTTTAGTTGTGCTGGGACTTGGCGGCTGTGCAGAAATAGCAGATGGAAATGGGAAGGCAGGGAGTTCAGTCAGTGAGGATGAACGATTTGAAGCATATACGAGGGAGGTGTTCTGTAGTGAAGTGTCGGCAAATGCAGTCAGTCTGCATTATACATTAAAGTATCCGCAGGAATATGGGATCGAATCCGCTCCGGCAGTTTACGGAACAGTGGTCACGGATGAACAGGCGGTGAAAGCCGGTGTGGAAAATATGGAGAAAGCGTTGATAACTTTTGAAAAAAATAAATTAAGTGTGGAAAACCAGATCACTTATGATGTATTGAAGTCTTATTTAGACAGTGCAGAAAAAAGTGCAGAGTATTTGTGGTATGATGAACCTCTTGGTACAGTCAGCGGTGTGCAGACCCAGCTTCCGGTAGTGCTTTCGGAATACCGGTTTTATGAAAAAGAGGATGCTGATACATACCTGGATCTGATGAGATCAACAGGAAATTATTTTGATGAAGTAATTGCATTTGAGCGTGGAAAATCGGAGAAAGGACTTTTTATGTCAGAGAAAATGGCAGATGCAGTGATAGAACAATGTCAGGCATTTCTGGATATGGGAAACGGAAATTATCTCTATTCTACTTTTGTGGAGCGGATACGGGAAAGCGGAAAATTTACGGAAGAGGAGATGGGAGAGTATACCAAAAAGAATGCAAAGGCTATGGAGGAAGTGGTCTGTCCTGCTTATGAAAGGCTGATGGCAGCAGTCCGCGAACTGAAAGGAACAGGAAAGAACGAGGAAGGTCTGTGCGGGCTGCCACAGGGGCAGGAGTATTATCAGATGTTGGTGGATCAGTCCGTGGGAACCAATGAATCGATCGTGCAGTTGGAAGAACTGACACGCGGACAGATGGAAGACGACATTACTGCCATGGAGGAGGTACTGGGGGCAAAGGTGGAAGAAGCGAAAGAATCTGCGGCAGATATGAAGCAGGGGACAGCGGAACTGATTCTGAAAAAATTGTCGGATGGGATAGAAAAAGCATTCCCGGAGACACCGGATACAACGCTGGAAGTAAAGTATGTTCCGAAGGAAATGGAGGAACATTTAAGTCCGGCTTTTTATATGATTCCTGCAATCGACAACAGCAGGGAAAATGTGATCTATATCAATCAGGGGCAGATGCGGGATGATTTGACGCTCTTTACAACGCTTGCCCATGAAGGGTATCCGGGGCATTTATATCAGACGATTTTTTATGAAAGTACAGATCCTGATCCGGTAAGAAGTATTTTCAATTTTGGCGGTTATGTGGAGGGATGGGCGACTTATGCGGAAATGTGCAGTTATTATCTGACACCACTTCCGAAAGAACAGGCTACGATCCTGCAGAAAAATGGTTCGGTGATCCTTGCATTATATGCACTGGCGGATATGGGAATCCATTATGATGGCTGGAGCAGGATAGATACGGCAGCTTTTTTTGCAAAATACGGAATTTCAGATGCAGAAACGATACAGAAGATTTACGATCTGATCCTTGGTTCACCGGGCAATTATCTGAAATATTATATTGGGTATGTAAAATTTCTTGAATTAAAAAAAGCATGGGCAGAAAAAATGGGAGAAGAGTTCAGTCAGAAAGAGTTTCACCGGGCAGTGCTGAGTGTAGGACCTGCACCCTTCGATGTGGTTGAAACGTATATGTGGAACTATGCAAAATAGTGAAATGAGAGAATAGGAAAAGGGGGAGAGCAGTTGTTAAATGGTCTGTGGGCGGGGATGATCCTGATCGGGATTATTTTCGGGGCATGGAACGGGAAAATGCCGGAGCTGACAAATGCGGCACTGGATTCGTCAAAAGATGCAGTGTCATTGTGCATTACGATGCTGGGAGTGATGTCATTTTGGTGTGGGATCATGGAGATTGCGGAGAAAGCGGGACTCGTAAAAAAGGCTGCGGAAAAATTGCGTCCGGTCATTCGGTTCCTTTTTCCGCAGCTTCCGGTGGAAAATAAAGCGAATGAACAAATTGCGATCAATTTTATTGCAAATATTTTCGGGCTTGGATGGGCGGCAACTCCTGCAGGACTGAAAGCCATGGAAGCACTGGGAGAGCTGGAGGAGGACAGAAGACTTGGCAGAGCTTTTGGACCGGTGAGAAAAAGAGGGGTGGCGGGAGATGAAATGTGCATCTTTCTGATCCTGAACATTTCTTCGCTGCAGCTGATCCCGGTCAATGTTATTGCTTACAGGAGTCAGTATGGAAGTGCTGATCCGGCAGGGATCATAGGCGGAGGGATACTGGCAACTATGGCGAGTACCGGGGCGGCAGTCGTGTATGTGCTTGTGATGCAGAGGTGGGGAAAAAGAAAGTAGTCGGGAGGTGTCGATCATGATATAATGAGTGTTAGCGAGCAGGAGAAAGCATCGCTTTTTCAGTGCGAGCGGCGAATGGCGATCATGATCGCTGCAAAGCAGCTTCAGACACCGGAGGTGTCGATCATGATATAATAAAAAAATAGAACGACGTGAGAAAAGGCGGTAAAGAAAAAGACAGTAAGGAGTCAGTATGCAGTCACATTATGAAATCCCGGATACATTTTGGAGCTTATTCCGCTCGGTGAATAGAGAAATTTATATAGAATCATTGCTGTGCATTAATCAGGAATATGAGTACAGCAATTATTTCCTGACGAGAGAGGTCTGCCTGCAGATCTTAAGTGATAGGAATACGCAGAAGCGGATCAGGCTGGAGCGGGAGGAGTCAGAGACGGAGCTGGATCTGCTGGAGACTACTTCTTCCCGGATCCTGAACTGGCTGGTGAAGACGGGATGGTTGAAAAAAATGGAAGATTACACTTCATTGACGACGAATATCGTGATCCCGGATTATGCTGCGATTTTTATTGAGGCATTTGAGAAGCTGTCTTCGCAGGAGCTGGAAGAGACGGATATTTATATTCAGAATGTTTATGCTACGCTGTATTCATTTCAGAATAATCCCAAAGTCAACCTGAATATGCTGCGGACTGCCCTGGTGAATACAAAGAAGCTGAACAAAGCCCTGCAGGATATGCTCCATAATATGGATAAGTTTTTTGAGCGGCTTCTGGATAAGAAGACATATGGTGAGCTGCTCCGGGAGCATTTGGACGGATACGTGGAAGAGGTTGTGCGGAAGAAATATCATATTCTTAAGACTTCGGATAATTTTTATATTTACAAGATGGATATTAAGAAATGTCTCCGGGAAATGCGGGAGAATGATGAATGGATCGAGAATGTGCGTGCAAAAGCGAAGGCTGCCGGAGATGAGAAAGAGGATGTGCTGGAGATCCTGGATCAGATTGAGCGTGGGTTTGATGATATTGAACATCGGATTGCCAATATGGATAAAGAGCATACAAAATACGTGCGTGCCACGGTGACACGTCTGAACTATCTGCTCAGCGGTGAGACGGATACCAAGGGGCTGGTGGTACAGCTTCTGAACCGGATTTCGGCAGAGGAGAACGGTGCAAAGAAGGAGGAGAAGCTGCGGAAGACAGCGGAACGGATGAACCTTTCTTATCTGGAGATCCTGTCAGAGAAATCTTTGTATAAGAGAAGAAAGAGCCGGACGGATTTTATCAGTAAGATGGAAACGGAAGAGGAGACGGAAGATCTGAACCGTGAGGAGGTACTGAAGATGAACCGGATCCAGATGCGATACAGTCGGGCAGAGATCGAAGAATTTATCCAGGCTCATATGACCGGGGATATTATGGATGCAGGGGCAATTAAGGATATGACGGATGAGGATTTTGAAAAACTGATCCTTGCGTACGATTACAGTACACGTCGGAACAGTAAGTATGCTGCGTTGAATGAAGAAGACAGGATGGTGGAGAACGGCAGGTATCGTTATCCGGATCTGAAATTTATACAGAGGAGGCCCTGATGATAGAATATTATGATTTACTAAATGAGGAAGAGCAGGATGATATGAGAGACCTGATCCGGTTATTGCTGCGTCAGACGTTTCTGCTGGAAAAGAAATATGACCGCCGGGCAGGAAGGATGGTTCCGGTGAGGGAGTACCGGTTTGCAGACCGGCATCTGGATTTCCTGAAAGAATATTTCCGGATCGCGGGGATCACACTCCGGCAGAATGTGCATATGGGACTGATCTATATTCAGGAAGAAGCATTATGGGGAGAGAAGCTTTCTAGGCTTGCAACAATCTATATCCTGATTCTGAAGATCCTTTATGATGAGCAGATGGCAAGTGTATCATCGAGCAATCATGTGGTAGTGACACTCGGGATGCTCAATGGAAAGGCAGGAGATTTTCATATTCTGACCGGGATGCCGTCTCCGACAGAAATGCGTAAGACGATCGCACTGCTGAAAAAGTATCAGATCTTAGAGCCGTTGGATGTCATGGAAGAGCTGGATGAAAATTCGAGGATGGTCATTTATCCGTGTATCAATACCGTTCTTGTGGGCGATGATGTAAGGGAACTTTTAGATACGTTCAGTGAGGAGGAATACAGTGGAGACGAAACAGCAGTTCAAGGCACTATCAAAGATATGCCTGAATAACTGGCATTATATAGACAGAAAAATATTAAGCTTTCACGAAGGGATCAATTTCTTTACAGGGCATTCAGGAAGTGGAAAGTCAACCGTGATCGATGCGATGCAGCTTGTTCTGTATGCGAATACAGACGGAAGAGGATTTTTTAATAAGGCGGCTGCGGATGATTCAGACCGGTCGCTGATCGAGTATCTGCGGGGAATGGTGAACATTGGTGAGAACAATGAGTCCCAGTATTTGAGAAATAAAAATTTCTCCAGTACGATCGTGCTGGAATTTACAGAAACAGAAAGCCGGCAGAGTCAGTGCGTCGGGGTTGTATTTGATGTTGAGACATCTACAAATGAGATCAGCCGTCTTTTCTTCTGGCATAAGGGGGGACTTCTGGAAAATGACTACCGGGCAGATAAGCGGTGTCTGACAACGGGAGAGATCCGGGAATATTTGCAGAGAAATTTCAGTACGACGGATTTTTACTGTGGACCGAGTAATGAAAGATTCCGCAAGCAGCTTTATGATATTTATTTAGGCGGGCTGGATATGGAAAAATTTCCACGGCTGTTTAAGCGTGCGATCCCGTTTAAGATGAATATCAAGCTGGAAGATTTTGTGAAAGAATATATTTGCATGGAGCAGGATATCCATATTGAGGATCTGCAGGAAAGTGTGATGCAGTATGGAAGAATGCGGAGCAAGATCGAGGAGACGCTGAAGGAAATCCGGCATTTGGAAGAGATCCGTGACAGATATGCCGTGTATCAGACCCAGGTGAAAGAAGTTGAAAATGATCAGTATCAGATCGACCGGCTGGAAATCTTACGACTGGAGGCGAAACTGCAGGAACTGCGGGATAAGATCAAAGAGAGTCAAGAAGATATCGGTCGGCAGGAGCAGGCAAAAGCAGAACTGGAGACAAAGCAGCAGACGATTCAGGGACAGTATGAGGAAGTGCTGTTAAGGATCGCTAACAGCGGGTATTCTGCGTTGGAGCAGAAACTTGGAAATGTGAATGAGATGCTGGAGCATTTGCAGCTTAGCCGTGCAAAATGGCAGAGGACGGCAGCAGGGCTTGCAGCATGGAAATCAAAAGATGTGACTCCGAATCAGACGCTTTGGGATATTGAGAAATTTGAAACTGTGGCACTGGATGAGGAGACTTTGAAGCGGCTTCAGACAAGCCTTGCACAGATCCGGGAAGAACTGGGGGAGGATCTGAAGGATGCAGAAGCAAAGTTAAGAGTCATCAAGAAAGAAGAAAAGGATGCAAGAGAGGAATTAAAGGAGTTAAAGCAGGGGCGTAAGGCGTATCCGAAGGAAGTGGAGGAAGCAAAATATGAACTTCGTACCCGGCTGCAGGAGCGTTGTGGCAGGCTCGTTCCGGTACAGATCCTTGCAGATCTTCTGGATGTGCGGGATGAAAAATGGCATAATGCGATCGAGGGATATATGGGCAATAATAAGCTTCTGCTCGTAGTGGAACCGAACTATGTAAAAGATGCCATGGAAATTTATCAGGGAATGGATAAGAAGCGGTTTTCGCGGGCAGCAGTGCTGGATACGGAGAAGGTGCTTTCCAGTGATAAAAAGGCAAAGGAAGGTTCTCTTGCAGAGGAAGTGCTGGCGAAAGAGGAGTATGTCCGGGCGTATATGGATTTCTTCCTTGGAAATGTGATCAAATGCGATGGGATTGATGAGCTTCGTGAGCAGACCATCGGAATCACAGCGGACTGTATGTTATATCAGGGATACCGTTTGCAGCACATCAACCCGGAAAGTTATACAAGGCGGGCATATATCGGTGAAACCAGTATGCGTCAGAGAATCCGCAGACTGGAGGAGCGTTGTGATACTTTACAGCAGGAGCGTCTTCCGCTGCAGAAAATGAAGGAAGAAATTCAGCGGGTACTGACATTAGAAGCACTTTCCCAGCCGGCAGAAGAGTACATGAGCTGGAAGAAAGAGATCGATGAAATTCAGAAAAAGGAAAGAGAGAAGCGGCAGATCCAGGAAGAGATGAAGAAACTTCAGGATGGAGAGGTTTCGGCTCTGAAAGCTCAGAAGGAAGAACTTTTGCGGCAGCAGGCACAGCTCAGGCAGGAGCTGGAGGAACTGATCGGAAAGATTTCAGAGAGCAGAGGAAATGCACAGCGAAATCAGAATTTTTATCAGACCGTGGAAACCGAATTGCAGGACAGAAAGAAAGAATTTCAGGAAGATCCGCAGAAAGAAGAGGGATTCCGGGCATATCTGGATGCGAAGCGTTCTGCAAATTATGAGTACCTCAGACAGCAGAGGAGTAAGGAGCTGGAGGCAGTTGAAGTTGAGAAGGACAAGGCATACAGTCAGCTTGTAGACAGGAGAACCATTTATTTGAAGCTGTATCCGAACCGTACATTTTCCGCTACGATTGAAGAGAATACACCTTATGAAAAGCTTCTTTCTGAACTGCAGTGTGATGAGCTGGAAGATTTCAGGCTGGCAGCAAGGGAACAGGCAAAATCAGCGGTAGAACATTTTAAAGAGGATTTCATTTATAAAATACGAAGTGCCATCAAGGAAGCCTATCAGCGGAGAGATGAACTGAACCGTATCATCAGCCGGCTGGATTTTGGTAAAGATAAATATCAGTTTGTCATTACGAAGAATAAAGGGACGGACGGAAGATATTATAAAATGTTCATGGATGATTCGCTGAGCATTAATCCGTCCCAGCTTTCAGATTCTATGGAGAATCAGATGAACCTTTTTACCATGGAACATGATGAGGAATACGGGGATATGATGAATGAGCTGATCAATATCTTTATTCCACCGGAAGATGCGACAAGGGAGGAACTGGATACTGCAAAGAAGAATATGGAAAAATATGCGGATTACCGGACGTATTTATCCTTTGATATGCAGCAGATCATCCACGGTGAAAAGGATATGAAGATCGGACTGAGCAAGATGATCAAGAAAAATTCCGGTGGAGAGGGACAGAATCCTCTGTATATCGCTCTGTTGGCAAGTTTTGCACAGGTCTACAGGATTAACTTGTCACCGAAGATCCGCAGACCGTCCACGATCCGTCTTGTTGTGCTGGATGAGGCATTTTCCAAGATGGACGCAGAGAAAGTGGCAAGCTGTATTTCTCTGATCCGTGGACTTGGATTTCAGGCGATCATCAGTGCGACGAATGACAAGATCCAGAATTATCTGGAAAATGTAGACAAGACGTTTGTCTATGCCAATCCGAATAAAAAGCATATTTCGATCCAGGAATTTGAAAAAGTCGAGTATGACCAGTTGAAGGTTGAGGAATAGAGATGGAGTATCTGTTGCAGCTTTTGATCGAAAAGATTGAAAATAGTGAGAATCAGTGGAAACCGGGAGCGAATGGCTGGAAGAGTCTGTCAAATAAAGCGGGAAATCTGTACGATGACCGGAAGCATCTGAAGTCGGATGTTGTGAAAGCGGCTAAAGAGCTGGAGAAGACAGGACTTGTGAAGATTGAATGGGTACAGGGCTATCGGGAGCAGGATATTCAGGCGATCCGGTACCGGCAGGAGGATATTCCGGCATTATATAAATTGTACTGGGAAAGAGTGGATCCTGCTTTCTGTGCAAGAGCGGAATTAGTACGAAAATATCAGGAAGAGATCCGGGCAGAGCGACAGGGTTTGAGGACTCCGTGGATCAGAGCGTATTATGAAAAGCTGTTGCAGGAATCGGAAAGTGGCAGAGCAAAAAAAGCAACTCTGGAGAAGGCATGGAAACTTTTCAGGAAAAGAAGAGCCTGCTGGCGTGGGCTTGATGAATTGGAAGATCCGATGTATAAGCGGCTCTTCAGCAAAAAATATTTAAAAGATACAAAGATTTTTGAAAATGAATTTCAGGATTTTATTGTTTCAACGGCAAAAATATATGCGAAGGAACTGCTGGATGATGCAATGAATGATTCGGAGATTTTGTCGGCTCTGTTGATCGAGGATTATGCACAGGAGCTGGCTTTGAAAGGTCCGCTGCATCTGAAATGGGAGGACGGATCGGAGATTCATAATGAAGACTGGAGATATGGGAATATCCTGAACAGTGATACACTGCGGTATGCACAGATCGCCGGGCAGCAGCCGGAAATCCAAAGGGTCATTACCATTGAAAATAAAGCAAATTATATGATGATGCCTTTGGAAGAGCATACGTTATACATTTTTACGCATGGATTTTTCAGTCCGAAAGAATGTAGATTTTTACAGTCTTTAAATCAGGCACTTGAGCATACAAAAGTTGAATTTTATCATAGCGGAGATCTTGATTATGGCGGAATTAAAATATTTCTGTATATTCAGAAGAATATTTTTCCTGAATTGCAGCCGTTGATGATGGATGTGCAGACTTATGAAAAATACCGGGACTACGCGGAAAAGATAGAGGACACAACGTTGGAAAAGCTGAAGAAACTGCAGATTGAAAATCCGGTTCTCCGGCAACTGGCGGAGAAACTGGTGAAGGAGAAGAAAGGGATCGAGCAGGAAAGTTTTTTGTTGTGAGATGGTTGCAGAAATGCACGACAAACGCATGAGTAAATAAATTGTGAACACGCCCTTTTTCTGGTAAAATGAAAAGAAAAGGGGTGTTGCTA
>NZ_CAKRGI010000039.1 GCF_934330165.1 uncultured Mediterraneibacter sp.
AGCGTACTTGATAAACCGCTTACGGTAAAAGAGAACCTAATGAGCAGAGCTGCTTTGTACGGCATTACAGGAAATGCTTTTGATAAGAGATTACAGGAACTGGTCGAGATTTTGGATTTTGACGAGTTCTTAAAAAGACCTGTAGGTAAGTTGTCGGGAGGTCAGAGAAGAAGAATTGATATTGCCCGTGCATTGTTGCACAGACCGGAGATTTTGATTCTTGACGAGCCTACAACAGGGCTTGATCCGCAGACGAGACAGTTAATCTGGAATGTTATCGAGAAGCTTCAAAAAACAGAAAATATGACAGTATTTCTAACCACCCATTATATGGAAGAGGCTGCTAATGCCGGGTATGTTGTGATTCTTGACAAAGGAAGTATCGCAGCGGAAGGTACACCGTTTGAACTTAAAAATGATTATGTACAGGATATCGTATCAGTTTATGGTGTTTCCGAAGATGAAATAAAGTCATTGAACAGAGAATATAAAAAAATTCGTGACGGATATCAGATAAAAGTAAGAAATACGCAGGAAGCAACGAAGCTTATTGTAGAACATCAGGAGTTGTTCAGGGATTATGAGATAGTAAAAGGCGGTATGGATGATGTATTTCTTGCAGTCACAGGAAAAAAGCTTGGAGGTGAGCATTTATGAGAACAGTATTGGCATTAATGAACAGGAATAGGAAACTGTTTTTTAAAGATAAAGGTATGTTGTTTACGTCAATGATCACACCCGTCATTCTGATTGTTCTGTATGCTACGTTTCTTGCAAAGGTTTTCAGAGATTCTTTTACGGCTGCAATTCCGGATATGATCACGATTTCGGATAAGCTCATTAATGGAACCGTGGCAGCACAGCTGACAGCATCACTTATGGCAGTGAGCTGTATCACGGTAACATTTTGTGTGAACCTGACTATGGTGCAGGACAAGGCAAATGGAACCAGGAAGGATTTTAGTGTTTCACCGGTTAGCAAGGGAAAAATCTATTTGGGATATTTTCTGTCAACAGTTGCTAATTCGTTGATGGTCAATGGACTTGCATTTGTATTATGCCTGGGATATCTGCTTAAAATGGGATGGTATATGAATGCAGCAGATGTATTATGGGTTCTATTTGATATGATATTGCTCGTCCTGTTTGGAAGTACTCTTTCAAGCATTATTAGCTTTCCATTGACAACACAGGGACAGCTTTCAGCTGTGGGTACAATTGTCAGTGCAGGATATGGTTTTATATGTGGTGCTTATATGCCGATTTCAAATTTTGGTTCAGGTCTTCAGAAGGCACTGTCTTATCTTCCGAGTACATATGCCACTTCATTGATTAAGAATCATATGCTTCACGGAGTTTTTAAGGAGATGGAGAGAAAGCATTATCCGGATGAAATGGTTGAAGCGATAAGAGACACTCTTGATTGCAATCCAGTATTTCATGGAAATGTGGTAAGTGTAAATCAGATGATTGGTATCATGATAGGAAGTATAGCTGTATTTGGAATTATTTACTATGTGGTTACATTGCTGCCAGAGGGTGAAGGCGGACGATAGGAAATATTATTTTTAGGAATGCTAGGCAATGCAGGAAAATTTATTGTAAAGGCTAAGACGTAGTGTAGATTGTAATATTACAGTTTTGCATTGCGTCGTTTATATTATGGAGGTCAGATAAGAATGAAAGCAATCATAATTATTGCAGCAGTAGCAACACCAATTGCAAAGTCACAGCATATGCGTGAGATATGAAAAAGAAAGCCATTGTGGATAAAACTGCGGAAACTCACGGAAAATGAATATTCACAAAGATAAGATGCTATGGTATAATACAAGGTACTGTATTAGGGTTTCTTATGAGAGGAACTGAAATATGGGAAAAGATTTAAAAGGCAAAGAACTTGGCAAGGGAATATCTCAGGAAAGTACGGGATTATACTCAGCCAGAATTGGTAGGATTGAAATGGGAAGATGTCGATTTTAAATCCAAAAAAAATTCAGATTCGCAGAAGTATGGAATATCGTTACAGTGCAAAGGAGTGGCGTATCGGAGAGCCAAAGAGTAAATCAGGTTACCGTACGATACCCTTAACAGAAGAAGCGGTTGCTATACTAAAAAAAACAAAAAGAAAAAAATAAGAGGATTTCAGAAATTTCAACAGAAGGGGAAGAATTTGTGTTTCTGCGTCGAAAAGGGACACCAGCCAAGAACAGTACATATGACACTTCAGATGTTACTGAGCCATTCAAATATTGGAAGCACTTATGGCAATGTAATGGCCCACTAAATGGCCCACTTGCAAAAATAAGTATGCTGAAATCCCTTGAAATCAAAGAATTTACAGGAGGAAATATAAAAAATGAAATTAGGAATTGTAGGTTTACCCAATGTAGGGAAAAGTACATTATTTAATTCGCTGACAAAGGCAGGAGCAGAGTCAGCCAATTATCCATTTTGTACGATCGACCCAAACGTGGGAGTTGTAACAGTGCCGGACAAGCGCCTTGATGTGTTGGGAGAGATGTATCATACAAAGAAGATCATCCCGGCAGCCATTGAGTTTGTGGATATCGCAGGTCTTGTGAAAGGTGCATCTAAAGGAGAAGGACTTGGAAACCAGTTCCTTGCGAATATTCGTGAAGTAGATGCGATCGTACACGTAGTAAGATGCTTCGAGAATACGAACATTGTTCATGTGGATGGAAGCATTGATCCGATTCGTGATATCGAGACAATTAATCTGGAACTGATCTTTTCTGATCTTGAAGTTCTTGAGAGAAGAATTGCGAAGACGGTGAAATTATCAAGAAATGATAAGACAGCAGCCAAAGAACTGGATCTTCTGCAGCGTCTGAAGGCACATCTGGAAGATAATAAGATGGCGAAAAGCTTTACGACAGATGATGAGGACGAGCAGGCATGGCTTGCTGAATACAACCTTCTGACAGCAAAACCGGTTATTTTTGCTGCCAATGTGTCAGAAGATGATCTGGCAGATGACGGAGCATCAAATGAAGGTGTGCAGGCAGTCCGTGAGTATGCAAAAGAAGAGAACTGTGAAGTATTTGTTGTATGTGCAGAGATTGAGGAAGAGATTTCTCAGTTAGATGATGATGAGAAAAAAATGTTTCTGGATGATCTCGGACTGGAGGAGTCCGGTCTTGAAAAGCTGATCAAGGCAAGTTATCATCTGCTTGGACTGATCAGCTACCTGACAGCCGGAGAGCCGGAAGTACGTGCGTGGACGATCAAAAGAGGTACAAAAGCACCTCAGGCGGCAGGAAAGATCCATACAGATTTTGAGCGTGGATTTATCCGTGCCGAAGTGGTAAGTTATGATGATCTGATCGCATGCGGTTCTCATACAGCAGCAAAGGAAAAAGGCTTGATCCGTCTGGAGGGAAAAGAGTACGTGGTACAGGACGGCGATATTATGCTGTTCCGATTTAATGTATAAAGATTAGAGAGAAAATGTCAGAAGTGGCACCATTTGCAGCAGAAGAAAGAAGAAAGTGCATATGGTGCCTTCATTTATTTCAATGATACTCTCAGTTCGAAAAAGGAAAGGGGATGGAGTTATGCATTATGATATTAGTTTTCCACATCTTGGGATCACATTAGATCATGTGGGAAAGAGTGTGGATCTTTTTGGGATTTCTATTGCATATTACGGAATTATTATAGGAATGGCGATTCTGATCGGCTTTGCGATCGCCACATCAGAAGCGAAAAGAACAAGACAGAATCCCGAAGATTATCTTGATATGGGAATTATGGGTGTAATTGTAGGTATTGCCGGAGCAAGAATCTATTATGTGGTTTTTTCATGGGATATGTATAAAGATGATCTGCTGGATATTTTTAACCTCAGAGAAGGCGGTCTTGCAATTTACGGTGGCGTGATCGCAGCGGTTATTTCTGTTTTTGTCCTTGCAAAAGTGAAGCATCTTTCACCGTTCCAGATCTTTGATACGATTGCAATGGCATTGTTGAACGGACAGATGCTGGGACGTTGGGGAAACTTTTTTAACAGAGAAGCATTTGGTGAATACACGGATGGCTTATTTGCCATGAGACTTCCGGTGGATGCAGTCAGATCAGGGGATATTACAGAGAAGATGCGGGAACATATGGAACGGATTGATGGAGTAAGTTATATTCAGGTGCATCCGACATTTTTATATGAATCCCTGTGGTGTGCAGTGCTGTTGATCATTCTGGCTCTTTACAGAAAGCATAAAAAATATGAGGGGGAACTGTTTCTG
Source organism: uncultured Mediterraneibacter sp. (assembly GCF_934330165.1). Classification (GTDB taxonomy): domain Bacteria; phylum Bacillota; class Clostridia; order Lachnospirales; family Lachnospiraceae; genus Mediterraneibacter. The sequence goes on from NZ_CAKRGI010000039.1 coordinate 4,266, forward strand.
ATGTATCTGTTCGGATATGGTCTTGGAAGAGTGTGGATCGAGGGACTCCGCACGGATCAGTTATTGCTTCCGGGAATTGGTCTGCCGGTATCCCAGTTACTTGCCGGAGCACTGGTGATAGGAACGGGAATTGCGTTGATCTATCTCAGTAAGCACCATAAAAATGAGCCAATACACCGGAGCGTAACGAAGTATAAACCGATGCCGGAAAAGATCAAAGGTAAGAAGCCACCGAAGTGGAATGAGCGCTTATTTAAGTGACAAATCCCAGAATCTGTATACGAAAATATACAAAGAACGAGTCCGGTCATACTGGACTTTTGTTATTTTTGGCGATATAATGTGGATACATATGAAAAAATTTCAGTGTAAATTTCAAGGAGGAACAAAAAATGGCAAGAAAAATGAAGACCATGGATGGTAATCAGGCAGCAGCTCACGTATCTTATGCGTATACAGAAGTTGCAGCGATTTACCCGATTACGCCATCATCCGTTATGCCGGAGCATGTCGATGAGTGGGCAACAGAAGGCAGAGAGAACATTTTCGGACAGACTGTACAGGTGACAGAGATGCAGTCCGAGGCAGGTGCAGCAGGAGCTGTGCATGGTTCTCTTGCAGCAGGTGCACTTACAACTACTTTTACAGCATCACAGGGACTCCTGCTCATGATTCCTAACTTATATAAAGTAGCAGGTGAGCAGCTTCCGGGAGTGTTCAACGTATCTGCACGTGCACTGGCAAGTCACGCACTGTCAATTTTTGGAGATCATTCAGATGTTTACGCCTGTCGTCAGACCGGAGCAGCTATGCTCTGCGAGTCCAGTGTCCAGGAAGTTATGGATCTGACACCGGTTGCTCATTGTGCAGCACTTGAGGGCAAGCTTCCATTCATCAATTTTTTCGATGGATTCAGAACATCCCATGAGATCCAGAAGATCGAGACATGGGATTACGAAGATCTGAAAGATATGGTAAGCATGGATGCAATCGATGAGTTCCGTGCACATGCACTGAATCCGAACCACCCATGCCAGAGAGGTTCTGCTCAGAACCCGGATATCTTCTTCCAGGCAAGAGAAGCTTGTAATCCTTACTATGATGCACTTCCGGCAATTGTTCAGAAGTACATGGATAAAGTAAATGCAAAGATCGGAACAGATTACAAGTTATTTAACTATTATGGAGCAGCAGATGCCGAGCATGTGATCGTAGCAATGGGATCTGTCTGTGATACGATCGAGGAGACGATTGATTACCTGACAGCGGCAGGCGAGAAAGTCGGAGTTGTCAAGGTTCGTCTTTACAGACCATTCAGTGCTGAGGCTCTGATTGATGCGATCCCGGATACAGTTAAGAGAATTTCTGTACTTGACAGAACAAAAGAGCCTGGATCACTTGGCGAGCCACTGTACCTGGATGTTGTTGCAGCATTGAAAGGATCTAAGTTCGATGCAGTTCCGGTTTATACAGGACGTTATGGACTTGGTTCCAAGGATACAACACCGGCACAGATCGTTGCTGTATATCACAATGATGCAAAAGCTAAATTTACGATCGGTATCAATGATGATGTAACGCATCTGTCACTGGAAGCTAATGAGCCACTGGTTACGACACCGGAAGGAACGATCAACTGTAAGTTCTGGGGACTTGGAGCTGACGGAACAGTAGGTGCGAACAAGAACTCGATTAAGATCATCGGTGATAATACAGATATGTATGCACAGGCTTACTTTGATTATGACTCAAAGAAATCCGGTGGTGTTACAATGTCTCACCTCCGCTTTGGTAAGAAGCCGATCAAGTCTACATACCTGATCCATCAGGCAAACTTTGTAGCATGTCATAACCCGTCCTATGTTGACAAGTACAACATGGTACAGGAACTGGTTGACGGAGGAACATTCCTTCTGAACTGTCCATGGGATGCACAGGGTCTGGAAGAGCATTTACCGGGACAGGTAAAAGCTTATATTGCACAGCACCATATCAGGTTCTATACGATCGACGGTATCAGGATCGGTAAAGAGATCGGACTTGGAGGACGTATCAATACAGTTCTTCAGTCTGCATTCTTCAAGCTGGCATCCATTATTCCGGAGGAGCAGGCAATTGATCTTATGAAAGCAGCTGCAAAGGCTACTTACGGAAGAAAAGGTGATAAGATCGTACAGATGAACTATGATGCGATCGATGCAGGAGCAAAGCAGGTTGTAGAAGTAGAAGTTCCGGAGAGCTGGAAAGATGCTGCTGACGAAGGACTCGCTACACCGCATATTGAAGAAGGCGGAAGAGCCGATGCAGTTGCATTTGCAAAGAATATTCAGGCAAAAGTAAATTCTCAGGAAGGAAATACCCTGCCGGTATCTGCATTTAATGATTATGTAGATGGTTCTACACCATCCGGTACATCTGCATACGAGAAGCGTGGTATCGCAGTTGATATCCCTGTATGGGATCCGAGCAAATGTATCCAGTGTAACCGCTGTGCATATGTCTGCCCGCATGCAGTTATCCGTCCGGTAGCACTGACAGAGGAAGAAGCAGCTCAGGCACCGGAAGGCATCAAGACACTTGGTATGATCGGAATGCCGGATATGAAGTTTACAATGACAGTATCCGCTTATGACTGTACGGGATGCGGATCCTGTGTAAATGTCTGCCCGGGCAAGAAGAATAAAGAGACCGGAGAAGTTGAGAAGGCTCTGACAATGGCAAGCATGGAAGAAAATGCAGGCGAGCAGAAGTACTTTGATTTCGGTACAGAGATCCCTGTAAAACCGGAAGTCGTTGCCAAGTTCAAAGAGACGACAGTAAAAGGAAGCCAGTTCAAGCAGCCACTCCTTGAGTTCTCAGGAGCATGTGCAGGATGTGGAGAGACTCCATATGCGAAGCTGGTAACGCAGCTGTTCGGAGACAGAATGTATATTGCAAATGCGACAGGATGTTCTTCTATCTGGGGTAACTCCTCACCGTCCACACCATATACGGTAACACCGGAAGGAAAAGGACCTGCATGGAGCAACTCTTTGTTCGAGGACAATGCTGAGTTTGGATACGGTATGTTACTTGCACAGAATACGATCAGAGACAGACTGAAAGCAAAGGTTGAGAAGATTGCAGAGAAGACAGAGGATGAGGCAGTGAAAGCTGCAGCAGCTGAATATCTTGAGACATATACAGTAGGAGCTACAAACGGAACAGCTACAGACAAGCTGGTTGCTGCTTTGGAAGCATGTGACTGTGACTGCGAGGATAAGGCAGATATTCTGAAGAACAAAGACTTCCTGGCTAAGAAGTCCCAGTGGATCTTCGGAGGAGACGGATGGGCTTACGATATCGGATACGGTGGTGTTGACCATGTGCTTGCAAGCAAGAAGGATATCAATATCATGGTATTTGATACAGAGGTTTATTCTAATACAGGTGGACAGTCCTCCAAGGCTACAAAGACCGGTGCTACAGCACAGTTTGCAGCAGGCGGAAAAGAGACAAAGAAGAAAGACCTTGCAGGAATGGCTATGACATACGGGTATGTCTATGTAGCTCAGATCGCAATGGGTGCTGACTTCAACCAGACCGTTAAAGCAATCGCTGAGGCTGAGGCTTATCCGGGACCATCCCTGATTATTGCTTATGCACCATGTATCAACCATGGTATCAAGAAAGGTATGAGCAAGGCTCAGACAGAGGAGCAGCTTGCAGTAGAGTGTGGATACTGGAATAACTTCCGTTTCAATCCGGCAGCAGAGGGCAATAAGTTCTCACTTGACAGCAAGGCACCGAAGTCGGAAGGATATCAGGACTTCCTGAATGGTGAGGTTCGTTACAATGCACTTAAGAGAGCAAATCCGGCGAAGGCTGACAGACTCTTTGCACTGAATGAGCAGGAAGCTATGGAGAGATATGATTACCTGAAGAAGCTGGTAGATGTATACGCAGCAGAAGAAGAGTAATTAGATTTTTGGACTTTAATCTGACCGATTGACCGGTCAAGAAGGATGGCAGACGGTAATGCAGATACAACTGTAAAGCTGTCTGTCATTTTTGACGTAAAAGTAGATCAGAGAAGCTGTCGGCAGCAGGTTTTTTATATGTACTTTCATAAGTACAATTTTATAGATTGCTCTTGCAAATGAGGCAAGCCTGTGGTACAATATGTATTGTTTATCCGTGGGAGGTGTGAAATGGACATTTTAAAGATTGTATTATACATTGTCTTTGTTATAGACTGTATCGCATTATCAGCGATCATTCTTTTACAGGAAGGTAAGTCTGCAGGTCTTGGAACGATCGGTGGTGTAGCAGATTCATATTGGGGACAGAACAAGGGACGTTCTATGGAAGGGGCACTTGTTAAGTCTACAAAGTTTCTTGCGATCCTGTTCCTTGTACTTTCAGTAGTACTGAACCTGAAGGTTTTTAATTAATGACATAAGATGATTCCAGATAAGGCATTCTATACGGTGAGTTATAGAATGCCTTATCTTTTTCTGCACGGTATTCTGAAAGAGAAGCAAGAAGGAAGAATAGAAGAGAAGGAACAGAAAAGAAAGAACAGGGAAAGGAAAGATATGGATCAGACATTTGAAAAGCGTAAAAAGGTCATTTATGATTTTATCTGTGATGATTTTTATGTGCCGATGAAAATAAAAGAGATCGCTATGGTTCTTCAGATCACGAAGGAGCAGAGGAAAGAGCTGCAGGAAGTGCTGGACAGTTTGGTAGAGGAAGGAAAAATCTCTCTTTCCAAGCGTGGAAAGTACAGCAAAGGTCAGACGAAAAGGATCATGGGAATATTCCAGGCGAACATCCGGGGATTTGGATTTGTTATGGTAGAAGGACAGGAAGAAGATATCTTTATTCCTGCGGAAAATGTAAATGGTGCATTCCAGGGGGATGAAGTGGAGTGCATTATTACAGGTAGTCCAAATGGCAGAAGGCAGGAAGGAAAGATCGTCGGAATTATTTCCCATCAGGTGACGAAAGTGGTCGGATTGTATGAGAAGAGCAAAAGTTTTGGATTTGTGCGTCCGGATAATCAGAGATTCCTGAAAGATATTTATATCCCGGCAGGAAAAGAACTCCATGCAATGACCGGACATAAGGTGGTTGTAGAACTGACATCCTATGGCGGAGAGCATATGAAACCGGAAGGAAAGATCATTGAGATCCTGGGTCATGTGAATGATCCGGGTACAGATATTCTTTCCATCGTGAAAGATTTTGATATCCCTACGGAATTTCCTGAAAAAGTGCTGAATCAGGCTGTTCGTGTGGGAAAAGAAGTATCAGAGGCTGATATGGCAGGAAGAATGGATCTGCGGGCCTGGCAGATGGTCACGATCGACGGGGAAGATGCAAAAGATCTGGATGATGCGGTTTCAGTTGTGATGGACGGAGAAAATTACAGGCTGGGAGTTCATATTGCGGATGTGACAAATTATGTGCAGGAGAGAAGTGCATTGGACTGGGAGGCACTGAAGCGTGGAACGAGCGTCTATCTTGCTGACCGAGTGATCCCGATGCTGCCACAGACTTTGTCAAATGGAATCTGTTCTCTGAATGCAGGAGAGAACCGGCTTGCCCTGTCCTGTATCATGACAGTGACACCGGAGGGCGAAGTCGTGGATCATCAGATTGCTGAAACAGTGATCTGCGTAGATAAAAGAATGAGTTATAACGGAGTGGCAAAGGTTCTCGCAGGGGATGCCGAGGCACTGGAAGCGGATCGGGAGTTTGTTCCGATGATTCTGCAGATGAAAGAATTGTCTGATATTATCAGGGAAAGGCGTGCAAAGAGAGGGTCGATCGACTTTGATTTCCCTGAGACAAAGATCATTCTGGATGAAAAGGGACGTCCTGTTGAGATCAAGCCTTATGACCGGAATGATGCAACAAAGATCATAGAAGATTTTATGCTCCTTGCGAATGAGACAGTTGCAGAGGAATATTTTTGGAGAGAGACTCCATTTCTCTACAGAACACATGATGTGCCTGACGAGGAAAAAATCCGTAAGCTAGGTACATTTATCAATAATTTCGGTTATAACCTGCATATAAGAAATGAAGTCAGACCAAAAGAAATCCAAAAGCTTCTCTGCAAAGTTGAGGGAACGCCGGAAGAACCACTGATCAGCCGGCTTGCCCTGCGGTCGATGAAGCAGGCAAAATATACAACGGAAAATACAGGACATTTTGGGCTGGCAGCGAAATATTATACGCATTTCACTTCTCCGATCCGTCGGTATCCTGATCTTCAGATCCATCGGATCATCAAGGAAAATCTGCGTGGAAGGCTGACCGAAGAACGGATGGAGCATTACAGAACGATTCTGACCGAAGTGGCATCTCAGTGCAGTCAGCGGGAGCGGACAGCGGAAGAGTCCGAGCGTGAAGTGGTCAAATTGAAAAAAGCAGAGTATATGCAGGCTCATATTGGCGAAGAGTATGAGGGTGTGATCTCCGGTGTGACAAAATGGGGAGTTTATGTAGAACTTCCGAATACGGTCGAAGGTCTGATCCATGTTGCAGATATGCGAGATGACCATTATAATTTTATAGAAGAAACTTATGAGATGGTTGGCGAGCATACAGGAAAGACCTGGAAATTAGGACAGAAAGTACAGATCCGGGTGACAGATGCTGACCGGTTGCAGAGGACAGTTAATTTTGAATTTGTCTGACTGGCAAATGGACTGGCAGATGATTGAACAGAGAGAGGATGTAATACAAAGATGGCAAAGACAGAAAAAAAGCTGATCGCAAATAATAAAAAGGCATACCATGATTATTTTATCCTTGAAAAATATGAAGTAGGACTGGTACTCCACGGAACGGAAGTCAAGTCTCTGCGTATGGGAAAGTGCAGTATTAAAGAGTCATTTATCCGGGTGGAAGATGGCGAGATGTATATTTACGGCATGCATATTTCTCCATATGAAAAGGGAAATATTTTCAATAAAGATCCGCTGCGTGTGAGAAAGCTGCTTCTTCATAAAAAGGAAATTTTAAAGATTTCCGGCAAAATGAAAGAGCAGGGGATTACGGTAGTACCGCTGCAGGTTTATTTCAGCGGAAGTCTTGTGAAAATGGAGATCGGGCTTGCAAAAGGTAAGAAACTGTATGACAAGCGTGATGACATTGCAAAGAAGGATCAGAAGAGGGAAGCCCAGCGGGAGTTCAAAGTGAGAAATCTGTAGGGCAGATCCAGGTGCAGGATTTATAACTGCCTGCACCTGTGCCGGGGAGATTTTTGAATGAAAAGCCAGTGATACCTTTTGAAAAGTCCGGGGCATTTTTATCAAAAGCCGATGGCATCTTTTACTGCCCGGATATCACCGGTAAAGACGATCCCATCCATACCGGCGTCTTTCGCTCCCTGGATATTCTTTTCAAGATCGTCAATAAAGAAGCATTCAGAAGGATTCAGATCAAATTTGCGGAAGAAATATTCGTAAATTTCCCGATCCGGTTTTGCCATGTGGATCGGAGCAGAGAACAGGATCCCGTCGAAAGGCTTCAGAATTTCGTGATCCTTCATATAATCTGCAAAGTAAGTCGGTGCATTGGAAAGGAGATAGACTGGGATTCCCTGTTCTTTCAATTCCCGGACAAATGCAAGCGTCTGTGGCAGTGGATTTGCACAGCCGGGCCATTCGCGGAAGAAAAGATCCACGGGAGCATAAAGCCTTTCTGGAATCGTACGCAAAATTTCATTTCGATACTCCTGATAATCGATCGCACCGCTGTCCAGTTCAGCCCAGTGTGCATAGATCAGATCACAGAGATAATCGACATCAGCCTCATCAGTAACAAAAGAGCGGATGATCTCTCTGCCGTTAAAAGTTCCAATTACATTTCCAAAGTCAAATACGATATTATTATATTTCATAGTAAAGCTCCTTTCAGAGAATATCCTCATTTATCATAACAGTGTACAATAAATCGAATAAATTTGCAAAGAATATAGTAAAATCTACGAAACCATATAATACCTATTGACATAGTATGTTAATAGGGTGTATCATACGCCTATCGAATCTGAACAGGATAAATTGGAGTGAACGATATGATTAAAGTAGAGCATACAAATAAGACCTTTTCAGGAAAATACGGAGAGGTACATGCCTTACAGGATGTAAGCATTCATGTGGAAAAAGGAGATATTTATGGAATCATCGGATTTTCAGGAGCAGGAAAGTCAACGCTTCTGCGGCTGGTGAACGGACTGGAGACACCGGACAGTGGAACAGTCATGGTACATGATCAGGATCTTGGAGGTCTGAAAAAGGCAGAGCTGAGAAAATTAAGAAGAAAGATAGGAATGGTATTTCAGCAGTTTAATCTTCTGGATTCCAAAACCGTTTTTCATAATATAGCACTTCCGCTCATCCTTGAAAAAGCACCGAAGGATGTGATCGAGAAGAAAGTAAATGAAGTACTGAGATTCGTAGAACTTGAAGATAAAAAAGATACCTATGTAAGTCAGTTGTCAGGTGGACAGAAGCAGAGAGTCGGAATTGCAAGAGCGTTGACAACGACACCGGACATCCTGCTCTGTGATGAAGCAACCAGTGCGCTTGATCCACAGACAACCGAGTCGATTCTGAAGCTGTTAAAAAAGATCAATAAGGAAATGGGAGTTACGATCCTTCTGATCACGCATCAGATGCAGGTTGTACAGATGATCTGTAATAAAGTGGCAGTCATGGAAAATGGAAAAGTCGTAGAGTCAGGCAGTGTGCTGGATGTATTTGGAAAGCCACAGACACCGGTTACAAAGCGGTTTGTACAGACGGTCATCAATGATCAGATTCCGGAAAGTATTATTAGTCTTGTGAAAGAGCAGAAAGAACATTTCCAGGTAGAACGTCTGAAATTTATCGGCAGCAGTGTAAAGAGGCCGGTTATCTCGGACATCTGCCATGTAGAAGGAATTGTTGTCAATATTTTGGGAGCAACAGTACAGGAATTACAGGAGAACGTAATGTGTGTCTTTATTTTGCAGTTGATCGGATCGGAAGATAAGATCCGCAAGGCTGAAAAGCAGATTGATGCAAATGGCGTAATTCGGGAAAGAGTGGAGGTAATCTGATGGAACAGCAGTTTTTTGGAGTATCGCTGGAGAAGCTTTTAACCAGCGGAGGACAGACCCTGTATATGGTCGCTTTGGCACTGATCATCGGAACTGTGATCGGAATCGTGCTGGCACTGATCCTGGTGCTTTGTAAAAAAGGTGGTCTTGCAGAGAATCTGATCCTTTATAATATTGTGAGTATCTACATTAATATCGTGCGAAGTATTCCGTTTGTTATCCTGCTTGTGGCGATCATGCCGATCACCCGTGCAATCGTTGGAACAACGATTGGAAGTACGGCAGCACTTGTACCACTGGTCGTTTATATCAGTCCTTATCTGGCACGACTGATGGAGAACAGTCTTCTGGAGGTTGATCCGGGAATTCTGGAAGCTGCTGAGGCAATGGGAGCATCGACCTGGCAGGTGATCCGCTATTTCCTTCTTCCTGAGACATTAGGATCCATTGTCCTTGCACTGACAACCGGAACGATCGGACTGCTTGGTGCATCTGCGATGGCAGGTTATGTTGGAGGAGGCGGTGTCGGAGACCTGGCACTGACGTATGGTTATCAGAGAATGAACACTCCACTGATGATCTTCACCGTTGTCGTATTAGTAATTTTTGTGCAGATCCTGCAGCTTGCCGGAAATGCAGTTTCAAGAAAATTAAGACAGCACCGCTAAAGCAAAGCTGACAAAGAAAGAGAAAGATTGAAAATAAAGCGAGATTAAAATTAACATAAAGATCCAAAAATGAAAAGGAGTAAGATTATGAAAAAGGTATTAGCAGGTATTTTAGTAGCAACAACAGTTCTGGGACTTGTAGGCTGTGGAAATTCAGGCACAAAGGATTCCTCCAAGGACAATGCAGATAAGAAAGAGATTGTTTATGGAAAATCCCAGGGACCATATACAGAGCTTTTTGAAGATGCGATTGTTCCGATTCTGGAAGAAAAAGGATATACAGTGAAAGGTGTGGACCTGTCAGATCTTCAGACAGCAGATATTGCCCTGAATGACGGAGAAGTAGATGTCAACGTAGAGCAGCATACAGCTTATATGGAAAATTTCAATAAGAGCTATAATGGTGATCTTGTAGCGATCAGTCCGATCCCGACTGTACCGGCTGGTGTATATTCAGATAAATATGATTCTCTGGATGACATTAAAGACGGTGCGAAAGTAGCAGTTCCGAATGATGCGTCTAATACAGCACGCTGCTATCTGATGCTTCAGAAAATTGGCTGGATCAAGATTGATGAGAATGCAGATCCGTCCACAGTTACGCAGGAAGATATCATAGAAAATCCTTATAACATTCAGTTTACAGAGATGAACAGTATGACGATTCCGGCGACGATGGCTGATTTTGATTATGTGGCAATCACAGGAAGTGTTGTATACAATGCAGGAATTGATGCTTCTACCGCACTGGCAAATGAAGATATTCAGGATTACCTGGTTCTTCAGGTCGTTGTAAAAGAAGAGAACAAAGATGCTGACTGGGCAAAAGCAATCGTGGATGCATATCACTCAGACGAATTTAAAAAGTACATGGAAGAAAATAACGACGGATTATGGTGGATTCCTGAGGAACTTCAGTAAGCAGAGAACAGAGAGGAGTGGCATACAGTGGATCAGACAGAAGCACTTATTATAGAAACGATCGACCGACACAGAGAAGAAATCCTTGAATTTGCACGAGATATTTATTCCCATGCAGAGCTTGGATATAAAGAATTTCAGACTTCTGAAAAGTTTGTGAAAAAAATGGAACAACTGGGACTGCGGACTGAAAAGGGATTTGCGATCACAGGAGTAAAATCGTATCTGAACGAGGATAAAAAAGAAAATGCAAGTCTTGCATTGCTGGGAGAACTGGATGCACTCCGTATCCCGGAGCATGCCTTTGCAAATCCTGAGACCAATGCGGCACATTGCTGTGGACATCATGCACAGATGGCAGGCGTGTTCGGGGCTGCACTTGCACTGACAGTTCCTGAGATCGCCGAGAAGCTGGATGGACAGGTTGTCTTCTTTGCGACACCGGCAGAAGAGTATGGAGAGATTGAATTTAAAAACCAGCTCCGGGAGCAGGGAAAGATCCGTTACGGTGGAGGGAAATGTGAACTGCTGAGAATCGGTGCATTTGATGATATTGATCTTTGCCTGACGCACCATATCCGCCCGGGAAATGAAATCCTCGTGGGAAGCGGAACAGGAAACGGATTCGTTTCCAAAGTGATCCGGGTACTTGGAAAGGCATCCCATGCCGCCGGGGCACCGGAAAAAGGAGTGAATGCACTTTCAGCAGCATCCCTTGGACTTCAGGCTTTGGGACTGAACCGGGAAACTTTCCGGGATGAAGATTGCGTACGGGTGCATCCGATCATTACAAAAGGCGGAAATCTGGTTAATGTAATTCCTGATGAAGTTGTTGTGGAGACACTGGTTCGAGGAAAGACGATCGAAGCATTTACAGATGCAGCCAAAAAGACAGACCGTTCCTTTAAGGCAGGGGCTGTCGCAATGGGAGCGAAGGTCGAGATCAGTACTTTACCCGGATATCTTCCAACACTGGCAGAAGAGGCACTTCCGGAACTGAAGCATGCGGCGGAAATCAGTGCATCAGGTATACCGGTGATAGAAGCATCCGGTCATGCCGGAGGATCAACCGATGTGGGAGATGTGCAGCATCTGATGCCGGTTTACACCTTCAATACCGGGGGCGTAAAAGGCGGATTGCATCAGATTGATTTTGAGGTGACAGATGAAGAAGAGGCATATATCGTGACTGCGAAAATGTTTGCACTGGCAGCGTATGGTCTTCTGAAAGAAAAAGCACAGCGTAGCAGAGAACTGGTGGATCAGTATGAGCCTGTCTTCAAAAATTCAGCAGAGTATGTCGAGTTTATGGAGCAGTTCGATTCAAAAGAAATATTTGAATGATACGATAAACGATTTTAATAAGGTGAATGGAAGAGAAGAATCTCTTTTGCCGGATGAGAGTCCGGTGGAAGGGGTTCTTTTTTGATTGAAAATACGGGAATTACAAAATATAATAACAAGGAGAAAGATTGTCTTATCATCTTAGATAAGAAGAAAAGAAGAGAAAACTATGTGTGATAAAAAAATAAATGGAAAAAGGAAACCACTTACTGCCAGTTTGAACTGCTTCCCGTCAAGTAGACAATTAAAAAAATAAAAATATTTCTGCCACCAGTTTTGCACATCTGGTGGTAGTTTTTATGCTACCAACATATACTGTTCGTGTTTTTCTAACGGAGTTAATACTCCTAGATTTCTTTGTAATCGTTT
>NZ_CAKRGI010000040.1 GCF_934330165.1 uncultured Mediterraneibacter sp.
AGTTGTCAACGGGCTGAGGTAAAGCGGGTCCTGCACTGCGATGCAACAGCAAGTGCGGATATGGACGCTCTTCTGTCGAAAAACTCCCTGCTGCCTGTATATTTTCTCTTCAACAAATACAAATTTACTCCTACTTCGACTTAATCTCTCTCCAGAGTCTGTTGTACAATGCATCATTATCATCCCCTAAAAACTGGAATGTCTCGCAGTTCTCAAGCTTTGAATCATCCGGGAATGCAATCGGACTGTTACGCAGGGACTCGTCCTCGATCAGGTCACGACCGGCTGTATTCGGGATAGAATAAGTAATATAATCAAAGTTCATTTTGGCAATGTCAGGTCTGCAAAGGAAATTAATGAAAGCTTCTGCATTTTCTACATTCTTTGCATTTTTAGGAATTACCCAGGAGTCGATCCAGATATTTGTTCCCTCTTTTGGAATTACATAATCAAGATCAGGGTTTTCCTGCTGGCAATAGAGGGCTTCGCCTGAATAGATCACACCTAAAGCTGCCTCGCCACCGATCATCTTATCGCGAACCTGGTCAATGACATACGCCTGAACCAGAGGTTTCTGCTCGATCAGCAGATTTTTCGCCGCTTCCAGTTCGTCAAGGTCGGTGGAATTCAGTGAATATCCGAGATATTTTAATGCAACGGCAAAAGCATCTCGGACACTGTCCTGCATGAGGATACTGTCTTCGTATTTTTTATCCCAGAGGATTCCCCAGCTGTCAACTGGCTCGTCAACCATTTTTTTATTATAAAGGATACCGACAGTTCCCCAGAGATATGGAACAGAATATTTATTTTCCGGGTCAAACTGGCGGGACATTTTCATAAAATTGTCGCCGATATACTTCAGATTTGGAATATGATCGTAGTTGATCTCTGCAAGAAGATCATTTTCAATCATTCGCTGAATCATGTAATCTGACGGGCAGACAACATCATAAGCGATCGCACCGGACTGAATTTTCGGGTACATGATTTCATTGGTTTCAAATTCTTCATATATAACATCAATTCCGGTTTCGTCTTCAAAAAGATCTATGATCTCAGGATCAATATATTCTCCCCAGTTGTATACGATCACCTGTCCATTCTTTGAGGTTCCGTCTTTTTGTCCGTAGATAAACCCACCGATCACGATCAGAACTGCCATTGCTACCGGAATCAGCTTCTGGAAGAAGAAACGTCCGATTTTTCTTGCACATCCAAACCGTACAGGGACATTTTTTTTGCGTTTATCTGCCGGTGAGAGATTGATCAGGATCAGCAAGATCAGAACCGTAACAAACATCAAAGTTGAAAGTGCATACATTTCCGGTTTGATCCCTTTTCGGACTTCACTGTAGATCTTTGTGGAAAGAGTATCTACTCCAGGTCCCTTGGTAAAGTGGGTGATAACAAAATCATCCAGTGACATTGTAAATGCCAGAAGAAATCCTGAAAAAATTCCCGGCATGATGTCAGGCAGGACAACCTTGACAAAAGCATAGAGCGGAGAAGCCCCAAGATCCAGTGCTGCCTCGTAAGTACGCTTGTTGGTCTGCTTTAATTTTGGCATGACACTCAAAATCACATAAGGGATATTGAAGGTAATGTGAGCCAGCAGGATCGTTTTAAATCCAAGCGTGAACCGGAATGCGATAAAAAGCAGCATCAGGGAGACACCGGTGACGATGTCTGCATTCAGCATGGGAATATTTGTGATCCCCATAAAAAGTGTTCTTGTACGGGAACGCATAACCTGCATTCCAAGTGCTGCCAGAGTTCCGATCAGGGTTGCGATCAGAGCTGAGAGTAATGCAATAATCAGCGTGGTATAAAGTGCATTCATAATCTCTTTATTCTGGAAAAGAGAGACATACCATTTACCTGTAAAGCCGCCCCAGCGGGAACGGGTTTTTGTATTATTAAAAGAAAGTACCATCAACGTTACGATCGGAGCATACAGGATCAGACAGATCAGTACCAGGTAGATTCTTTTTGCTGCGTTCTTTATCAAAATGCTGTACCCTCCCCATCTTTATCATATTTGGCGATTAGTGCCATACTTGCAATAATGAAGATCATCAGAACCAGTGATAGTCCTGAGCCTGTATGCCAGTTACTTCCCTGCTTAAATTCCTGTTCGATGACATTTCCGATCAGAAGGATCTTACTTCCGCCAAGGAGATCCGAGATAACAAAGGTTGTCAGGGCTGGTACAAAAACCATGGTGATCCCGCTGATGACACCCGGAACACTCAGAGGAAGAGTGATCTTGAAAAAGGTCTGCAGATTATTTGCACCAAGATCTCTTGCAGCATAAAGTACATCACGGTCAATTTTTGCAAGTACATTGTAAATCGGCAGGATCATAAATGGAAGAAAATTGTAAACCATTCCAAGTACGATCGCACCGGGGGTATTGATCAGTGACTGCTCCGGCAGATGAAGAAAATGCAGGATGTTATTGATGATTCCATTCTTTTCAAGCAGTGTCTGCCATGCCAGTGTGCGGAGCAGGAAATTCATCCACATCGGGAGAATGAAGATCAATACGATAAAACTCGTCTGATTCATATTCTTTTCTGAAAGGATCATTGCCAGTGGATAGGCAAGAACCAGACAGATCAGTGTGCTGATCAGGGAAAGCAGCAACGCAAGCCCAAGAGCTTTCAAGTTTTCCTGCGATGTCATCATTCCCAGATTGGAAAATGTAAAGCGTCCCTCTTTATCTGTCAGACCGTAGTATACGATCATGAGCAGCGGGATGATTACGAAAGAAACTGCCCAAAAAAGGTATGGGCCGGCAAGTAATTTTCTATGCTTCAACTGCAGGAGCCTCCTCATCTTCAGATTCCGGTTTTTTCATGATCTGGATATCAAAAGGATCGACCTGAATGCCGACTTCTGTACCGACAGGGAAGAGATCAGTGCTGTGGACAAGCAGCTCATAGTTATTTGCAAGCACTTCCATCTCATAATGTACTCCCTTAAAGATCAGGTTCGTAACAACACCGTCGATCACTCCTTCTCCGGGTTTTACAAGGTCGATATCTTCCGGGCGGATGACCGCGTCAACCGGTTTGTTGCGGCCAAATCCGACATCTACACATTTCCAGACTGCCCCGAGCATTTTTACAACTTTATCCTCTACCATGGTAGCGGGCAGAATATTACTGTCACCGATGAAATCAGCTACAAAAGCATTCTGTGGTTCATTGTAAATGTCTTCCGGTGTGCCGATCTGCTGGATATATCCCTGGTTCATGACAACGATGGTATCGGACATGGTGAGGGCTTCTTCCTGGTCATGAGTAACATAGACAAACGTGATCCCAAGTTCATTTTTTAAGCGGATCAGTTCATACTGC
Organism: uncultured Mediterraneibacter sp.; assembly: GCF_934330165.1. Lineage (GTDB taxonomy): Bacteria > Bacillota > Clostridia > Lachnospirales > Lachnospiraceae > Mediterraneibacter. The sequence continues at coordinate 3,366 of NZ_CAKRGI010000040.1, forward strand.
ATATCCTGGCGAAGCTTCAGATCGAGAGCACCGAGCGGTTCATCGAGAAGAAGAACTTTTGGCTCGTTTACGATGGCACGTGCAATGGCGATCCGCTGCTGCTGTCCGCCACTGAGGGAGTCCGGGGTACGGTCATCGTAACCCTCCAGGTTTACCAGTTTTAAGGCATAGTGGATCTTATCCCGGATATAGCCTTTGGATTTCCCCTTGATCTTCAGTCCGAATGCGATATTCTCAGCGATGGACATATGGGAAAAAAGTGCATATTTCTGAAATACAGTATTTAACTGCCTGCGGTTTGGAGGCAGATTGTTGATATTTTTTCCGTCAAAAATGATATCACCGGAATCGGGAGTTTCAAATCCTCCGAGAATACGGAGCAGGGTAGTCTTTCCGCATCCGCTAGGACCAAGAAGTGTCAAAAATTCATTTTCTCGGATGTAAAGATTTAACTGATCGAGAATCACGTTCTCGTCATAAGATTTTGTGATATTAATGATATCGATTAGTTTATTTGGCATCTTGGTCCTCCTCGTATACTTTTTTTATTTTATCAATAGTTGAAACAGTGTTGCAAAGCAGCAGGTCTGCCAGTGTCAGGGCAGTCATGGCTTCAACGACCACAACCGCACGAGGGACGATGACAGGATCATGTCTTCCGTGGATGGAAATATCAATCTCTTCTCCGGACTCGTTCACGGTATGCTGCGTAGCGGCAATAGAAGGAGTCGGTTTAACGGCTGCACGCAATATAAGGTCAGAACCATCACTCATGCCGCCTAAAGTACCACCGGAATGGTTGGTCTTTTTCACCGTCTTTCCATCTCTGATGCAGAAAGGATCGTTATTGGTGCTTCCGACAGAACGGGAAACAGCGAAACCATCACCGATTTCTACACCTTTTACAGCACCAATGGACATGACTGCGTGAGAAAGAAGGGCATCCAGCTTATTAAAAACTGGTTCGCCCAGCCCGACTGGAAGTCCTGAGGTGATGCATTCGATCATACCACCGGAAGAATCACAGTCTGCCATAAGATCAGAGAGGTACTGACCGGCCTTTTCGGCAATGGTCTGGTTTGGCATATAAAGAGGATTCTGGTTGATGGCATTAAAATCATAGTCTTTTTCATCAATAGTATAAGGACCGATGGATTTGGTATAGGCACAGACGGAAATTCCAAGTTCTTTCAGGAGAAGGGAAGCGACTGCACCTGCAGCAACACGTCCGACGGTTTCACGACCGGAAGAACGTCCCCCTCCACGGTAATCCCTGAAACCATATTTCTCATGGAAACAGAAATCCGCATGACCCGGACGGTAGGAAACAGCAATATCACCGTAATCCCTTGAACGCTGATCCTGGTTACGAACCATCAGAGAAATTGGTGTACCGGTAGTACGCCCCTCAAATACACCTGAGAGGATCTCAACTGTATCGGACTCATTTCTCTTTGTTGTATATTTGCTCTGTCCCGGTTTTCTCCGGTCAAGAAATGTCTGGATCTCTTTTTCTGTAAGAGAGATGCCTGCAGGACAGCCGTCGATGACGACTCCGACACCCGCCCCGTGGGATTCGCCCCATGTAGTGACCCGAAATAATGTTCCAAATGATGAACCGCTCATGTTAAGTAACTCCTTCCTGCGTCCTCCTCAGAACCACTGCAAAGCATTGTGCAGACAGGGGGGAAAAGAACGTGCAATAAAACTCAATTCCGAATTATACCCCCAAGTACAGTCCGTAACACGCAGAACTGCACTGAGGGCATAGTGATATTATATAGGAAGAAAGGTTCAGGTGCAAGAATATTTAAGATTCAATGAAGAAAAAAAGAAGGTCTGTACTTTTGATTCTTTTCGTAATATAATAGCTTGGTGGAAAAAGAGAAAAGGGAGGAAATAATGGCAGATGAGTAAAAAGAAAAAAGATATTTCCGAGGCAGTTACTCTTGAAGGTACGGATGAAAATATAGTAGTAGCAGATACAGAGGCAGAGGGAGAGCCATCTGTGTCAGAAGAGAAAGAAGAGAAAAAGAAGCATAAGGAAAAGAATGGCGGCAGGAAGCGGAAAAGACGTAAAAGAAGGAAGAAAAAAGAAAGGAAGAAGCTTGGAAAGAAGGGGTGGATGATCATCGGTGGCGTGATCGCTGGTATCGTGCTGATTTATCTTGGCATTTCAGCTTATTTCATAGGGCATTTTTATGTAAATACGCAGATCAACGGAAAAGATTTTTCGGGAAAGAATGCTGAAGCTGTGAAAAAATACATCAAAGAGCAGGTGGACGGTTATGAACTTAAGATTATAGAGCAGAACCAGCAGACAGATGTGATTCGCGGAACGGATATTTCTTTGGAATATAAAGAAAATGGATCCATCCAGAAAGCACTGGACGGTCAGAATCCGCTGCTCTGGCCGAAAGCATTTTTCTCCAAGAGTTCAACGGATGTTACTGTGGAGGTAGGTTTTGACGAGAACGCTCTAGACAGTGAGATCCAGTCCATTCAGGCGGTGACGCAGGATCAGACCGAGCCACAGGCCGCCCATCCGCAGTTTGATGGTACTTCTTTTGTTGTAGAACCGGAAGTGTATGGTACGCAGGTAGATACAGAAACACTGGAAAAGAAGGTTGAGGAATACATAACAGAGTTTAAAGACGAACTGAATATGCTGGATGAAGGTTGTTATACATTGCCAAAGTATACTTCGGATTCACCGGAGGTCCAGGCAGCCTGTGATACGATGAATGAGTATCTGAAAGCCAGTATCACTTATAAGATGAAAGAAAATGTCGTAGTCGACAAGACTCTGATCTCAGAGTGGCTGTCTTATGATGAAAATATGAATGTTACCTTTGATGAAGGTAAGGTAAAAGAGTGGATGCGGGAATTTGGCAAGACTTATGATACAGTCGGTTCGACAAGAACGATCACGACACCTACCGGCAAGACAGTGAATGTTTCCGGTGGAACTTATGGATGGTCGGTGGATGAGGCAACAGAAGCCACAGCATTGATCGAGAGTATAAAAAAGGGAGAAGTGATCGAGAAAGAGCCAACTTATGTCCAGACGGCAGCTACCCATGATGCACAGGACTGGGGAAGTACTTATGCAGAAGTAGATGTTACAACCCAGCATATGTGGTATATTGTAAACGGAGCAGTTGTTCTTGAGACAGATGTGGTAACAGGAAAACCAACACCGGACAGAGTGACTCCGACGGGCGTATATTCCATTCTGGAACTTAAAAGAAATAAGACGCTGACCGGTACGATCAACCCGGCTACAGGTAAACCGATCTATGAGACACCGGTTTCTTACTGGATGCGTGTGACATGGACCGGAGTAGGTTTTCATGATGCAATCTGGCAGTCAGCTTTCGGTGGTACGATCTATCAGACGAACAAGGGATCGCATGGATGCATTAATATGCCGTTGAATATGGCAGCAAGTCTGTATGACCAACTGAGTGTCGGAACACCGGTCATCATTCATGAGTAATAGAATAAATGAGGTTTAATTATGTACGAACTAATAAAAAGAGACGGGATGGCAAAGCGTGGACGTCTGACGACAGTGCATGGCACGATCGAGACACCGGTATTTATGAATGTTGGTACTGCTGCTGCGATTAAAGGTGGAGTATCAACGGATGATCTGCGACAGATCAAGACGCAGGTAGAGCTTTCCAACACTTATCATCTTCATGTCAGACCGGGGGATGAGGTAGTAAAAAAAATGGGAGGACTTCATAAGTTTATGAACTGGGATAAACCGATCCTTACGGACTCCGGAGGATTTCAGGTTTTTTCACTTGCATCATTAAGAAAGATCAAAGAGGAAGGTGTTCATTTTAATTCCCATATTGATGGAAGAAAGATCTTTATGGGACCGGAGCAGAGTATGCAGATCCAGTCCAACCTGGCTTCTACGATTGCCATGGCATTTGATGAGTGTCCATCCAGTGTGGCTGATAAGAAGTATATGGCAAATTCTGTGGCACGTACCACTCGCTGGCTGAAACGCTGTAAGGAAGAGATGGCAAGACTGAATGCACTGCCGGATACGATCAACCCACAGCAGATGTTGTTTGGTATTAATCAGGGAGGTATTTACGAAGATATCCGTATTGAACATGCACAGCAGATTTCAGAACTGGATCTGGATGGGTATGCGGTCGGTGGCCTGGCGGTAGGAGAAAGCCATGAAGAAATGTACCGCATTCTGGATGAAGTTGTACCGCATCTCCCGGCAAATAAGCCGACTTATCTGATGGGAGTTGGAACACCGGCGAATATTCTTGAGGCGGTTGACCGTGGAGTAGATTTCTTTGACTGTGTTTATCCGTCAAGAAATGGGAGACATGGACATGTCTATACGAACCATGGAAAGATGAATCTTTTCAATGCAAAATATGAACTGGATGACCGTCCGATCGAAGAGGGGTGTGACTGCCCTGCATGCAGAAGCTACAGCCGTGCTTATATCCGTCACTTGCTGAAAGCAAAAGAGATGCTGGGTATGAGATTATGTGTTCTCCATAATCTGTATTTCTATAATACAATGATGGAAGAAATCCGGGATGCGATTGATGCCGGGGAATATAAGGCATATAAGCAACGGAAGCTGGAAGGAATGGAGCAAAAATAGGAAAAAATTATAGAATCTTGTAAAAATGCTTGAAGAAATAATTTTTTTTGTGTATAGTAGATTTATTGTCTATCAAAAGTAGTTAGGAGGAGCAAAAATGTCATCAATCGGATTGATTCTATTTTATGTTGTATTGATCGCAGGTATGTGGTTCTTACTGATGCGTCCACAGAAGAAAGAACAGAAGAGAGTGCAGGCGATGCTCGCAGATATGGCGATTGGCGATACAGCACTGACAACCAGCGGATTTTACGGAGTTATCATTGATATTACAGATGATGATGTGATCGTAGAGTTTGGTAATAATAAGAACTGCAGGATCCCGATGCAGAAATCAGCGATCGCTCAGATTGAAAAGCCGGGAGCAGAATAAGCAGATCGGATTAAGTCAGGCCAGAAAAGAATAGAGGCGTGTGAAAATGTAAATTCATTTTCACACGCCTTTTTGCGATACAATAAGCGAAAGGCAGAATGCGGAAAATATTAGAGCGTCCTCGGTTTTTTAAGCGAAAGACTTGAAAGACATACGAAAATGCGGTATGATTAGAACTAGTATTTTTACATTTGGAAGGATGAGTGAGATATGAATATGAATATCGGAGTAATCAAGGGTGATGGAATCGGACCGGAAATCGTAGATGAAGCGATGAAGGTGCTTGATCAGGTCGCAAAAGTGTACGGACATACTATTTCCTACACGCAGCTTCTGATGGGAGGAGCATCCATTGATGTGAACGGAGTACCATTGACAGAAGAGACACTTGCGGCAGCAAAGGCAAGTGATGCAGTACTGATGGGATCCATCGGTGGAGATGCAAAGACATCCCCGTGGTACCAGTTAGAGCCGTCCAGGCGTCCGGAGGCAGGTCTTTTACAGTTGAGAAAGGGTCTGAACTTATTCGCCAACCTAAGACCGGCAGTTCTTTATGAGGAACTGAAAGGGGCATGCCCTCTGAAAGAGGAGATCGCAGACCGTGGATTTGATCTGATGATCATGAGAGAACTGACGGGAGGCCTGTATTTCGGAAAGAGAAGTACGGAAGAGATCGACGGAGTTGTGACAGCGAAGGATGAGCTGACTTATAATGAGAACGAGATCCGCAGAATTGCAAGACGCGGATTTGATATTGCGATGAAGAGAAGAAAAAAAGTGACCAGCGTAGACAAAGCGAATGTCCTTGACTCATCCAGATTATGGCGTAAGATCGTAGAGGAAGTTGCAGCAGATTATCCGGAGGTAGAGTTAGAGCATATGCTGGTTGATAACTGTGCAATGCAGCTTGTAAAAGATCCGGCACAGTTTGACGTTGTCCTTACAGAAAATATGTTCGGAGATATTCTGTCGGATGAAGCGAGCATGGTAACCGGTTCGATCGGAATGCTGGCGAGTGCAAGTCTGAATGATACGAAGTTCGGTCTGTATGAGCCAAGTGGCGGCTCTGCACCGGATATTGCAGGCCAGGGTATTGCCAATCCGATCGCAACGATCCTGTCCGCAGCAATGATGCTGAGATTTTCTTTTGATCTTGACAAAGAGGCTGATTCAATTGAAGCAGCGGTGGCAGCAGTATTGAAAGATGGTTACCGTACGATCGATATCATGTCAGAGGGCAGGAAGCAGATCGGTACAGCAGAGATGGGTGACAGGATCTGCTCCTGTATTAAATGATAAATGGTGATTTCTATTATATAAAGAGAGGATAAGAAAATGAGAAGTGATACAGTAAAAAAAGGCATTCAGCAGGCACCGCACCGTTCCCTTTTCAATGCACTGGGACTGACGGAAGAGGAACTTCAGAAGCCATTGATCGGAGTGGTAAGTTCTTATAATGAGATCGTTCCGGGGCATATGAACCTGGATAAGATCACAGAGGCGGTCAAGATGGGAGTGGCAATGGCAGGAGGAGTACCGATCATGGTTCCGGCGATCGCGGTTTGTGACGGAATCGCCATGGGACATATTGGTATGAAGTATTCTCTTGTAACAAGAGACCTTATCGCAGATTCTACAGAAGCTCTGGCAATGGCACATCAGTTTGACGGACTGGTTATGATCCCGAACTGTGACAAGAACGTTCCGGGTCTTCTGATGGCAGCAGCCCGTGTGAACATCCCGACAATCTTTGTCAGTGGCGGACCGATGCTTGCAGGACATGTAAAGGGAAGTAAGACCAGTCTTTCCAGTATGTTCGAGGCGGTAGGTTCTTATGCAGCAGGAAAGATGGATGATGCAGATATCTGTGAATTTGAAAATAAAGCATGTCCTACCTGTGGTTCCTGTTCAGGTATGTATACAGCCAACAGCATGAACTGCCTGACTGAGGCACTTGGTATGGGGCTGAAAGGAAATGGTACAATTCCTGCAGTATATTCCGCAAGGATTCAGCTTGCAAAGCATGCAGGTATGCAGGTGATGGAACTGGTAAGAAAGAATATCCGTCCGAGAGATATCATGACAGAAGATGCAATCCTGAATGCACTGACAGTAGATATGGCACTGGGATGTTCTACGAACAGTATGCTTCATCTTCCGGCGATCGCTCATGAGATCGGAATGGACTTTGAGATTGATTTTGCAAATGGAATCAGTGAGAAGACACCAAATCTGTGTCACCTCGCTCCGGCAGGACACACTTATATGGAAGACCTGAACGAGGCAGGTGGAGTTTACGCGGTTATGAATGAGTTGAACAAGAAAGGTCTCCTTCATACAGACTGCCTGACTGTAACAGGAAAGACAGTGGGTGAGAATATTGAAGGGTGCATGAATAAGAATCCTGAAGTTATCAGACCGATCGACAATCCATATTCTCAGACTGGCGGGCTTGCAGTTCTCAAAGGAAATCTTGCACCGGACGGAAGTGTTGTAAAGCGTTCCGCAGTTTGCGATGAAATGCTGGTTCATGAGGGACCTGCAAGAATCTTTGAGAGTGATGAAGAAGCCACAGAGGCGATCAAGTCCGGAAAAATCAATCCGGGAGATGTCATCGTGATCCGTTATGAGGGACCAAAGGGTGGACCGGGAATGAGAGAAATGCTCAACCCTACTTCAGCCATTGCAGGATATGGACTGGGATCAACAGTTGCCCTGATCACAGACGGACGTTTCAGTGGGGCTTCCAGAGGTGCATCTATTGGTCATGTATCACCGGAGGCAGCTGTGGGCGGTCCGATCGCATTGGTAGAAGAAGGGGATATCATCAAAATCAATATTCCGGAACTGAAGCTGGAACTGGATGTATCAGATGAAGAGCTGGCAGCAAGAAAAGCAAAATGGCAGCCGAGAGAACCAAAAGTAAAGACCGGATATCTTGCAAGATATGCTTCTATGGTTACTTCAGGAAACCGTGGTGCAATTTTGGAAGTACCGAAAGCAAAATAAAGAAAGTACCAGGAGGAAAGCACCATGCAGTTAAATGGAGCAGAGATAGTGATAGAATGCCTGAAAGAACAGGGCGTGGATACTGTATTTGGATACCCGGGCGGAGCGATCCTGAATGTATATGATGAATTATACAAGCATCGTGATGAGATCAGACACATCCTGACATCCCATGAACAGGGAGCAGCTCATGCAGCAGACGGATATGCGAGAGCAACAGGAAAAGTAGGTGTATGTCTGGCAACCAGTGGTCCGGGAGCAACTAACCTTGTGACGGGAATAGCCACAGCTTATATGGATTCGATTCCGGTTGTCGCAATCACCTGTAATGTAGGAGTACCGCTTCTTGGAAAGGACAGCTTTCAGGAGATTGATATTGCCGGAGTGACGATGCCGATCACAAAATACAGCTTTATTGTTAAAGATGTAAATCAGCTTGCAGATACGATCCGTAAGGCATTTCGTATTGCAAAAATGGGAAGACCGGGTCCGGTTCTGATCGATATCCCGAAGGACGTAACTGCGAAGAAGGCAGAATATGAAAAAGAAAATCCGGGAGTTTATAATCGTGAATTCACGCATATAGATGAAAAAGAGATTGCTGCAGCAGCAGAAATGATCCAGGTATCTGAAAAGCCATTTATTTTTGTAGGTGGCGGAGCGGTTCTTTCCGAAGCAAGTAAAGAACTGAAAGAGTTTGTTGAGAAGATGGATGCACCGGTTACGGATTCATTGATGGGAAAAGGAGCATTTCCGGGAATAGATCCAAGATATACAGGAATGCTGGGAATGCACGGAACGAAGGCGTCCAATTATGGAGTCAGCGAGTGCGATCTGTTAGTGGTAGTAGGTGCAAGATTCAGTGATCGTGTCACCGGAAATACATCAACATTTGCAAAGAATGCGAAAATTCTTCAGATTGATATTGATCCTGCGGAGATGAACAAGAATATTATCATTGACCAGGGTGTTGTCGGTGATATCAAGGCAGTTCTCAGGAAATTAAATGAAGTTCTGCCTCAGCAGGATCATACAGAATGGATGAAAAAGATACAGGATTATAAAGAAAAGTATCCGTTGAAATATCATGACGGTGTCCTGACGGGGCCGTTTGTTGTAGAAGAAATCTATCGTCAGACCAAAGGAGCTGCTATTATCACAACAGAGGTCGGACAGCATCAGATGTGGGCAGCACAGTATTTCAAATATACAAAGCCGAGAACACTTCTGACATCCGGTGGACTTGGAACGATGGGATATGGACTGGGGGCTGCCATCGGTGCAAAGACAGGATGCCCGGATAAGACGGTGATCAATGTGGCAGGAGACGGCTGTTTCCGCATGAATATGAATGAGCTTGCAACAGCGGTACGCCATGAAGTTCCGGTCATTGAAGTAGTGATCAATAACCATGTGCTTGGTATGGTACGCCAGTGGCAGGATCTGTTCTACGATGAAAGATATTCCGCAACAGTCTTGAGAGATGCTGTAGATTATGTTAAACTGGCAGAAGCGATGGGAGCAGAAGGAATGCGTGCCACAACGCAGGAAGAGTTCAGAGAAGCGTTCGCAAAGGCATTGGCATCGGGACGTCCGGTTCTGATTGACTGTATGATCGACTGTGATGATAAAGTATGGCCGATGGTAGCACCGGGGGCTGCGATCAGCGAAGCGTTTGATGAGCAGGATCTGAAAGAAGAGAGATGTTAATTTAAGAGACAGAAAGAGACTTTGTCCTCTTTTTGCATATACACGAATAACAGGAGGTAGAAGAAATGAGCAGAGTGTATAATTTTTCGGCTGGACCGGCGGTCCTGCCTGAGGAAGTACTCAAAGAAGCTGCAGCAGAAATGCTGGATTATAATGGAACAGGGATGTCTGTTATGGAGATGAGCCACCGTTCCAAGGCATTTGAAGAAATCATTACAGCAGCAGAGCAGGATTTAAGAGATCTGATGAATATTCCGGATAACTATAAGGTGTTATTCCTTCAGGGTGGAGCATCCCAGCAGTTTGCAATGATCCCGATGAACCTGATGAAGAATAAGGAAGCTGACTATATCGTGACAGGTCAGTGGGCAAAGAAAGCAGCAAAAGAAGCAGCAAAATATGGAAAGGTGAACGTAATTGCTTCATCTGAAGATAAGACGTTCTCTTATATTCCGGATTGTTCCGATCTCCCGATCTCCGAAAATGCTGATTATGTATATATCTGTGAGAACAATACGATTTACGGAACAAAATTTAAAGAACTTCCGAATACAAAAGGAAAGACACTTGTGGCAGATGTATCCTCCTGTTTTCTGTCTGAGCCGGTAGATGTGACAAAGTATGGTGTGATCTATGGCGGAGTACAGAAGAATATCGGACCTGCAGGCGTGGTGATCGTGATCATCCGTGAAGATCTGATCACAGAAGATGTTCTTCCGGGAACTCCGACGATGCTTCAGTACAAGACGCATGCAGATGCAGGTTCTCTTTATAATACACCACCGGCATACGGCATTTATATCTGCGGTAAAGTCTTCAAATGGCTGAAGAAGATGGGCGGTCTGGAAGTGATGAAAGAGCGTAATGAAAAGAAGGCAAAAGTGCTTTATGATTATCTGGATCAGAGTAAGCTGTTCAAAGGAACTGTTGTACCGAAAGACCGTTCTCTGATGAATGTACCGTTTGTCACAGGAGATAAAGATCTGGATGCGAAATTTGTAAAAGAAGCGAAAGAAGCCGGATTTGAGAACCTGAAAGGACACAGAACGGTAGGCGGTATGCGTGCAAGTATCTATAATGCAATGCCGTACGAAGGTGTGGTTGCACTGGTTGAGTTTATGAAGAAGTTTGAAGAGGAGAATCTGTAAGATGTATAAATATCATTGCCTGAATCCAATCTCTCCTGTCGGAATGGGTCAGTTGGATGCAAATTATGAAAATACAGAAAATGCTGCAGATGCAGACGTGATCCTGGTCCGCAGTGCTAAAATGCATGAGATGGAGTTCGGAGAGAATTTAAAAGCGATCGCACGTGCAGGTGCAGGTGTGAACAATATTCCGCTGGATCGTTGTGCAGAGGAAGGGATCGTTGTATTTAATACTCCGGGAGCGAATGCGAATGGAGTAAAGGAACTGGTGATCGCAGGTATGCTGCTTGCAGCCAGAGATATTGTCGGCGGAATCAACTGGGTAAAAGGATATGATGAAGACGGCGATATTGCGAAGGCTGCCGAGAAAAAGAAAAAAGCATTTGCGGGTACAGAACTGAAAGGCAAAAAGCTTGGAGTGATCGGACTTGGAGCAATCGGAGTCCTTGTAGCGAATGCGGCAACGCATCTCGGAATGGAAGTTTACGGATATGATCCGTATGTTTCTGTAGATTCTGCATGGAGACTGTCGAGAAATATTCATCATGCGAAGACTGCTGATGAGATTTATAAAGAGTGTGATTATATCACAATTCATGTTCCGGCACTGGAAGATACAAAGGGTATGATCAATAAAGATGCCATGGCTCTGATGAAAGATGGCGTTGTGATCCTGAACTTTGCAAGAGATGTCCTTGTAGATCAGAAGGATATCGTTGAGGCACTTGAATCGGGAAAAGTACATCGTTATGTCACAGATTTTGCGACACAGGAGATCAAAGGTGCAGATGGAGCAATCGTGATTCCACATCTTGGAGCTTCTACAGAGGAATCTGAAGATAACTGTGCAAAGATGGCTGTAGCAGAGATCCGGGATTTCCTTGAAAATGGAAATATCACACATTCTGTGAACTATCCGGACTGCAATGTAGGAGTCAGAGGAGACGCAGAAAGAATTACGATCTTACATAAGAACATTCCGAATATGATCGGACAGTTCACAACGCTTCTTGCTCAGGAGGATCTGAACATCGCCCTTATGACGAATAAGAGCCGCAAAGAGTATGCTTATACAGTAATCGATGTAGATGGAATCGTTTCAGATGAAGTAGCAGCAAAGATCAAAGGAGTTTCAGGAGTACTTGGAGTCCGCGTGATCCGATAAGCATCCGTCGCCGGGATTTGATGTAAGGCACAGACTCTGGCACGCTGCCTACATAGAAATGGGACTGTCGCTTTAACGATTTTTAAATCGTTGATATGCTCCCTTCTAGGTAGACAAGTGAAATAATAAAAACTTGTCACTTAGGAGGGAGCATATTTTATGTCTAA
>NZ_CAKRGI010000041.1 GCF_934330165.1 uncultured Mediterraneibacter sp.
TTGTACTTTCCTGCGTTTTAAGCAGTAATCTGAAAAAGGAAACGCTGGTAGAAAGAATAAGGTATGATGGATAGCAAACAATTTGACAGGTTCTGTTATTACTTAGGCGGAGTAAGACAACTTCTGGACGAAAAGGCTGCGTAGGCAACCGGCATCCTGCAGATAATATGCTGTAGGATGTATACATATATCAGGAGACTTCATTCATGGCGAGTGGAGTCTCTTTTATTTTGCACTGTATAATGGAAAAAGTTTTGGTTGAACAAGCAGTGTGGAAATGAGTGATAAGAAATACAGACCAGAGATTATGAAAAAAGAGAAGGATATGAGTTCTTATGACGAGATCCTTTTAGGATTTCCTAAAATGGAGTACAGTTTATAGTAGTGTATAGCGTATATCAAGTTATAATTATATAAAAATAAAAGTCATGTCCATGATACAGGAAAAGCAGTTGAAAGATGATCATGGCGAATTATTCGGGGTTGGAACGCACATGTTCCGGCACTACTATGGCGTCAAACTTACAGAAATGCATCTGGATGACTGGATGATAGCGAGACTATTGGGGCATAAAAGACTGAATAATGTACAGCATTACCGGAAAATGAGCAATCAAAGAATGGCAGACGAAACCAGAGAAGTAAGACAGATGATGAGTGACATCATATATATGAGTCTGGCAGGATGGGGTGAAGAATATGAGCAAATACGACAAGATGATTGAGGAAAATCAGAGAAAAAGTAAAGAGAAAATTGAACTGGCATTGCAAGCAATACAAGATATGCTGGCAAATAAAGAACGTATCAGCGTTCCAAAGCTGATGAAGAAAACTGGATTGTCGAGAGGATCCTTTTATAAAAAGCCAACCGTCCGGGATACATTGAACCAAGCAGTAGAGCAACCGTCCGGAATGATAGATCCAAGAAGAAAAATTCTGAACATGGCGATGGAAAAACAGATTGAACTGCTGAACCAGAAGGTAGTAGCTCTAACCAGAGAAAATAAGGAACTGAAGAGAAAGAACGAAAAGTTACAGAAGGCATTACGGAAACAGGATTTGAATTTTATTAAGAACTTATAAATTTAATCAATGTAGCTACAAAATTACTTTTTATGTTATACTAAAAATAATTTTATATTGGAAGAGGTGAAAATCATAGATGGAATATTTTAATATGGTTTTATCAGCACTTGGAGGAGGAACAGTAGTAGCAGTAGCGACATTTTTATTTGTAAAAAATAAAATAGAAAAATTGATAGATAAAAAAATAGATTACTATTTTGAAAGTAAGCTTGAAAATAAAAAGGGCATTATTGAACAAAAAGTATATGTCAGCCAACATAAGTTTGATAAAGAATATGAAATAATTCAAGAGTTGATGGAAAAAGCATTTAATTTCACATATCTTACATGGAATGTATATAGCACTATTGGATATTCTGATAAAGATGATAGTAGTGCTGAGAATGTTGAAAAATATACAAAAGAATGTGATGAATTTACCCTATTTTATATGAGAAATTGTGCTTTTATTACAGAAGATTTAGCTAAAATATTTGATTTGTTTGTAAAGAAAATTAACGAGTTCAGAGTAGCTGCTGTAAAATATAAGAATTTACTAAGTAAAGCATCAGATAAGGAGAATGAGCCCCTTTTGATATTATCAGATAAGATGAGAACAATCCATGATGAAATAAATACGAAATCTGAGTATAGTCATGATAAACTGGTTGAGATTACAAGAAAACATTATGAAAAGCTTGATATTAAGTAATTAAAGTACATAGAGTGATGGTGTATCTATAAAAAAGAATTTGGTTTGTTATATAAAGTAATGAGCTATAACCATAAGGTACATACTCGATAAAAAATCGGAACTTCTAAGGGAGCTTCGATTTTTTTATAATGTAGTTGCAACAAGAGATTGGAAATTATGTGATTATTCAAACAGTCCATAAAACCAAACTTACAGTGACCGACAAATCAGGAAGAAAGTGCAACACAAAACACAGTTTTGTATGCCGTTAAACCCAGTAAAATCAACGCATGAGGGGAACTGGCTACATTTTAATTTCCTATCTGGTGGTATGTGGCTCCGACAATTATCAATACATTTTTGGAAGCCTATGAGTTCAGTGGTAAAAAGATCGTGCTGTTTGCAACATCCGGTGGAAGTGGATTCGGTAATACTATAAAGGAATTGCAACCATCCGCACCAGACGCAGTTATTATAGAAGGCAGTCTGTTAAACCATGGAACAAAACAGGAAATCATTGAATGGGTAAAATCTTTATAAATAACAGTGCTATGGAGGTTTACAGAAAATGGGAAAAATAGTACAGACAGCAGGACGAAATACACTTGGTGAATTTGCACCGGAGTTTGCACATTTTAATGATGATGTGCTTTTTGGTGAAAACTGGAACAACCAGGATATTGATGTAAAAACAAGAAGTATCATTACAGTGGTTGCTCTGATGGCTTCTGGAATTACGGATTCTTCTTTAAAATATCATCTTCAAAATGCAAAGAGTCATGGTGTGACACAAAAAGAAATTGCTGCAGTGATCACACATGTCGCATTCTATGCAGGATGGCCAAAAGCATGGGCTGTTTTCAATCTTGCAAAGGAAGTGTGGGAGGCAGGTGAAGGAGATTTACCATACGAAGAGGAAGCAATGCGGGCACATGCAAAGGAGATGGTATTCCCAATTGGTGCACCAAATGATGGCTTTGCACAGTATTTTTCTGGCAGAAGTTTTCTTGCACCGATCTCCACTTCTCAGGTTGGAATTTTCAATGTGACATTTGAACCAGGATGCAGAAATAACTGGCATATCCATCATGCAAAAAGTGGAGGTGGGCAGATCTTAGTATGTATTGGCGGAAGAGGATATTATCAGGAAGAGGGAGAAGATGCCGTAGAAATGAAACCTGGTGACTGTATCAATATTCCGGCAGAAGTGAAACACTGGCATGGTGCCGCACCGGATGAATGGTTTTCTCATCTGGCAATTGAAGTGCCGGGTGAAGAGACATCGAATGAGTGGTGTGAGCTGGTTGCCTACGAAATATATAAATTGCTCAGATAACTTCCACTTTCCCGTTATCTCCACAGTGGCCATCCAATCCGTTTAACGGACAGGGTAGAGTTTGTTTTGCATATAAGTAAACCAATTGTAGGATTATCGTTATCTGTTCGCAGTATTCCGTCTGTTGCTGCAATGTAAGTTCCTAATTGCCCCATAATTGGTAAAAGATATGATAAGTTCACCGACCTGGAGAAAAAAGAATTTCTTAACAGCTTTGTAGAACAGGTGGACATTTACGAGCAGGAGCAGCCGGATGGCAGATTCCTGAAGCACATAAAGTTCCGTTTTCCGGTGTATTTTGGAGACAGGAAGACACAGAATCTTTAATGCCTGATCATTCATTGAGGAAGAAATTGAAATTGTAAAACTTTTTACGGCATCTTAAAAATTATAGTGCAGTGTGCTATAATTAAAAGGATGAAGACAAGAGGTTTTTAAGATGATTACAATTAAGAAGAAGCTATTAACAGATTATACATTTATAGATTTATTTGCAGGTCTGGGAGGATTCAGAATTGCATTAGAATCCTTAGGTGCAAAATGTGTTTATTCAAATGAGTGGGATGTTCCGGTGCAGAAAGTTTATGCAGAGAATTTTGGTGATATACCAGAAGGAGATATTACTCAGGTTGATGAAAATACAATTCCTGATCATGATATTCTTTGTGCTGGTTTTCCCTGCCAGGCCTTTTCAATAAGTGGCAAGCAGCGAGGGTTTGCAGACAGCAGAGGAACACTGTTTTTTGATGTTGCTAGAATTATAAAAGCGAAGAAACCTAAAGTTGTATTTATGGAGAATGTGAAGAATTTTGTTACACATGATGACGGGAAAACATTAGAAGTAGTGAAAGGAACTATGGAAGAACTTGGCTATACATTCTATCAGAAAGTACTGAATGCTGTAGATTATGGTGTTCCACAAAAGAGAGAAAGAATCTATATGGTGTGCTTTAGAAATGATTTAGATGTTAATGACTTTAAATATCCAAAGCCATTTGAATTAACACACCATGTTGAAGATTTTCTCCTTGATGATGAAGAAATGCTCAAGGACTTATATGTAGAAAGACCAGATACATACTATAACGGAGTAGAGGATAATCAATATAGCAATAAATCTATTCGTTTAGGTATTGTAAATAAGGGTGGACAAGGCGAAAGAATTTACAGCACAAAAGGAATTGCAATTACTCTTTCTGCATACGGTGGAGGTGTATTTGCGAAGACAGGTGGTTATTTAATAAATGGAAGGACGAGAAAGCTGCATCCTCGTGAATGTGCTAGAATTATGGGTTATCCTGATTCTTATACAATCTGCAAGAGTGCAAACCAAGCATATAAGCAATTTGGTAATTCAGTAGTAATTGACGTATTGCAGCTCATCGCAGTGGAAATAGGAACAGTGATGGAGAAAAAATAAAGATGAATGAAGCAGAATTCAGAAATTGCCTAGTTAATAAATGTGTAAAAATAAAAGTTGTTGGTGATACAATTTCATGATTAAAAAGAATAGAGCGAGAAATTGAAAACGGTGAAAATGCAAACCTTCCGATAGGAAAGTACTACATGAGCACATATCGCCATGCACTTAAACAGTATATTCAGTTTTCAGATGATGTTGCTTCAAATAATCAATAAACTCTAGTTCTGACATACCAGACGTAGTTGCGTTGTGTTTGATTGAGAAAATAACATTAGCATTGTATGTGTTTGAGAGTTTACGGAGTTCATATTCATCTCCACGTAGAGAAAACATATACTCAATTCCACGAAAGATGAATCGGTGATCGTGTAAATGCTGTGGTGAAATAACAAAAAGCTTATCCCCGGCAACACGAGAATCTGTAATAATATAATCGTGAGTTAATATATAATCCATTACAGGTTTTAGACGGCTCTTACCGACATTGCCTGAACCACTTCGTTTGATTCGATACGTAGCTGTTATATCGAAATATTTTCTGAAACGCTCAACAGGTAAAATAGTATAATTGTTTGTGATGAAGAATTCGACTCCCTTATCTTTATATGTCTGGATAATCCAGGCAGCGAAGATATCGGAGCCGTTTGGCATATCAATATCTTTTCCGGCTGTGCCAGCTTCTCTGAATGCATTGAAATCTTCATTCATATAATCCATTATCATTTCTGTATATCTGTTTATGCGATTAACATTGAGATGGCTGTATTTAAATGTGCCTGTATCAAGATCCGGTAATAAGACGAACTGCCCACATTGAGCAGGAGAATGTTTCACATCAATATAAAATGAATTACCAGACTTAGTCTCAACTAGGATGTCAGATACAGTTGAGTCCTCCCCTCCTTGATGAAAAAATCTTGCGTATGCACCGAATCTGCTATTAAGAAAATCTGTGCATTGAATCTCAAATTCTTCCCATATTGCCATTAGTTGATCCTCCTTAAGTATTACATCTTCAAATATTTGAAATTTTTTCATAATAATCGATGTCCATAACAACTAATCTGCCGTATCCGTTCTTGATTACGAATACAGAACCATTTTCTTTTGCACAGGGGCGTTCTGCTTCAACCGTATTCTTTAAATCACGCATTGGAATAATCTGCATAGAATCAGCTTCTTACTTGCGGCTATATTATAACCTATATTTAGCCACAATGCTAGTAGATGCTATTTAAAATCTATCAAACTCTGACTGACCTGCGATGCAGGGTAGGATTTTTTGAATGGTGAGGATATGCAGGAGTTTCTTCAGATTTCTAAAATGGGATTCCAGAAGATTGAGATCCGGGAAGGAGAAAGTACTTGATCTTATGCCAATAAAGTGCCAATAAAGCCATCAAAAAATAAATAGTGCAGGTGAAAAAAGATCGATGTGTTGAAAGAAAATTTGCCAAAATCATGAAAGATGATATAATGAGCGTTAGCGAGCAGGAGAAAGTACGGCTTTTTCAATGTGAGCGGCGAATGGAGATTATACTCGCTGTGACTGTGGTGATCGAGACAGGGCATTTCTTTATGGTGGTCACCATTATTTTTGTAGTGTATTACGAAGCTTGTCATATCAGAGAGCGGATGAAAATAAGCAGAAAATGAAACGAAAGAGGAGAACGATTTGAATCACTATACGATCTATGAACTATTATGGCTTTTCTTCCTGTATTCTTTTGGTGGATGGATACTGGAGACTGTTCTGGCCACATTGAAACAGAAAAAATTTGCGAACAGGGGACTTGTGAACGGTCCATACTGCGTGATGTATGGATTTACTGCAGTTCTTATGACTGTGGGACTGCAGGAACTGACGGGATTCTGGCTTTTTCTTTTTGCAGCAGTTTATGCTACGGTTGTAGAGTGGATCGGCGGGCATCTGATGGAGCGGATCTTTAAAGAACGCTGGTGGGACTATTCCAATGTGAAGTGGAATCTGGATGGATATATCTGTCTTCCGGCATCTCTGGTCTGGGGCGGACTGGGGTATATCGCTGTCCGGTGGGGCAATATGCTGAGTCTGGATTTGCTGCATCTTCTCCCGGAGCTTGTGATGAAGATATTGATCCTGGTGTTGCTGCTGTTCCTGTGTGTGGATGTTTTTGCATCTTTTATGCTGCTGACAGGGGCCAGCAGAAATCCGAAGCAGTGGGAAGAAACGGATGCACAGATTGATAAGCTGAGTGCAAGATTAAGCTCCTGGATTTCAGAACGGGTCGAAAGGCGTGTGAAGAAAGCCTATCCGAGTGTACGGAAAACCGAAGAAAAGGCAGCAGAAAAAAGGAATGCATTTGCGGTCGGATGTGGATTTTATAAGATTGTATTACTTTTTATTATCGGGGCATTTTTAGGTGACATTACGGAGACAATTTTTTGCCGGATCACGATGGGGGTATGGATGAGCCGGAGCAGTGTGGTATGGGGGCCATTCAGTATTGTATGGGGTCTGGCAATCGCACTGGTAACAGCATTGCTCTATAAATATAAAGACCGCAGTAATACCTTTTTATTTATTATAGGAACACTGCTTGGTGGTGCGTATGAGTATCTGTGCAGTGTATTTACCGAGATTTTTTTCGGAAAAGTCTTTTGGGATTACAGCAATATTCCATTTAATTTAGGTGGCAGGATCAATCTTCTTTACTGTTTCTTCTGGGGGATTGCTGCAGTAGTATGGTTTAAAAGTCTGTATCCACCGTTGGAAAAATGGATTGAACGGATTCCCAGAAAGGTCGGAAAGATCATAACCTGGGGACTGCTTGTATTTATGTGCTGTAATATCATGGTTTCCTGTATGGCTTTAGTGCGGTATGATGAAAGAGAAAAAGGGATCAGGGCGGAAACCAGATGGGAGCATTGGACGGATGAGCATTATGATGATGTGAAGATGAAGAAAATTTATCCGAATGCAAAGGGTGTCAAAAAGGAAAAGACGGAGGAAAAAGATGCGGGATCAAAAGCAGCAGAATCATAATCAACAGAAAAAGATTGCACTGGTTAATGATTTTACGGGATTTGGCAGATGTTCGATCGCAGTGCAGCTGCCGGTTATTTCCATGATGAAAGTGCAGTGCTGTGCTGTTCCGACAGCAATTTTCTCAGATCATACAGCTTATGATTCTTTTTACTGCACGGACTATACGGCAGAGATGGAACCGTATATTGAAGAGTGGAAGAAACTGCGTCTTAAATTCCAGGGAATCTGTACCGGATTTCTTGGCTCAGAAGAGCAGATCAGGATCGTCAGTGAGTTTATACACACTTTTAAAGAAAAAGATACAACAGTCGTAGTCGATCCGGTTATGGGAGACGGCGGAGAGCGGTATGCAACCTATACGGAAGAAATGTGCCGGAAGATGAGTGAAGTTGTGCAGTATGCAGATATTGTTGTGCCAAATGTGACAGAAGCCTGTCTTCTTACCGGTACGCAATATAAGGAAGAATGGAGTATCGGAGAACTGGAGCGGCTGGCAGAGAAGATTGCCGGTTCAGGGCCGGCGAAAGTAGTGATCACCGGGATTGAAAAGAAAAATTATGTAGCAAATCTCTGTTATGAAAAGGGAGCAGGGTATGAGATGATCCAGACGGAAAAGATTGGAAGTCCCCGTTCGGGAACCGGCGATATTTTTGCAGCGATTATTGCGGCAGATGCGGTCAATGGAACGGGGCTGACCGAATCGGTGAGAAAGGCATCCGGGTTTATCGGAAAATGCATTCAGAGATCAGTAGAACTGGAGATTCCTCTGGCAGATGGGATCTGCTTTGAAGAACTGCTGTATCTGTTAAAATAGATTTTATACAACACTGACAGAAAGTAAAGTACAGGATATATGGAAATGAGGAGAAGGTTTATGAAAGAAAAATTACTGACACCACCGAACATCTGCACAATGTTAAGGATAGTGGGAACTGTCGGACTTTTACTGATCCGGCCGCTGACACTGCCTTTTTATATTCTTTATACATTCTGTGGAATAACGGATGTGCTGGATGGAACGATCGCAAGAGCAACGAACAGTACCAGTGAGTTTGGGGCAAGGCTGGACAGTATTGCAGATCTGATTTTTTATGCGGTGATGATCGTAAAATTTTTCCCGATCCTGCTGGAAGTGCTTCCGGTGTGGATGTGGTATTGTATCGGTGCGGTACTGGTGATCCGTGCCTGCTCCTATGTTACAGCCGCTGTGCGGTATCACCGGTTTGCGTCACTGCATACGATCCTGAACAAGGCGACAGGTTTTTGTGTCTTCTGTCTGCCGTATATGCTTGTACAGGATTTTGCACTGAGATATTGTGAAATTACATGTGTGATTGCAGGGCTGGCTTCGACAGAAGAATTTTTGATCCATCTTCTGTCGAAAGAATATGAACCGGGCAGAAAATTTATATGGAAAAGATAGAAAAAGGAAAGAGCTATTGCAGAAATAACCGCAGTAGCTTTTCTTTTTTCTGTGTATATTTCTGATACCGGATCGGAAGATCCATCCAGGTCTTTTTATCTACAATACTCCGGGAATGACTGAAAGTTTCAAAACCGGTTTTCCCATGGTAAGATCCCATTCCGCTCTCACCTATGCCGCCAAATGGCATGGAACTGGTTGCCAGATGAATCACGGTATCGTTTATGCAGCCGCCACCGAAACGGCAGGAACGAAGCAGCTTTTTCTGTGCAGACCTTTCTTCACTGAAAAAATAAAAAGCCAGTGGATGTGGGTGGGATTCTACAGTATGGATCACTTCTTCCAGAGTGTCATAGGTCAGAATCGGAAGGATCGGCCCGAAGATTTCTTCTCCCATGACGGCATCCTCCCAGGTAACACCGGTCATAACAGTAGGTTCAATACGAAGTGTTGCTGCATCTGAATTTCCTCCCCAGACGATCTTTTCAGGAGCGAGGAGTCCCAGAAGTCGCTGGAAATGCTTTTCGTTGATGATCTTGCCATAATCCGGGTTCAGCAACGGGGTCTTTCCAAACTGAATTCGGATCTCCTGTTGGATCGCAATAACTAATTTTTGCCGGATCGAATGATGGCACAGGATATAATCAGGTGCAACGCAGGTCTGTCCGCAGTTTAAAAATTTTCCAAAAACAATGCGTCTGGCAGCAAGCGGGATTTTTGCGGTGGAGTCGACGATACAGGGACTTTTTCCACCCAGTTCCAATGTCACAGGGGTCAGATTCTCTGCAGCATGCCGCAGAACATCCTTTCCGACAGCCTTGCTTCCGGTAAAAAAGATCTTGTCAAACTTCTGGCGGAGCAATGCCTGATTTTCTGTACGTCCTCCATCAATGACGGAAATATAATCCGCAGGGAAAGTGGTTTCGATGATTTCTTTGATCACAGCAAGCGTGGCAGGAGCGTAGGCACTTGGCTTCAAGATGACGGTATTTCCTGCAGCGATGGCATCGATCAGCGGCTCCAAAGTCAGCAGAAGCGGATAGTTCCACGGACTCATGATCAGAACCGTTCCATATGGGATGGGAGAACGGTAGCTGTGGGCTGCAAACTGGGAGAGAGGCGTTGGTACAGTCCGGTTTTTTGCCAGGGATCTGACATGACGCTGCATCCATGAAAGTTCGGAGAACGTCAGCCCGATCTCACACATATAACTTTCCATATTACTTTTTCCAAGATCCTCTTTCAGTGCATGCCGGAGAAGGGGTTCATTTTTTTTGATGGTTCTTTTCAGTTTTTCAAGCTGTCTGAGACGAAAGGAAACAGGAAACGTTTTCCCTGTTGAAAAAAGAGTACGTTGTCTTTCAAGCAGCTTTCTGATCTCTGCTTCTGTCATAATAGCACCTCCACTGTCTGTTATAAAAATCCGGCTTTCTGATGTCCGATGTAGGAAAATCTGCCGGAATCAAAGATTTGCATTCCGGAACCGGGATGGTTTCATTTTACAGAAAAAAAGAACAGGTTTCAATGCTTTAAAGAACAGGTTTTGGCAGTTCCGAATCAGATAAAATCAGACCGCAGAAATGCAGAATCATACGAGTGAAAAAATGACAGACAGATTAAAATGTAATAGACTATGCATAAAAGGAAAGGTTATGCAGGTATTGTGAAAAAGAGGAGAGGAAAAAGATGAAAAAAAGAAAAAGAGTGCTTGCTCTGATGCTGGCAGGAGTTCTGACGCTTGGATGTTTCCCGACAACGGTCCAAGCTGTGAATAATGCGTATGACGGAACAAAGCCGGCAGACGGAACAACAAAAAAGCAGCCATTTTTGGCTGGTACGGGTGGAAGTACGAATTTCAGAATCCCGGGACTTGTTACGTTGAATGACGGAACTCTTGTTGCATCCAGTGATGCACGCTGGAATGGCGGAGGTGACGGTGGCGGACTGGATACGATTGTTTCCCGTTCTACAGATAATGGTAAGACCTGGAGCTATACCTTTGCCAATTATTTAGGAGATAATGGCAATGTACATAATAACGGTTCTACGGCATTTATTGATCCGGCACTGACGACCGACGGTGAGACCGTTTACATGGCTGCAGATCTGTATCCGGCCGGAACGGCACTGAACAGTGCAAGCTATGCACCAAAGACAGGACATACAGGATATGATTCCCGGCATCGTCTTGTGCTTGCAAAAGCAACAGAAGGTGTGACAGCCGCTTCTGATACAGCACAGCGTATGAATGCGGCGTTTACTTATTATCTGGAAAAGAATCCGGATGAGAATGCCGCTTCTTATTATCTGCTGAAGGATGCTTCGGGAAATACAGTCAGCGGTTATACGGTGGATGCGTATTTCAACATCACAGGAAACGGAGTCAATACAAATCTGTTCTGTGGAGATTCTCCGTACTTCCCATATCCGACAGATTTTATTTATATGACAAAATCTACAGATGGCGGAGAGACCTGGTCAGAGCCGACATTTCTGGATGTAAAGAAAGCATCCGAGCAGAGTCTGCTGGTAGGACCGGGACGTGGAATTGTGATCTCTTCGGGAGAACATAAAGGAAGAATCGTATTTACATGTTATGAATTTACAAGTGGTGACAAGAACAGTGCAGCAATCTATTCTGATGACAATGGAGTAACGTGGCACAGAGGAGCATCTGTAAAGAATTTAAGTTCTGAGGCGGTTGTCACAGAGGCAGACGGAAAGCTGTATATGTTTGTACGTCGTGAAAATGTTTACTATGTATCTAATGATGGCGGAGAGACCTGGTCAGATCCACAGGCAATGGGAATTTCCTATAATGCGACCTGTCAGCTTACAGCTACAACATATTCTGAGAAGATCAATGGAAAGACGGCCATCTTTTTTGCATGTCCGTCCAATACATCCAGCCGTGCGGCAGGAAAGATCTATGTAGGACTGGTTCAGGATGACGGAAGTATTGACTGGGCATATGACTACAGTATTAATGGAAGTGCATACTATGCATATTCCTGTATTTCAGAGATGGGCAATGGAAATATCGGACTTCTGTATGAAAGTAACGGAACAGCGATCACATTCAAAGAGATTGCTCTGAAAGATATTGTCGGATCAGCTTCTGTAGGAAGTGTCTGGCTGACAGATGAGGATGGAAATGTGATCAGTTCAGACAGCATGAAATCCTCGCAGACAAAGACTTATACAGTCAACGGAGTTGCAGAGGGCACATCGGTTGAAGTTACATCATCCGATGAAAGTACTGTAACAGCCGTATATGAAAATGGAAAACTAAAAGTTACTTCAGGACAGGCGGAAGGACTGAAGCAGGCAGCTGTAACGGTTCATGCAGGTTCTTTTGTCAGAATTCTGAAACTGAATATCAGTGATACAGAGAACTACAAAGTTGTAGAACTGAATATGGGAGGAACAAAATCCTATACAGATACAACCGGAAATTACAGTGCAGCAGATACTTCGTCACTTGATAAGACTACCGCAAAAGTAACGATGACCGGGGAAGATCCACAGGCACCGGAAGTAAAGACAGTCGCAGTAAAAGCAACCGCAACCGCAACATTTAACGGTGCAGAGCTGGATCTGGATGACTGCGAATATACTTTTGAAGCTACAGGAACAGACAACCAGTACAAAGTGAAAGCGACAACGGCAGATGGACAGACTGTCTACCTTGGAACAAGAGCGGCCGGTTCCAATAATGTTCCAAGCAGTACGACAGAAACGTCGATCACGGTTGCAAAGCATAGTACGGATAGTTTGTTTACACTGAAAGATAACAGTACAGGAAGTGTAGGAAATATTTTATGGTTCTGGAGTACTGATACATCCAAGCTGTATTTCGACAGAAACAGCAGTGTTGCTGATAACTGCTATTTTGAATTATATAAAAAGTCAGTTTCTGCACCGGAAGATTCTGCAGTACACGGATATCAGAAAGTGACAGCACTTGATGAGATCCAGGGTGGCAAAAAATATCTGATCGTAACAAAGGCAGATGCCAACAATAACCAATATGTAGTTGTACCATCTGCAGCAGCTGTGGCAAATCGTTATGAGCATGTAGGAAAGCTGAAAACCAATACAGAGGGTACACCGGGAAGTACACAGATTACTTTCGAGGGAACAGGCGAAGGAACAACTTCCGTTACCATCGGTGCAGTTACTTATTATGTTGTAGTAAAAAACGAAGTACAGAAAGTGGAACTGAAAGTCGGAGAAAAATTCCTTGCACCTGGAAAGCTGATGCAGCAGGAAAGCAGCCAGAAGATTCTTTCTCTTACCGCAAATGGCGATCAGCCTCCATATGTGAAAAATACAGAGATCGTATCAGGAAAAGAATATCTGATCGGTCAGGGATCTTATGTATTGGTGAACAGCCAGAGTACTGCATCAGGAACACCGACAGGACTCGCAATGAAGACAGCAGATCTTGAGTCGGATGACCAGTCTGCTTATATGTGGACTGTGAAAGCAGTTGACGGAGGATATACAATTCAGGATGTCAACGGAAAATATTTAAGTTTTAACGGAAGTAATGTGGGATTGAGTGATACAGCTCAGACACTGACAGTAGGAAATGGAGCATCTGATGGATTTGGTATTTCCTATGGTGGACAGTATCTGAACAACTACGGCCGCAGCAATACAAAGGTTGCCGGCTATTCTGCAAATGACAATGACTGGTATTTATTTGCACCGGAAACCGGCTATTTTGTTACCGCAGAAAAAGCAGGAACAACAACCGTTGTGATCGGCGGAGTGACATACGAGATCGTTGTAACAGAGACAGAGTGTAAGCATGAAAATACAGAAAGAGTCGGAGTGAAGGATCCTACCTGTACGGAACCGGGAACTACAGGAAAGCTTGTTTGTAAAGACTGCAATGAGACGCTGGAAGAAGCAGCAGAGATCGCAGCAACAGGTCACAGCTATGGCGAATGGACTGTTGTAAAAGAGGCCACAACAGAGGAAGAGGGTCTTGAAAAGAGAGTTTGCGAGAAGTGTGATGCAGAGCAGACAAGAAGTATTCCGAAGCTGGAAAAACCGGATCAGCCGGATGTTCCGGAAAAACCGGGAACTCCTGAAAATGTGAATGAAACTGAGATCGGAAAAGATTCAGTTAAGATCAGTTGGAAAGCACCGGAAAGTGGTGCAGAAGTTGCCCGGTATGCAGTCTTCTTAAATGGAAAAGAGGTTGCCAGGGTAGATGCAGCAATTACAGAGTATATATTTACCGGACTGAATGCCGGAACAGAGTATACAGTCGCAGTTCAGGCAATCGGTACAAACGGAGAAATTTCAGGTACAGTTGAGATGAAAGTGACAACTGCGGATGATGATAGGAAACCGTCCGATCATCAGAAACCATCTGACAACAAAACTGCCGGAACAACAGTCACAGGCAGCAAGGCAGCTAAGACCGGAGATGTTTCCAACGTACTTCTTCCGGGAATGACCATGCTTCTTGCAGGTGGTGCTGCAGCCGGAACACTGCTTGGGAAAAAAAGAAAGAAATAAAAATCCGGATTCATAATGGATCAGAGCCATTATAAAATCTGAAAAATAAGACAGACTAAGGGGCTGTTGCAAAATAGATGAGTAATCAATTGATATGCTCCCTTCTAGGTAGACAAGTGAAATAATAAAAACTT
>NZ_CAKRGI010000042.1 GCF_934330165.1 uncultured Mediterraneibacter sp.
CACGAAGATTTCCACTTTCGAGTTACAAACGGTCAACGGGCTGAGGTAAAGCGGGCTCTGCACTGCGAAGGAATATCTCTGATTTCCGCGTCCGATCCGTCACTAAGAATTTATATGCCTTCTAAGCGTATCATCACAACCACTACAAATTTCCTACCTTAATCTCCCACTCTCATATCTGCTCTTCATCTGCAGAAACCGAACCAGCCCTGCATACCGTTCTTCCAAAGATTCCTCACGTTCTGCATATTCCAGACTTTCTGCTGCCGCAGTCAGAAACCGTTCGCTCAGTGCAAGCCGGTGCTTTTTCAGATATTCCAGCTTTTCTTCATTTTTTTCAAGATCCAGAAATTCCAAAATCATCGTCATATCATCCGGCAGTGCCTCGGATTCATAAATCGGAGTAATTTCTTCTATCTTTTCAAACCGATATTTCTGTCCCCACTCATCTGCCTGTTCCTGGATTAATGGACTCATAAAATTCACCAGCCTGCTCACAAAAACTTTCCCCTTTGTTCTGTTCACCGCCACATAGACAACCATTTCTTCTCTCGTCTCTGTCGATATAGCACAATGCAGTATCTCATAAATACCACCCTTAAAATGACGATATTTTTCTCCTGCTTCTGGCTTTTTTCTTTCCATTTTTCTGTTTCCCTCTTTCTGCTGTCTGCATCTAACTGTCAGATTGTACTTTCTGCTGCTCTTTAACTGAAAGGTTTAAGGATCAGAAATCTGTCATTCCTGACTTTTAATACAATTTCGCACTGATCGTCTTTGGTCTGAATCCATTTTCATCCAGTGCTTCAAGAATCTTCTTCTTATGGTCTGTTCCAAATGCTTCCATGGTGATACGAAGTTCTACCGCAGCGTTCCGGTTCGTACTTACAAACTGGTTATGCTCAAGTTTAATAATATTGCCCTGAACATTTGCGATCGTCTCTGCCACACGTGCAAGCTCACCCGGCTTATCCGGAAGAAGCACGGATACAGAGAAAATACGGTCTCTCTGGATCAGTCCATGCTGAACGATTGATGACATGGTAATCACATCCATATTTCCTCCACTCAGTACACAGACAACCTTCTTGCCTTTACAATCAAGCTGCTTCAGTGCCGCCACAGAAAGAAGACCTGAATTTTCTACGATCATTTTATGATTCTCAACCATATCAAGAAATGCTCCGATCAGCTCATCATCTTCTACCAGCAGAATATCATCTACATTTTCCTGAACATACGGCAGATTCTGATCTCCGACTTCCTTTACAGCCGTTCCGTCTGCAATCGTATTGGCAGAATCAAGTTCTACCACTTCCCCTGCTTTCAGTGCTGCTGTCATGCTGGCTGCCCCTGCAGGTTCAACTCCGATCACTTTGATCTTCGGATTCAGCATCTTTGCAAGTGTTGAAACTCCGGTGATCAGACCACCGCCACCGATCGGGACAAGAATATAATCAACCGTCGGAAGTTCCTGTACGATCTCCATTGCAATTGATCCCTGACCGGTAGCGACATCCAGATCATTAAACGGATGCACAAATGTGTAGCCATTTTCTTCTGCAAGTTTGCAGGCATACTGATATGCATCATCGTACACATCTCCATGAAGTACAACTTCTGCCCCATAGCTCTTTGTTCTGTTTACCTTGATCAAAGGTGTAACTGTCGGCATAACAATCGTTGCCTTACATCCAAATTCTCTTGCTGCAAATGCAACTCCCTGTGCATGGTTACCGGCAGAAGCCGTGATCAGTCCTCTGTTCCGTTCTTCTTCTGTCAGTGTACTGATCTTATAGTAAGCTCCCCTGATCTTGTATGCTCCTGTATGCTGCATATTTTCCGGTTTCAGATATACCTTTGCTCCCGTCTGCGTGCTGAGATACTCACTGAAAACCAGCTTTGTAGGATTTGTCACTTTCTTGACAAGTTCACTTGCTTCTTCAAATTTCTCCAATGTCATCATTTTTTTCTTCCTCCCTGTAGAACAGTGCCTTTACAAACTCTTCCGAATCAAACTTCTGCAGATCATCGATTGTCTCACCAACTCCGATATATTTTACCGGGATACCCAGTTCTGCCTGAATCGCTACAGCAATTCCACCCTTTGCAGTTCCATCCATCTTCGTGAGAACGATTCCTGTAATGTCTGTCACTTCATTAAATTCTTTTGCCTGTGCCAGAGCATTCTGTCCCGTCGTGGCATCTAATACGACCAGTGTTTCACGAAAAGCATCCGGATATTCTCTGTCGATCACCCGGTTGATCTTCTTTAACTCTTCCATAAGATTTTTCTTATTATGCAGTCTGCCTGCTGTATCACATAAAAGTACATCCGCTTTTCTTGCTTTTGCGGCTGCTACCGCATCATAGACAACTGACGCAGGATCTGCACCTTCCTGCCCGCCGATCATTTCAACACCGGCACGGTTCGCCCATTCCCTGAGCTGTTCTCCTGCTGCTGCACGGAATGTATCTGCTGCTGCAAGAATTACTTTTTTATTCTGATCTTTCAGCTTTCCTGCAAGCTTTCCGATCGTGGTTGTCTTTCCTACACCATTAACTCCGATCACAAATACTACAGATGTCTGGCTTTCAAACTCATACGCTGTCTCACCTACATCCATCTGCTCCCGGATACTGTCGATCAGAAGCTGCCTGCATTCCAACGGCTCTTTTATATGCTGTTCTTTTACTTTTTCTTTCAGATCTTCTATGATATCCATAGTCGCCCGTACACCAAGATCCCCCATGATCAGAGTTTCTTCCAGTTCTTCATAAAAATCGTCATCGATCCTGGAAAATCCATGAAAAATACTGTCCATTCCTGATACAATATTATCCCTGGTCTTTGTAAGCCCGGATACAAGTCGTCTGAAAAATCCTTTCTTTTCTTCTCCCATTTCTGCCTCCTACTTCTCCAGTTGGTCTTCCAGAAGATCTACCGATACCAGCGTAGATACTCCCTTTTCCTGCATCGTAATACCATACAGACGGTCTGCTGCCGCCATAGTTCCTCTTCTGTGCGTGATAACAATAAACTGCGTATGCTTCGTAAGTTTATGAAGATACTGTGCATACCGGTCTACATTATTATCGTCCAGTGCCGCCTCAATCTCATCCAGCAGGCAGAACGGTGACGGTTTCAGATTCTGGATTGCAAATAGCAGCGAGATCGCCGTCAGTGCTTTTTCGCCTCCTGAAAGCTGCATCATATTCTGCAGCTTCTTTCCCGGTGGCTGGGCAATGATCCGGATCCCCGCCTCCAGAATATCCTCGTCCTCCATCAGCTCCAGTGTGCCTTTTCCTCCTCCGAATAACTGGCGGAATACCTCATTAAACTCTTTCGCAATTCTTGCAAACTGCTCGGTAAACTGCTTCCTCATTGCAGTATCCAGTTCCTCGATGATCTGCACGAGTGATGCTTCAGCCTCTACCAGATCATCATGCTGCCCTTTAAGGAAAGTATGTCTCTCCGACACATTCTTATAATCTTCAATCGCATTTACATTAACTGTACCAAGTTTACGGATCTCATTTTTCAAAATCTGGATCTGCCGCTTTATCTCTGCCAGATCCGTCAGATTTTCATTCCGAAGCTCCATTGCATGATTATAGGTGAGTTCGTATTCTTCCCACATATAATTCATCTGCTTTTCAGATGCTTCCTCATATCCCTCTTTCTGACTGTTCAGCCGAAACGTTTCTTTATCGAGATCTGCAATATGCTTCGACAGATCTTCCCGGAGTCTGAGAAAATCTTTATTCTTCTGATTCAGTTCTTCTCTCTTTGAAGTCTGACCGTTAATCTCCTGCCTGATCTCCTCAAACAGTTCTTTCGACTCCTCTATGGTCTGCTGCAATTCCCGGATCTTTTCTTCTTTTTCCCGGATCTCCTCAGATGCATTTCCCCGGCTTTCACCAAGTTCTTCCAGCTCATGACTGAACTTCTGGATTTCCTCTTCAATGCGGGTCATATTTTCCAGAATAAAGTTGTCCTGCTGCTCCAGACTTGCAAGTGAAAGATGTACTTCCTCTGTCTGCTTCAGTTGTGATCCCTCTTCTTTTTTCGTCTGTTCTAACCGGATCTGAAGCTGACTGATCTTTTCATTCAACTCCCTCTCCATATTTTCAGAGGTCTCTAATTCCATCTGGATCGAATCCTCATTATCCGTAATCTCCTGAAGTTCCTGCAGCAAACTTTCCTGTTCTTTCTGATAACCGTCATATTTCTGCTTTGCCTCTAACTGCTTTAACTGCGTCTGCTCAACATTCATCCTTGCAGTCGTTTCCACAACAGAAGCTTTCCGGAGCGTCTGCTGGATCTCATCCGTAGAGCTGTAAATTCCTGCTCTCAGATCTTTCACCTTGCGTACTTCCTGTTCCAAAGCATCCATCTCTGTCTTCAGCATTGCTACCGTCTTTTCAAATTCTTCAATCTCCCGGCGTCTGCTCAGCAGATTGCTGGAATTTTTAAATGCACCTCCGGTCATGGAACCACCCGGATTGATCAGTTCCCCTTCAAGAGTCACCAGTCTGAGTGTCTGACGATACTTTCTTGCGATTGCGATCCCATGGTCAATATGATCGACCACGATGGTTCTTCCAAGGAGCTGTTCCGCAAGTCCGACAAACCTGCTTTCTACATGAACCAGCGTATTCGCAAGTCCGATCACTCCCGGTTCTCTTAAGGCTTCCTCATTGCGGATTCCTCCACTTCCCCGCATACTGGTAAGTGGGAGAAACGTTGCTCGCCCGAACTTATTCCTTTTCAGGAACTCGATCATCCTCTTTGCAGTATTCTCATTATCAGTTACAATATTCTGAATACTGCCGCCCAGTGCAGTTTCAATCGCAATCTCATATTCTTTCTCTACCTTGATGATATCTGCGACAACTCCGATCAGCCCCGGTTCCTGCTCCTTATTTGCCATCACCTTTCGGATACTGTTGCCGTAGCCATCGTAGCGTTCCGTAATATTTTTCAGGGATTCCAGTCTGGAAGACTCTCTGTGATAAGCTGTCTGACCGGTCTTCAGTTTTTCCTGCTTTTCACGCAGCTCTTTCTGTAACCGTTCAAGTTCCCGTTCATTCTCTGAAATTATTGCATTACACTCTGCTATTTCTTTCTGAACTGCCTGCAGTTCTTCCTCATGCTTTTTCAGGATCAGATTCTGTTCTTCTGCCTCGGTTGCAACTTCCAGCAATCCTCTGGTAATGACTGCTTTCCTTGTCTGAATCTGTTCTCTTGTCGTATCAAAATGCTGCATCTTTGCGGTCGTTGATGCACGACTTCCAAGCAGCTCCATGATCTCTTTTTTGCACTGCTCGATCTCATCTGTATATTCAGCGATCAAAGACTGCGTATCAATCAGTTTCCGCCTCGCCTGCGTATCAGTTCCACGTGCCTTTTCCAGCTTTTCCAGAATATTCCGCTTTTCTTTTTCCAGTTCTTTTTTCTTTGCTGTCCTGGACTCAATTTCTGTATGGATCACTCCTGCACGGTGTCCGTAATGCTCATCGTTCATCCGGGCTGTATTGATCTGCTCTTTTAAGACATTGATCTTTCCCTCCAGCTGCTGCTTTAAAAGACCGGTCTCATTCATCTGATTCCTTGCTGTCTCGATAGCCAGATCAATTTCTTCAACCTGCCCCTCTATCCGGTCATACTCCTCTTTCATCTTCTCATAACGGACATTTGCTTCTTCCATCTCTGCTGCAGCAAGCTCGTATTTCCCCGCAACATCCCTGATACGTTCTCTCAGCCGTTCTTCCTCCAGAAGGAACATATTAATATCATAAGTCTTCAGTTCCTCTTTCTTTTTCAGATATTCCCTGGCTGTCTCGGACTGACGTTCCAAAGGTCCTAACTGCTTCTCCAGCTCCTGAAGGATATCATTTACCCTGGTCAGATTCTGCCGTTCTTCTTCCAGTTTCTTTAAAGAAAGATTCTTTCTTCGCTTATATTTCACAATTCCTGCAGCCTCATCAAAAAGTTCTCTTCTCTCCTCCGGCTTTCCGCTCAGGATCTTATCAATCTGTCCCTGACCGATAATCGAATATCCTTCCTTTCCGATACCAGTATCATAGAACATTTCATTAATATCTTTCAATCTGCACGCCGTACCGTTAATCAGATATTCACTTTCACCAGAACGATACAGCTTTCTTGTAACTGTAACTTCTCCGTACTCAACCGGAAGCTTATGATCTGAATTGTCCAGTGTGATCGCAACAGATGCATAACTTAACGGTTTCCTGTTCTCTGTCCCGGAAAATATAACATCCTGCATACTCCCGCCACGTAACTGCTTGACTCTCTGCTCTCCAAGTACCCAGCGGACCGCATCCGCAACATTACTCTTTCCGCTTCCATTTGGTCCGACAATCCCGGTGATCCCATTATGAAATTCAAACTTTATTTTATTCGCAAAGGACTTAAACCCCTGCACCTCAATGCTTTTTAAATACATAAAGCCCCCGCTTATTTCATACTTCTATACATGATGATCGCCTGATAAGCAGCTTTCTGCTCTGCAGCTTTTTTTGAACGGCCTTTTCCACTGCCATAAGGTTGTCCGCCAATCCTGACTCTCACTTCAAACGTCTTATTATGATCCGGTCCTTCCTCACCAACCAGCTCATATGTGATATTTCCTGCTTTATTTGCCTGTACGATTTCCTGCAAGATAGTTTTACTATCATAAAAGAGTTTCTTATCCTCCAGATCCGTCAGGATAAACCGATGGATAAACTCTTTTGCACTAGTAAAACCACCGTCAAGATAAATCGCCCCGATCAGTGCTTCCAATGCATCTGATGTGATCGAATCTCTCATTCTTCCCCCCGTTGCTTCCTCTCCTTTTCCAAGAAGAAGATAACTTCCCAGATCAATGTCTCTCGCACACATTGCCAAAGATGGTTCACACACCATACTCGCTCGTGTCTTGGTCAGTTCTCCCTCGGATACTCTCGGAAGTTCCCCAAAAAGATACTCACTGGAGATCAGTTCCAGTACTGCATCTCCCAAAAATTCAAGACGCTCGTTGCATCTGTATTTTTCCAAATGCTTTTCATTCGTATAAGAACTATGCATCATAGCTCTTTCAAGAAGCTTGTGATTCTCAAAAGTGTATCCGATCTTTTTTTCCAGTTCTTTCAGTCTTTTATCCATAATTCACTTCTCTTTCTTTTATACGCTCCTGTATTGAAAATGAAAAAGCCCATTCGGGCTTTTTCATCTCACTTCCGATTATTCAACAGCCTTTTTTATCTGCTCAACTGCATCCTGCACAGTTGTGATCTTTTCTGCTTCTTCATTGTCGATCTCAATATCGAACTCTTCCTCAATTCCCATGATGATCTGAAAAATATCCAGTGAATCAGCACCTAAATCATCCACAAATGTAGTCTCCGGTGTAATGTCATCTTTCGGAACATTTAATACGTCCGCGATAATTGCCTGCAGCTTTTCAAATTCCATAATTAAAACCTCCTGAATTACTTTTCTTCTTTTTCTTCCACAACTTCCTGTTGGATTGCTTCCCTGATCTTTTCATTGATCTTCTGTTCTTTAAACGTCACACACTGAATGATCGAGTTGCATATCTCTGTTGACTTTGAACTTCCATGCGTCTTCACTACCAGTCCATTCAGTCCAAGCATGGGTGCTCCACCATAATTACTTGTATCAAAATCCTTTAATACCTTTTTCAGTGTCGGCTTTACAAGCAATGCACCGATCTTACTCCGAAGAGAAGACATCATGCCCTCCTTCACCTTTTTCATAAGACCTCCCGCAACACCCTCATAAAGTTTCAGAATGATATTTCCCGCAAATGCCTCACAGACGATCACATCTGCCGCACCATACGGAATATCTCTTGCTTCTACACTTCCGATAAAATTGATATCGCTGCATTCTTTCAGCAGTGGAAATGTCTCTTTTACAAGTGCATTTCCCTTCTCTTCTTCTGCACCAATATTCACAATACCAACTGTCGGATTCTTCTTGCCCATAACACTCTCCATATATATGGATCCCATCCTTGCAAACTGAAGAAGATGGGACGGCCGGGCATCTACATTTGCTCCACAGTCGATCAGAAGTGAAACTCCCTTCAAAGTCGGGATCAGCGGTGCAAGCGGTGGTCTCTCAACCCCTTTAATACGTCCTACAAGCACCTGGCCTCCAACGAGGACTGCACCCGAACTTCCTGCAGATACAAATGCATCTGCCTCGCCCTTTTTCACCATCTTCATGGCTACTACAATAGAAGAATCTTTTTTCCCACGGATAGCTTTCACCGGCGGTTCTGCTGTCTCTATCACCTCTGTAGCATTTACAATTTCGATCTGCTCCCTGGGATAAGTATAAGCAGACAGTTCTTTTTTAAGAACTTCTTCTTTTCCGGTCAGCAGTATCTTGATATCATCTCTTCTCTGAACTGCCTCTACTGCTCCTTTTACAATCTCTCCGGGAGCATTATCTCCACCCATGGCATCAAGGGCAACTCTCGTTATCTCAGACATATTCTTTCCTCCTTGCACTACTGAAATTATTCTACTAAAAAACCTGATAAAAATCAATAAATATGTATAAAAAGAGGGTTTCCTCTTAAGCAAAAATAGAGTGTAAGCCTGAAAGGCTTACACTCTATTCTCAGTTTCAAATCATAAATTAGTCAACTGTTACGATCTCACGCTTGTTGTATGATCCGCATGCCTTGCATACACGATGAGGCATCATAAGCTCGCCACATTTGCTGCACTTTACAAGGTTCGGAGCACTCATCTTCCAGTTAGCTCTTCTCTTATCTCTTCTTGCTTTTGAAGATTTATTCTTTGGACAGATAGACATAGGTTACACCTCCTTAAAATTCTTAAATAAGTCACGGACAACTGACATTCTTGGATCAAGTCCCGGCTCTTCACAATTGCAGGACCCCGTATTTAAATTCTGACCGCACACTTTACATAACCCTTTACAGTCTTCCCTGCACAGGATTTTAACCGGCCAGTTTGACAAAATCTCTCCATACAGGAGTTTGTCCACGTCAAGATGATATCCGTCAATAAAGTTTGATTCATCCAGCTCCTCTGTCAGTTCTGCGTCGGAGAGGCCTACGTCCACATGCTTTGCACAATCAAGTACAAACTCCCTTTTCACATCATTCAGGCATCTGTCGCATGGTATCACGACTACGATCCTGGTCTCAGCGTTCACGAGCAGTTCTTTTCCCCTTATATGCTCCACTCTAACATGAACCGGCTCTTTACTGATAATGGGGTAGGTTCCGGATTTCATCCGGATCTCTTCCATCTCCAGCCGCACAGTTTCTTCAACCGTCTTATGCTGGTCTGACAAAACGTCTGATAGGTTAATTAACATAATGTATTTCTCCTATTCATACCTAAACTATTATATCATGGAAAACTTTTTTGTCAACCTAATTTTAAAAAATCTTTTTCTGCTGCCGTGAAAAAGGGCAGTCATGTTCTCTCAAACTTTCCTGCCCTTTTAATAATCAGATTTTTCAATCTTTTCAGATCATAATTTCATATCTTATTATGAAGTTTATTTTACAAGTGCAAGTGTCTCACGTGCAATAGCAAGCTCTTCATTTGTAGGAATTACAAAGACTCTTACCTTGCATCCAGGCTTTGTGATCTCACCCTGCTCCCCTCTGAGCTTCTCATTCGCATCAAGATCAAGCTCAACGCCAAGATATCCCAGATAGCTGCATACCTGCTCTCTTACATGGCTTACATTCTCACCGATTCCTGCTGTAAATACAATATCATCCACGCCATTCATCGCTGCTGCATAAGCTCCGATATATTTTGCTACTCGATAAGCAAATACTTCCAGTGCGATCTTTGCTTTCTTGTTCCCTTCAGCCATTGCTCCTGTCAGGTCACGGAAGTCACTGGAAATTCCACCTGAAATTCCGAATACACCGGATTTTTTATTCAGCACATTCATGATGCCCTCGATATCAAGATTTTCCTTCTGTGCAATAAACTCCATGATCGCCGGATCAATATCGCCTGAACGGGTACCCATAACCAGTCCCTCGAGAGGTGTAAGTCCCATGGATGTATCAACGGATTTTCCATTGAGTACAGCAGATACGCTTGCACCATTTCCAAGATGGCATACAATGGTCTTTACTTCATCATATGCTTTTCCCATCACCTCAGCCGCCTTTTTAGAAACATAGCTGTGGCTTGTACCATGGAAACCATAACGTCTTACTTTATATTTTTCATAATATTCATATGGAAGACCATACATATAAGCTTTTTCAGGCATTGTCTGATGGAACGCTGTATCAAATACTGCAACCATAGGAGTTCCCGGCATCAGCTTTTCGCATGCTTCAACTCCGATCAGATTTGCAGGATTATGAAGTGGTGCAAGATCATTACACTCTTCTACAGCCTTTTTCACTTCCTCAGTAATCACAACAGAAGATGCAAACTTTTCACCACCATGGACAATGCGGTGTCCTACTGCACCAATCTCGCTTAAGCTCTTGACAACACCAGTCTTTTCATTCGTCAGTGCATCAATGACAAACTGGATTGCTTCTGTATGGGTCGGCATAGCCTTTTCAGAAATTTCTTTCTCTCCGCCGGCCGGCTGATAAGTCAGACGGCCATCAATTCCGATTCTTTCACAAAGTCCTTTTGCGAGTACCTCTTCTGATTCAGCGTTGATCAGCTGGAATTTCAGAGATGAGCTTCCGCAGTTAATAACTAAAATATTCATTTTCTTTTATTTCCTCCCGAAACAAATCTTACCATTCTTACTTATTCAGCCTGTGCCTGTACTGCTGTGATTGCAACAACACCTACAATATCTTCCGCACTGCATCCACGGGAAAGGTCATTGACCGGTGCTGCAATTCCCTGAGTCAGAGGACCGTAAGCTTCTGCTTTTCCAAGTCTCTGAACCAGTTTATATCCGATATTACCTGCATCGAGATCAGGGAATACAAGTACATTTGCATGTCCTGCAACTTTGCTTCCCGGTGCTTTGGATGCTCCGACTTCCGGAACGATTGCTGCATCAAGCTGAAGTTCTCCGTCAAGTGCAAGCTCCGGTGCGAGTCCCTGAGCAATTTTTGTAGCTTCTACTACTTTATCAACATCCGCATGCTTTGCACTTCCTTTTGTAGAATGAGAAAGCATAGCAACAATCGGCTCTTTTCCTACAAGAAGCTTGAAAGAATCTGATGAAGAAATTGCAATATTTGCAAGCTTCTCCGGATCCGGATTCTGCTCCAGACCTGCATCTGCAAATACAAATGTTCCGTCTGCACCCATATCGCAATCCGGAACTACCATCAGGAAGAATGCGGATACCAGCTTTGTACCCGGTTTCGTCTTCAGAATCTGAAGGCACGGACGAAGTGTATCTGCTGTAGAATGGCATGCTCCTGATACCATACCGTCAGCATCCCCCATCTTCACCATCATTACACCATAATAAAGGTAATTATTCAGAAGCAGCTCTTTTGCCTGCTCCGGTGTCATACCTTTCTTCTGTCTCAGTTCAACCAGTTTTGCAATATAACCTTCTGTTCTTGCATCTGTAGCAGGATCTACGATCGCAGCACCGGAGATATCATATGTACCTTTATTTTTCTCAATCTCCTCTTTGCTTCCAACAAGCACCAGATCAGCAATTCCTTCTTTTAATACTGCTTCTGCCGCCTTATAAGTTCTTTCGTCCTCTGTCTCAGGGAGAACGATTGTCTTTTTGCAAGCTTTCGCTCTTGCCTTGATTTCATCAATAAATCCCATGACTTTTGTGCCACCTTTCTTTTAATTTCACTGCCATTTATTATAATACAAAGGTTTTTTGTATACAAGTGGGTTTCATGTGCATTTTCAAATACAATCTTTCTTTTTTCAGATCTTTTTTTATTACTTTGTTACACATTTATCAATGTCAGACATATTGTTCTTCAAAAAGAACAATTTTTTCTCTTTCATTGCCATATTTTGACCCCGCCATCTTTTTATAGTATAATGAGGTCAATAACGATATACAAATATTAACTGACATCTATATTTTTATAATAGGAGATTTCTATGAAAATTGTTGGTCTGATCACAGAATACAACCCATTCCATAACGGTCATTTATACCATATCCGCGAATCGCTACGCATTACCGGTGCCGATGCTGCTCTCGTTGTTATGAGCGGGGATTATGTTCAACGTGGTACTCCCGCCATTATGCCGAAACGTCTCCGTACTGAAATGGCTCTTTATTGTGGAGCTGGAGCCGTTCTTGAACTTCCCGTCTGCTATGCTACCGGAAGTGCTGAATTTTTTGCTCTCGGAGCAATTTCTCTTTTAGACAGTCTCGGAATCGTCGATTCTGTCTGCTTTGGAAGTGAATGCAGTGATCTTCCTCTGCTGCAGAAGATTGCCGGCCTTTTAGTCGATGAACCTGAACAATATCGTGAGATTCTCCGGCATGAATTAAAGCTTGGGAAATCATTTCCTGCAGCACGACAAACGGCAGTTGTTTTCTGCACCGGTGATCCTCGATGTGCCGACATTTTAAAAGATCCAAATAACATTCTCGGCATCGAATATCTGAAAGCCTTAAAAAAATGTGGAAGCTCGATCCGTCCTTATACAATTCAGCGAAAAGGAGCCGGATATCATGACTGCCAGCTTAACGGACTGTATAGTTCTGCTTCTGCGATTCGTTCCCTCCTGGCATATTCCAGCTCGTCCATTCAGACAGAATTTACAGGAGATGATTCCACAGAGCTTTCTTTTTCCGATATTCTCAATGAACTGGGCAATCAGGTTCCAAAAAAGTGTCTGGAACTTCTGTCTGATTTTCATAAGATTCAGTATCCGGTTTATCAGAATGATTTTTCATTAATCTTAAAATATAAACTTTTGAACAAGCATCCTGAAAGTCTCGTCCGTTATATGGATGTCTCGCCTGAACTTGCTGCAAGGATCTGTACCAGTTTAAATGATTTTTTTAATTATAAGCAGTTTGCCGGACTTCTGAAGACAAAGGAACTGACCCGAACCCGTATTAACCGGGCATTGCTTCATATTATGCTCGGGATCAAAAAAGATTATGTAGCTGAATATATAAACGGCGGATATAACTTCTATGCACGACTGCTCGGATTCAGAAAGGACTGTTCCCGGATTATTACCGAAATATCCCAAAAAAGTGCCCTGCCACTTCTGACAAAGCTTTCTGAAAGCCGGGAACTCTGCGACCTTGGACAGCGAATGCTGCGGGATGATATCCTTGCATCAAATTTATATACTTCCGTTGTGACAGACAAATTTAAGACAGCATTTCTCAATGAATATAAACAGAGGATAATCAAGATATGAAATTTGTATTTGTTGAAGAGAAAATATATAGGCAGCAGGAAGTTTTTTTGACAGAAGAGCGTCCATATCCGCACTTGTTGTTGCATCGCAGTGCAGGACCCGCTTTACCTCAGCCCGTTGACAACTTGTAACAGAAACGTGGAAATGCTCGTGCAAAGGCACTCGCATTTACGTTCCTTAACAAGTTGGGCAAAGTGTCTTCGGAACGCTCCCTGTCAATGCACTGCTCACGCAACAGCAAGTGCGGATATTTGGCTTTTCAAGTCAGAAAGCGTTCCTCGCACCGGAACATTTTCTCCCAACAAACACGAA
>NZ_CAKRGI010000043.1 GCF_934330165.1 uncultured Mediterraneibacter sp.
GACTCCGCAGCGTATTCACTCAACAATGCAAATTTAAGAGTGAAAAAACGAGCCGGAAGGTTATCGACCAGGATAAACGACCTGCAAAACGCAGGATATAATATCTTAGTTGGTAACCTTCCGGCTCTTTATTTCTTATTGAAATTTCGTGTTTGTTGGGAGAAAATGTTCCGAAGACACTTTGCCCAACTTGTTAAGGAACGTAAATGCGAGTGCCTTTGCACGAGCATTTCCACGTTTCTGTTACAAGTTGTCAACGGGCTGAGGTAAAGCGGGTCCTGCACTGCGATGCAACAACAAGTGCGGATATGGACGCTCTTCTGTCAAAAAAACTTCCTGCTGCCGGGATATATGCTCTTCAACAAATACAAATTTTTAATTTCATACAGAAAGGACTCATTATGCGTGAAAGATTAACGAAAAGCGACGTTGAAAAAATTAAAGCCGAGATCGAACACCGTAAGCTGGTGGAACGAAAAGAATTGATCGAAGCGGTAAAAGAAGCAAGATCTCATGGGGATCTGAGTGAGAACTTTGAATATCATGCGGCAAAAAAAGCAAAAAATCAGAATGAAAGCAGAATCCGTTACCTGGAGAGAATGCTCAAGACTGCGGAAATTGTAGAAGATCATTCCAAAGCAGATGAAATCGGACTGAATAATACAGTAGAACTTTATTGTGAGGATGATGATGAATTGGAAACTTATCGGATCGTCACATCTGTCCGGGGAAGTTCATTGAATGGCCTTGTCAGTATAGAATCTCCGATTGGCAAGGCGTTACTGGGACATAAAGAGGGCGACCGGGTTTATATAAAAGTCAATGATGATTTTGGATATTATGTAGTGATACGCAAAGTGATTAAGACAGAAGATGAAGCTGAAGATCATATCAGAAGCTTTTAAAAAGATGCTTTCAAAAAGAAGAAAAGTACTGTGAGAGAGGAGATGTGAACAGAGATGGAAATCAGTACTGTATTGTTTGATCTGGACGGAACGCTCACTGATTCGGGATCAGGGATCATAAATTCAGTGAAGTATGCACTGAAAAAGGCTGGCAGAGAAATTCCACCGGAGGATGAATTACGCAAATTTATTGGACCTCCTTTGCAGGAACAGTTTATGAAATGCTGTGAGATAGAAGAGAAAGAAGCAGCAGAGATGGTGGGATTATACCGGGAATACTATCAGGAAAAAGGAATTTTTGACAACTGGGTCTATGAGGGAGTCATGGAAATGCTGAAGACTTTGAAAGAAGCCGGACTGACGATCGTAATGGCAACGTCAAAGCCTGAAAAATTTGCAAAAATGATTGCAGAACATTTTGGATTTGCGAAGTATTTTGACCTGATCGGTGGAGCCTGCATGAATGGAGCAAGAACAAAAAAGCAGGAAGTGATCCAATATGTCCTGGGACAGTGCGAAGAAAAAGACCGGGAAAAAATCAGAATGGTCGGAGACCGGTGCTATGATATTGAAGGTGCAAATAGAGAAGGAATCCGTGCCATCGGTGTTCTGTACGGGTACGGATCGAAAGAAGAACTGGAGGAAGCGGGAGCTGACGGGCTTGCAGAGACACCGGAAGAGGTTGTCAGAATGATTTTAAATGGCATGCATCCGTAAGGAACCTGCCGGTGATAGATAGATGAAGCAAATGAAAAAGATTCTCAAAAATAACTTTTCAAAGGTATTTTCATTGACAGCAGACAGGCAGTGATGTATAGTGTTCCTGTAAAGAACTACTATGGAGAAGAGCAGAGAATGGATGAAAGCAGAGAAATTGAGTACCTGATGCATTTCGGGTTATCCAGGCAGGAAGCTCTTATTTACAGAAAGCTTCTTGAAGGGGGAAAAAAGACCGGGTATGAGATTGCAAGAGATACCGGGATTTCCAGGTCGAATGCCTATGCTTCGCTTGCAGCAATGGTGGAAAAAGGTGCTGCATATCTGGTAGAGGGCGATGCAAAGCGTTATATCCCCATTGTTCCACAGGAGTTTTGTGGAAACCGGATCCGGAGACTTGAAAAAGAGCTGGAATGGCTTCAGCAGAATCTTCCCAGCGAGTCCGTGGAAGAGGATGGATATATTACGGTTGAAGGTAAGAAGAATATTGCAGACAAAATTCATCATTTATTGACCGGAGCAGAAGAACGGGTCTATTTTTCCTGTTCTAAAGGATGCCTGGAGGAATTTAAAGAGGAACTTCTACAACTGGTGAGAAGAGGAAAAAAGGTTGTTCTGATTACGGATGAACCTTTTCCGATGAAAGAAGTTATCGTTTATGTAACCAGAAAAAAAGAGCAGCAGATCGGACTGATTGTAGATTCCCGCTATGTTCTTTCAGGAGAATATGGAATGGGCAGTATGAATACGTGTGTCTATTCCGGTCAGAGAAATTTTGTGACAGTATTTAAAAATGCACTTGCAAATGAAATTGAACTGATAAAGATACGAAAAGGAGAGAAGAAAGATGAGCAAGAAACCATTTGTTACAAAGGAACAGGTTGAAGAGATCGTAAAGACCTACCCGACGCCGTTTCATCTTTATGATGAGAAAGGAATCCGTGCGAATGCAAAGGCATTAAAAGAAGCATTTTCATGGAATCCGGGATATAAAGAATATTTTGCAGTAAAGGCAACTCCAAATCCGTTCCTTCTGGATATCCTGAAGGAGTATGGTTGTGGATGTGACTGCTCATCTTATACGGAGCTGATGCTCTCAGAAGCAGTAGGTGTAACGGGACATAATATTATGTTCTCGTCAAATGATACTCCTGCAGAGGATTTCCGTCTGGCGGATAAACTTGGTGCGATCATCAATCTGGATGATATCAGCCATATTGAGTTCCTTGAAAGTGCGATCGGACATATTCCTGAGACGATCAGCTGCCGTTACAATCCAGGCGGATTATTTAAGATCAGTAATGATATCATGGACAATCCGGGAGATGCCAAATATGGTATGACAACAGAACAGATTACGGAAGCATTTAAGATCCTGAAAAGCAAAGGTGCAAAGGAGTTTGGAATCCATGCATTTCTTGCCAGCAATACGGTGACAAATGACTATTATCCGATGCTTGCGAAAGTTTTGTTTGAGCAGGCAGTACGTCTTAAAAATGAGACAGGTGCAAATATTAAGTTTATTAATCTGTCAGGTGGGATTGGTATTCCTTACAGACCGGATCAGGAGCCGAATGATATTTATGCGATCGGAGAAGGTGTGCGTAAAGTCTATGAGGAAGTATTAGTTCCTGCAGGAATGGGGGATGTAGCGATCTTTACAGAACTGGGACGTTACATGATGGGAC
Organism: uncultured Mediterraneibacter sp.; assembly: GCF_934330165.1. Lineage (GTDB taxonomy): Bacteria > Bacillota > Clostridia > Lachnospirales > Lachnospiraceae > Mediterraneibacter. The sequence continues at coordinate 3,311 of NZ_CAKRGI010000043.1, forward strand.
CTTACGGCTGCCTTGTTACAAAAGCAATTCACGAGAAAAAGACTTATAAAGATTATATCGGTGTAGATGCATGTGCAGTTAATCTGATGCGTCCGGCAATGTATGGAGCCTATCATCATATTACGGTTCTTGGAAAAGAGAATGAACCATGTGACCATAAATACGATGTGACAGGATCTCTGTGCGAGAATAATGATAAATTTGCGATTGACAGAATGCTCCCGGAGATTGAAAGAGGAGATTACCTGGTGATCCATGATGCGGGGGCTCACGGCTTTTCCATGGGATACAATTACAATGGAAAATTAAAGTCAGCGGAGTTGTTGCTGAAAGAAGATGGAAGCGTGCAGATGATCCGTCGTGCTGAGACACCGAAGGACTATTTTGCTACATTTGATTGCTTTGAGATAGGCAAAAAACTTGGTGAGTAATAAAAAAGTGGTTGAAATAAATAAGCAAATATGATATCATAAAAAAGTCGGTTCGGGGAATAACGAACCGACAAAATAAGCCGCTGTGGCGGAATTGGCAGACGCACTTGACTCAAAATCAAGCGGTTAGTAGCCGTGCCGGTTCGAGTCCGGCCAGCGGCATTAGACTGAATCTCTGAATCTCCTGTAAATCCAGTGTTTGCAAGGGGAACAGAGATTTTTTGTATTAAGAAGAATGCACAAAGGTCCATGAAATAATCCTAAAAGGTTGATTTTTAGGTCAGAATGGATATAATATTAAAGAAAGATACTTATTTTGTTTTGGAGGTGAAAAGTATGGCAACGAAGAGCATATTAAAAGAAGTTAATATTAGTGAAAAGCGATTCGCCCGTACATTTGTGCAAGCTTTGGATGAAGCAGAAAATACGAAGTATGAACCTGCGAAACTTACAAGAGAATGCAAAGAAATTACAGGCGATAAGATTAAGGAGTTTTTTGGAAAGTAGTGCAAATAAAAGATTTAATTCCAGAGACAAGTTTTGTTCAAATTAATTTAAGTGATTTATTAGATCAATTAGGAGAGGATAGCGTAAAAGAAATCCTCTCTTCTTTTTCGTGTCCGTTAAATCCTGATGTGGAAAGCTTTTTGAAGAACAAAGCAGCAGAGTTTTCAAAAAGGGGATTTTCTAAAACGCATATAGTATTTTGGCAGAGTGCTGATGGCACAGAGAAGGAGTTAGTTGGTTATTATACGATTGCATCAAAGGTTATATCTATTGAACGGAGTGCAGTTAATAGTAATGAGGCAAGAAAATTACGCGAACATGGCATATTTGATAGTAAAAAGAATGAATATACTGTTGCAGCTCCATTGATTGCACAACTTGGAAAAAATTATACAAATGGAAATGATACGTTGATAAGTGGAGATGATTTACTTCACCTGGCAATGGATAAGGTGCAGAAAGTACAAAAAGAAGTCGGAGGACGTTTTGCATATTTAGAATGTGAAGAAAAAGAAAAGCTGATATCATTCTATGAAAGAAATCATTTTAAATTGTTCGGAAGAAGAAAACTGGATCGTGATGAAACGAATATAGATGGAACACATTTGCTACAGTACTTTATTATGTTATAGAAGATGTATTACATAGAAAAAAGATGAAGTGGATATAGCTACCACCAGCCGAAGGATGCTCCCTCAATGCTGGTGGTATTTTACCCTTATTTATCGGCAATCTTCAGTAATTCCTCAAAGTGTGCAATTCTTACCTTTGCATCCGGGACATCACCCAGTCCGTATTCAGCAAAAATAAAAGGAACACCAGCCTTGGCACAGGAATCGGCATCGCCCTGTGTATCACCGACGTAAACCGGAGATTTCAGATCATTTCTCTCGATCAACTGTAAAAGTGTCTGATCTTTTGAAAGCTGAGTTTCTCCAAAGCAGAGGTGATCTTTGATGTAAGGTTCTATTCCGGATGCTCTCATCATGACTTCAATATACCCGCACTGACAATTACTGACAATGAACAGTGGATATCTGTGGGATAGTTCTCTGATTGTATCAACAACACCATCGTACATTTTTCCCGGGTGCGTTTCGAGATATCGGTTCTCATAATCAAAGCAGAGTGTAAGGAGTCTCATTCTTTCGTCCAGTGAAAGATGGGGAAAAAGTGCATCGGCAATTTCGGTCATGGTTTTTCCGAAGAGCCATGAAAGGGAGTCCCGTGTCAGATCAGGTGTCATATCAGTATTTTCGGCAAGTGCAAGATTCCAGGATTCAGCCACGGGATCTACAGAATCCCATAAAGTTCCATCTACGTCAAATATAATGCTATCCATATCTAATTCCTCTTTTATTTTTAATGATGCGTACATAATACCATAAAATGAGCCTTTTAAAAAGAAGTTTTTTAGTGTATAATTTATTGTTAGGTTATGAAAGAAACTGAGGGTTCACGGGCAGTGGATCAGCAGTGTAAAGAGCAAAGATTGAGGAGAAGTTTCAGATGAGAGAGAAGATTGTACTGATCGATGGACACAGCATACTGAACCGGGCATTTTATGGCGTGCCGGATCTGACAAATTCGGAAGGACTTCACACGAATGCGGTATATGGTTTCCTGAATATTATGTTCAAAATACTGGATGAGGAAAAACCAGAATATCTGACGGTGACATTTGACGTGCATGCACCAACTTTCCGGCATGAAATGTATCAGGAATATAAAGGAACGAGAAAGCCGATGGCAGAAGAACTGCGTCAGCAGGTTCCGGTGATCAAAGAAGTCCTGAAGGCGATGAATATTGAAATTATTGAACAGGCAGGACTGGAAGCGGATGATCTTCTTGGAACGATTTCTCATCAGTGTGAAAAAGAAGGACTGGATGTCTCGATCATTTCTGGAGACCGCGATACACTTCAGCTGGCTACGGAGCATATCAAAGTGCGGATTCCGAAGACAAAGCAGGGAAAGACTGAAATTGAAGATTATCTTGCGGCTGATGTGAAAGAGCGTTATGGAGTGACTCCGACAGAATTTATTGATGTAAAAGCTTTGATGGGTGATACATCGGATAATATTCCCGGAGTTCCGGGAATTGGGGAAAAGACGGCGACCAAGATCATCCAGGAATATAAGACGATTGAAAATGCATATGAGCATGTAGAAGAATTAAAGCCGCCAAGAGCAAGTAAGAATCTGAAAGAGTTCTGGGAGCAGGCACAGATGAGTAAGACGCTGGCGACTATTAAGCTGGATGCGGAGACAGGATTTGATCTGAAGGGGGCAAGACATGGCAACCCTTATACGAAGGAAGCTCATGAGCTGTTCCAAAAGCTTCAGTTTAAGAATCTGCTGGGACGGTTCGATGTAGAAACTTCAGCAAATGATGTAGAAGCAGCTTTTTGTGAAGTGACAGGAAAAGCTGCGATTGAAAAGATATTTAAAGAGGCAGAGAAGGCAGGGAAGGTTGGAGTTGCATTTTCCAGAGATGAGGGAAATGTATTACCATTGTTCGCACATCCATCAGGAATTGGCAGAATCGCACTTTGTTATGCTGAGAAAAAGACGGTTACGATTCCGTGTGATATGGAGATGGATTTTGAAACTCTGGCAAGAATGATTTCTGATCTGGCAGGGAAGGTAAAAGTATTTTCTATGTGCGGACTGAAAGAATATCTCAATTATTTACCGCAGGCAAAGAGAGAGAACAGTTTTGACGTGATCGTGGCAGCTTATCTTTTGAATCCATTAAAGAGTGACTATGATTATGAGGATGTAGCGAGAGAGCAACTGGGACTTCTGATCGATGAAAAGGCAGAGGAAAGTACAAAGGCATGCTATGAAGCTTATACGGCATATATGGCAGTAGAACCGCTGAACCGGAAAATGGAAGAAGCCGGGATGACAGAACTGTTCCGGGAAATTGAGATGCCTCTGGTATTTACCCTGTATGAAATGGAGCAGGCAGGAATCCACGTGGAAGGCGAGGCATTGAAAGTCTATGGAGACCAGCTTGGAAGCCGGATCGTAGAACTGGAAAAAGAAATATATGATATGGCAGGCGAGACGTTCAATATTAATTCTCCAAAGCAGCTGGGCGTGATCCTTTTTGAAAAACTGGAAATGCCGCATGCCAAGAAGACCAAGACCGGGTATTCTACAGCAGCAGATGTACTGGATAAGCTTGCACCGGAGTATCCGATCGTGGCAAAGATTCTGGAATATCGGCAGCTTACAAAGTTAAAATCGACTTATGCTGACGGACTTGCTACATTTATCGGGCCGGATGGAAGGATTCATGGTAAATTTAACCAGACAATTACTGCAACAGGAAGAATCAGCAGTACAGAACCGAATCTTCAGAATATTCCGGTGAGAATGGAACTGGGACGTCTGATCCGTAAGGTTTTTGTGCCGAAAGAGGGCTGTGTATTTGTGGATGCAGATTATTCTCAGATTGAACTGAGGATCCTTGCTCACTGTTCGGGGGATGAGCAACTGATCCAGGCATACCGGGAGGCAAGGGATATTCACCGGATGACGGCATCCCAGGTGTTCCATGTACCATTTGACGAGGTGACAGATCTTCAAAGAAGAAATGCCAAGGCGGTTAATTTTGGTATCGTTTATGGAATCAGTTCTTTTGGTTTAAGTCAGGATCTGAGTATTACAAGAAAAGAAGCAGCCAAATATATTGAACATTATTTTGAGACTTATCCGGGGATCAAAACTTTTCTGGATCAATGTGTGGCAGACGCAAAGGAGAAAGGCTATGCCGTGACATTATTCGGACGAAGAAGACCGGTGCCGGAGCTGAAATCCAGTAATTTTATGCAGAGAAGTTTTGGAGAACGTGTGGCAATGAATGCACCGATCCAGGGAACTGCGGCAGATATCATCAAGATTGCGATGATTCGTGTAAGTGATGAACTGAAGAAGCAAAATATGAAGTCAAGAATGATCCTGCAGGTGCATGATGAGCTTCTGATCGAAGCGGCAGAAGAGGAAGTAGACGAAGTGAAAAAAATCTTAAAAGAAGAGATGGAACATGCAGCGAGTCTTTCAGTTCCGCTTCTGGCAGATATGCATACAGGAAAGAACTGGTATGAGGCAAAATAATATGAAAGTAATAGGGATCACCGGAGGAGTAGGATCTGGAAAAAGTGCAGTACTTGCCTGGATGGAGCAGGAGTATGGAGCGTGTATCTGTCAGATGGACGAAGTTGCGAAGCAGCTTCAAAGAAAGGGAACGGAATGTTTCCAAAAGATCGTAGATGAATTTGGCGATGCTGTCGTTGGAGAAGACGGGGAACTAGATCGGAAACAACTGGGTAAAATAGTATTCTCAAGTGCGGAAAAATTGCAGTGCCTGAATGCAATCGTGCATCCGGCAGTGTTGAAATGGGTGCAGAAGGATATTGATGAGAAGAGAAAGCAGGGAAAGTCTCTATATGTCGTAGAAGCGGCACTTCTGACGGATACAGGAAGAGAGCTGTGCGATGGGTTGTGGTATATTTATACTTCTGAAAATATCCGCAGGCAGAGACTGAAAGCCTCCAGGCATTATACAGATGAGAAGATTACAGATATGATTGCTTCACAGCCATCGGAAGATACATTCCGGCAGGCGTGTCAGGCAGTGATTGATAACAGTGGAGACTTTGAAGATACAAAAAGACAAATAGGAGATAAGTTATAAAATGAGAATGTGCAGCATTGCAAGTGGAAGCAGCGGGAACTGTATTTATGTGGGAAGTGATCATACGCATCTGCTTGTGGATACTGGGATCAGTAAAAAAAGAATCGAAGAGGGACTGAAGACACTGGATCTGAAAGGAGATGATCTGAATGGAATCCTGATCACGCATGAACATTCAGATCATATTCAGGGCCTGGGAGTATTCAGCAGAAAGTATCAGATCCCGATCTATGCCACAAAAGGTACATTAGAAGGAATAAAAAGTTATTCAGGACTCGGAAAGATGCCGGAGGGATTATATCATCCGATCCATACAGATGAGCCGTTTACGCTGGGGGATATTGATATTCATCCTTTTGAGATTTCACATGATGCGAACGAACCGGCGGGATACCGGCTGGAGTGCGGAGCAAAATCAGTTGCTGTTGCAACGGATCTCGGCAAGTATGATTCGTATACAGTGAAAAATTTACAGAATCTGGATGCAGTCCTGCTGGAGGCAAATCATGATATCCATATGCTGGAGGTAGGCGGATATCCATATTATCTGAAACAGAGGATTCTTGGAGACAGAGGTCATTTATCAAATGAATTGTCAGGACAGCTCCTTTGTGATATACTACATGATAATCTGAAATATATTATGCTGGGACACCTAAGCAGGGAGAATAATTATGCAAAGCTTGCTTATGAGACAGTAAAACTGGAAGTGACTCTGGCAGATAATGAATATAAGGGAGAAGATCTTGATATGTTTGTTGCAAGCAGAGATTCAGTTTCAGAGATTGTTACGGTATGATCAGATTTATAACAAAAAGCGGAGGTACAATGAAAATGAAAAAATGTATTGTCACAGTACTTGGAAAAGACACGGTGGGAATTATTGCGAGAGTGTGTACATATCTGGCGGAGAACGGGATCAATATTTTAGATATCTCTCAGACGATCGTGCAAGGATATTTTAATATGATGATGATCGTTGATGTTTCAAATCTGAAAAAAGATTTTACAGAGGTATGCGATGAAATGGATACACTCGGAAAAGAAATTGGAGTAAGTATCCGTTGCCAGAGAGAAGAGATCTTTGAGAAAATGCACAGATTATAGGATTTACCGTACAGCAGTGAAGAGACATAGAAGATGAGGATAAGATTATGATTAATATGTATGAAGTTTCAGAGACAAATAAGATGATCGAGCATGAGAACCTGGATGTCCGTACGATCACCCTGGGAATCAGCCTTCTGGATTGCATTGACTCTGATCTGGATCAGTTAAATCAGAATATTTATAATAAGATCACGACAGTTGCAAAGGATCTTGTATCTACAGGACAGGATATCGAAAAAGAATTTGGAATCCCGATCGTGAATAAGAGAATTTCCATTACCCCGGTTTCACTGGTCGGCGGCTCAGCCTGTAAGACTCCGGAAGATTATGTGACGATCGCAAGGACACTGGATAAGGCAGCGAAAGAAGTCGGTGTGAATTTTATTGGCGGATATTCAGCACTTGTTTCAAAAGGGATGACGAAGAGTGAAGAGAATCTGATCCGTTCCATTCCGCAGGCACTGGCTGAGACGGAACGGATCTGTAGTTCCGTAAATGTCGGGTCGACGAAAACCGGGATCAATATGGATGCGGTACGACTCTGTGGTCAGATCGTAAAAGAAGCGGCAGAAGCGACAAAGGACAATGATTCCCTTGGATGTGCAAAGCTGGTGATTTTCTGCAATGCACCGGATGATAATCCATTTATGGCGGGTGCATTCCTTGGAGTGACAGAGGCAGATGCAGTTATCAATGTAGGAGTCAGCGGACCGGGTGTAGTTAAGAAGGCATTGGAAAAAGTGCGTGGAAAAGGATTTGAGGAACTTTGCGAGACGATCAAGAAGACCGCATTCAAAGTTACGAGAGTGGGTCAGCTTGTGGCAGGAGAGGCTTCTGCAAGACTGGGAATCCCATTTGGTATTGTAGATCTTTCCCTTGCACCAACTCCTGCAGTTGGAGACAGTGTTGCGGAGATTTTGGAAGAGATCGGACTTGAGCGGGTAGGAGCTCCGGGAACAACAGCGGCTCTTGCTATGCTGAACGATCAGGTGAAAAAAGGTGGCGTTATGGCATCTTCCTACGTGGGAGGGTTAAGCGGTGCTTTTATTCCGGTCAGTGAAGATCAGGGTATGATCGATGCAGTTCATGCAGGATCACTGACGCTGGAGAAACTTGAAGCGATGACCTGTGTATGCTCTGTAGGACTGGATATGATCGCAATTCCGGGCAAGACATCTGCTGCAACAATTTCCGGTATCATTGCAGATGAGATGGCGATCGGTATGGTGAACCAGAAGACAACGGCAGTCCGTCTGATTCCGGTGATCGGAAAAGATGTAGGGGATACGGCAGAGTTTGGAGGACTTCTCGGATATGCTCCGATCATGCCTGTAAATGAGTTCGGATGTGATGCATTTATTAACAGAAAGGGAAGAATCCCTGCACCGATCCACAGTTTTAAGAATTAAAATGCAAGAGTCCCGGGAATGGGATGCGAAGAAAGGAATGCGGACACTTTGGAATGCCCGCCTGATAAGGAGAAGTTGAATGAGTAAAGTTGCAATTGTAACGGACAGCAATAGCGGAATTACGCAGAAGCGGGGTGAAGAACTGGGAATCTACGTGCTTCCGATGCCGTTTTTCATTGACGGTGAATTATATTTAGAAGATATTACGCTTTCACAGGAACAGTTCTACGAAAAACTGGGAGCTGATTCTGAAATTTCTACATCCCAGCCATCGCCGGGAGATGTCATGGATCTGTGGGATAAGCTTTTAGTGGATTATGATGAAATCGTGTGCATTCCGATGTCAAGTGGTTTGAGCAGTACCTGTGAAACGGCTCTTTCACTGGCACAGGATTATGATGAAAAAGTACAGGTTGTCAATAATCAGAGGATTTCCGTTACGCAGGAACAGTCAGTTTACGATGCGATCAAGCTGCGTGATGAAGGGAAATCTGCCGCAGAGATCAGACAGGTGCTGGAAAAAGAAAAAATGCAGGCGAGTATCTATGTCACAGTAGATACGTTGAAGTATCTGAAAAAGGGTGGAAGAATCACTCCGGCAGCAGCAGCTATTGGAACGGTATTGAATTTAAAGCCGGTTCTTCAGATCCAGGGAGAGAAGCTGGATGCATTTGCAAAAGTCAGAGGCTGGAAGGCAGCGAAGAAGACGATGCTCAATGCTATCGAAAAAGATCTGACAGACCGCTTTGCGGATGTAAAAGATCAGATGGTTCTTGGAATGGCGTATACGTGCAGCAAAGAAGAGGCAGACGAGTGGAAAAAGGAAATCCAGACCCGGTTTCCGGAGTATGAACTGGTAGAAGGTTCCCTGTCGCTGAGTATTGCATGCCATATTGGACCGGGAGCGATGGCGGTTACCTGTATGAAGAGAGTATAAATTTGTAGTTGTTGAGGAGCATATATCCCGGCAGCAGGAAGTTTTTTTGACAGAAGAGCGTCCATATCCGCACTTGTTGCTGCATCGCAGTGCAGGATCCGCTTTACCTCAGCCCGTTGACAACTTGTAACAGAAACGTGGAAATGCTCGTGCAAAGGCATTCGCATTTACGTTCCTTAACAAGTTGGGCAAAGTGTCTTCGGAACGCTCCCTGTCAATGCACTGCTCACGCAGCAGCAAGTGCGGATATTTTGCTTTTCAAGTCAGAAAGCGTTCCTCGCACCGGGACATTTTCTCCCAACAAATACGAAATTTCAATAAGAAATAGAAAGCCGGAAGGTTACCAACTAAGATATTATATCCTGCGTTTTGCAGGTCGTTTATCCTGGTCGATAACCTTCCGGCTC
>NZ_CAKRGI010000044.1 GCF_934330165.1 uncultured Mediterraneibacter sp.
TCTAACAAACGCTGCAAAGTGTCTTCGGAACGCTCCTGCTAATGCACCTGCTCAGGAACACCCTGCTTTCCGCTGCCACTCACAATAAGAAGTTTTTCCGACTCCGCAGCGTATTCACTCAACAATGCAAATTTAAAAACGTTAGAAAGAAGCCGGATGGTTATTGACCAGGATAAACGACCTGCAAAACGCAGGATATAATATCTTAGTTGGTAACCTTCCGGCTCTTTATTTCTTACTGAAATTTCGTGTTTGTTGGGAGAAAATGTCCCGGTGCGAGGAACGCTTTCTGACTTGAAAAGCCAAATATCCGCACTTGCTGCTGCGTGAGCAGTGCATTGACAGGGAGCGTTCCGAAGACACTTTGCCCAACTTGTTAAGGAACGTAAATGCGAGTGTCATTGCACGAGCATTTCCACGTTTCTGTTACAAGTTGTCAACGGGCTGAGGTAAAGCGGGTCCTGCACTGCGATGCAACAACAAGTGCGGATATGGACGCTCTTCTGTTAAAAAACTTCCTGCTGCCGGGATATATGCTCTTCAACAAATACAAATTTAACTTACAATACTCTTCCGAGGACATTTCTCCGCACAGATTCCGCAATTAGTACATTTTTCTGCATCAATATGTGCAAGGAAATTTGTTACAGTAACGGCACCTGACGGGCAGTTCTTTTCGCACAATTTACATCCGATGCAGCCAACCTGGCAGGCTTCCATCAGAGCCTTTCCTTTTTCATTGGAGTTACATTTTACAAAAGTCTTCTGACTGTAAGGAATCAGCTCAATCAGATGCTTCGGACATGCGGCAATACATTTTCCACAGGCCCGGCAGACTTCTTTATTAACGGTTGCAATTCCGTCCACTATATGGATCGCATCAAACGGACAGGCTTTTACGCAAGAGCCGAAACCAAGGCATCCTGCATTGCAGCTCTTCGGTCCTCCATCCTGCATCTGACTTGCCATGAGGCAGTCCTGCACACCTGTATACTGATATTCGGTCTTTGCTTTTTCACAGGTTCCTGCACATTTTACAAAAGCTACCTTTTTCTCCTGACTGTCAACGGAAACGCCCATAATCTCACCAATTTTTTCGGCAACCGGGGCACCACCAACAGGACAGCCATTTACTTCAGCTTCTCCTTTTACGATTGCTGCTGCAAGTCCGGAACATCCGGCATAGCCACAGCCACCACAGTTGTTGCCCGGAAGGACACCGAGAATGGCTTCTTCTCTTTCATCCACTTCTACTGCGAATTTCTTCCCTGCGATTCCAAGAAAAACTCCGATGAACAGACCGGTTCCACCGACAACGACTGCCGCTAAAATAATTGCTGTAATAGTCATTTTGCCTTCCTCCTATATTAATCCTGAAAATCCAAAGAAAGCAATCGCCATCAGACCTGCGGTAACAAGCACGATCGGAGTGCCTTTGAAGGATTCTGTAATATCATTGTATTCGATCTTTTCACGGATTCCAGCCATCAATACGATAGAAACGAGGAATCCCACAGCAGTTGCAAATCCATTGACAACACCGGTAAGAAGTCCCATGCCTGTACTCATGTTATCGTAATAACCATTCTGTACATTGGTCAGGGCAACACCAAGTACTGCACAGTTTGTTGTGATCAATGGAAGATAAACGCCCAGTGCATTGTACAAAGATGGCATCGCCTTCTTCAGGAACATCTCGACGAACTGAACCAGTGCGGCAATGACAAGAATGAATACGATTGTATTCAGATAGGATAACTCTCCTCCCAGAATATTCGGGTTGCCAAGGATAAATTTATAGATCAGACCGGTAACGAATGAAGCAATCGTGATAACGAATACAACGGCACTTCCCATACCGGCGGCTGTCTTTACATTTTTGGATACGCCAAGGAACGGACAAATACCGAGAAACTGGCTCAGTACAACGTTATTGACAAATGCTGAACCTACGGCGATCAATAATAAATCTTGTAATGCTTTCATTTAATATGTCCCCTCCTTTACTCGTCTTTTCCTGCAACAGTTTTCATCGCAATCGTATGTCCACCGCATGCCGCTGCATTTCCACAAGAGTCACAGCCGGCACCGCATCCTGCTGCTTCCGGTACTTTTTCCCCTTTTCTGGCAAGATTATTTTTTACTTTGTTCTGAAGTGCAACAAGGCAGGCAAGTACGAAAAATGCTCCGGGTGCAAGAATAAAGATCGTAAACGGTTCATAAGGATCAGGAAGGATCTGAATATTGAAAATCTTTCCTGAACCGATCAATTCTCTGACAATACCGATGGAAGTCAGACCGACTGTAAACCCAAGTCCCATTCCAATTCCATCGAAAATAGATGGGATGACTGGATTTTTAGAAGCATAACTCTCTGCTCTTCCGAGAATGATACAGTTTACAACGATCAGAGGAATATACAGACCAAGCGAATCATAAAGGCTCGGAACAAATCCTTCCATCAGGAAATCAACGATCGTTACAAATGAAGCAACAATCACGATGAATGCCGGCATTCTGACTGAATCAGGAATGATCTTTCTGAGCATGGAGATCATCATGTTGGACATGATAAGAACAGCCGTTGTAGAAAGTCCCATTCCAATTCCGTTGATGGCAGAAGTCGTAACTGCAAGAGTCGGACACATTCCGAGCATAAGAACGAAGGTCGGATTTTCTTTTACCAGACCATTCATTAAACGTTCTGTACATTTATTCATTGCTACCGCCTCCTAACTCATTTTGAAAATACACGAGAGCAGCATCTACGGCATTTGTAACTGCATTTGTAGTAATGGTTGCACCGCTGATCGCATCGATCTTGTCGTCGCCCTCTTCTCCTGTCTTAGTATAAGAAAATGTCTCTACATTTTTATCTTTGAACTGATCTTTGAAAGTCGGCTCAGTTGATTTCATGCCAAGACCTGCAGTTTCACTGATACTGAGCATCTCAATTCCCTTTACGGTTCCATCGGCTTGGATACCGACCGAGATTTCAATATCTCCGCCATACCCCTCATGGGAAACAACATTGATGACATATCCGATGGTCTCACCGCTTTTATCTTTTCCAAGGGCAACTTCCTCGATATCATCGCTGGAATACCCGTTGGATTTTAAAATTTCAGAAGCGGCATCTGTATCAAGATTATCTACAGTTTCAAAAGAATCTGCATCGGACAGAACCGCTTGGAATGCTTCCTGCTTTGCCTTTGCTTTTGCATTGGCGATCGGTTCTTTCGTAACTCCGTATACAACACCGAGGAGCAGTCCGGCGATGACAGTGATCGCAGTGAGAATGAATGCATTTTTAACTATTTTATTCATTACTTCTCTCCTCCTTTTCCAAATGGCTTTGGCAGGGTTGCCTTCTCGATCAGAGGAACGAGCAGGTTGCTGATGATGATCGCATAAGATACACCTTCGGCAGAACCTCCGAAAAGACGGAACAGACCCGTCAGACATCCAAGGCAGATACCATAGACGATCTTTCCTTTACTGGTGATTGGAGAAGTGACATAATCTGTTGCCATAAACCATGCACCGAGCATGAGTCCACCACCGCATAAGTGTGCAGTAATGTACTGTGGGTCAAATCCATGACCGCCGAATAAAGAAATAAAAATGACAAATGTTAATATGTAAGTTCCGGGAATCCGCAGATCGATCACGCCCATAAGGATCAGGAACATTGCTCCGATCATCAGTGCAATGACAGAAGTTTCCCCAATCGTTCCACTGGTATTACCGATCAGCATTGCAAATGAATCTACAGATTCACCGGCTTTCAGATTCGCCAGAGGAGTTGGTCCTGTAACTCCGTCGTATACAAAGTTTGTCATCTTTCCAGCAAAGCAGATCAGAAGAAAGCAACGTGCACCAAGAGCCGGGTTCATGAAATTCTGTCCCAGTCCTCCGAAAAGCTGCTTTACAACAATGATCGCAAAGAAAGCACCGACAACACCCATCCACCATGGAAGTGTCGGAGGAAGATTCAGTGCGAGAAGCAATCCTGTGACTACTGCACTGAAATCTTTGATAGTGACCGGTTTATGCATGAGTTTCTCCCAGAGATATTCAGCCAAAACCGCTGCTGCTATAGTTACTACAATCAAAATCCACGCATTTTCATGCCGGAAATTCCAAATTCCAAAGAACGTTGCCGGAAGCAGGGAAATAACAACCATAAGCATAATATTACTGCTGGTTACTTTATCCCGGATATGCGGAGAAGATGATACATTATAATTTTCGTTCAATTTTATTCACCTCTCTTACTTTTTCTTCCTGTTGGCAAGTGCAATCTTACGCATAGAACCGATGGCCTGTTTCAACTGACGCTTCGCCGGACAGACATAACTGCAGGATCCACATTCTACACATTCCAGACCATTCCATGCCACAAAAGAAGCTTCATCCTGCCGTTTAGCGAAATCTGCCAGTCTGGATGGGATGATACGGCTTGGACATACATCGACACATCTTGCACAGTTAATGCAGGCAGTCTCAGAACTCTTCTTTACAATATCTTCCTTGAAGGCGAGAAGTGAAGAAGAAGTTTTAGTGACCGGTGCATCCAGAGTGACCATGGCAAATCCCATCATCGGACCTCCGGAGATCAGTTTCTCAGGTTCCTCAGTGAACCCACCTGCCACTTCAATCAGTTCCTTATGGCTGATGCCAAGTGGTACAAGGAAATTCCCAGGTTCAGAGACTGCATCACCGCTGACGGTTACTACACGTTCCATCAGAGGTTTTCCGTTGATCACTGCATTATGAATCCCGATCAGGGTCTCTACATTGTCCACAATACATCCGGCATCAGCAGGCAGCATGGAGGAATTGATCGCACGTCCGGTGACAGCATAGATCAACTGTCGTTCAGCCCCCTGAGGATATTTCGTCATTAATGCTTTCACATCCATTTTGGGTTCATCAGAAACTGCCTCCTGCAATTTTTCAATACAGTCCTTTTTATTATCTTCTACTGCGAAAATACCTCGTGCATTCGGGAACAGAGATAAAATAACACGCATTCCGCTTATAAGATCTTCCGTATATTCAAGCATTCTGCGGTAATCAGCAGTGATATAAGGTTCACACTCAGCACAATTTGCAATAATATATTCAATCTTGTCAACATCTTTCGGGGAGAGCTTGACTTTGGTAGGAAAACCGGCACCTCCCATTCCTACAATACCGGCATCTCCGATTTTGGAAATGATCTCCTCACGGGGCATCTCGGCGATAGGCTTAACCGGAGCATACTCTGCTTCCTGATATTTGCCATCATTCTGAATTACGATACAATCAACTTTTGTCCCGGTTGGATTAAAATGCTTCTCCAAAGCTTTTACTTTACCGGATATAGAAGAATATATTGGAGCAGAAACAAATCCTCCCGCTTCAGCGATCATCTGACCTTTCAAAACCTGATCTCCTTTTTTTACAACCGGAACTGCAGGAGCACCGATATGCTGGGAGAGAGGATAGATAAGATCACCTGTCGGTAAAAGAGATTTGATCGGCTGATCCTTTGAAAAACGTTTCCCGTCATCAGGATGTATTCCGCCTTTAAATGTCAAAAGTCCCATTTTACGCTTCCTTCCTTTCTTAGAAGTGAACTGAACGTTACAGTACACTTTCTTTTTTCACAAAGTCCATTTTACTAAAATATGTACTAAAAATCCAGTTGTTTCAACATAATATTTGTCATGTATTGAAAAAGAGACAGCCGAAACCGACTGTCTCTTTAAAATATCTGCTTAATAAGACTTATGCTTCTGTCTCTTCGTCAGCATAATCCTGAGAATCTGATTCAAGAGCCTTCATGCTCAGGCTGATCTTCTTTTCAGCTTCGTTCAGGTCAACAACCTTTGCAGTGATCTCCTGTCCGATGGCAAGAACATCAGATGGCTTATCAACATGATTTCTGGAGATCTGGGATACGTGAAGCAGTGCATCTACTCCAGGTGCAAGTTCAATAAATGCTCCGAAATCAGTCATACGTGCAACTTTTCCTGTTACAACGTTGCCTACAGCAAAATCTTCTGCTGCATTTACCCATGGATTTGTCTCCGGGAACTTCAGGCTGAGTGCAATTTTTGTATCACGGATGTCTTTTACGAGAACTTTCAGTTCATCACCAACATGGAATACTTTCTTTGGATTATCAACACGTCCCCATGACATCTCTGAGATATGAAGAAGACCGTCAACACCACCAAGGTCAACGAATGCTCCGAAGTCTGTTACATTCTTAACTGTTCCTTCTACTGTATCGCCAACATTTAATTTAGCGAATAACTCTTTCTGCTTTTCAGCACGCTCAGCAACAAGAAGCTGTCTTCTGTCACCGATCACACGGTTTCTTCTCGGGTTGAACTCGCTGATCACAAACTCAATTTCCTGTCCCTCGTACTTACTGAGATCCTTCTCATAAGAATCAGATACAAGGCTTGCAGGAATGAAGACTCTTACTTCATCAACTGTTGTGCAGATTCCACCACCGAGAATCTGAGTAACTGTGGCTTTTAATACTTCATGGTTTTCAAATGCCTCACGAAGTCTTTCATTTCCCTTTTCAGCAGCCAGTCTCTTATATGTAAGAAGAACCTGACCCTCTCCGTCATTTACTTTCAGTACTTTCACGGTCATTGTATCACCAACATTGACTACGGTTGTGAGATCCAGTGACTGGTCATTGGAATACTCGTTCTTTGTAATGATACCATCAGCTTTGTATCCGATATTCAGGATGATCTCATCTGGTTTTACATCGATTACAGTTCCCTCTACAACCTCTCCATTGTGAATAGTTTTAAATGACTCGTCTAACATCTGTTCAAAAGATAATTCTGACATTATTTTGAACCTCCTCAATTATATTGTTGGGCGTGGATGCCCCTGCTGTAATACCTACTGTTTCCACTGACCCTAATTGATTCAAATCCAAATCGCCAAGTGTCTGTATATAGTACGTATTGTTACATGCTTTTCTGCATATTTCAAATAACTTCTGGGTATTGGAACTATGTTTGTCACCAATAACGATCATAGCATCCACCGTCTCTGCTATGCTCCGAGCTTCAGTCTGACGCTCCTTTGTAGCATTACAGATTGTATTTAAAACACTTACATCATAACTCTTTTTTTCAATAATTTCAACTAATTCTTTAAATTTATTGTAATTAAATGTCGTTTGTGCCACAATGCATATTTTCTGGTCGGCAGGGCAGGAAAAACTTTCTGCTTCTTCTGCGTTTCGGATCACGCTGACAGGGGATTTTGCCCATCCCCGGATTCCCTGGACTTCCGGGTGATCGGGATTCCCAATGATAATGATATGATTGCCCTGTTGACTGTGCTTTTCTACAATCTTATGGATTTTCTTGACAAACGGGCAGGTCGCATCAACAATATGGATCCCCTTTTTTTCAAGTTCTTCGTAAACTCTTTTTTCTACACCGTGGGAACGAATAATAACGGTTCCTTCTTTCAGCACCGCAAGATCCTCTTCATTTCTAATGACATGGACACCTCTTTTTTCCATATCTTTGACCACTTCTTCATTGTGGATGATTGGTCCGTAGGTATAAATTTTTTCATCTGTTCCGGTTTCAGTACATTTGTAAACTGTATCAACAGCTCTTTTTACTCCGAAACAGAATCCTGCAGATTCTGCTTTGATAATTTTCATCAGATTTGCCTGGCCCTTTCTTATTTACAATGATCACAGATCGTACGGACTACTTCGTCAATCGTCATGTCGGAACTGTCAACGAGGATGGCATCTTCTGCCTGTTTCAAAGGAGCGACCTCTCTTGTCATATCCCGATGATCTCTCTCTTTGATATCTGTCATAATCTTTTCAAGAGTGATATCCTCTTTCTTTGCCGACAGTTCTTCATATCTGCGTTTTGCACGGGTTTCAACACTGGCAGTCAGGTAAATCTTTACATCTGCATCAGGCAGAATATTTGTTCCAATGTCCCTGCCATCCATAATTACGTCTTTTTCTCTGGCAAGAGAACGCTGGAGTTCAAGAAGCTTTGCACGGACTTCCGGGATTACAGAAGTTTTAGAGGCCATATTTCCAACCTTCTCAGTGCGAAGTTGTTCAGTGATATTTTCTCCGTTCAGGTAGATCTGCTGTATACCATTTTCGTATCCAATCGTAACTTCAGCATCATCACAGGCATCGATCACAGCTTTTTTATCGTCACCGGAAAGCCCTTTTTTCAGAAAATGTACTGCAAGGCCACGGTACATGGCACCAGTATCCACATAAATGTATCCTTTTTCTTTTGCAACCAGTTTTGCAATGGTACTTTTTCCTGCACCGGCAGGTCCATCGATTGCTACATTGTATCCCATAGTATAAGTATCCTCCGATTTTTAATATTTATTCAGATAATTTATCTTTGTCCGGCACTGATCCCGGCAAGATAACCGGTAGACCAGGCGATCTGTAAATTAAAACCACCGGTTACTGCATCAAGATCCAGAACTTCTCCGGCAAAATAGAGATTTTTTATCAATTTCGATTCCATCGTACCCGGATCGATCTCTTTTACGGAAATTCCACCTTTTGTAATGATGGCTTCATTATATCCACGCAGTCCGGTCAGTGTCATATGAAAGTCTTTGATCAGCCGGAGCAGACTCAGACGTTCTTCCTTTGTGATCTCATGAACTTTCTTTTCTTCTTCAATTCCTGAGAGTTCGATGATCACGGGACGTAATTTTGCTGGCAGTAAACTGTCGATAGCATTTTTAAACTGCTTATTATGATTAGCCTCAAATTCCCGGAGCAGGCGTTTATCCAACTGCTCTTCTGTCAGTGCTGGCTTAAGATCAATATGCAGTACCAGTTCTTTTTCCTCAAGCATTTTTCCGACGATACTGCTTGCACTTAAGATAACCGGACCGGTTACTCCGTAATGAGTGAACAGCATTTCGCCAAATTCATCATAAAGCTTTTTCTTTCCATCTGTAATACGGATTTCGATATTTTTAAGGGAAAGTCCCTGAAGTTCTTTTGCATACCATTCTTTTACTTCCATTGGAACAAGAGATGGGAAAAGTTCGGTTACTTTATGACCACAGTTTCTGGCGAAACGATATCCGTCACCGGTCGAACCGGTAGAAGGATAGGAAATGCCTCCGGTTGCAACGACGACTGCATCTGCAGTTATTTTTTTCCCGTTGACAAGTTGTACTCCTTTTATTTCCTTTTCATTATTGACCAGCAGTTCTTTTACTTCGCAGTGAAGCAGCACTTTTACTTTTAAACGCTGCATCTCTCTTGCTAATGCTGCAATTACATCTGAAGAATGATCGGAAACCGGAAAGACCCGGTTACCCCGTTCAATTTTAGTTGCTACACCCAATTCTTCAAAAAAATCAATAACCTGATCATTTGTAAAGCTGTAAAAACCACTGTAAAGGAATTTTGGATTACTGACGACGGCTGAAAATAAGTCTTCAATCTCAGATGCATTCGTTATATTGCAGCGTCCTTTTCCTGTGATGAAGATTTTTTTGCCGAGTTTTTCATTTTTTTCCAACAGAGTCACATTCTGTTCGTTCCTGGCTGCAATGATGGCTGCCATCATCCCGGCTGCACCACCTCCGACTACGATTACGCTACTCATGACTTTTTTCTCCTTCCACGGTCACAGTATCACTGACATGATTTAATTCATCACTGCTGTAGACCTGATATTCTCCCCAGATTTCTTCTAAAGTTTCAAGCGTCGAAACTACTTCTTCCTGCTTCTTCATACATAAGGCAACAATCAGTGCATTCACAACACTGAGTGGTGCAACGAGAGAATCTACAATAGAGGCCATATCACTTCTTGCAATCAGATTACAGGAAGAATACAGATTCATAGGAGAATGGATACTGTCCGTCAGGGTGATCACTTTTGCTTTCCGGTTGCTGGCAAATTCCAGTGCTTTCAAAGTTCGCATAGAATAACGGGGAAAGCTGATCCCGATGATTACATCTTTCTCACCGATGCGGATAAGCTGTTCAAAAATCTCACTGGAGCTGTTGGTATTTACAGTTACAACATCCTCGCATACAAGATTCAGATAAAATCCCATAAAAGAAGCCAAAGGTGCACAACTGCGGATCCCAACCACATAGATGCGTCTCGCATTGAGGATGGTGTCTATGGCAAGATTAAAAGCTGCATGATCGATCACACCGAGTGTCAGCTTGATCTTTTCTATATCCGACTGAAGTACAGTTTCAAGGATCTCACTCTGGCTGATACGTCCGTAAGTGACTTCCATTCTCTGGATCGAATTGAGCTTATTACGGACGAGCTCTTCCAGTGCTTTCTGAAATCCCGGGTATCCGCTGTATCCAAGCTGTGTGGCAAACCGGACGACAGTAGATTCACTGACACCGACAATCTCCCCAAGCTTTGCGGCGGTCAGGAAAACTGCTTTATCATAATTGTCCTTCACGTAATCAGCCAGACGTTTCTGCCCTTTGCTCATTTTCCCATACCGGGCATCAATTCTTGAGATTAATTCATTGATATTATTTTCTGTAGTTTCTATTTCCATTTGATTATTGTCCTATTTTATTTTCTTCTGCTTTTTGCGTTATACAGCTCTGGTATAATACTTTAACCATTCTCTTTCTGCTTCAGGCAGATAAGGGCTGATCTTTTCATAGACCAGTTGATGATAGTTATTTAACTGCTCCCGCTCTTCGGAAGTCATCTGCTCAGGAAGCAATGCATCCAGGTCAATGGGAACAAGGGTGAGAACTTCAAACTTCATAAACTGTCCATATTCATTTCGGTCTGCTTCGGTAACAAGAAGTTCATTTTCAATTCGGATCCCATGAGAATCTTTCATATAGATTCCCGGTTCATCCGTGATCACCATATTTTTTTCAAAGATCTGGGAAGGAGTCTTCCCTTCTTTCCAGCGGAAACTGATCGGTCCTTCATGAATGTTGAGCAGATATCCGACTCCATGACCGGTTCCGTGGTTAAAGTTCAGTCTTTTCTTCCAAAATACTTCTCTTGCGATACAGTCCAGATTAGCACCGCTGCATCCATGAAGAAATACCGTGTTCGCAAGTCGCAGCATAGCACGCACAACAAGTGTAAAATGTTCTTTCCCAACCTGTCCTGTTTCACCGATGGCAACTGTTCTGGTAATATCGGTAGATCCCTGAAGGTAATGGCCGCCGGTATCTGTCATAAACAGTTTTCCCGGCTTAAGTTCTACATTACTCTCTTCATCGGCACTGTAATGAACGATTGCACCATGCTCCCCATAAGCACTGATCGGTGCAAAGCTGGGACCGATAAATTCGTCCTGCATTGCACGAAATTCTTCCAGTTTCTGAGAGGCAGACAGTTCTGTGACAGGAAATTCTCCGCTATTTGTCTTGAGCCAGTACATAAATCTGGTATGGGCAATTCCGTCCTTTAGATGAGCTGCTTTCAGATTTTCTACCTGAACATCATTTTTAATGCATTTCATAAGGATCTCCGGATTTGGTCTGTCCACAACAGGCACAAATTCAGGTATCTTACGGTACAGACTGTAGTTCATGATCCGGGAATCAAGCAGAACGGTCTGATTTTTGTTGAATTGGGACACAGTATCATAAATTTCTTCATAAGGATGCAGAATTATCTGCTGTTGAGCAAAAAGTTGCAAAAGTGTATCTGAAAATTTAGATGTATCAGCAAAAAGTTCAACTAAATCATTATAAACGATTGCATAAGAAAGAACAAGAGGACAATAGGCAATATCATTTCCCCGGATATTAAAAAGCCATGCAATATCATCAAGACTTGAAAGGATATGCGTATCACATCCATATTCTTTCATTTTCAAGCGTACACGGGTCAGTTTGGATCGAATATTCTCCCCAGCATACGAATCTTCAAGCAAAAATGCCGGTTCAGAAGGCAGATTCGGGCGATCTGTCCAAATTTCAGATGCAAGATCCTGCAAAAAGTTTACAGATGCATGCTTCTGCTCTGCGAGCTGACGGTAGGATATTCCTTCTTCATAGCTGATAGTTCTTCCGTCAAAACCGAGAACCTGTCCTTCCTGAAGCTCTTTTTTAAGAAATTCTTCAATCGAGGGAACCCCGGGTTCACCGGATCTGTAAAGCTCAATCCCACTGTCTGCTAATTGCTGCTCTGCCTGGATAAAATAACGTCCGTCTGTCCAAAGTCCAGCCTTTTCACTGGTGAAAACGGCTGTTCCTGCAGAACCGGTGAATCCGGTTATATATTCACGGAATTTGAAATAATCTCCTACATACTCACTATGATGAAAATCTGCCGTAGGAATAATATAAATATCAATACCCTTCTGTGCCATCGCACTGCGAAGGGCATTGATCCTCTTTTGAATATTCATGCCAATTACCTCCCGATATGCATATAATTATATGATACCACCAAAAAGAGATGCTTACAAATAAAAAAGAAAAGATACAAAGCGATATTCCGTTTTGTATCTCTTTTTTATTTGTCTGAGTATGCAAGGGGCTGTTGCAAAATAGATGAGTAATCAATTGATATGCTCCCTTCTAGGTAGACAAGTGAAATAATAAAAACTT
>NZ_CAKRGI010000045.1 GCF_934330165.1 uncultured Mediterraneibacter sp.
GAAGATTTCCACTTTCGAGTTACAAACGGTCAACGGGCTGAGGTAAAGCGGGCTCTGCACTGCGAAGGAATATCCTGATTTCCGCGTCCGATCCGTCGCTGAGAATTTATGTGCCTTCTAAGTGTATCACCCCAACAACTATAAATTTATATTCTTGAAAAGATCTCCAAGGCTTGTGCCGATATCCTCGCTCTTTGGAATCTCAATCTTTTCAACCGGCTCTTCTTCTTTCTCTTCCAGTGCTTTCATACTGAGACTGATCTTACCGTCTTTGATACCGATAACCTTTACCTCTACTTCCTGTCCCACTTCAAGTACATCGGAAGGAAGTTTCACACGCTTCTGGGAGATCTGGGATACATGGACAAGACCGGACAGACCGTTCTCAAGCTTTACAAAAGCACCATAATTCTGAAGGGTCTCAACGGTTCCTTTCAGTACAGAACCAACCTGAATACTGGCGATCAGAGCTTCACGGGCTTTTTTCTCTTTCTCTTTCAGCAGTTCGCGTGCAGAAAGGACAAGACGGTTATTTGCCTGGTCCACATCAATCACCTGAACTTCAATATCCTTGAGAAGGTAAGTCTCAAGATCTTCAATATAGGAAAGGGAAAGTCTGGAAGCAGGAACAAATCCTCTTAATCCTTCTACCATGACGATAACACCACCATTGACAACTCCCTCGACTTTTACAGGGAGAACGGTCTTTTTCTCCAGGTACTCTTTTACACGGTTCCAGGGATTTGCATCATCGAAATGATCTTCATAATCAGCCATGGTCTCTGTTGCTTCACTTGTCTGTAATTCTTCTTTTAATTGTTCGCTCATAGCAGTCACCTTTGTTCCTCTCTTTTTGTTAAAAACTAAAATCAGTATAGCATATGTATCCGAAAAAAAACAGTAAATCGTGGAAAAACCGCCTCTAAAATGTTAAAATCAGGTTGGCTTATCATGAAAAAAATGTTAATCTTTTAGAATCAACAGAGAAATGGAGTAATACAGATGAGTAATGATAAAAGAAAAGTGTATGTTGTCGGACATAAGAATCCAGATACGGATTCCATCTGTACAGCAATCGCTTATGCAAATTTAAAGACGAAACTGACGCAGATCAGGCATGAACCGCGTCGGGCCGGCCAGTTAAATGAAGAAACTCAGTATGTACTGGAACGTTTTGGAGTGAAAGTGCCGTTACTTTTATCGGACTTAAGAGAGCAGATCAAAGATGTGGATCTAAGGGAAAGCGAAGAGATCAACGGAAATCTTTCCATTCGTACGGCATGGGAAAAGATGACCGAGATGAATACGCATACACTTCCTATCACAAGAGACGGGATGCTGGAAGGTGTGATCACGAAAGGTGATATCGCCAAATCCTATATGGATGTTTACGATAATACGATGCTGGCAAAGGCGAGAACCCAGTACCGGAATATTGCAGCCGCTGTAGAAGGAAAAGTGGAGACAGGAAATGAGCATGGCTATTTTCAGAAAGGGAAGGTCGCGATCGCAGCATCCGGTAAAAATCTTATGACCCGGTTTATTGAAAAGGATGACCTGGTGATCATGGGAGATCGGATTGATGCACAACAGTGTGCCATTGATATGGATGCAAGCTGTATGGTCATATGTCAGGGCTATCCGATCTCGGAAGACATCCTGCGTCAGGCAGAGAAAAAACAGATCGTTGTGATCCGTACACCGCATGATACATTTACTGCTGCACAGCATATCAACCAGAGTATCCCGGTCCGTTTTTTCATGACCAAAGAAAATCTGGTTACATTTCATATACGGGATTTTGTGGATGACGTAAAAGAAGTGATGGCAAGAAAAAGATTCCGTGATTTCCCGGTTCTGGACAACCGGGGAAAGTTTGTAGGTCTTGTATCTCGGAGACGCCTGTTAAATGTGAAGAAAAAGCAGGTGATCCTGGTTGATCATAATGAAAAAAATCAGGCAGTCGACGGAGTGGAAGAAGCAGATGTCCTGGAGATCATCGATCATCACCGCCTGAGCAGTATTGAGACGATAGGACCGGTTTATTTCCGTAATCAGCCGGTGGGATGTACGGCTACGATCGTATATCAGATGTATGAAGAAAATGGAATTGTGGTGGATGCAGTCAATGCGGCACTCCTCTGTTCAGCAATCATTTCTGATACCCTGATGTTCCGTTCTCCAACCTGTACACCGCTGGATGAGGTAACAGCGAAAAAACTGGCAGAAATCGCTTCGATCAATATTGAAGAACTGGCACAGGAGATGTTCAATGCAGGAAGCAATCTGAAAGGGAAGAGTGCAGAAGAGATCTTATTCCTGGATTTCAAGCAGTTTACGGTGAATGATACGGTGTTTGGAGTCGGACAGGTCAATTCCATGAGTGCAGAGGAACTGAAAGAGATCAAAGAAAGAGTTCTTCCTCATATGGAGAAGGCACGTAAAAATCATGGGCTGAATATGATCTTCTTTATGCTGACAAATATTATCACAGAGTCTTCAGAGCTGATCTGCTGTGGAGCAGAGGCGAGAGAAAAGATCATCAGTGCTTATGATCTGCGGGATGATGCTGAGGTACTGATGCTCAAAGGAGTTGTATCCCGTAAGAAGCAGCTCGTGCCGACACTGGTTGGTGCATTGCAACAGTAAGGAGTAGAAGAAAAATGGCAAAGCAGATATGGAAACCGGGAAATATGGTTTATCCATTACCGGCAGTAATGGTCAGTACAGGAGATAAAAAAGGAAATCAGAATATTCTGACTGTAGCGTGGACAGGAACTGTTTGTACGAATCCTGCAATGGTATACATATCAGTGCGTCCGGAACGTTATTCTTATCATATGATCGAAGAAAGCGGTGAATTCGTGATCAATCTGACAACGGAGAAACTGGCAAGAGCAACCGATTTCTGCGGTGTCCGTTCAGGTCGGGATGTAGATAAATGGAAAGAGTGTCATCTGAGTGCAAAGAAAGCACAGACACTGGAATATGCCCCCTGCATTGAAGAAGCACCGGTCAATATTGAGTGCAAGGTAAAGAAGATCGAGAAGCTTGGAAGTCACCATATGTTTTTGGCAGAAGTGACGGCAGTTCAGGCAGACGAAGCGTATCTGAATGAAAAGGGAAAGTTTGAACTGAATAAGACGGGGCTTCTGGCTTATTCTCATGGAGAGTATTTAGGGCTTGGAAAGAAGATCGGTACCTTTGGCTACAGTGTGAAAAAGAAGGCGGACCGGAGACGAAAGAGAGGAAAAAAGTAAATGCTTTCATTTGAAAATGATTATTCTGAAGGGGAAAGTAGATGATACGCATACAGTTGTGCGTTTTGCAGTGAGCTGGGCGACACGGGAAGAAATGATCGATGAATTACGGGAGCTGTTGTAAAAGAGCCTGATATTCTTGAATTTTGAAGAATGAAACAGGTGGAATCAGGGGAAAATAGAATAGAAAAAGAAATACATGAGAATCATTCTCAATAAAATTCTTGAATTAAGGAGCGGAATCTGCTAAGATACATATGGTTAGTTAATACTAACCATATGTGAATGAATCATGGAAGCTCCTTTTGCCCTGAAATACCTGAATCCAGGGCTTGAGGATTCCTAAAGAAAGGAAGAACAGGCAATGGATTATTTAGAAATTGAAAAAGTGATTGGAAGAGAGATTATTGATTCAAGAGGAAACCCGACAGTAGAGGCAGAGGTACATCTTGCAGATGGAACTGTTGGATTTGGTGCAGCACCGAGTGGAGCATCAACGGGAGAATTTGAGGCTCTTGAATTGAGAGATGGAGATAAAGCCCGTTTTGGAGGCAAAGGTGTTTCTAAGGCAGTGGAGAACATTAATACAATTATCAATGATGCACTTCAGGGAATGGATGCAAGTGATGTCTATGCAGTTGACAAGGCAATGATCCAGGCAGATGGAACAAAAGATAAATCAAAGCTGGGAGCAAATGCAATCCTTGCGGTATCGATTGCAAGTGCGAGAGCAGCAGCCACATCTCTGGATATTCCGCTGTACCGTTTCCTTGGCGGAGTCAGTGGTAACAGACTTCCGGTTCCGATGATGAACATTGTAAATGGTGGATGCCATGCATTATCTTCAGGACTGGATGTTCAGGAGTTTATGATCATGCCGGTTGGAGCTCCTTCATTTAAAGAATGCCTGAGATGGTGTGCAGAAGTGTTCCATGCACTTGCAGGTATCCTGAAAGAGCGTGGACTTGCAACGTCAGTAGGAGATGAAGGTGGATTTGCACCGGCACTGAAGTCAGATGAAGAGGCAATCGAGACGATTCTTGAGGCAGTGAAAAAAGCAGGGTATGAGCCGGAAAAAGATTTCAAAATTGCCATGGATGCAGCATCTTCTGAATGGAAGACAGGCAAGGCTGGTGAATATAAACTTCCAAAAGCAGGAACTGTGTATACATCTGAACAGTTGATCGAACACTGGAAGAGTCTTGTAGAGAAATACCCGATCATTTCCATCGAGGATGCACTGGATGAGGAAGACTGGGAAGGCTGGAAAAAACTGACAGCAGAGTTGGGAGATAAAGTACAGCTTGTCGGTGATGACTTATTCGTTACAAATACAGAGCGTCTTGCAAAAGGAATTGAGCTTGGATGTGGTAATTCTATCCTGATCAAATTAAATCAGATCGGTTCTGTATCTGAGACACTGGAGGCAATTAAGATGGCACATAAGGCAGGATATACAGCAATTGCATCCCATCGTTCCGGTGAGACAGAAGATACAACGATCGCAGATCTTGCA
The DNA here is from genome assembly GCF_934330165.1 of uncultured Mediterraneibacter sp. Classification (GTDB taxonomy): domain Bacteria; phylum Bacillota; class Clostridia; order Lachnospirales; family Lachnospiraceae; genus Mediterraneibacter. Next base: position 4,777 of record NZ_CAKRGI010000045.1, read on the forward strand.
GTTGCACTGAACACCTGCCAGATCAAGACCGGTGCACCAAGCCGTTCCGAGCGGGTAGCGAAATACAATCAGCTTTTAAGAATCGAGGAACAACTCGGAGCAAGTGCAGTATATCCGGGAATCAAGGCATTTAATGTACAGCAGTAAGTAAAAGGAATACTGCCGGAAATAAAATCCGGAAAAGAAAATATGGGGATAAGAATCCTGAGATAAAAGCCTCCACTTATTATCATGCTTTTGTTGATAATGAGTGGAGGCTTTGTGATGATTTTTTTCGTTAAGGGAAATTGCGTTATGGTTTTTTATGTCCTTCGTCCGCAAGAGCCCGGATAGAAGAGACATATTCTGATGGCGTCATTCCGGTAGAACGCTTAAACTGCCGGGAAAAATAGTGGATGGAAGAGTATCCAAGGTATTCAGAAATCTGAGTAAAATTCATCTGTCCGCTGCGGATCATGGATTTTGCTTCACTGATCTTTAAAGCAGAATAATATTCAATCACTCCTGTTCCTTCCAAATCCCGGAATAATTTCTGCAGACGGGAGCGGCTGATCAGATTATCATGGCAGATCTGCTCAATCGTTAAATGATCTGCCAGATGGCCGAGCAGATAGTTCTTTATATGAGAGAATAATTCTGCATCTGTATTTTTAGAAAGTGTCCGGTCAGACAGTGGTGTCCGGGAAACTTCTCCGGTCAGAAGAGGATTCTGATTACGCCGGTAAAGACTGAGGAGAAGTTCTTCTAAATGAAGGCGGATAAGCTGACCACAGACAGGGGATGTATCTTTCCTGATCAGCAGGGATGTCTGATAGGGATCATCCAGACGTCCTTCCAAAAAACTTCCTGCTTCTGCAATAATTCCGGCAAGCAGCCGACGTTCAGTTTCTTCGAGGTGAAGGATCTTTCCTTTGAAAAATTCCATCGCAGGATCTGTGCAGGAAAAAGAGATCACGATCAGATTCGGTGCGATCTTTCCGTTTGCCTTGACCCAGTGAAATTCACCCGGGTAGTGAAAAGCGATTTCTCCTCGTCTGAGCGTATGGGTAAGAGAACCTGCTCCAATCTCCACTTCTCCTTTATCAACGCATACAAACTCCCAGAAATCATGGGATTCTCCGGGAAAAGAAAAGGTACTCATATATTCAAAATAATGAAGGGAAAACAGCTCTTCTATATGAAAAAGATCCTGAAGCTGAATTCCATAATATTTCTTTGGATTTGAAAAATGATCTGTATTTGCAGTTACAATATGCATTCTGAGCCTCCTCCTTTTTCAAAAATGTTCTTAGTAAGGATATCATAACATTATTTTCCGAAAATGCAAAGAGAAAATGCAGATTGTGCAAATGAAAGATAAGATAGTATAAAGATTTTTATTAGGTTTTATCATACAATAGAAGAAGTGTAACATAGAAAGTGAAATGGAGGAAGCAAACATGAAAAAACCGGTTCTTGTAATTATGGCGGCTGGAATGGGAAGCAGATATGGCGGACTGAAGCAGATCGATCCAGTCGATAAAGAAGGACATATCATTATGGACTTTTCAATTTTTGATGCAAAGCGTGCAGGATTTGAAAAAGTTGTATTTATCATTAAGAAAGAAAATGAGGCTGATTTTAAGGAAGCAGTCGGCAACAGAATGGAAAAGATCATGGATGTTGCATATGCATATCAGGATCTTCATAACCTGCCGGAAGGATTTGAAGTTCCGGAGGGTCGCGTGAAGCCATGGGGAACGGCTCATGCAGTTCTGAGTGCGATTGATGAAGTAGATGGACCATTTGCGGTTATCAATGCAGATGATTATTATGGACGTCATGCATTTGAAGTAATCTATAACTATCTGACAACGCATGAAGATGATGACAAATACCGTTATACAATGGTGGGATACCGTCTGAAAAATACGGTGACGGATAATGGACATGTTGCAAGAGGTATCTGTGACCTGAATGATGCAAAAGAATTAGTTGCAGTTCATGAGCGTACGAGGATTGAGAAGCGTAATGGTGGAATTGCATATTCAGAGGATGACGGAGCTACATGGACAGAGGTAGATCCGGAGACACTGGTTTCTATGAATATGTGGGGATTTACAAGAAGTATTCTGGATGAGATCAAGGCAGAATTTCCTGCATTCCTTGAAAAAGGACTGAAAGAGAATCCAATGAAGTGTGAGTATTTCCTGCCATCTGTTGTGAGCAACTTATTAGAGGCTGAGAGAGCAACCGTGCAGGTACTTGAGTCAGAAGATAAATGGTATGGAGTTACATATAAAGAGGACAAACCGGTTGTCGTAGAGGCAATCCAGGCATTGAAAGATGCAGGAGAGTATCCGCAGAAATTATGGGAGGAAGACTAAAGATGGGAAGAGTGTCTGAAGCACAGATCAACGAAGCAATTGCAAATTTTGACTATGAAGGACAACTTTTGGAAAAAGGGCCTTTTGGAAGTGGTCATATTAATGATACATATCTTTTAAAGTACGAGATTTCAGAGATGGGAATCCTGAAGGTGATCCTTCAGCGTATGAACCGTGAGATTTTTACGAATCCGGTAGAACTGATGGAGAATGTAGTAGGGGTTACGACGTTCCTTCGTAAGAAGATCATTGAGAACGGCGGAGATCCGGAGCGTGAAACTCTGAATGTAATCCCGGCAAAGGATGGAAAGCCTTACTATGTGGATTCTAAGGGTGAGTACTGGCGGTCTTATGTATACATTACGGATGCAAGCAGTTATGATCAGGTAGAGAAACCGGAAGACTTTTACGAAAGTGCAGTCGCATTTGGACATTTCCAGCGGATGCTGGCTGACTATCCTGCAGAGACACTCCATGAGACGATCAAGGGATTCCATGATACAAGAGCGAGATTCCAGGTATTTAAAGAGACCGTTGCAAAGGATGTATGCGGACGTGCAGCAGAAGTACAGGATGAGATCAACTTTGTACTGGCACATGAAGATGTGGCAAATGTATTCGGGGAGCTTCAGGACAAAGGAGAACTTCCGCTTCGTGTCACGCACAATGATACAAAGCTGAACAATATTATGATCGACGACAAGACCGGAAAGGGAATCTGTGTTATTGATCTTGATACAGTTATGCCGGGACTTGCAATGAACGATTTTGGTGATTCCATCCGCTTCGGGGCAAGTACAGCAGCAGAGGATGAGACAGACTTAAGCAAGGTATCCTGTAGTATGGATCTTTTTGAAATCTATGTAAAGGGATTCCTTGAGGGATGTGACGGAAAACTGACAGAGAAAGAAGTTGAACTTCTTCCGATGGGAGCAAAAGTCATGACTTTTGAGTGCGGCATGCGTTTCCTGACAGATTATCTGGATGGAGATCATTACTTCAAGATCCACAGAGAAAAGCACAATCTTGACAGATGCCGTACCCAGTTCAAACTGGTGGCAGATATGGAAAAGAAATGGGATATCATGCAGGAGATCGTAGCAAAATATAATCGCTGATCGTGCAACATTTTTACCATAAGATGAACCAAAAATACAAGGTATATTCAGAGAATATATGCTATAATGTGCCTGTAAGTTGAAGGAAAGATAACTTGATCATATTGGTTGAAGGAGGAGTTAAAATGTCAATTTTAGTAACCGGAGGAGCCGGATTTATTGGAAGCCATACTTGTGTGGAACTTCTGAATGCAGGGTATGATGTTGTTGTTGCAGATAACTTATACAACGCATCTGAGAAGTCACTGGAAAGAGTAAAAGAGATTACAGGAAAAGACCTGAAATTCTACAAAGCAGACATTCGTGATAAAGCAGCTATGAATGAGATCTTTGAGAAAGAAGAAATTGAGTCAGTAATTCATTTTGCCGGATTGAAAGCAGTTGGTGAGTCTGTGGCAAAGCCGCTGGAGTATTATGAGAACAATATTGGCGGAACGATCACGCTTTGTGATGTTATGAGAAACCATGGCGTAAAGAATATTATTTTCAGTTCTTCCGCAACAGTATATGGTGATCCGGCATTTATTCCGATCACTGAGAAATGCCCGAAAGGAACCTGCACAAATCCATACGGCTGGACAAAGTGGATGCTGGAGCAGATCCTGACAGATCTTCATACAGCAGATCCTGAGTGGAATGTAGTACTTCTTCGTTACTTCAACCCGATCGGAGCACATAAGAGCGGTCTTATCGGTGAAGATCCGAAGGGAATCCCGAACAACCTGATTCCATATATCACTCAGGTAGCTATCGGTAAATTAGAGCGTCTTGGAGTATTCGGAGATGACTATGATACGCATGACGGTACGGGTGTTCGTGATTATATCCATGTAGTTGACCTTGCAATCGGACATGTACGTGCAGTAGAGAAACTGAAAGAGAAAGCAGGAGTATCCGTATACAACCTTGGAACGGGAAATGGATATTCTGTTCTTGATATGGTAAAAGCATTCAGCAAGGCATGCGGAAAAGAGATTCCGTATGAGATCAAGCCTCGTCGTGCCGGAGATATCGCAACATGCTATTGTGACGCATCCAAAGCAAAAGAAGAGCTGCACTGGGTAGCTGAAAGAGGACTGGATGAGATGTGCGAAGATTCATGGAGATGGCAGAGCCAGAATCCAAATGGATACGAGGAATAATTTGCCAGATTATTTTCCGGGGGCATGATCATCGGAAAATAAAATGATTGTCAGAGCGTGATCAAAAGATTGAGAAAAGGTTGTTGACCGGAGATGATGGATCAGATGAATGAGACGGATTCTGCAGTGGCAGCCTTTTCTTTTTTGCTGCCGGGGATGTGGCAGCAGTAAAAAGAAAAGGTGGTGACGAAATGAAGAGAAATGTAGATTTGAATGAAATATCCGATGGACGGCTGTATTCTGCCAATGATATGGTCAAAGTAGAATGTGGAGGTTGTGCGGGATGTTCTGCATGTTGTCAGAATATGGGAACTTCGGTTGTTTTAGATCCGATGGATGTATGGAAAATACAACGAGGAACAGGCAGGACGTTAGAGGAACTTTTAAAAAAAGAACTGGAGCTGAATGTTGTGGATGGAATTATTTTGCCCAATTTGCGTATGAACGGGACAAGAGAAGTCTGTTCTTTTCTGAATGAAGAAGGACGTTGCTCGATCCATCCATACAGGCCGGGAATCTGCAGGCTTTTTCCATTAGGCAGATATTATGAGGAAGGCGGATTTCATTATTTTCTTCAGATTGATGAATGTCGAAAAAAATCGCGTGGAAAGATGAAAGTAAAGAAATGGCTGGGGATTGAAAACCTGAAAACTTATGAAACTTATATTGTCAGGTGGCACGAGTTTCTTAATAAGAGTGAAGATGGAATGAAAGAACTGGACGAACAGAATCAGAAGGTTCTGACGTTGCTGATTCTTCAGCAGTTTTATCAGACACCCTTTAAGGCAAAATTGGATGAAGAATTTTACAGAGAATTTTTTGAAAGACTAAGCTCGGTGAACGAAACTCTTGGATTCTGATCGGTTTTTTTGAAAGAAATTCTTGGATTTTCAAGAAGGAATTCTTAATAATTGTTTATGATTATCCGAGGCTTCTTGTCAATGGAAAAAGAGAATGTTATCGTAAAGGCAGGAATTAAAATACAAAAGAGATGAGAGTATCATGATAAGGGACAACAGAGAAGCAGAAAAGGAAATGGAACGAAGACGGAGTAGGAGAAAGGCAGAGAAGCTGCGTAGACTTAAAAGAAGACGAAGAAGTCTGGTCTTAGCTATTCTGGCAGTGCTATTTCTTCCGATTGTCGGTGTAAGAATTTATTTTGGAGTGAATCCGGTTATATTGAAAAACAGCGTTATTGACGTGGAATTGAAAGATTCAGTGAATCTGAAGGAAAATATCCGTTACGTCTTTGCGGGAAAAGTTTCTCAGGTGAAGATCACTGGTTCAGTAGATAATACGAAAGAGGGAGATTATCAGGTGACCTATTCCTGGAAGGGGAGAAAAAAGACGGTTACGGTAAAAGTAAGAGATACGAAGCCCCCGGTATTGGAGATGAAAAATTCATATACGGTAGATCTTGGCGGAGCAGTGACTGCAGATGATTTTGTAAAAAAAGTGAAAGATGCATCGGAAGTGTCATTAAAGATACTGAATGCTAAAAAATGGGATAAAGCGGGAGAATATTCCATTTTTGTGGAGGCAAAAGACATCTATGGCAATAAGACGACAGGAAAGTCAAAGTTGATCCTGGAAGAAGATAAGACACCGCCTGAAATTTCAGGGGCAGAAGATACGGAAATTCTGCAGGGAAAGACGATGGATTTTTCCAGCGGAGTAGCTGTAAAAGATAATGCAGATCCAGATCCGTCTTTAAGTGTAGATTCGACAAAAGCAGACCTGAATACACCTGGAACATATGTGGTAACTTATCTTGCAAAAGACCGTTCGGGAAATGAGACAAAGGTGGAGAGAAAGATTACCGTAAAGGCAAATCCTGAGTGGAAAGAGAAGATCGTATATCTGACCTTTGATGACGGCCCATCAGAGAATACGGGGAAAATTCTTGATATTTTAAAGCAGTATAATATAAAAGGAACATTTTTTGTAACGGGAAACCATCAGGAGCATGATGATCTGATCAAGAGAGCATTTGATGAAGGAAATTCCATCGGACTGCATACATATACGCATGATTATGCTACGGTCTATGCTTCAGAGCAGGCATATTTCGATGATCTTCAAAAAATTTCAGATCTTGTAGAAAAGATTACAGGAGAAAAATCTACACTCATCCGTTTCCCGGGTGGATCAAGTAATACAGTCAGTGCAGACTATGTGCAGGGATTAATGACAACGCTGACCAAAGCGGTTCATGAAAAAGGATATGAATACTTTGACTGGAACTGTGATTCTACAGATGCAAGTGGAAATAATGTCGCAGTCAGCAAACTGGTTCAAAATGCTACATTATGTTCAGCAGATCATGTGACAATTCTGATGCATGATACGGATGCAAAAAATACGACTGTTGAGGCATTGCCTCAGATCATAGAATATTATAGAGGACAGGGGTATAGCTTTAAAGGATTGACAAAAGATTCCGTGGCAGCACATCATAAGGTGAATAATTAATGGAATTTGTATTTGTTGAAGAGGAAATATACAGGCAGCAGGGAGTTTTTTGACAGAAGAGCGTCCATATCCGCACTTGCTGCTGCATCGCAGTGCAGGACCCGCTTTACCTCAGCCCGTTGACAACTTGTAACAGAAACGTGGAAATGCTCGTGCAAAGGCACTCGCATTTACGTTCCTTAACAAGTTGGGCAAAGTGTCTTCGGAACGCTCCCTGTCAATGCACTGCTCACGCAACAGCAAGTGCGGATATTTGGCTTTTCAAGTCAGAAAGCGTTCCTCGCACCGGGACATTTTCTCCCAACAAACACGAA
>NZ_CAKRGI010000046.1 GCF_934330165.1 uncultured Mediterraneibacter sp.
ATGTAGAGGAATGCTTTCGGAAAATAATAGAAAAACGAAACCCGCCCAAAGCAGAACCTATGGTAGATGGAAAAAGAGGATTCTTATACTTTGATAAAAATGAAAGTATCTGTTATTCTCTGCACTGGGAGCATTATTTTCAACATATCATTCAGAAGTATAATAATACTTACAAAGTACAGATGCCTGTCATCACCCCGCATGTATGCAGGCATACCTATTGCTCAAATATGGCAAAATCCGGAATGAATCCAAAAGCATTGCAATATTTGATGGGTCACTCAGATATCAGCGTAACGCTGAATACATATACGCATGTAAATCTTGAGGATGCCAGGGAAGAGGTTGCCCGGATCAAGGTTGTGTAATTACGATTTTTAATTGAAAATAGCAAGGTATAAAATAGAAAAACATACACCTTATTTTACACCTTTTGCGGACGATATTATGTGAAAATAAACCAGGTTATGCCAGAAAACAAAAATTTACAAAGGCTCACAAAGCCCGAAATATCAAGAAAAACTAAGAAATGCGAGGTTATGCAACAATGATTAAAATACTTTTTATCTGCCACGGCAATATCTGCCGGTCAACTCTTGCCCAAAGTTTTTTCACCTATCTGGTGAACACCCATGGTTTTGCAGACCAGTTTGTCATTGACAGTTGTGCAACGAGCAGAGAAGAAATCGGCAATCCACCCCACGGAGGAACTGTTAATAAATTAAAAGAAATGGGCATTCCGGTAATTCCTCATAAAGCCAGGCAGATTACCTGGTCCGACTATACTAATTTTGATTACATCATTGGTATGGATTCTGCCAACATACGCAATCTTCACCGTATGCTCAAGGGAGATCCGAATAAAAAAATATCCAAATTATTAGATTATACTTCCCGAAAAGGTGAAGATATTGCAGATCCATGGTACACCGGTAACTTTGATGCAACTTACCGGGACATAAAAGAGGGCTGCGAAGCCCTCCTGGATGAATGTCTCTTGCATCTGTAAGCTTTAAGTAAAGTTTCAGGTTTATATTCCTGTACTTTTTACTTTTCGTTCCTGATTCTCAATCAGCCTTCCAGTGCATAAGAGAGTAATTTTTTCAAATCGTGATGAAACTGCCGGTTTTTATTGTGCAGTTTCTTTTTTTCTGATGCAGATTTCATCCGCTCAATCTGAACCCGGTAACGGTTAAATAAGGCAATGTAATCATTCCCGGGTTTCTGTCCCCAACGAACCAGTACCCAGTTCATTGCCTCATCATTCCAAAATTCCATCGGAATTTCTGCCATTTTCAGTAAAGTGATATATTGGACTGCCTCCCTGGCCATTTTTGCGATCTGACGATTGCGATATGTATTTTCATGTTCAGCCCGTCCAAGCTTTCCGAGCAATCGCTTCGGCATACTTTTTTTCTTTTCCTCACGGTTCATCAGTTGTAAACTTTTTTTAAGTATTTCATTCAGACTGCTATATGCATTCCAGTAAGTAACAAAAGAAACAGACGCCGCTGTCTTTTCCTCCGGCTCAAGCTTGAATGTCTTGAATACCCGTTCTACTGGTTCTGGATTCCCGAAAAGCTGTGCATCATAACCTTTTCTTTTTTCAGGATCAGATAATGTCTGATATGCTTCAAGTATTTCCTGCATGAAAGCGGTTGTATCTATATCTTTATGTGCATTTGCATCTGGATGATACACTTTTGCCAATGCATTTTTTGCTATTGTGATTTCCTCGATTGACGCATCTCTGGACACACCTAATATTTCATAATAAGTGCGAGATTTCATGAAGAACCTCCTTCTTATAACTATTTATTTCCCATGACTAATATACGCTAGTCATTTTCAAAAGTCAATGAAACTCTGTCTGCATATTTTGAAATTTCCCCTACTATATTAGTAACATACGAGATTCTGGAGGAAATCCTTTATGAAAAAAATCAAAAAGCTATTGACAGTCATGCTGATCTGCATACAGACACTGCAATTTTCAATGGTTCCGAATGTCCTCGCTGAAGAAACAGCAACCACTCCGGGAACAGAACAAGCTCCGGATACAGCAGTAGAAGTGACTGCTCCTTCTGTAATTTTAATGGAAATGACAACGGGTACAGTATTATACGAAAAAGATGCGGATACTGCACGACCACCGGCAAGTGTCACGAAAGTCATGACAATGCTTTTAATTTTTGATGCACTTGCAGAAGGGAAAATCCAGTTGGAGGATGAGGTTACAACTTCTGAATATGCCTCTTCTATGGGCGGCTCTCAGGTCTTCCTGGAAACGGGAGAAAAGCAGACCGTAGAAACTTTACTCAAATGTATTTCTGTTGCCAGTGCAAATGATGCCTGTGTTGCTATGGCTGAATACATTTCAGGAAATGAAGAGGAATTTGTCTGGCAGATGAATCTTCGTGCAGAAGGTCTCGGCATGAAACATACTCATTTTTTGAATTGTAACGGACTGGATACAGACGGTCATGAGACAAGTGCCCGCGATATTGCATTGATGTCCCGTGAACTCCTAATGAAATATCCTGAAATTCATAACTATTGTACGATCTGGATGGAAAATATTACTCATACAACCTCAAAAGGTTCGTCTGAATTTGGATTAACCAATACAAATAAACTGATCCGTCAGTATGAATATGCAACCGGATTAAAAACCGGTTCTACTGGAAAGGCAAAGTTCTGCGTTTCGGCAACTGCTGAAAAAAATGGCGTCAGTCTGATCGCAGTTATTATGGGAGCTGAAGACTCCAAAGCCAGGTTCAAGGATGCTGTTACCTTATTAAACTATGGATTTGGAAAATGCCAGATGTATACCGATGAAAAAATGCCTTCTTTGGATCCAATCTCTGTTGCCGGTGGTATACAGGAATTCATTTCGCTTGAATATGAAAAGAAATTTACCTATTTGGATACAACAGGTGCAAATCTGAATGCTGTTACTTCAAGACTTCAGATTCCTGATAAAGTGAATGCTCCGGTTAAAAAAGGGGACGTTGTCGGTCAACTGATTTACTATTTAGATGGAAAGAAGATTGGCAGTGTGAATCTCCTGGCTGAAGAATCCGTTAAAAAAGCAGGTTTTTTTGATTATCTGAGAAAAGTTCTTTACTGGATTGCATTATAAAGAATACTGCTATAGAGAATACTTATTATATTTTCCGGGAAACTCTGCCAGAAAATCTTTATATTTTTCTTGTCCTCAAAAGGGAATGTGATTTATAATTATTTTATTCGCTGCCAGGATGCAGAGACAGGAGAGTGAGCCATTTATGAATATACCAATGATTATTTTTCTTTTTATTCTGATTGTAGGGGGACTGCTTGGATCGGAGATTTATCGGGAACTCCATCATTTCCGGGTAACTCACTACACGATTGAATCACAGAAATTCAAAGGCTTCAGCAGGGATCTGAATCTGATTTTTCTAAGTGATCTTCATAACCGGGTTTATGGTGAGAAAAATGAACTTCTGCTGCAGGCTATCCGCAACGAAACACCAGATCTTATTTTAATCGGTGGAGATATGCTCGTCGGCAAGGAAGATGCTTTCTATGATATTGCACTTAATTTTACCAGTCAGTTACCCAAAATTGCTCCGGTGCTTTACGCAACAGGCAACCACGAGCAGCGTATGCGGGAAAACCCTGAAATCTATCAGGTTTCCTATGCCGACTACCGGCAACAGTTAAAAGACAGGGGCATTCTGTTTTTGGAAAATGAAAGCTGCCGGATTGAAGCTGGGACGGTTCTGTTGGAAATTTCAGGTGTGGAACTTCCATCCGAATCGTATAAAAAGCTGAAAAAGCTTCCAATCCAGGCTTCTGATATTGCAGAATATCTCCATAAAGATAGTGTTTCGGTTACTGAAGATTCAGTTTACCGCATTTTACTTGCCCATAATCCGGCTTATATGAATGCTTATAAAGGATGGGGGGCTGACCTTATTTTATCCGGTCATCTCCACGGTGGAGTGATGCGACTTCCCGGAATTGGTGGAGTGATCACACCACAAGCATTCCTTTTTCCAAAATACTCTGGTGAAATGACGAAAGAAGGAGAACAGACCATTATTGTCAGCCGTGGACTTGGAACGCATACGATTAATATCCGGCTTTTTAATCAGCCGGAAGTCGTGTCCATCCACCTGAAAAAGCCAGAAAATATGAAATGATTTTTGAATAGCCGGAAATATGAAAGCCGGAAATATGAAAGATGAAAAAGCCGTTGTCAAAATTTCTTTTTTCCCCTATAATATTCATGTTATGGTATTTTGGGATTTTCCCCGGAAATATGCACCGGGAAAGTCTGCAGGTACTTCAGATCATGCTTTTAAGCACAGAAATGACAAGAGGGAAAAATGGGTATACCGGTAAAATTAGAAGTATTTGAAGGACCACTGGATCTGCTCCTTCATTTGATAGAGAAAAATAAAGTTGATATTTATGATATTCCGATTGTTGAGATCACGAACCAGTATATGGAATATATCAGGGGGATGCAGCATGAGGATCTGAATGTCATGAGTGAATTTCTTGTGATGGCAGCGACGCTTCTGGATATCAAATGCCGGATGCTTCTTCCTAAGGAAGTGACGGAAGAAGGCGAAGAAGAAGATCCGCGTCAGGAGCTTGTGGAACAGCTCCTCCAATATAAAATGTACAAGTATATGGCATTTGAACTGAAAGACCGTGAACTGGATTCGGGTCAGGTTATGTATAAATCTCCGGATATTCCAGAAGAAGTTCTCGAATACGCAGAACCGGTAGACCTGGATCAGCTTCTTGGAGATCTCACTATGGCTAAATTAGGAGAAGTATTTCGTGAGATCATGAAGCGTCAGGCTGAAAAGATTGATCCGGTCAGGAGTAAATTCGGAAAGATTGAAAAGGAAGAGGTTTCTCTTTCAGATAAATTTGTCTACGTTCATGAATATATGCGTCAGCATAAACGGTTCAGTTTCAGGCAGCTTCTTTTGGAGCAGAAGAGTAAGATGCATATCGTTGTTACTTTTCTTGCGATCCTGGAAATGATGAAGCTGGGAGAGATTCACGTAGAGCAGGAAAATACCTGTGGAGAAATCATGATTGAAAGGATAGGAGAAGCAGATGAATACAAAGAAGCTTCAGGCAGCGATCGAAGCGATTCTGTTTACAATGGGGGAATCGGTGGAACTGAGCAAGATCGCAGCAGCGATTGAACAGGATGAACCTACGACCCGTGGAATGATTTCTGATATGATGATTGCTTATGAAAAGCAGAACCGCGGTATCCGGATTATTGAGCTAGATCATTCATTCCAGTTATGTACAAAAAAAGAATACTATGATTATCTCATCCGCATTGCCAGACAGCCTAAGAGGTATGCACTCACAGATGTTATGCTGGAGACACTCTCAATCATTGCATACCGTCAGCCGGTAACCAAACTGGAAATTGAAAAGATCCGCGGGGTAAAGTCTGATCATGCTGTCAATAAGCTGGTGGAATATGGACTGGTGGAAGAAGTCGGACGGATGGATGCCCCAGGCAGACCTATTTTATTTGGAACGACCGAGGAATTTCTTCGTCGTTTCAGTGTTCAGTCTCTTGATGATCTTCCATCCCTTGCCCCTGAACAGATTGAGCATTTTAAAGAAGAGGCAGAAGATGAGGCTAAGTTAAAACTTGATATCTGATTTTTTAGTTACATAAGCAGTTTTTTCTTTTGTCAGGTCTGATTTTCGGAGTGGATACATAAAATAATGACAAGATAATTCTGTAACGGAGTTGAAGCAGTGGCAAAAGTCAGATTATTTTATCGAAGAAAAATTTGTTGCTGGCTGATTGTATCAGTAATGATCCTGATGACGCTCATTCCATCTTTGCAGGTGATTGCAAAGGAATCCGTAAGCGATGACCTTACTGTCTATACAGATGCCGGTGAATCTTTAGAATTATACGCCCGTTCAGCCGTCCTTATGGATGGAGACAGCGGACGTATTTTATTTGAAAAAAATGGATCCGATCCCCGTCCCATGGCGAGTACAACGAAGATCATGACGTGTATTCTTGCCCTCGAAGCATCTGATCCATCCCAGAAGATTACTGTCAGTTCTCATGCAGCCTCACAGCCAAAAGTCCATCTTGGAATGACAGAAGGACAGTCTTTTTATTTAAAAGATCTTCTTTATTCCCTTATGCTGGAATCCCATAATGACTCTGCTGTTGCAATAGCGGAGGGAATTGATGGCAGTGTAGAAGCTTTTGCTCAAAGGATGAATCGGAAAGCCGAAGAAATAGGATGTAAAAATACATATTTCATTTCTCCCAATGGACTAGACGCACAGGATTCTCAAAGTAATCATCATACCACAGCCCGGGAACTTGCACTGATCCTGCGTTACTGCATGATGGTTTCGCCACAGCGTGAGGTCTTTTTGAAAATCACCCGCACAATGCAATATTCTTTTCAGGACTGCGAAAAGAATTCTTCCTATTTTTGTAGCAACCACAATGCATTTCTTAATATGATGGAGGGAGCTCTTACCGGTAAGACCGGTTTTACTGCGGATGCCGGATATTGTTATGTGGGTGCATTGCGGCGTGATGACCGGACTTTTATCGTTGCTTTACTGGCGTGCGGCTGGCCTAATAACCGAAATTATAAATGGATGGATACAAAAAAATTAATGACCTACGGATTAGAAAATTATGTTTATCGCGATTTTCAAGTGGAATCATACCCGCACTTTGTACTGGTACACAACGGCATTGAAAATAAAATGAACTATCCTTCTTCTGATCCTGTCCGGCTGGAAGTCCGTGCAAATACAGAACCATTCCGCCTTTTAATGAACCAAAAAGAGGATGTTTCAATTCGATACTATCTGACAGATAAGGTTCATGCACCTGTCAGTGAGAATACCAGGCTTGGGATTATGAAGTGTTATCTTGGAGATCAAGTAATCCGGGAATTTCCTCTTGTCGCAACAAAAACCATTGCGAAACGTACTCTGAAAACCTGTTTTGATTATGTTATATTAAAATATATCAACATAACTGATTAAATTCACCACTGGAATATCTCTGAAAGCTATGCTACTATATGTGAAGACAAAAAAGAGCAACTAAATTGATGAAATATAAGGAGCGTACAACTATGGAAAACTGGAAAAAATACGAAAAGACTTATTTTATGCCGCCAGAGCCATGTTATGACTGGGTGAAAAAAGATTCTATTGATAAAGCACCGATCTGGTGCAGCGTGGATCTGCGGGATGGAAACCAGGCATTGATCGAACCAATGAGTCTGGATGAGAAACTGGAGTTTTTCCAGCTCCTCGTAGATGTTGGATTTAAAATGATCGAGGTAGGATTTCCTGCAGCATCTGAGACAGAGTATCAGTTTCTGAGAACATTGATCGAGCAGAATATGATTCCTGATGACGTTACGATTCAGGTTCTGACTCAGGCAAGAGAGCATATCATCAAAAAAACTTTTGAAGCTGTAAAGGGTGCTCCACATGCGATCATCCATGTATACAATTCAACTTCTGTAGCACAGCGTGAACAGGTATTCCGCAAGGATAAAGAGCAGATTAAGCAGATTGCCATTGATGGAGCTGCATTATTAAAGAAGCTTGCCTCGGAAACAGAAGGAAACTTCACTTTCCAGTACAGTCCGGAAAGTTTCCAGGGAACAGAAGTTGATTATGCATTGGATGTCTGCAACGCTGTCCTTGATGTATGGCAGCCAACCGCTGACAACAAAGCAATCATCAATCTTCCTACAACGGTAGAAAATGCAATGCCACATGTATTTGCCAGTCAGGTAGAGTATTTCAACAAACACTTATTACACCGTGAAAACGTAATCCTTTCCCTTCATCCACATAATGACAGAGGATCAGGTGTATCAGATGCAGAACTTGGAATCCTCGCCGGAGCAGATAAGATTGAGGGAACATTGTTTGGAAACGGTGAGAGAACCGGAAACGTAGATATCATTACTCTTGCTATGAATATGTTCTCACAGGGAGTAAATCCAAATCTTGATTTTTCCAATATGAGTGAGATCTGCGAAGTATATGAGCGTGTTACAAGAATGAAAGTTTCTCCTCGTCAGCCATATGCAGGTGACCTTGTATTTACTGCATTCTCAGGTTCCCATCAGGATGCGATTGCAAAGGGCATGGCATGGAGAGAAGAACATGACTGCAAGACATGGACAGTTCCATATCTTCCGATCGACCCGCAGGATGTTGGAAGAAGATATGATTCGGATGTTATCCGTATCAACAGCCAGTCAGGAAAAGGCGGCGTAAACTATATTTTGAAGCAGAGCTTTGGTATCAGCCTGCCGGAAAAGATGAGAGAAGAAGTCGGATACATGGTAAAAGATGTTTCTGACAAGGCTCATCAGGAACTGACACCAGATGTTGTATATCGTATTTTTGAGGACCATTATATCAATGCAAAACCAATCTTCAGTGTGGACGAATGCCACTTTAAACAGGAAGATGGTATCGTAGCAGAGGCAACGATCCATCAGAATGACAATAACCATAAGATCACAGGTGTTGGAAATGGACGCCTGGATGCAGTAAGCAATGCAATCAAGCATTACTTTGGCATCAGTTACGAGCTTGCTTTTTATGAAGAACATTCTCTTACAAAAGGATCTTCTTCCCGTGCAGTTGCTTACGTTGGCGTTATCTGTAATAAGAAGAAATACTGGGGAGTCGGAATTGATGCCGACATTATTAAAGCATCCATCCAGGCTCTGGTAGTCGCCGTAAATAAATTACCGGAAATTGCCGAATCCCAGTCCTGCAAAGATGAGAGACTTTTAGAGATTACCAACTACATCTATACAAATTATAAAGATGTGACTTTGGATGACCTTTCAGAAAAATTTTTCCTTTCCAAACCGTATCTCTCTAAGTATATCAAAGAGAAATCAGGACTGACTTTCGGAGATATTCTTAAGCAGGTCAGAATGAAAAAAGCACGTGCAATGCTCAAGAGCAGCAGTGCTACCGTAGAAAGCATTGCGGAATCTGTCGGATACCAGAATGTAGAACATTTTAACCGGATCTTTAAGAAGATGTACAATATCACGCCGGTTCAGTATCGGAACAGACATTAATAAATTTGTAGTTGTTGAAGAGAAAATATACAGGCAGCAAGGAGTTTTTTGACAGAAGAGCGTCCATATCCGCACTTGTTGCTGCATCGCAGTGCAGGACCCGCTTTACCTCAGCCC
>NZ_CAKRGI010000047.1 GCF_934330165.1 uncultured Mediterraneibacter sp.
AACTGCCAGCAGATAAATTTCTGCTGGCAGGAAAAATTTATATTTTTTCAATTGTCTACTTGACGGGGAGCAGTTCATACTCATCTATTTTGCAACAGCCCCTTGTCTTTTTCATCTTCCCTGGCAGTCAGTACAAACAATCCATAACTCAACTTATACATTGCTTTCCTATCCATTTTTTTCCTCCTTTACCTTCTCCCTGCATTTTGGGCAAATACCTTTAAATGAAATATCATAATCCAAAAATTCGATTCCATGAGTGTTATGAATTCTTTCCAGCAAATCCGGTATTTCATCCATATCCACATCTGAAACTTCACCGCATTTTGCACACCTGACATGGTAATGATTTTTCAATGAAAAATCGAACCTATTCGGTCCATCCGGAACTTCAACCTTCCTTAACGACCCCTCATCTACCAATATATCAAGATTTCTATATACAGTTCCTTTTCCGATTGTAGGATATGCTGCTTTTATAAATTCATACACTTCATTTGCTGTAACATGTCTTCTCATTTCGTATACGGCATTTCTTACAAGATCCTTTTGAATGGTATTTCTCCTACTCGTCATCAGTCCTCCTTGTTAGGATTTGTTCTTAATAAGGATTATATATCATCATTATTATATTGTCAATAAATAGTAATAATTCTTATTATTAATAAAATATACCCCTGCTGAGTATCTCTAATCTAAATCATCGTTCCATTTTTCGTTCAAAAACATATTCAGTATCTGATGATAAATCAGAACGGAATGAATAACCAAGTCTGTCGAATTTTTTAATATCCAGCGGATTCTCAATATTATTTTCTGCCATAAATCTGACCATTTCACCACGAGCCATCTTGGCATATGTACCTTTTGTTACCATTTTATCTCCAGAAACTTCACAAAATGTAACCGAAATATATCTGTCCTGTGGTGTCAAATACTTTTCTATACATTTTGAGTATTCTTTTGATGCAAGATTAATGATAATCCTGCTGTCATCTATTACTGAGCGGTATAACAAGTCACCCCAGTACTCATACAGATTTTTGGCATCTCCAATCCTGATCTTTGCCTGCATTTCCAAACGATAAGGTGTCACACCATCCATTGGTTTCAGAGCACCATAAAATGCAGACAATATTCTCAAATGATTTTGCACATACTCAAGCTGCATATCTTCAAATACAGATGGTGCCATATATTGAAAAGCAATTCCTTCATATGATAAAACAGCCGGACTGAGCATCTGATAAAGATTCATATTTCCCAATCTATTGAAATTTTGTTCTGCAATCTTGTCATTACATTTCCAAATGCCTTTCAGTTCCTCTTTTGACTTACTTTTCAACCAACTTTGTATCTCTGTCGTCTTTTCAATAAATTCAGGCAATGCATCCGGTTCAATACTGTCAGTATCTGTAATCATCTTTTTAGCAGGGGATAATATTATCTTCATTAATCTAATTCCTTAAGCATATTTTCAGGATCATCTGCAGCCTTGACTTTATCATTTGCCTTTATAATAACCCCCTGTTCATCAATAAGATATGTGGTTCTTACTACTCCCATAGATACTTTGCCATAATTTTTCTTTTCTTTCCATACATCATAAGCTTCAATAACTTTTCGCTCTGGATCTGCTAAAAGTGTAAATGCCAATCCATATTTTTCCTCAAATCTCTTGTGAGACGCTACAGAATCCTTACTGACTCCAAGAATAACTGCATCTTTTTCGGTAAACTGAGGGTATCTCTCGGAAAAACCACATGCCTGCTTCGTACATCCTGGGGTATTATCCCTTGGATAAAAATACAAAATCACTTTTTTTCCTGTATAATCCGATAATCTATGTATTTTCCCATTTTGATCTGGCAACTCAAAATCAGGTGCCTTAATTCCTACTTCTAACATTATTTATTCCTCCCTATCTGTAACTTTCTCTTTTTTTGCCTTTTCTTTTCTATTCCCAGTAATCATTTTATAACCTGTATATATCGCCATTACCATACATAACATAGAACTTAAAGCAAAGTATTTATGACTTGATTTTAGCTTTTTATATCCAGTGTAATAAGTCCCAAACATTGTAATTAATGCTCCAACTGACCAATATTTATGTGCTTTCATGTAATTCCTCCATTTTTTCAGTGTATTCAATTGTAATTATACTCTACCACATTCCTGTGTCAATTTGTAAACGCTCAATAGTGAGTACCTGTTCAAAATTCTTAAATGTGAGATAATAGACTCATCACTACAAAGTCTAAATAGTTTAGTACTCAACTTTTTAGACTTTACTACAGGAGGCGAGTTATGAATTCTCACACAAGTTTAGTTGCACAGCAAACCCGTTTGAGTGAATGGGCTGAGATGATCAGGAACTGTCAAAACCGTCCGCAGGGAATGACAATAGATGAATGGTGTCAGATGCACGATATTACGAAAGCGAGTTATTACTGGAGACTCCGAAAAGTCCGTGAGGCAGTTCTTGAAACTGCAAAACAGACACAAACATTTGTAGAAGTCCCCTCTTCTGCAATCCATCCAGTTAGTGAAACTGCGGAATATAAGATTGCTGCTGTGATCAGAGGTAAAAATAATCTTACTTTAGAAATCACTGGGCAGGCGTCGGATTCATTTCTGAAGACACTTTTGGGAGTGCTCAGCAATGCTCAATGATGGTTCGGGGTTCAAAAAAGTGTATCTGGCAACAGGCTTTACCGATCTTCGGAGAGGGATTGATGGCTTAGCCCGGATCATACGTTTTCAGTTTCAGCTCGATCCTTACGATAAGAATATATTATTCTTGTTTTGTGGCAAGCGGACGGATCGCATAAAAGGCCTGATCTGGGAAGGGGATGGATTTCTCCTTCTATACAAGCGAATTGAAAACGGGAACTTCCGATGGCCGCGCACGCAGGAGGAAGCACTGGAAATAAATGCGGAACAGTATCAAATGTTGATGCAGGGGCTGAAAATAGTTGCCCGACATCCCATAGAAGAAGTTCCTGCTCCAGAGTTCTCTTTGTGATTTGTGTAAAACATAGAAAATAAAATTATTTTTACCCACATCAGATTATTCTGTGCAATATAAAATTCAAAGTTATCCACCGTCAAATTGACGAAGGTGACAGAAGGTGAAAATAGCCAAAAACCGCTGATTCTGCTATAATACCACTCAGGAAAGTGAGGTTTGGTTATGGCGATCAATTATACAGAGGAACAATTAAATAGCGTTGATAAGTCATTTCTTATCCAGCTTCTTTTACAACAGCAGGAACAACTGAATGCTCTAACAAAGGAACTTCACGCAACGAACGAAAAAATGTAGCATGCATAACAAATAAGATCTAAATCAGGTGCATCTAATCTGCATGGAGCTGGTGCATCTAATTTGACGGACAACACTTTTATGCGAGCTTTTCTCATTCGTGAATCCAACAAATATCGAACTTTCCTATAAAGCCAGAAAGAGACGCCGCATAGTGCGACGCCTCTCTGTTTTGTTTCATTTTTTACTTTTTATCAAGACAATTTTTGCGATATCCGATCTGTCTCTTTCAGACTGTTCAGATTAGTCTTCTTTCTTACGAAGAGCTGCGACTGCTGCTCCTGCCGCTAACATCAATCCTGCAAGCGGAATGATCGGTGATACGGAATTGTCGCCTGTCTGAACTGCTTTGTCTTCATTTTTCGGATTCTCCGGTGTCGGATCTGTTGCTGTTTTCGTAAAGTTTGCTTTCAATGTCACTGCTCTGTCAACTTCAAACTTGTACTCTGCTTTATCAGAAACTGCTTTGCCGTCTACTGTCCAGTTCACGAACTTGTATCCTTCTTTTGCTTTCGCAATCGCCGTTACGATTTCTCCTGCTTTATAACTTTCTTTTGCAGGATCAAGTTTTGCTGTTCCCATCTTGTTGTCATTTACATCCACATTCAATTTGAATGTATCTTCTGCAGTAATCTTTTCGAAGTTCGCTTTCAGATTGAGAGCTCCTGTCACTTCAAAACGATATACTGCATCTTTGGAAACTTCTTTACCATTCACTGTCCAGTTTACGAATCTGTATCCTTCTTTCGCTGCAGCTGTTGCTGTTACTTCTTCTCCTTTTACATAACTGTCTTTCTTCGGATCAATCGCAACAGTTCCCATATTATTATCATTTGCTTTTACTGTTACTGTAAATGTCTCTACCGGTTTTTCTTTCTCTTTAAAGTTTGCTGTCAGCTCTGTATTCTTTTCTACTGTAAACTTATATGTAGCTCCTTCAACTGTCTGTCCATCTACTGTCCAGTCTACGAACTCATATCCTTCTTTTGCTGTTGCCGTTGCTGTTACTTCTTCTCCTGCATTGTATTTCTCTTTTGCAGGACTAAGCGTTACATCTCCCATGTCCGCATTATTTGCTTTTGCTGTTACTGTAAATGTCTCTTCTACAGGCGGCTCTTCCTTCTCTTTCACTGTAATCGTCATTACAGAATGTGCCTTTGCTGTCAGATTCAGTTCCGCTGATTCAGCCGTAAGCTCTGTTGTTTCAATCGCTACTTTATTCGGCTCTGTCAAGCTGTTCTCATCAGCAAAATTTTCACCTGCAAGTGTCTGTATTGTTACTTTTTTACCTGTCAGATCTACGCCATCTACTTTAACATGGAGTTTCTTATCATTTACACGGTCTGTATTTACTACAGCTACATACAGTGTTCCGTCTTCACCTTTACTTGCGATTGCCGAATATGCTTTTGTACCATTTGCCAAAGTCTCTACATGTTCAAACTCTGTTCCTACTACTTTTGTTCCTTTAGAGAAGGAGTTAGCGAACAGTTCAAATACTTTCGCTGAAGGTGTTGAGAAGAAACGGAAGTTTCCTTCTCCGGTTCCTTGATCTGCACCTGTCTGCGGCACTGCCTGAATAACTGCCTGCTGTGTAGGTCCAAGTGAATCAGCTCCTGAACTGTACCAGTCTACAAGACAGTGTTTCTGAATGTACGGACTTCCAAGACGAACGTACTCCATAAGCACTTTTGCAATATATACTGCATGCGTCTGTGAACGAAGAAGCGGTGATGTAGATCTGAAAATACCATACTCAGATATAACCGGAACTTTTCCTTCTGGAAGCATATTTACATAATTTTCCACTTTTTTAATTCCCACATCTTCAGCAAGTTTCATTGCATTATCATAGAACACATCATTCGGATTATTCTCGCCCGGATTTCCACAGTATGGATGAATTGTCAACCCATCGTAATACTGACTCCGATCTCCCTGCTTCATTTTATCAATAAATCCTTGTGTCTCATAGCTTGAATATACATAGCAGGATGCCTTTTCTGTGCTTCCATTGTTCGCATTGATCTCGTTGATCTCTGCTGTCATATCTTTCATTGCTTTAGAAACGTCTATAAATCCATCTCTATCAACTCGATATGTCACATAGATCTGCTGACTCTGTGCAGGAATTTTACCATGTGTTCCATCTCCGAAATGGATTGATCCGTCTCTGTAGTCGATTGTTACTTTCTTATCTTCTGCTCCTGCAGAATCTAAGCTTTCAACAATCTCCCATTTTTCATTGTTCCCTTCACCGTCAGTACCTACCCATACTTCAACGCTTCCCTCTTCAACTGCTTTGAAGTCTTCTACTAACGTCTTTCCATCTTTTCCTGTCATCGGATTCGGGTTTGCATAACGCATGTAACGAACCTGATTTGCTGTTCCGTCACTGACAGATGCAACCTTATTCCAGTTGTCCTTCTTCACTGCATACTGCTTTGTGAAACTTGCAACTCCACCTTCTACATACGCTTTTTCAGCTCCACCGTCTACTTTTGACATCCAATACTGCTGTGACGCTGTTCCGTCATCACCACCCTGGTTGTTCTCGTTTCCGATCTCAAAATAGCGTACATTATAAGGTTCTGCATGTCCGTTTTCTTTTCTCACATCTGCCCATGCAACGCCACCGCCCGGATTGCTTCCTGCCGGAGCATTCAGATACTCTACAAGGTCTGCGGCATCCTGTGCTGAACCACGTCCGAAACCATATACATAAACGATTTCTGACTGAACATCATCGCGATATGCGAAGTCAGCTACTTCTGTCAATCCAAAGTTCGGAGCGATTCCAGCCTGACCTTGATTGTTATAAAATCCATGGATCTGTTTTACGCGCTCATCTTTCGGTCCGATAGATTCTTTCCAACGGAACAAGTTAGAGATGGTTCCTCCCGGATAACGGATAGAACCAAATCCCGCGTCTTTATAAAGTTCCGCGAACTCATCTTTCATCGTCATTGTCGTACTATCAAAAGATCCATATCCATTGAAAGCATACCGATGGTTGATACCGATTGTGGCACTGTCAATGGAACGTTCCTCTGTTTCAGGAGAAACCGTAAGCACAACGCCGATTTCTGCACGATAATTCTTCATCGCATCTTCAAGAGTTTTAATCATCGCAGAAATTTCTGACAACGTACTGGATTCACTTAATTTTTTTGCATCTGCGATTGCCGTTTTCAAAGCTTTCGCAGCATCTGCATTCTCATCCAACTTTCCTGATGCATCTAACTCTTCTGCTGCTTTGATCTGTTCTGTCAGCTGTGGGAAGAGCATTGCTCCTGCTTTCTCTTCATAAACAGCCTTTGCTTCATCTGCTGTTAAAACTTTCTCATATACACGAATTTCATCTACAAGACCTCTCATAGAAAGAGGGTCATTACCACCATTTTTATGGCGTCCAATCAGAAGGCTTGTCAATTCATTGACTACCTGACTACCTGCATCTTTCTCACTATCTTTTTCGCCGTTTATATAAAATGCAATTTTCTTCGTATTTTTATTATATGTTGCCATTACATGTTGCCACTGGCTAAGGTCAACCGCCTTATCACTGTATACATTGCTTGCATTTACATATGTCGCGTACTTATTGTCTTTTGTAAACTGTAAAAATGTACGTCCGTTTCCATTCTGCTGCAGAAGAACTGTATTTTTCCCTTCTCTGTTTGTAGATGTATCATATTTAAACCACAAAGAAATCGAATAACTCTTCTGAGACGTATTCATAATCTGAGGAATTTCCATCATTCCCTGATTTCCGGCCGTAAATTTCAAAGATTTTCCAAAAATCGTGTTTTCCGCAACAGAAACATTATCTCCCGACAATGTTCCTTCATATTTGGACTGATCCTGTACATTCGGAACTTTCTTTTCATTCACGTTTTCAAAGTCATAATACGCAATGAGCCCGTCTTCAATCCCTGTGTTTTGAGGTTCATCTGCGGCCCATGCCAACGCGGGCATGCTAAACAACATACTGCATGCTGTCAATCCGCACAACCCTGTCCTCCACATTTTCTTTTTCATACCTTTTTCTCCATTCTACAATGCTGTTTTTTTCTGCTATTGCCAAACTGTCTTTCGGCTTTTTTCCTCCCCCTAAAGACAGTACCATTATATATTTTATCATAAATTAATTTTTTTTAAAGTTTTATGCAAATTTTCTTCTATCTAATGACAAAAATGAAATATTCCACGATTTTTTGCAATATTATTTATCTATTTTCCTTTATTTTATGTGTATTTTGTATATAAATTTTCTCCACTGTTATTTCTCCGCTTCCAAACGCTCTCCAAAGGAAAACAAAATGAACAAACCCCTGCAAACTTTATTGATTGATTAAACAAGTCCCATACTTTTTAAAAGGAACAGCCATCCCGTCAATGTAAACGCACTGAATACAGTTGTCAGCATGACAACGCCCGACGTCACCGTACCTTCATGTCCCATATTTTTTGCCATGACATAACAGCTCACTGTTGTTGCCGATCCAAGCATTACAAGGATCGCGATGAGCTCTTCTCTTCGAAATCCAAGCATTACCGCGAGAGGGAGAAATACAGTTGTAAAATCGACAAGTTTCAACGTGCAGGCGGCAGTTACCGGTTTGATCTTTCCAATCGTCTTCTGAACATCGAAGGATGCTCCAAGAGCCATCAGTCCAAGAGGAGTTGCGACAGCACCCACATTTGATACTGTTTTTCCTATTATATAGGGCATTGGAATCCGAAGTGCCGACCAGAGCAGTCCTGCCGCAATCCCGATTATAATCGGATTTGTGACAATCCCTTTCAGTGTCTTTTTCCACAATTCTTTATCTAATTTCCTTCGTTCCGGCTGAAAGAACGACAACACAACAACAGCCATTATATTATACAGCGGCACGCTTCCGATAATCATAAGGGACGCTAATCCTGCATCTCCGTATATATTTCGGATAAACGCGATACCAAGAAGCGCTGCGCTGCTTCTGTATGACGCCTGAATAAATTCGCCTCTTATTTCACGATCTTTCCACAGAAAGGAAATCCCCGCAGCCAGCGCAATGCTTGCAAATGTCACGAAGAAGCAAAACAAAACGAACTTCGAATTCCACACTTCTTGAAAATCTACGGTTGCCAGATCTTCAAAAACAAGGATCGGAAGGGGCACGAGAAAGACAAACTGATTCATTTTCGAGGCAAATACCTCGTCAATCCAGCCAAGTTTCCGAAAGAGAAACCCCAGTGCCATTAACAAAAAAATCGGCACTGTAGCATTTAAACTGAAGATTAAATTTTCCATTTTTTCTTTCTCCTTATCTGCAAATCACCGGAAGTGCCAAAAGACATATCTTTAATACGTGGACCTCCATGATGGCAGTGACTCATTAACGTTACTAGTATCATGGAGGTTTATTATGTACGA
>NZ_CAKRGI010000048.1 GCF_934330165.1 uncultured Mediterraneibacter sp.
GTTACAAACGGTCAACGGGCTGAGGTAAAGCGGGCTCTGCACTGCGAAGGAATATCCTGCTTTCCGCGTCCGATCCGCTTTTAAAAAGTTAGCTGATTCTTTATAGCGTATCACCCCAACAAATACAAATTTCATGCTATAATAACTTCGAGGTGATTTTTTGAATTATACATACATTTTAAAATGCAGGGATGGAAGTTTATATACCGGATGGACGAATGATCTTGAGCAGCGTGTGGCTGCCCACAATACAGGAAAAGGTGCAAAATATACGAAAGCAAGGCGTCCTGTTGAGTTGGTTTATTTTGAAGAATTTGAAACCAAAGAACAGGCGATGAAAAGAGAATATGTGATTAAGCAGATGGCAAGAAAAGATAAATTAGAACTGGTTCAGAGAAAAGAAAAGGTGGATGATCGGAGCGGATAAGTAGAAGATAAAGTAAAGATTAAAATAGAGGAAGGATCAGGTACAGGAAGATAAAAAGATGCCAGGATGAGAAACTACGCTGCTTCTCATCCTGGCATTATCTATCATTTCGAAAGAAGGGTGTATAAGATCTGCAAATCGGAATTAACCAAAGTATCTCTTAAGAAGCCCCTCGAAAGCCTTTCCATGTCTTGCTTCATCTCTTGCCATCTCGTGAACTGTATCGTGGATCGCATCAAGATTTGCAGCTTTTGCTCTCTTTGCAAGGTCGAATTTACCTTCTGTAGCACCATGCTCAGCTTCTACTCTCATCTCAAGATTCTTCTTTGTGCTGTCTGTAACAACTTCACCGAGGAGTTCTGCAAACTTGGCAGCATGTTCAGCCTCTTCATAAGCTGCTTTCTCCCAGTACAGACCAATCTCAGGATAACCTTCTCTGTGAGCAACTCTTGCCATTGCAAGATACATACCTACCTCAGAGCATTCGCCCTCAAAATTCGCTCTTAAATCAGCAAGAATATCTTCACTGACACCTTTGGCAACACCTACTACATGCTCAGCAGCCCATGTCTTTTCACCGGATACTTCTTTAAACTTGTCAGCACCTACATGACAGACTGGACATTCAGCCGGTGCAGCATCTCCCTCGTAAACATAACCACATACTGTACATACAAATTTCTTCATAATCGTAATCTCCTTTTCTTTTAAATAAAATATAAGTTAAGACTTTCTAATGCAGTCACTGCATTCTCCATAAAATAAAGTGGAACTGGAAGTGATCATTCCATCAAAACAGTCATTCGCAAGACGGTTCATCTCTTCAATACTTTTCATATCCAGTTCAAGATCCAGTAACCGCCCGCATTTCGTACATAAGAAATGATTGTGCGGCTGTACGGTTCCATCAAATCTGTCTCCTCCGTCAGGTGTTGATATCTTGATCGCCTCACCGATGTCTGTAAGCAGATTTAGATTCCGATATACAGTGCCAAGACTGATATTGGGAAATTCCTTCTTTACATGCATATATACGGTATCGGCTGTTGGATGTTCCTTGGTGGATGCGAGATAATGCTTGATCGCTTCACGCTGTCGGCTGTATTTTAATGCTGCCATAAGAATCCCCCTTTCTAATGATGAAGAAATGGATCAGTATCTTCATCGACTTTAAATTGATAACAGTAACGATTACTGTGATTAGAATATAACTCGATTTTTCGGAATTGTCAACTATATTTCTGAAAAAAATTCAAAAATATTTTCAAACCATAAAAGCTTCCTTAATATAGAAAAATATATTTTCAAGCTGCAAAAACTTTTTTGATATAGGTAGATAGAAGTAGTCGGAGCTTCTTTTTAAATATTACAAAAATATTAAAAATAAAGTTAAAAATAGACGAAGAAGAGAGAATGATGACAGATTAAAAGGGATGAAAATAATGAAAAAAGCATAAACTATGTTGACATTACAACAAGATATTGATACAATCCGATTGTAACATAGTTAACAAATATGTAACATTTAGAACTTCCTACAAAAGATAAAAAGAGAAAGTAAGGAGGTTTTATATGAAAAAATTGTATATGGGACAAAAGATGATCGTATCTGCACTGGCAGGTATGATATTGATTCCGGGGAGTGTAGTCAGGATACAGGCAGCAGAAAATGAAGAACAGCAGTCTGTCGTACTGACTGCAGGAATTGAATCGGCACTGGAAGCGTGTTACAGGACAAAGGTAAAAGAAAATCTTCAGCTCTATCTTGTGCCAACAGACGAGGGTGAGTATTTGAATATAGCGTTTTCTGACACGGATGATTTCACTTATGTCAGAAGCGAACCGGATGAGAACAGTGACTGGACAGGAAAATTATATAAAGATTCAACGGTTGAAGTTCTGGAATATCTGGATGGATGGACAAAGATCCGGTCAGGTGAGGCAGAAGGATATGTTCCAGCAGAAAAACTGTTTACAGGAGAAGATGCCCGTATTCATTCAGGGGAGTACGAAGAGAGTACGGCAACTGTGACGGCAGACAGACTGAATGTAAGAGCCGGAACCGGAACAGATACAGAGGTACTGACTCAGATTAGTGAAGGAGAGACTTATGAGCTCCGGGGTGAGCAGTCAGATGGCTGGTATCCGGTGAAAGTCGGGGAGATCAATGGCTGGGTATATGGAGCCTATGTCACGACGGAAACTTCTTATTCTTATGGGGAGACGAAAGAACAGGAAGAGGCACGTATTGCAGCTGAAGAAGAACAGAAAGTGCAGGAGGCAGCAGCGGCATCACTGGTTTCAAAAGGACAGTCAGTAGTGGACTATGCATATCAGTTCCTTGGTAATCCGTATGTCTGGGGAGGCACAAGTCTTACAAATGGGGCAGACTGTTCCGGGTTTGTCCAGTCAGTTTACGCACATTTCGGAATCAGCCTCCCCAGGACATCCTATGAACAGAGAACAGCGGGTTATGAAATCAGCTATACAGAGGCACAGCCGGGAGATTTGATCCTTTATGAAGGACATGTGGGTATCTATATGGGAGATGGGAAGATTATAAATGCTATGAATGAAGCACAGGGCATTGGAATTTGCAGTGCGACATATACGAATATTGTGGCAGTTCGGAGAGTACTGTAGAAGTTGAGTGATAATTCAGATGGCAAGAACTGACACGACCTGAAATTTAAATAAGCAAAATGCACAAAAATGTAGAATTTTGTAAAAAGCGGTCGAATAGATCGAAAATGGAGTTTTCAACTTATCCACATTAAAAACCTAGAAAAAGGTGGAAAAATATAACGTTTTTAAAAAGTTATCCACATTATCCACACGAAATTCACACTTTTTGGTGGATTACTTTTAAATAAAAAGAGAACGAACGTTTTGTGTAGAAGTCATGAAAATAGAAAAATGTCGAAAAAAAGAAAGAAAAGAATTGACTTTTAAGAAGTTGTAAAATCAGTGGAGTTTAAAAAGAAAAATCTGAAAATTCGAAAAATAGTTGATAAAACCAGGTCGAAGGACTATAATGTAAAGCACGAAAAATAGAAGGAGGAATCAGCAATGGCACAGATTTCTAAAGAGACAAGAATTGGCGAACTTCTCGTTACATTTCCAGAAGCAGCTCCGATTCTGATGGAAATTGGAATGCACTGCCTTGGATGCCCGGCATCTCAGATGGAATCTCTGGAAGAAGCAGCAATGGTTCATGGAATCGACAGTGACCTTCTTGTAGAGAAGATTAATGCAGCGATGGCAGCGGCAGGAAAATAATAAAAGAAGCGGAAACGTTTCATGAAAATTGAAAGCCCCTGATATCAGGAAATCCTGATGTCAGGGGCTTTTTTGTTGTCAACTATACGGTTAAAGTGCTGCCAGTTTCTGTACTGCATCCGCTGATACGATGATCTCGCAATGTTCTTCAAGAAAAGCAAGGATTGTAGAATCTGCTTTTTCAGGAGTGCTATATTCCGAAAGCATATTACATATCTTATTAAATTCCTGATCAGAAGAAGAACCAGGTGCAAGTGCAAGGATATAAGTGTTATTCTCTTTATCTTTATAAAGTGTATTCGCATTCTTATAGAATGGAGCTGCAAGGTGTGCGGCTCGAATCACAGAATCTAAAGTGCTAAATGAGAAAAGGCGAAGCGTAAGCTGCGGTCCGGAAACGTCTTCTTCCTGTTCCCCTTCGGCGGATGCGGAAGGAAGACCTGCCGCTGCTTCTTTTACTTTATTGAGCAGGTCAAGAAATTCGTCTGCTCCCTGCAACTTTTCGAGTACATCATTGTTCACTGTATCTGAATCGCCGAGCGGTGTAAATTTTGAAAACCGGGTATCCAGTTCTTCAGGGTCTTCAACTTTCGTTATGATCAGTACGATCGAATCCGCAGAGGAAGGAATCGCCTCGATCATGAGCGGAAGATCTTCCGCATCAAAACCGAAATCAAACGATGCCTGCTGCATCATATCCCGAAATAAAGATTTTGCTTTCTCAGTACCATAAGCCAGCTCGCTGAGCTTTAAATGGCGGGCTGCCAGATCAGCATGTGTCAACGTACAACGAATTTGATTATCATTGATTTTTTCAATTTTCATATGATCACATCCCTCTCTTCTATATAAAATAATATGAGTATTGAATGACTTTGATCCAATAAGATATATCATTTCACTGTCTAGTATAAGCAAAAATCAAAAAGATGTAAAGAAAAAGAGGATAAGTTTATAATTCTTTCATCCTATTTTTCCGTTATCAACAAATTCACATAGCTTATCAACAATAAACACATTGAAAAATACTTTATTCTGCCCATATAATGACACTTACAGAAGACAGCGTTCAGGATAACGACTCAGAAGAAAGGAGATTCGGGAAAGATTCAAATGGAGAAAATGATTTGCTGCAGGTGGTGCTGTCTTCGCAGTTCGCATAAATACTCAACAGTATGTCACAATACTTCCAACGGGTCTTCAAAAATGCGGACATAAGGTTATCAGTATCTGCAGGGAGAGGAGAGAGTATACGCCAATGATGGAAATAACTGATAAAGAGAGTTACAGAAGTCTGTACTCTGAGTTAAAGCAGTATGAAAAGAGAGGGATAGACATCCTTATGGATGGATATCAGGTAAGTCCGATGCAGATCGTGACCGCATATATGGCAAAAGAAGAAGGAGCTTATATGCGTGATTATGTGATGGATCAGAATGGAAGACTGGAATCTCTGATATTTACCGATGTAGATGAATTGAATGTGGATAAATTTGGATTGTCAGTGCTTACCCCTTGATGCCGGACAGTACAGATAGATGAACATTCAGAGAACAGAAAGATCAGAAAAGGACGCATCAATGTGCGGAAAGTATATTCAGAGAAAGCCGGATATGTTATAATGATTGCGGATAGGAGGTGCCGCATGAACGAAAGAAAAAGGCATAGAAGAAAAGGCAGAAGAAGACGGAGAAGATCACCGGGGATTGCTGTGATCGTTTCCATCGTACTTGTCATTATCATAGCAGTAGCAGGAATTTTTGTTGTCTGGAAGAGATACGGTCCATCGAATGAAAGGGCTGATCTGGAACAATATTATGGCCTGGACAGCAAAGATGAGATCGCAGTGGTGATTGATGATGAAGTGATACGAAGCGAAGATCTGGCACAGGATGAAGCGGAAGGATCAAAAGCAATTCCGGCAAAAGTCTATGACAGTGAATATTATATCGAAGCTTCTGTTGTAAGAGATAAGATCAATGAGCGCTTTTACTGGGATTCAAATGAACAGATTCTTTTATATACACTGCCGTCAGGGAATGTCTCTGCCGTGGCAGATACGAATGAATATACTGACATCAATGAACAGAAAAGTGTAGATTATACCATTCTGAAAATGGAGGGCGACAAGGTTTATATTGCACTTCCATTTATACAGACGTATACTAATATGGAGTATAAAGCATATCGGGATCCGGACAGGATCGTGATCACGGCAGACTGGGGTGAAAAAGAGACCGCAGTTGTAAAAGGTGATACACAGGTTCGTTATCAGGGCGGAGTGAAAAGTCCTGTTCTCACAGATGTAAAAAAGAACGACAAGGTTACAGTTCTGGAAGATGAGGATGACTGGCAGAAAGTAGCTACAGCAGATGGATTTATCGGTTATCTGAAAAGCAGTAAGCTGAAAGACCAGAAGAAAGAAAAAACTTCCAGAGATTTTGCGGAGCCGGAATATACAAGTATTTCAAGAGATTATAAGATCAATATGGCATGGCATAATGTTACGAATGTCAGTGCCAACCAGAGCATTCAGACCATGCTCGCTACTACAAAAGGACTGACTACGATTGCACCGACCTGGTTCAGTCTTGCAGATACTGAAGGAAATATCACATCCATTGCAGACACAGACTATGTTCAGTATGCAAAGCAGGCAGGACTGGAAGTGTGGGCGGTACTCCGGGATTTCCATGGAGGTATTAATTCATATGATGAGACTTATGAAGTATTAAGTTACAGTTCAAAAAGAGCAAAAGTGATCGATCAGGTGATCGCAGCTGCATTGCAGAGTCAGGTAGATGGAATTAACCTGGATTTTGAACTGATCTCGTCGAAGTGTGGAGTGCATTATATTCAGTTTGTGAGAGAGCTGTCAGTAAAGTGCAGAGAGAACAACCTGGTATTATCAGTAGACAACTACGTTCCGAAGCCCTACAATACGCAGTACGATCTGAAGGAGCAGGCAGCGGTAGCAGATTATGTGGTCATCATGGCATATGATGAGCATACAGACGGCTCTAATGAAGCCGGATCTGTTGCATCTATCAGTTACCTGGAAAATGGTGTGACAGATGCACAGAAGCTTGTCCCGAAAGAAAAGCTGGTTGCTGCGATCCCGTTCTTTACAAGACTTTGGAAAGAAACTCCAAAGACGGAAGAAGAGCTGGCTGCAGAAGCAGGAACCGAGGCAGCAGATTATCCGAACCGTGTAAGCAGTCAGGCACTTGGTATGGATGAAGCTGCACAGATGGTTCAGAATGCAGGCGTGACAGCACAATGGGATGATGAGACGAAGCAGAATTATGCAAAGTGGGAAGCAGATGGAAGTACCTACAGGATCTGGCTGGAAGATATGCAGTCATTGGAAGAAAAGATGAAAGTAATCCAGCAGAACGAACTGGCAGGAGTTGCAGAGTGGAGCCTTGGAAGAGAAAATAGCAGTGTATGGGATCTGATTCTCCAATATTTGAATTAAATTAAGATGATTTTGAAAAAATATCCTTTTCAGACATATACTACAATATAAGTTTGAGGAGGATATTTATTTTGCTTAAAAAAATGCAAAAAAAAGTAGGAGCATTACTGGTAATGATATGCCTTGGAGTGGTCATTTTACTGTGTTGGGAGGCAGGAGAACATCTGAAAGATAAGATTCTCAGAAGCCTGGAAACCGCGGCAGAAGTCCGTACCGGAAAACAGACGGTAGTCCTTGACAGTGGGCATGGAGGAAGTGATTCCGGGAAAGTCGGGATCAATGGGGCAAAAGAAAAGGAGATTAATCTGCTGATTGCAAAAGAGATTAGAAGATTGCTTGAAAAAGAAAAGATTGAAGTAATTATGATCCGAGAAAAAGATGAGGAGCTTGGAAAGAGTAAAGTAGAAGATTTGAAATACAGAGTTTCGCTGATGAATGAAAAAAAGCCGGCACTGGCAGTCAGTATTCATCAGAACAGTTATCATGAAAAAGATGTTTTTGGAGCACAGGTCTTTTATTATAAGACTTCCATCGAGGGAGAAAAGGCGGCTGCGGTCATACAGGAAGCACTTCAGGAAGTGAATCCTGAAAATACGAAAAAAATTAAAGCAAATGATACATACTATCTCTTAAAGAAGACAGAAGTGCCGACGGTAATTGTAGAATGTGGCTTCTTAAGTAATTATGCAGAGGCGGAAAAACTGGTATCAGAAGACTATCAGAAGAAAGTGGCAGAAGCAGTGACAAAAGGCATCCTGCAATATCTGAAAGATCGGTGATGAAAGGAATGAAGAAGGCACGACAAACGCATGAGTAAATAAATTGTGAACACGCCCTTTTTCTGGTAAAATGAAAAGAAAAGGGGTGTTGCTA
>NZ_CAKRGI010000049.1 GCF_934330165.1 uncultured Mediterraneibacter sp.
TTAGAAGAACTTCTAGAAGTTTAAAAAAGGCATTAGAGAAAGAAAATAGAAAAATAATCATTCATGCGTTTGTCGTGTGAAGAAGGGATAAATAGTTTTTTTTTCAATAGAAAGATGTTATAATAAAATTTATGGAAACGATAATAAGAAAAATAGATAAAAATAATATGGATCCTGAAGTAATTGAAGAGGCAGGAAATATTCTGAAGAATGGCGGACTTGTAGCATTTCCGACGGAGACAGTCTACGGACTGGGAGCGGATGCGTTGAAGGAGGAGGCAGCGAAGAAGACTTATGCTGCAAAAGGACGTCCATCGGATAATCCGTTGATCGTGCATATTGCGGATTATGAAGATCTGAAGGAGGTTGCGGTGAATATCCCGGCGAAGACAGATGCCCTGGCAGCTCATTTCTGGCCCGGTCCACTGACGATGATCTTTGAGAAGAGTGAGATTGTACCGTACGGAACAACAGGCGGACTTGATACCGTTGCGGTCAGGATGCCGAGTGATCCGGTGGCAGCGGCTGTGATCCGGGCAGCAGGTGGATTCGTATCTGCACCAAGTGCCAATACATCAGGAAGACCGAGTCCCACAACAGCACAGCATGTCAGTGAAGATCTGGACGGAAAGATCGATATGATCCTTGACAGTGGAAGTGTAGATATCGGTCTGGAATCGACAATTCTTGATATGACAGTAGAACCGCCGATGATCCTGCGTCCGGGAGCGATCACTGCGGATATGTTTGAAGAAGTAATTGGTCCGGTCAGTGTGGATGAGACGATCCTTGGAAGTGAGAGCAACAAAGCTCCGAAAGCACCGGGGATGAAATATCGTCATTATGCTCCGCAGGCAAAGCTGATCATTGCCGAGGGAGACATCCGGGAGGAAGTTCTTGCAATCCGTCAGCTTGCATATGCCGCATATCGCAGGGGCGAGCGGGTTGGGATTATTGCAACCGGGGAAACACTTCCATTTTATAAGTATGGGATTGTAAAAAATATCGGAACCCGAGAGAATGAGAAGACCATTGCAAGGAATCTGTATCGGGTTCTGAGAGAATTTGATGACGAAAAGGTTGACATTATCTACAGTGAATCCTTTGCCATGCAGGGGATTGGAAGTGCGATCATGAATCGTCTGGAAAAGGCAGCAGGACATTTAAGAATCAGTGCATCTGCAGTAGTCAAGCAGCAGAGATACCGGAGAGTTATTTTCGTAAGTAATACAGATTCTTATATCGGACCAATGGCAGCGGAGCTTTTGAGGAATAAAGAACTGGAGCAGGAGTATGTAGTTGACTGCAGTGGACTTGTGGTTTTGTTCCCTGAACCAGTGAATCCAAAGGCAGAAGCGATCATGAAGAGTGCGGGAATGACACTGGAAGGTCATGTGGCGAAACAGTTTGACGGCGAGAGCCTGCAGCCGGATACACTGATTCTGACAGTAGATGAGAGTACAAAGAAAAAGATCATTTCAGAATATGAAAATACGGAGAACGTATATACGTTAAGTGAATTTGCGGGAGAGGGAGACAAGATTCCAGATCCTTATGGAAAGCCGCTTACTGCATACGGTGAGTGCTTTGAAGTTCTGAAGAGACTCATAGATAAATTAGAAGAAAAATTAAATTCATTTGCAAAAGGAGAAGAATAATGGCAAAAGTACATGTAATGGATCACCCGTTGATCACGCACAAAATTAGTTATATCCGTAGAGAGGAAGTTGGAACGAAGGAATTTCGTGAGATGATCGGAGAGATTGCACAGTTGATGTGTTATGAGGCAACCAGAGATCTGAAACTTGAAGATGTTCAGATCAAGACCCCGATCTGTGAGATGACAGGAAAGTCTCTTGCAGGAAAGAAACTGGCGATCGTACCGATCCTTCGTGCAGGACTTGGAATGGTTGACGGATTCCTGACGCTGATTCCGGCAGCCAAGGTAGGTCATATCGGGCTTTATCGTGATCCAGAGACTCTTGAACCGGTAGAGTATTACTGCAAATTACCGGCAGACTGTGAAGAAAGAGAAGTTTTCGTAGTAGATCCGATGCTTGCAACAGGTGGTTCCAGTGTGGCAGCGATTCAGATGCTGAAAGATAAAGGCGTAAAGCATATCCGTTTTGTATGCATTATCG
The DNA here is from genome assembly GCF_934330165.1 of uncultured Mediterraneibacter sp. Lineage (GTDB taxonomy): Bacteria > Bacillota > Clostridia > Lachnospirales > Lachnospiraceae > Mediterraneibacter. The sequence continues at coordinate 2,142 of NZ_CAKRGI010000049.1, forward strand.
CAGCACCGGAGGGTGTTGAGCGTATGAAAAAAGAGCATCCTGATGTAGATCTCTATATCGGTTCTCTGGATGAGAAACTGAACGATCATGGTTATATCGTACCGGGACTTGGTGATGCCGGAGACCGTATTTTCGGTACAAAATAAGAGGACAGACGAAGGAGCTGATGCAGATGTCTGATAAGAGAACAGATTATTTATCATGGGATGAATATTTTATGGGTGTTGCGATGCTTTCGGGAATGCGCTCAAAAGATCCGAATACGCAGGTGGGATGCTGTATTGTCAGTCAGGATAATAAGATTTTATCCATGGGCTACAACGGACTTCCAATCGGCTGTTCAGATGACGAGTTCCCATGGGCAAGAGAAGGAGAAGATCCGTTGGATACAAAGTATGTTTATACGACGCACAGTGAGTTGAATGCGATTTTGAACTACAGTGGCGGCAGCCTTGCAGGAGCGAAACTTTACGTGTCTCTTTTCCCGTGCAACGAATGTGCAAAAGCCATCATACAGTCAGGGATCAAAGAGGTGATCTACGACTGTGATAAGTACGCACATACTCCGGCGGTTATGGCATCAAAAAGGATGATGGATGCAGCAGGGGTCAGATACCATCAGTATCATCGCACGAGCAGAAAGATTGAGATTGAATTGTAAATGATGCAGGTACGCTTCCGGGCGTACCTGTTTCGTAAAAAGGAGACAATATGATTCGGACAGTACAGTTATCAGAAATTACGAAAAATATCAAAGAAATGTGCATTGAAGCAAATCATTTTCTGTCACCGGATATGGCAGAAGCAATGAAGCAGGCACAGCAGAACGAAAAGTCACCACTTGGAAAGCAGATTCTTGGGCAGCTTCAGGAAAATCTTGAAATAGCCGCACAGGATATGATTCCGATCTGTCAGGATACAGGAATGGCAGTTGTTTTTCTGGAGATCGGACAGGAGGTACACTTTGAAGGAGGCAGCCTGGAAGAAGCAGTAAATGAAGGTGTACGGCAGGGATATGTGGAAGGATATCTCCGTAAATCCGTTGTAGGAGATCCGTTGATCCGTGAAAATACAAAAGATAATACTCCTGCTGTTCTTCATATCAGGATCGTGGAAGGTGACCAGGTGAAGATCAAGGTTGCACCGAAAGGATTTGGCAGTGAAAATATGAGCCGCGTATTTATGCTGAAACCTGCAGAGGGAATTGAAGGCGTGAAAGATGCAGTTCTGACAGCAGTGAAAGATGCAGGACCGAATGCCTGTCCGCCTATGGTGGTTGGTGTTGGAATCGGAGGAACATTTGAAAAATGTGCATTGATGGCAAAAGAAGCACTGACAAGAGATGCAGGAAGCCACTCAGAGATACCTTATGTAAAAAATCTGGAGAAAGAGCTGCTTGAAAAAATCAACGGTCTTGGAATCGGACCGGGAGGTCTTGGCGGCACAACGACAGCAATGGCAGTGAATATCAATACTTATCCGACTCATATCGCAGGACTTCCTGTTGCGGTGAATATATGTTGCCATGTAAATCGTCATGCAATAAGAACAATATAATTCCACGAGCTTTGAATTGTGGACAGAGTGATGAAAAGAGGAAGATTTTATGGACAGGCATATTACAGCACCGATCAATAAAGAAACTGCAAGATCATTACATGCAGGAGACTATGTATATATAACCGGAACGATGTATACCGCGAGAGATGCGGCACATAAAAGAATGTATGAGATTCTTCAGAAGGGTGGAGAACTGCCGGTTGACTGGAAGGATCAGGTGATCTATTATATGGGACCATCCCCGGCAAGAGAAGGCAGACCGATTGGATCAGCAGGTCCGACAACAGCAAGCAGAATGGATAAATACGCACCGCAGCTGCTGGATCTTGGATTGGGAGCAATGGTTGGAAAAGGCAAAAGAAATCAGGCGGTTATCGATGCAATTGTAAGAAATGGTTCCGTATATTTTGCGGCAGTAGGAGGAGCAGGGGCTCTTCTTTCCAAATGTATTACTTCCGCAGAAGTGGTTGCTTATGATGATCTTGGAACAGAGGCGATCAGAAAGCTTACAGTAGAAAACTTTCCGGCTATTGTTGTGATCGACAGTGAGGGAAATAATCTGTATGAAACTGCGATCAAAGAATACAGAAAAGTGGAGGAATAAGATTTATGAAGAGAATCTTTCTGATGGTATTCAGAAATCTCTGGTTTGTTCCATGGGCATGGTGCAAGTTGTGTTATCGGGCGTCTCATACGGATAAATATACAGAAGAAGAACAATATTCATTTATCCGGTGGATAGATCTGCATGCAAATAAAGGCGGAAATGTAAAAATAGATGTGCATGGAAGTGAAAATATACCGGCAGAGAATGGTTTCATTTTTTTTCCCAACCATCAGGGATTGTATGATGTGCTGGCGATTATAGAGGCGTGTCCACGACCATTTTCAGTCGTTGCTAAAAAGGAAGTGGGAAATATTCCATTTTTAAGGGAGGTCTTTTCATGTCTTAAGGCATTTCTGCTGGATAGAGAAGATGTGCGTCAGGCAATGAAGGTGATCATAGATGTATCGAAAGAAGTCGAAAAAGGAAGGAATTACCTGATTTTTCCAGAAGGCACACGCTCTAAAAATGGAAATAAGATCGGTACATTTAAAGGCGGAAGTTTTAAAGCTGCAACAAAGGCAAAATGCCCGATCGTTCCGGTGGCACTGATCAATTCTTTCGTGCCGTTTGACCGGAATACGATCCGCCCTGTAACAGTACAGGTACATTTCCTTAAGCCGTTGGAATATGAAGATTACAAAGAGCTGAAGACAACCGAGATTGCGGCACTGGTAGAAAAGCAGATCCAGGAAACGATCGATGCGAATGTAGAAGAATAAATAGAATAAGGAGCGGGCAGAGCGGAAATATGGAAATACTAAAATTGGATAAAGAACAGGAAAAGCTGAATATAGAAAAAGTATTAGAAGAAAAAGGTTATTTAATGACAGCACCTTTTGGGACAAGTATGCTTCCGTTCATAAGACCGCAGAGAGATATCATTGTTGTGAAACGATATGAAGGAGAAGCAAAATGCCGGGATGTTATTTTATACAGGAGAGCAGGCGGAAAATTAGTCCTTCATCGTATTTTGGAAGTTGGCGTTGAGAGTTATGTACTTTGTGGCGATAATCAGTATATAAAAGAATATGGGGTTAAAAAAGAACAAGTATTAGGAGTACTGGAGGGGGTTTACAGAGATGAAAAATATATCGACTGTAAAAAAAGCAGGGAATATAAAGTATATGTAAGATTTTGGTGCAGTTCATTGTTTATAAGAAGAATTATATTAAAAGTAAAGTGGACATTTATAAGAGGGGGATTGTACTTGAAAAGAAAAATCTGCAGGAAATCAGGGGAGCGATGAGTCAAGAGCAAGATGTCTTGAACGGAGCTGTGGGAAGGACGGTTCTGATTTCTTTTTTCACCCAAAAAGAAAAAACTTTATCGCAAAGGAAGAAAAATGAGCAGAGAATAAGAAAGAGCCAAAAGAAAACGGGAAAAGAATCCGGTTGTTGAATGCAATAAGATTCAAAATAAATATTACCCTGAATTATTAAAAAATTTAGTGAAGCAAAAGACCCGCGAAACCAAAGCTACATCGACGATTCTGTAAAAACTATGCTTGGGACTTTATACTATAAATGCATAGGTGGAATTTCAAGCATGCAGGAAATGATACGACAGTTTAATGATGAAAAAGTTGTTGGGAATCTATATTCTTTCATGGGAGAGTCCAGGAAAGAGTATCAGAATCAGATTATGTTTCAGAATACAGATGTAAATCTGATATAGTATACAGATATGTGAAATCACAAAATTGGCAGGCTATAAAATAAATTTACCTTTCAAAACTGAAAAATATAAAAAGGGGATTGACAAAAGAAAAAAACTTTTATATAATAAATCTCGCACTGTTAGTGCTAATTGAATAATAACTGTAGAAATGCAGTTGAGTTCAGTCAGGAGAAATACTCAAGAGGCTGAAGAGGTGCCCCTGCTAAGGGTATAGGTCGGGTGACCGGCGCGAGGGTTCAAATCCCTCTTTCTCCGTTTGGTATCATCTGAAAAACTACTGGATAGCCAGTAGTTTTTATATGTAAGAATTATAAGGTGATATCGAGAATGATATAAGATCAATTTGGAAGAAAATGAAAAAACTTTGAAAAAAGTGTTGACATTGAGAAGAACAAATGATATTATATCTAAGCTGACTCGTGAGAACGAACGAAGCAAATAAAAACTTTGAAAAAAGTTAAAAAAGTTCTTGACAAAGAGAAAAGCTTTTGATAAAATATAAAAGCTGTCGCTTGAAAAGAACAGCAGAAAAGAACCTTGATAACTGAACAATAGACAACAACAACCCTTGAAAATTTCTTTAAGAGAAGATTTTTAAGAACGGTTTTTGAACAAACCAAAACAACAGTAAAAAGGGAAGAATTAGCTAGTTAGTTGGTTCTGAACTGGATATAAACACTTTTAACG
>NZ_CAKRGI010000050.1 GCF_934330165.1 uncultured Mediterraneibacter sp.
GAGGTAAAGCGGGTCCTGCACTGCGATGCAGCAACAAGTGCGGATATGGACGCTCTTCTGTCAAAAAAACTTCCTGCTGCCGAGATATATGCTCTTCAACAAATACAAATTTAGCACTCCTCCGCAATCTTATAGATCAACCGTTCTGTATCTTCCCATCCGAGGCATGGATCTGTGATAGACTTGCCGTATGTCATATGATCTGTGATTTTCTGATTTCCTTCTTCTAGGTAGCTCTCGATCATCACACCTTTCACCATCTTCTTTACATCCTCATTATATCTTCTGCTGTGGAGAACCTCGCTTACAATACGGATCTGCTCTTTAAACTGCTTATTTGAGTTAGAGTGATTTGCATCAATGATGGCAGCAGGATTCTTCAGATTTTTCTGTCCATATACTTCCACAAGACGGACAAGATCTTCATAATGGTAGTTCGGAATACATGTTCCGTACTTGTCTACTCCTCCACGCAGGATCACATGTGCCAGATCATTTCCATCTGTTGTCACATCCATTCCTCTGTAAATAAAATTGTGGGAACTCTGTGCCGCAATCACTGAATTTAACATGACTGAAAAATCTCCACTGGTCGGGTTTTTCATTCCCACCGGGATATCCATTCCACTGGCCGTCAGGCGATGCTGCTGATTTTCAACTGAACGGGCACCGATTGCTTCATACGAAAGAATATCATCCAGGTAACTTCTATTCTCTGGATACAGCATCTCATCTGCTGCCGTCAGTCCGCTTTCTTTCATGGCACGGATATGCATCTTTCTGATTGCAATGATTCCTTCTAATAAATTAGGAGCCTGATCAGGATCCGGCTGGTGAAGCATTCCTTTATAGCCCTCTCCTGTCGTTCGTGGCTTATTCGTATAAATACGTGGAATAATCATCAAACGATCACTGACTTTCTCATTGACTTTTGCAAGTCGGTCTACATATTCGCATACAGAATCTTCCTTATCTGCTGAGCATGGTCCGACAATCACAACAAATTTGTCTGATTTTCCTTCAAATATCGCCCTGATCTCCTCATCTCTCTCTGCTTTCAGTTTCATCAGTTCTTCCGGCAGCGGATATTTTGCCTTCAGATATGCCGGTAAAGGCAGTTCCGTATTGATCTTCATTCCCATTGTATTATCCTCCTGTTGTATTTTATCTGATAATCAGAAGTGCCAAAAAGGCACATTTCTGGATTTTGTGCGTTCATCAGAACCCTGCTTTTCTGACAGGGTCATCCACCGATCGCCACTTATGTAAGAAAAGGAGTTTCAAAGCTGAAACTCCTTACGTGCCGAGCAAAACGATAAGCCGGGTTATGTCGTTGGACAATCATCTGTCTAGGCATCACGTTACCGCAATGCTCAAGCGACCTACCTGAAACGTGACGGGCAGCCACATAGTTTCTATCCGGTCTTGCTTCGGATGGGGTTTACATATGCCCTCACTGTTACCAGAGAGGCGGTAGTCTCTTACACTGCCTTTCCACCCTTACCACAGGAAAGTAATCTTTACTGTGGCGGTTTATTTCTGTTGCACTGGCCTTGGAGTCACCTCCACCGGACGTTATCCGGCATCCTGCCCTTTGAAGCCCGGACTTTCCTCGTCTGCAGCCTTTCGGCATCTGCCTCCGCGATTGTCTGTCTTACTCAACACATCATATAATTATACTAAGAAAGCATTAAAAAGTCTATAACTTTTTCACCGCTTGCAATTTTGTTCCGAATTATACATATTTTTCTGTCTGATACAAACAAATCAACAAGACCCTTCTTCCAATTTCCTATATAATGAAAATTAAGTATGTACTATTATGAGTAAATATATGACTCTCTCATTTTGCTCATTTCATATTGTACATTCAAAAGAAAGGAAGGGTTTTATGAAGAAAAAAAGGGATATGAAAAAGCCTCTGCTCGCAGCAGTTCTTGCTTGCAGTATGATTCAGATTCCTGCCATTCCTGCTGCAGCTGCAGCTCCGGAAAATCTGGCACTGAATCGGACTGTTACCGCAAGTTCTTATGAACAGCCGACGGGCAATCCTGAAAAAACTTCCCCCTCAAAAGCGGTAGACGGTGATCTCACTACACGCTGGGGAACAGCTCAGAATCTGGCTGCCAATGAATGGATCAATGTAAATCTTGGTTCTTCCAAGCAGATCCAGCAGATCAACATTAACTTTGAGCGAACTGATGACGCTCAGAACATTTTAAGTTATAAAGTGGAAATTGCTAACGGCAATGATACTTATAATGAGATTTACAGAAAAGAAGAAAAAGCAAAGCAAAAAGAAGTTATCCAGTTGGATTCTCCTGTCAATGCCACAGACGTAAAAATTACCATTCTTTCTGCCAACGGAGGGACATTGAACTGGGTCAATGTCGGAATCAACGAAATTGAAGTCTACGGTTCTATTAACAACGATTATTCTCTCAGTGATGTGGCCGGTATGATCACCGGTGGTACAGCCATTGCTGCCGATGTGACAGATTTTCCAATGCCGACTGTACCTGAAGGATTTAACATCAGGATCAACGGAGCTGATTTCGAGCAGATTATTTCCAAAGACGGAAAGATTGTTCATCCTCTGACGGATAAGACTGTAAAGGTTTCCTACGTGATCACCAAAGAGGAAACCGGTGAAGAACTGGTGACAGATGATTTCAGCTACACGATTACCGGACAGCATACCACAGATGCTGCAAAAAATACAAAGCCATCCATTATTCCTGAAATCGCAGAATGGTATTCTGACAGCACTGATTCCATTGCAGCAGGCAGTATCACTGCCGTTACTTATGACAATAATGCACTGGAAGATGTTGTTGATGAATTTATTGCTGATTACAAAGATTTCAGTGGCATTGAATTACAGAAAGTAAAGGGAAATGCAAAAGCAAATGCATTCAACTTCTCTCTTTCTGCCCCAGACGAGCTGCTCGGTGATGAAGGATATACTATGAATATTCTTTCTGACCGTATCAATGTAGCTTCTGAAAGCACAGTCGGAAATATGTATGGTATGCAGTCAATCCTGCAGATGTATAAATCTAATCCAGAAGCATTTTCTGTCGGAACAATGCGTGACTATCCAAGATTTTCAACAAGAGGATTTGTTTTGGATGCTGCACGTAAACCAGTTTCCATGGATATGCTCAAAGAGATTTCAAGAACCATGCGTTATTATAAGATGAATGACTTCCAGGTACATTTGTCCGACAACTACATCTGGCTGGAGGATTACGGCAAACTGGATCAAGAAGATCAGGCATTTGATGCATATGATGCATTCCGTCTGGAATCCGGTCTGACAAACGATGCCGGTGAATCTCCGACAGCGGAAGATTATTCTTTTTCTAAAAAGGAGTTTAAAGAATTTATTCAGACTGAACGTGCTGTTGGTGTAAATATCGTTCCTGAAATTGATGTTCCTGCCCATGCAAATTCCTTTACAAAGGTATGGCCGGAGCTGAAAGTGACCAATAAGACTTCTTCCACAAGTGCCAACCGACCTCTCATCGACCATCTGGATATTTCCAAAACGGAAACGGTTCAGAAGATTGAGGATATTTTTGATGACTATACTCATGGAAGCGATGCCACTTTTGACAGTGAGACAACCGTTCATATCGGTGCAGATGAATTTCTTGACAATTATTCTGCTTACCGTAACTTTATCAATACGATCGTTCCGTATGTAAAGCAGACTAATACAGTCCGTATGTGGGGTGGTCTTACCTGGATCAAAGATAATCCGGTTACTCAGATTAATGCCGATGCCATCGACGGTGTGGAAATGAATCTCTGGTCAAAAGACTGGGCTGATGGAATTGAAATGTATAATATGGGTTATGATCTGATCAATACGATTGATGATTATGGTTATATGGTTCCTGACGGAAGTAAAACCCGTGCAAATTCTTATGGAGATCTGTTAAATACAAGCCGTATTTTCGATTCTTTTGAGCCGAATAAACTGAGATCTTCAAATGGTTATGTCGCTGTGCCTTCCGGTGATGATCAGATGCTCGGTGCTGCCTTTGCACTGTGGAATGATAATATTGATAAACGTGCTTCCGGACTGTCTGAATCGGATCTGTACTGGAGATTTTTCGATGCACTTCCGTTCTACGCAGAAAAGACATGGGCTGCTACCGGACAGGAAAAGGGATCTGCTGATGCTCTCAGTACCCTTGCCTCATCTATGGGTACAGGTCCGAACACCAACCCATATTATCAGGAGTCTTCTGTAGATAATATCTATGAGGCTTATGATTTCAACCGCGGTAAAGGACTGGATGATACGTCTGAAAATGACAGAGATCTCACACTTGCTTCTGACAGTACTGCAAAAGTACAGAATAAAGCTCTGGTTCTCTCCGGAGATAAGAGTTATGTAAAAACACCGATCGAACAGCTGGGTAATGGAAATGCACTTTCCTTTGACATCACACTTGCTTCTGAACCGGAAGCCGGTGACATTCTGTTTGAATCTGATGCGGCATACGGAACTCATGATATCCGCATTATGAGCAACGGAAAACTCGGATTCACACGCGAATTGTATGATTACTACTTTGATTATACATTACCGGTCGGAGAAAAAGTAAATATTAAGATCGTGACCCAGCAGCAGGTAACGAAACTGTATGTCAACGGTCAGTTCGTATCCAATGCGTCCGGAGAATTTAACCATAATGGCACAACCAAGAAATCCGGTATTACAAATGCCACATTTGCTCTGCCGCTTCAGCGTATCGGTTCTGAAACCAATGCGGTTCAGGCAACCATTGATAATATAAATGTAACTGCAGCAGATATGTATAATAAGTCCAGGTGGACCGGAACAACAAACTCCGAGACAACCTATAACAATGTAGAAGGACTTCTTCGCTATGCGTTCGACAACGATTACACCTCCAGATGGCATTCTAACTGGCAAGGTGCTACCGATAAACTGACAGGCAGCAATTCGTTCTATGCAGAGATCAACTTTGGTCAGAAATACACGATCAATCAGTTTTCATTTACTCCCAGAACGGATACAGCCAGTGGATATGTCACAAAAGCAGACCTTTACATTAAAGCAAACGCTTCCGATGAATGGATCCTTGTCGCACAGGATCAGACCTTTGCAGCAAATGCAGCCCAGAAGACATTCACTTTTGATGCACAGGAAGTTCAGTATGTAAAATTTGTTGCAAAAGCTTCCAGTGACGGATGGGTAGCCATTTCTGAATTTGATATTGCCAATACTGCTCAGGATCCGGATCAGCCGGAAGCTGATAAGACGGCTCTTCAGGAACTCGTGGATCAGGCTGTAACTGATTTCACTGGTTATACATCAGAATCCGTAACTGCTTACAAAGCTGCTCTCGACAATGCAAAAGAAGTTCTTGCAAATGACGATGCAACCCAAACAGAAGTTGATGACGTTCTCGCTGCTCTCAGAAATGCAGTTCTCGTAACTGACAAATCTGAACTTCAGGAGAAGATCGATCAGGCTGTAACTGATTTTGACGGATACACTGCTGATTCTGTAGCTGCTTACAAAACTGCTCTTGCAAGACTCAACGAAGTACTTGCTGACGCAGATGCTACTCCAGCACAGGTAAGCGAAGCAATTACTGCTTTTGATAATGTAAAGCTCGTAAAAGATACTTCAAAACCTGATCCTGCAAAACCGGACAAAACCGAACTCCGTCAGGCATTTAATGACTCTGTAACTGACTTTGCAGGTTACACTGCCGAGTCTGTTGAAGCCTATAAAGCCGCAGTCAATACTGCTAAGGACGTTCTTGATAATGAGGATGCAACCCAGACAGAAGTTGATGACGCTCTCGCTGCTCTCAGAAATGCAGTTCTCGTAACTGACAAATCTGAACTTCAGGAGAAGATCAATCAGGCTGTAACTGATTTTGACGGATACACTGCTGATTCTGTAACTGCTTACAAAACTGCTCTTGCAAGACTCAACGAAGTACTTGCTGACGCAGATGCTACTCCAGCACAGGTAAGCGAAGCAATTACTGCTTTTGAAAATGCCAAGCTGGTAAAAGATACTTCTGATGATGGCAAGAAAGATGACAACAAAAAGGATGATGACAAAAAGGACGATTCCAAGAAGGATGATTCCAAGAAAGATGACTCTAAGAAAGATGATTCCAAGAAAGAGAATGCATCCAAAGCTGCAAAGACCGGAGATGCATCCACTGCTCTTCCTTATATGCTCCTGATGCTTGCATCCGGAAGTGCTGTCGTAATTCTGAAAAAGAAAAAGAACAGTAAGATCTTTTAGATCCTATTAAAAAAAGAAGAGGGTGTCGCAAAATCATCAGATTAGATGATAGAGTGATGCCCTCGCTCTATCATATGTAAAAAATCGGAAAGA
>NZ_CAKRGI010000051.1 GCF_934330165.1 uncultured Mediterraneibacter sp.
CTTTCGAGTTACAAACGGTCAACGGGCTGAGGTAAAGCGGGCTCTGCACTGCGAAGGAATATCCTGCTTTCCGCGTCTGATCCGCTTTTAAAAAGTTAGCTGATTCCTTATAGCGTATCACCCCAACAACTACAAATTTGCAATGTGAAAAAATTGTCAGTTTCCGCAAATTTAGAATTGAAATTTGGGGAACGCTAGTATATACTAGAATAGGCAGAAATTTTGGTTTATTTTAAATATTTTATAACTATGGAGGGCTAGAATATGAGCTACAATGCAACAGGAAACTCAGCAAGCAGACGTATTGCCACATTGCTTGATGAGGGAAGCTTTGTTGAAATTGGTGGTGCTGTTACAGCAAGAAGTACCGATTTCAATATGCAGGAGAAGGCGGCTCCTTCAGACGGTGTTATTACCGGATACGGAGTGATCGATGGTAATCTTGTCTATGTATATAGTCAGGATGCTGATGTTCTCGGCGGAGCTATCGGAGAGATGCATGCGAAAAAGATCGCACGGATCTATGATATGGCAATGAAGATGGGAGCACCTGTTATCGGTCTGATCGATTGTGCCGGATTAAGACTTCAGGAAGCAACAGATGCACTTGAGGCATTTGGAAGTCTTTATCAGAAGCAGGCACTCGCATCCGGAGTGATCCCGCAGGTAACAGCTATTTTCGGTATGTGCGGAGGCGGACTTGCAATCGTGCCGGGTCTTGCAGACTTCACATTTATGGAAGAAAAAGATGGAAAATTATTTGTTAATTCTCCGAATGCACTGGAAGGAAATGAAATTTCCAGATGTAATACAGCCAGTGCCGCTTATCAGAGCAAGACGGCTGGTCTTGTAGATGGTATTGGTACAGAGGCAGAGATTCTCGGACAAATCCGTTCACTTGTATGCATGATTCCTGCCAATTATGAAGACGATATGTCTTATGAAGAGTGTACAGATGATCTGAACCGTATATGTGCTGATATCGAAAATGCATCAGAAGATACAGCAATCGCACTTGCACAGATTGCTGATAATGGCGTTCTTGTAGAGACAAAGAAGGATTATGCAAAAGAGATGGTTACCGGCTTTATCCGCCTGAATGGACAGACTGTAGGTGTTGTTGCCAACCGTTCCAAAGTATACGGAGCTGATGCTGAGACAGAGGCTGAATTTGATGCCGGACTTACTGTTGACGGATGTGCAAAAGCAGCAGATTTCGTTAATTTCTGTGATGCATTCTCTATCCCGGTTCTGACTCTGACAAATGTGGCAGGATTTGCTGCAACTGTAGAGTCTGAGAAAGACATGGCCAAGGCTGTTGCCAGACTGACTTATTCATTTGCAAATGCCACTGTTCCGAAAGTAAATGTTATCATAGGAAAAGCATTTGGAAGTGCTTATGTAGCAATGAACAGCAAATCAGTTGGTGCTGATCTGGTATATGCATGGCCGACAGCAGAGATTGGTATGATGGATGCAAAACTTGCAGCACAGATCATGTATCCAGATGCTGATGCAGATACTCAGAGTGCAAAAGCAGCAGAATATAAAGAACTGCAGTCCAGTCCGAACGCAGCAGCAGCCAGAGGATATGTTGATGCCATCATTGAACCTGCAGACACCAGAAAATATGTGATCGGTGCATTTGAAATGCTGTTCACAAAAAGAGAGAATCGTCCGGACAAAAAGCACGGTACGGTTTAGTGAGGTGAGGCGAAGTGAAGAAAAAAATCAGTTTATTAGGACTTATCCTCATTCTCGTCCTTAGCTTTACGGGATGTGGTAAGTCTGAGACGACAGAGTATGATCAGACGACAATGGAGCAGTATGCAGATACGGTCATCAGTGCATTCAGTTCTATGTCTGAAGAAGATATGGATTATTACGAGAATCTGAGAGATCTGAATCTTGATATTACTCTTTTACAGGCACAGTTACCGATCGATGGATCAGATTTCCTGACTATGATCGAAAGCTGGAAGGCTTCTCAGGAAGAATGTGGTGCTTATATTGAGCATGGTGACTGGACAATGAAAGTCAGCCATGATGGTGCAACCCTTTCATCCGAAGGTAAATTTGAGGACAGAGATGCTGAGATTGCTTTCACATTCAATGAGAAGAGCGATATGGAGAGCATGACAGTATCCGCACATTATACAACAGGAGAAATCCTTAAAAAAGCCGGATTAAATACAATCCTTGGAATGGGAACTGTATTTGTTGTATTGATTTTCATTTCATTTATTATCTATCTGCTTGGATTCATTCCGAAGCTTCAGAAGAAGCTTTCCGGTAAAGGAAAAGCTGCAGAAGAGAAGAAGGAAACACCTGTACAGGCAGCTCCGGCACCTGCAGTATCTGCACCACAGGCAGCAGGTACAGATGACGGCGAACTTGCAGCAGTCATTGCAGCAGCAATTGCAGCTTCAGAGGGAACTTCTACAGATGGTTTTGTAGTCCGTTCTATCAAGAGAAGAAAATCAAATAAATGGAATTAATCAGGAGGATATGAAAATGAAGAATTATACAATTACAGTAAACGGAAATGTATATGATGTAACAGTTGAAGAAAATGGTGCAGGTGCAGTTCAGACAGCAGCACCAGTTGCAGCTCCTAAGGCTGTTGCTCCGGCAGCTCCAAAAGCAACTCCGGCAGCAGGTGCAGGAAGCATTCAGGTAAAGGCCGGTGCAGCCGGAAAAGTATTCCAGGTTCCTACATCCGTTGGACAGAGTGTACAGGCTGGAGATACTGTGATCGTGATCGAAGCCATGAAAATGGAGATCCCGGTTGTTGCCCCGGAAGCAGGAACTATTGCCAGCATTGATGTTGCAGTAGGTGATGCTGTTGAATCAGGAGCCGTACTCGCTACATTAAACTAGTTACTGGACCAGGAGGTTTTACAAATGGAATATATTTCAAATACGCTGGGAAACCTCGTAGATCAGACCGCGTTCATGAATCTGACTTTTGGTAATCTGATCATGATCGCTGTTGCCTGCGTGTTTCTCTATCTGGCAATCCACCACGGTTTTGAACCGTTACTTCTTGTTCCGATTGCCTTTGGTATGTTGCTTGTAAATATCTATCCGGATATTATGCTTCATGCTGAAGACGCAGCAAACGGTACAGGTGGACTTCTGTATTATTTTTATCAGCTTGACGAGTGGTCAATCCTTCCTTCTCTGATTTTCCTTGGAGTCGGAGCAATGACAGACTTTGGTCCGCTGATTGCGAATCCGAAGAGTTTCCTTCTCGGAGCAGCAGCACAGTTTGGTATCTTTGCCGCTTATCTTGGAGCTATGGCTCTTGGATTTTCCGACAAGGCAGCCGCAGCTATCTCCATTATCGGAGGTGCAGACGGTCCGACATCTATCTTCCTTGCAGGTAAACTGCAGCAGACAGCTATCATGGGACCAATCGCCGTAGCGGCATATTCCTATATGTCACTTGTGCCGATCATTCAGCCACCGATCATGAAACTTCTTACAACAGAGAAAGAAAGAAAAATCAAAATGGATCAGCTTCGTCCTGTTTCCAAATTGGAGAGAATCTTGTTCCCGATCGTCGTTACGATCGTTGTCTGCGTGATTCTTCCTACAACAGCTCCGCTGGTTGGTATGCTGATGCTTGGTAACCTGTTCAAAGAGTGTGGCGTAGTAAGACAGCTGACAGAGACCGCTTCCAATGCTCTGATGTATATTGTAGTTATCCTTCTTGGTACATCTGTAGGTGCTACAACAAGTGCGGAGGCTTTCCTGAACCTTGATACGATCAAGATCGTCATCCTCGGTCTTATTGCATTTGCATTCGGTACTGCAGCAGGTGTACTGTTCGGTAAACTGATGTGCTGGGTTACTAAGGGAAAAGTAAATCCGTTGATCGGTTCTGCAGGTGTATCTGCGGTTCCTATGGCAGCACGTGTATCCCAGAAAGTTGGTGCTGAGGCAGATCCTACAAACTTCCTGCTCATGCATGCAATGGGACCAAACGTTGCCGGAGTTATCGGTACTGCAGTAGCAGCCGGAACATTTATGGCCATCTTCGGCGTTAAGTAAATTTGGAGGACAAATAAATGGCAGAAATTGAAAAGAAACCAGTTAAAATAGTAGAAACCATTCTGCGTGATGCACATCAGTCTCTGATTGCAACCAGAATGACAACCGATCAGATGATGCCGATCGTCGACAAGATGGATAAGGTCGGATATCATGCTGTAGAGTGCTGGGGTGGAGCAACATTTGATGCTTCTCTCCGTTTCCTTAAAGAAGATCCATGGGAAAGACTTAGAAAGTTCCGTGATGGATTCAAGAATACAAAGCTTCAGATGCTGTTCCGTGGACAGAATATCCTTGGATACCGTCCTTATGCAGATGATGTTGTAGAATATTTTGTACAGAAATCTGTAGCAAATGGAATCGATATTATCCGTATTTTTGACTGTCTCAATGATATGAGAAACCTTCAGACAGCTGTTACAGCAGCCAACAAAGAAAAAGCACATGCACAGGTTGCAATGTCTTATACTCTTGGTGATGCTTATACATTGGAGTACTGGGTTGACCTTGCAAAGAGAATCGAAGATATGGGTGCAAGCTCTATCTGTGTAAAAGATATGGCAGGACTTCTTGTTCCATATCAGGCAACAGAACTTGTTACAGCACTGAAAGAAGCTGTAAGTATCCCGATCGAAATGCATACACATTATACTTCCGGTGTAGCTTCCATGACTTATCTGAAGTCTGTAGAAGCAGGTGCTGACATCATTGATACAGCTATGTCACCATTCGCACTTGGAACATCTCAGCCGGCAACAGAAGTTATGGTTGAGACATTCAAGGGAACTCCTTACGATACAGGACTGGATCAGAATCTTCTTGCTGAGATAGCTGATTACTTCCGTCCAATCCGTGACGATGCTCTTGAGAGCGGACTTCTGAATCCTAAGAACCTTGGTGTAAATATCAAGACTCTTCTGTACCAGGTACCAGGAGGAATGCTTTCCAACCTCACATCCCAGTTAAAAGAGCAGGGAGCAGAAGACAAGTTCTATGAAGTACTCGAAGAAGTACCGCGTGTACGTAAAGATCTTGGTGAGCCGCCACTGGTTACACCATCTTCACAGATTGTTGGAACTCAGGCAGTATTCAATGTATTGATGGGTGAACGTTATAAGATGGTCACAAAAGAGACAAAAGATGTTCTTGCAGGAAAATACGGAAAGACAACAAAACCGGTTGATCCTGAACTTCAGAAGAAGGCTCTCGGTGATGTAGAACCGATCACATGTCGTCCGGCAGATCTGATCCCGGATGAGCTTGATACACTCCGTGAAGAGTGCAAGCAGTGGATTCAGCAGGATGAGGATGTGTTGACCTATGCATTATTCCCACAGGTTGCTGTTGATTTCTTCAAATACAGACAGGCTCAGCAGACAAAAGTTGATGCTACAGTAGCTGACACAGAGAATGGAGCTTATCCTGTCTAATTATAAAATCTGAATTAACACAAAGAACAGAGGGTGTCGCAAAATCATCAGATTAGATGATAGAGTGATGCCCTCGCTCTATCATATGTAAAAAATCGGAAAGAA
>NZ_CAKRGI010000052.1 GCF_934330165.1 uncultured Mediterraneibacter sp.
TAAGAGTGAAAAAACGAGCCGGAAGGTTATCGACCAGGATAAACGACCTGCAAAACGCAGGATATAATATCTTAGTCTATAACCTTCCGGCTTTCTACTTCTTATTGAAATTTCGTGTTTGTTGGGAGAAAATATCCCGGTGCGAGGAACGCTTTCTGACTTGAAAAGCCAAATATCCGCACTTGCTGTTGCGTGAGCAGTGCATTGACAGGGAGCGTTCCGAAGACACTTTGCCCAACTTGTTAAGGAACGTAAATGCGAGTGCCTTTGCACGAGCATTTCCACGTTTCTGTTACAAGTTGTCAACGGGCTGAGGTAAAGCGGGTCCTGCACTGCGATGCAACAGCAAGTGCGGATATGAACGCTCTTCTATCAAAAAAACTTCCTGCTGCCGGGATATATGCTTTTCAACAAATACAAATTTATCCCAACACTTTCCGCATATCCTCCGGCAGCGGTGCCTCAAAATGCATTGCTTTACCGGTGATCGGATGTGTGAAAGAAAGTTTCCAGGAATGGAGAGCCTGACGGTGGATATATTCCATATCGGGATTATAGAGGTAATCTCCGATCAGTGGGAATCCGAGATACTGAAGATGGACGCGGATCTGGTGGGTGCGGCCGGTCTCTAAAATGAGGGAGACAAGACTGTGGTGGTTCTGTTCTTTTAATACTTTATAGTGCGTGACAGCGTGTTCTCCATGTTCAAAGTCAACTTTTCGTTCGATCATAGAACTGCCGGTGCGGGCAAGCGGTGCATTGATCGTTCCTGAAGGTGGTGTCACTGATCCACGGACAATTGCCAGATATTCCCGGCGAATCTCATGACGGACTGCCATGGAGGAGAGGATACTGGAACTGACAAGATGCTTGGCAATTACAGTCAGTCCTGAAGTATCACGGTCAAGCCGGTTGGTACAGCGGAAAATAAATGGCTTTTCCTGTTCTTTGTAATAATACATAAGTGCATTTGCAAGTGAATTTTTATAGTTATTCAGTGACGGGTGAATGGGCATTCCTGCCGGTTTATTTACAACCAACAGATCATCATCTTCATAAATGATGTCTAAAGGAAGCTGGACAGGAGGAATATGTGCAGAGCAGTCAGTTTCCCGAATATGGACAGTGAGAATATCACCGCAGGCGAGGGGGCTTCGCATATAAGACCAAACTCCATTGATCAAAATGCTTTCAGGCATTTTTTTAAGCTGGGTCAGGTTTTGGTAGGAGTATCCTTTATGGCGTAGATATTGTTCTACACGCAGACCGAAATCTGATTCTCTAATCTGATAAATAATAGTACGTTCCATGTATAAAAATCCTTTCAAAGAAAGTTAATCCTTTCAAAAGCAAGTTTCTTAATACCTGTAAATAAAGAAAGACAAATCGTATCCATTTAAGGACAGATGTTATTATAGCGTAATCCAGGGCAATTTTCCAGAATATTGGTAGATTCTTTCCTAAGGAATATGATAAAATGAAGAACAGACAACGGAAATATGAGAAAATACAGCAGAAGGAAAGTGCTTTTTATCAGAATCCGGAGAAAAGAGAGGATTACATAATTATGGATATTAACCAGAAACTGACAGAGGAACTTGAGGTGAAAAAGTGGCAGGTGGATGCCGCTGTAAACCTTATTGACGAGGGATATACGATTCCATTTATTTCGCGATACAGAAAAGAAGTAACCGGGTCATTGAATGATGAACAACTCAGAAAGCTTTATGAACGGTTAACCTATTTAAGAAACCTGGAAGAAAAAAAAGAACAGGTACTTTCCAGTATAGAAGAACAGGGAAAACTGACCGAAGAACTGAAGCAGCAGATTCTTGCAGTTGAGACTTTGGTTTCGGTGGAAGATCTGTATCGACCATACCGTCCGAAGCGTCGTACCCGTGCGATCATTGCAAAGGAGAAGGGGTTGGAACCACTTGCTGCAGTGATTACTTTACAGAGGAGTACTGAGCCATTAGAAAAGACAGCAGAGGCCTATATTTCTAAAGAGAAGGGCGTTGCATCGGCTGCGGAGGCCATTGCGGGTGCAAAAGATATCATTGCCGAGTCAATTTCAGATAATGCAGATCATCGAAGCTGGATCCGGAAGATCACGATGAATAAAGGAAAAGTCGTATCAACAGCAAAAGATCCGGAGGCGGAGTCAGTTTATGAAATGTATTATGAATTTGAAGAGTCTGCAGCGAAACTGGCAGGACACAGGATTCTGGCACTGAACCGTGGAGAAAAAGAAAAATTTCTGACAGTGAAGGTGGAAGCACCGGAAGAAGAAATTTTACGCTATCTGGAAAAAAAGGTGATCATAAATGAAAATTCATATACAACAGGGGTGTTAAAAGAGACGGTGGCGGACAGCTATGACCGTCTGATTGCTCCGGCAATTGAACGGGAGATACGGAGTGAATTGACGGAACGTGCGGAGAATGGAGCGATCGAAGTATTTGGGAAAAATTTACACCAGCTTCTGATGCAGCCACCAATTGCGGGAAAAGTAGTGCTTGGCTGGGATCCCGCATTCCGTACAGGCTGTAAGCTGGCCGTTGTTGATGAGACTGGAAAGGTGATCGGAACGACGGTTATTTATCCAACAGCACCTACAACACCGAAGAAGATCCAGGCAAGTAAGGATCTTCTGAAAAAGATTATTCCAAAGTATCATATTTCATTAATTTCTCTTGGAAACGGAACAGCTTCAAGAGAATCTGAAGAATTTATTGTAGAGTTATTAAAGGAGATTCCTGAAAAAGTACAGTATGTGATCGTTAATGAAGCAGGTGCATCAGTCTACTCAGCAAGCAAACTGGCAAGTGAGGAATTCCCCAAATTTGATGTGGGTCAGAGAAGTGCGGCATCTATCGCAAGAAGATTGCAGGATCCGTTGGCAGAGCTGGTGAAGATCGACCCGAAAGCGATCGGAGTAGGGCAGTATCAGCATGATATGAACCAGAAAAAGCTCGGGGAATCACTGAACGGTGTGGTTGAGGATTGCGTCAATAAAGTAGGAGTGGATCTGAATACGGCTTCTGCACCATTATTTGCTTATATTTCGGGAATTAGCAGTGCAATTGCAAAAAACATTGTTGCATATAGAGAAGAAAATGGAAAGTTTTCTGACAGACGGGAGCTTCTAAAAGTACCAAAGCTCGGTCCAAAAGCATTTGAGCAGTGTGCAGGGTTCATGAGGATTCAGGGGGGAACGAATCCGTTAGATGCAACAGGTGTTCATCCGGAGTCTTATGCGGCAGCCGAGAAACTGCTTGAGAAGCAGGGGTATAAGGCTGCGGATATCACGAACCATAACTTAACGGGATTATCACTGACGATCCGGGATTATAAAAAGCTGGCAGAGGAACTGGAAATCGGAGAGATCACGCTGCGAGATATTGTAAAAGAACTGGAAAAACCGGCACGTGATCCACGTGATGAAATGCCAAAGCCGATTCTTCGCACCGATGTACTTGAAATGAAAGATCTGAAAGAAGGAATGATTCTAAAAGGAACAGTAAGAAATGTGATCGATTTTGGGGCATTTGTGGATATCGGAGTCCATCAGGACGGACTGGTGCATATTTCCCAGATTACGGATAAATTTATTAAGCATCCATTGGAAGCTGTCAGTGTGGGGGATATTGTGGATGTAAAGGTGATGAGTGTGGATATGAAGAAAAAAAGAATCCAGTTGACGATGAGAGGAATATAAATTTGTATTTGCTGGGGTGATACGCTATAAAGAATCAGCTAACTTTTTAAAAGCGGATCGGACGCGGAAAGCAGGATATTCCTTCGCAG
>NZ_CAKRGI010000053.1 GCF_934330165.1 uncultured Mediterraneibacter sp.
TTTTTTGACAGAAGAGCGTCCATATCCGCACTTGTTGCTGCATCGCAGTGCAGGACCCGCTTTACCTCAGCCCGTTGACAACTTGTAACAGAAACGTGGAAACAGTCGTGCAGTGGCACTCCTGTTTACGTTCCTTAACAAGTTGGGCAAAGTGTCTTCGGAACGCTCCCTGTCAATGCACTGCTCACGCAACAGCAAGTGCGGATATTTGGCTTTTCAAGTCAGAAAGCGTTCCTCGCACCGGGACATTTTCTCCCAACAAACACGAAATTTCAGTAAGAAATAAAGAGCCGGAAGGTTACCAACTAAGATATTATATCCTGCGTTTTGCAGGTCGTTTATCCTGGTCGATAACCTTCCGGCTCTTTTTATCTTTTAAATTTTGTATTGTTGAGTGAATACGCTGTGGAGACAGTGTAACTTCTTACCGAGATGGGCAGCGGAAAGCAGGGTGTTCCTGAGCAGGTGCATTAGCAGGAGCGTTCCGAAGACACTTTGCAGCGTTTGTTAGAGAAAGTAAATCGAGTGCCATTGCACGAAGATTTCCACTTTCGAGTTACAAACGGTCAACGGGCTGAGGTAAAGCGGGCTCTGCACTTGCTCAGGAACACCCTGCTTTCCGCGTCCGATCTGTCACTAAGAATTTATATGCCTTCTAAGCGTATCTCTCCAACAAATACAAATTTCCCTCTTGACATTTCCCTCCTGATTTGTATAATGAAGATATAACGATTAAACAAATATTTAATTGATTCCCCAAAAAGATATTCTGATTGAAAAAGGAGACGGAACTATGAAAAAGACTTACAAAATCGAAGTAGACTGTGCGAACTGTGCAAATAAAATGGAAGAAGCTGCAAAGAAGACTGCAGGTGTCAAAACTGCAACCGTTAATTTTATGACTCAGAAAATGATCGTGGAGTTTGAGGAAGAACAGGATGTAAAGGCAGTTATGAAAGATGTCCTTAAGAACTGCAAAAAAGTAGAAGATGATTGCGAGATTTATCTGTAAGAGGCAGAATAAAAGGAGTGAACGGTTATGACGAAGAAGCAGAAAAAGATGCTGATCCGTATTATCATTGCAGCAGTATTGCTGACCGCACTGAATTTTATACCGGTCAAGGGAATTTTGCGGATGATTCTTTTCCTGATCCCATACCTGGTCATTGGTTATGATATTCTGAAAAAAGCAGGAAAAGGAATCCTTAACCGACAGGTATTTGACGAGAACTTTCTGATGGCAGTTGCTACAATAGGAGCGATCGCCATTGCAATTTACGACCGATCGGGAGATTTTAACGAAGCAGTAGCTGTTATGCTGTTCTATCAGATCGGGGAATTATTCCAGAGTTATGCGGTTGGAAAGAGCCGGAGAAACATCAGTGAATTGATGGATATCCGTCCGGATTATGCAAATATAGAGCAGGATGGAAAGTTGGAAAAAGTAGATCCGGATGAAATAGAGATCGGCACAGTGATCGTTGTTCAGCCGGGAGAGAAAGTTCCGATCGATGGAATAGTCGTAGCGGGAACTTCAACACTGAATACAAGTGCTTTGACCGGAGAAAGTCTTCCGCGTGAGACAAAAGTGGGAGATGAGATCATCAGTGGATGTATCAATATGAGCGGAGTGCTGAAGATACGGACAATAAAAGAATTTGGAGAGTCTACTGTTTCTAAGATTTTGGAACTGGTAGAAAATTCAACTTCAAGAAAATCCAGATCCGAGGACTTTATTTCAAAGTTTGCAAAATACTATACCCCGGCAGTGTGCTATGGGGCATTGGCACTGGCGATCCTTCCTCCGTTAGTCCGTATGCTGGCGATGGGAGCAGCCCCTCAGTGGAATATGTGGATTTATCGTGCGTTGACATTTCTTGTAATCAGTTGCCCGTGTGCATTGGTCATCAGTATTCCGCTGAGTTTCTTTGCCGGAATCGGTGGAGCGAGTCACGAGGGTGTGCTGGTGAAGGGATCAAATTATCTTGAGGCAATGTCTCAGACCAAATATGTTGTATTTGACAAGACCGGTACACTGACCAAAGGCGTATTTGAGGTAAATGGTGTTCATCATAGTGAAATGGAAGAAGAGAAGCTTCTGGAATATGCGGCACTGGCAGAGAGTGCATCTTCTCATCCGATCAGCAGGAGCATCCAGCGTGCTTATGGAAAAGAAATCGACAGGACGAGAGTATCCGAAATTGAGGAGATCAGCGGAAATGGTGTGACCGCAAAGGTGGACGGAAAGCTTGTTGCTGCCGGAAATGATAAACTGATGAAGCGGCTTGGAATCACTCCGATTGCGTGCCATAGTGCAGGAACGATCATCCATATTGCGATTGACGGAAAATATATGGGGCATATTCTTATTTCTGATGTGGAGAAACTGACATCCAAAGAGGCGATCAGATCATTGAAATCTGCCGGAATCGAGAAGACAGTAATGCTGACCGGTGATGCGAAGCGTGTAGCAGATCAGGTAGCAGAAAAGCTGGGACTGGATGAGGTTTACAGTGAACTTCTTCCATCTGACAAGGTAGCTCAGGTGGAAAGACTGCTGGCTGAAAAACCGGGAAAGGCGAAGCTGGCATTTGTGGGAGATGGAATCAATGATGCTCCGGTACTTGGCAGGGCTGATATCGGAATTGCCATGGGAGCTATGGGTTCAGATGCAGCAATCGAGGCGGCAGATGTTGTCCTGATGGATGATGATCCACTGAAAATTGTAAAAGCAATCAAAATTTCAAAGAAATGTATCCGCATTGTCTACCAGAATATCATCTTTGCATTGACGATCAAGGCAATCTGTCTGATCCTCGGTGCAGTCGGTATTGCGAATATGTGGGTTGCAATCTTTGCGGACGTAGGTGTTATGGTGATCGCAGTTCTGAATGCGATCCGGGCGTTGTATGTAAAAAATCTGTAGAAACTGCTGAGAGACAATACAGAGTGCAGATCATAGAGAAGATAAAAATAAACCGGATGAGACGGATTCAGGTGGATCTGTTCATCTGTGAATAAGCAGTAAAATGGCAGACAGTTCCTGTGCCGAAAAAGCAGAGGCTAGTACGTAACCAGCTTTTGGTACGGAATTGTCTGCCCACCTATAGAATGATTAAAAATTGCAAAAATCGAAAAAAATAAAATTAGCACTTGCAATTTTTGAAAAGTATGGTAATATATTAATTGTGTTTGACACGCGGGTGTAGTTCAATGGTAGAACACCAGCCTTCCAAGCTGGATACGTGGGTTCGATTCCCATC